>JABRVZ010000067.1:0-24706 GCA_039961775.1 Chloroflexota bacterium
GCAATCATTCAAAAATCTTGCGTATTTTGCGCTCTCTAGCGCAACTTCGGGCGTTAGAGAACGCCCAGTACGCTTCAAAAAAATCCTTGCAACAGAGCATTCCTATTACAAAAACTTCCGAAGTGTCCAAGACCTCGGAAGTCTGATTTCATAACTTCTCCAATAATTCGGCAGGGCGCAAAATATCCACCCTTTCAAAGGGATGAAGTACCAGCAAATCATCATCGCCTGTGACGATGGCGTCCGCTTCGCCTGCCAGCGCGGCTTCGAGAAACTTGTTGTCTTTTGAATCGCGACAGGCTGTAACCGATTGTTTTGGGATAACCAATTCTCCGCGCAGGCGTATGAGATTGATCAAAGCCTCGATGTCATCAGCCTGGACGTGGTATTTCTCCCGAATCTTTGGGCGCCCAAGTACCTCAGTGACTTCCAGCATCATCGGCGTGGAATAGATCGCTGTGAACCGTCCGTTACGCAGGGCATGAAGAATATCTCCAATCGCCCCTTTTGGGCGGATTAGCGCGCTGACCAAAATTCCTGTGTCCACGACGACGCGCATACGCTATCCCTGGCGAGCGGCTTCGATGTCCGCGGCAATTTCCTCGTCGGAGTATGAGGCGTTGAGTTGGGCGAGACGATTCCAGACCTGGTCAAACCGCGCCAGCACTTCGCTTTCCTGCATCTGCTGATAGTGCAGATATTCCTCATAGGGGAGAAGTACCGCTTCGGGGCGCGATCCGCGCGTCAAAATAAGGGGCGTGCGTCTGCGAACCACCTCATCGAAGAACGAACGGAACTTGCGCTGAAGTTCGGTCACACCGATAATTTTTTGCATTTTTGTCCTTTCTACATAGTACAATACATATTTTAGCACATATCACAGGCGGATGTTCCGTCCGTATCCCTGCTGTGCCAAAACCTTTCCATCCTCAAAAGCGACCTTGCCGCGCAAAACGACCTTTCTCACTTTCCCTTTGACCTTCCAGCCCTCGAAGGGAGTCCAGCCGCAGCGGGTGAATTGTTCGGCGGCGCGGATTTCGTAGGAGGCGGTTTCGTCCACTTCGACCCAGGTTTCGGGCTGGTCGGGGAGGTGAAAAATCTTTCTTGGGTTAATGACACTCTTCTGAATCAAATCGTCGAAAGTCAACCGTCGAGCGTCAATGGCGGTGAGGAGGAGCGGAAGCAGGGTTTCAAGTCCGGGAAAACCAGGCGGGGGGGTGTCGGAGTCTTTTTCGGCGAGGGTGTGCGGGGCGTGGTCGGTGGCGAAGCAGTCAATGACATCGAGGTTGTTCCACAGGGCGTCCACGTCTTCCTGGCTGGCGAGGCGCGGGCGGACTTCGAGTCTGCCCTCACCCCCAGCCCCTCTCCCAGCGGGAGAGGGGTGCAGGGGTGAGGGTAAAAACAAGTGATGTGGACAGACCTCGCAAGTGACCTTTATTCCTCGTTCTTTTGCCGCTTTGATGAGCAGAATTTCCTCCTTCAACGAGACGTGTGCGATGTGAACGGGGCGGTCATAGAGGGCGGCGAAGAGAATCCCTGCCGCCATGGTGCGGGATTCGGCGTGCAGGACGATGGGATACGCTTTAGGGAATTTCTCGAAGTGAGGCATCCACAAGGTCATGTCGTTCAGGCGGAGTTCGCCGAAGGTGGAGTCGAGGTACATTTTCAAGCCTGCGGCTTTGGGGGCGAGGGCGGCAACGGTATCGGCGTTATCGGGTCCTGCGCCGAGGAATTGGGCGTAGTCGCAGCGGGCTTTTCGTCTGGCGGCATCCAGCGCGAGGTCGAGGGTGGAGGCGTCGAAGATGGGCGGCTTGGTGTTGGGCATGGCAAGGATGGTCGTCACGCCGCCGGCGAGGGCAGCCTGGGTGGCGGTGTCCCAATCTTCTTTGTGGGTCTGTCCGGGTTCGCGGACGTGGACGTGTGGGTCAATCAGGCCGGGGAGTTTGAGCATGTGAAGTGTTTCGGTGTTCCAGTGTCGGGCAAAAAAAGAGAGCCGCTAAAAGCGACTCTCTGATTTTGAATGGGAGCAACAATCTTGCCAAAGAGATGTTGGGGAAACAATTGTTGGAAGCGGGGCAGCCGGTACATTGCGCCGAATTTTACGCCGTTTCGGGAGGGTGTCAAGAGGGGCGAAAAATCGTTCGAAACGGGATCAGCCGTCCCGTAGGAATGAGGCGGGGACAAATCTCATACCCATTGCGGGCATGATATGATATTTGTCACTGAAGGGCGTCGAATGCGGGTGATATAATCCCGCTCATCATTTTGCAAGGAGAAGGAAGATGGCATATCAAAACGTCAAAGTCCCCGCTGACGGGGCAAAGATTTCCATCAAGGACGGCAAGTTACAGGTTCCCGATAATCCAATTATCCCGTTTGTGGAGGGCGATGGGACCGGGCGCGACATCTGGCGCGCGTCGGTGCGTGTGTTCGATGCGGCGGTGGAGAAGGCGTACGGCGGCAAGCGCAAGATTCACTGGATGGAAGTGTATGCGGGCGAGAAGTCGTTCAAGTTGTTCAACACCTGGCTGCCCGATGAAACGACCGAGGCGTTCAAGGAATTTTTGGTGGGCATCAAGGGACCGCTCACCACGCCCGTCGGCGGCGGCATCCGCTCGCTGAATGTGGCGCTGCGCAAATTGCTGGACCTCTATGTCTGCCAGCGCCCGGTGCGTTATTACAACGGCGTGCCTTCCCCTGTTAAACATCCCGAATATGTGGATATGGTGATTTTCCGCGAGAATACGGAGGATATTTACACGGGCATCGAGTTTCAGCAAGGGACGGAAGAGAACAAGAAGTTCAAGGAGTTGTTGAAAGAGACGTTCCCCAAGGAGTACGCCAAGATTCGCTTCCCCGATACGGCGGGATTCGGCGTGAAGCCCGTTTCGGTTCAGGGGACCGAGAGGCTGGTGCGCGCGGCGATTCAGTGGGCGCTGGCGAACAAGCGCAAGAGCGTGAACCTTGTCCACAAGGGCAACATCATGAAGTTCACCGAAGGCGCGTTCAAGGACTGGGGCTACACCCTGGCAAAGCGCGAGTTCCGCAACGACATCGTGACCGAGCGCGAGAGTTGGATTTTGGGCAACAAGGAAGCCAACCCGAACCTGAGCGTGGAAGAGAACGCGCGTATGATTGACCCCGGTTACGATATGATGGCGCCCGATAAGCAGGCGGAGATCCGCAAGGAAGTGGAAGAGGCGCTGGCGCTATGGGAGACTCACGGCGGCGGCAAGTGGAAGAGCAAACTGCTCATCAAGGACTCCATCGCCGACGTGACCCTGCAATTCGTGCTCATCCGTCCGCGCGATTACGATGTGATTGCCACGCTCAACCTGAACGGCGATTATCTCTCCGACGCGCTCGCCGCGCAGGTGGGCGGCATTGGCATCGCGCCCGGCGCGAACATCAACTATGAGACGGGTCATGCCATCTTCGAGGCGACTCACGGCACGGCGCCGAAGTACGCCGACCTGGACAAGGTCAACCCCGGCTCGGTCATCCTCTCCGGCGAGATGATGCTGCGCTACATGGGCTGGACCGAAGCGGCAGACCTCATCGTCAAGGGCATGGAAGGCGCGATCAACGCCAAGACGGTGACTTACGATTTCGCCCGTCTGATGGAAGGTGCGAAGGAAGTCAAATGCTCCGAGTTCGGGGATGCGGTCATCAGTCACATGTAAAGAGGTGAACCAGTAAACAAAAAGTCGGGATGTGAAAGTCCCGACTTTTTTTGTTTCTGGATGTGGGGGAGCAGGTTACGGTGTCGGCGTCACCTGCGCTTCGGGCGTGACCGAGAGCGCCGCAGCCTCTTCAGCCGTCTTGGGCATCCCGTTCATCACCCAGCGGATGAAGGCATCTACTACATTTGACTTGAGTTTGGTCTTGGGCGGCATGACGCCAATTAACTCTTTGGTCGGGTCGGCGGGATCCATGATGGGGGTTCCCTGAATGACCTGCAACAGATAACTATTCATGTCTCCGGCAATGAGGTTGTGATCCACATTATCGCCAGTGGTGAGAATTTCCTCATAAGAGGTCATCAGGAAGTTGTTGTTATCCTTTCCGGCGCGGTGGCAGGAGACGCAATAGCGTTTGACAATCGGCGCAATGTGCACATCATACGACGGCACCTCGCCCTCTGCCAGCGGCGGGAAGAGTTCGGGGATGACGGGCGATTCGAAGCGGTCGTCCCAGGTATAGCGCATGAAGAGAATGATGTAATCAATTTCACTGCGCGAGAGTTCACCGCCGTAGGTCTTGCCGAACGGCGGCATACCTGCATTGGGGCGCCCGTAGGCAATCACCTCGTACATTGCGCCATCCGTGATGGTGTAGAGCACATCGCGGCTGTTGATGGGCGTGATTTCTTCGCCCTCCAGCCCTTCCACGCCCTCGATGACCGCCACCGAGCCGTCGTCGCCGTGACATTCTACGCAATGGACGGAGTACAAATCCTGCCCGGCGACAATCTGGTCAACCAGCGTGGATGGGACTTCCGCTTCTTCGGGCTTGGGATACGCTGACGCCCGCACGCCGACGACGACGGTCATCGCCACCATCGCCGCCGCGCCTGTCACCGCCACCCAAAACGGAAGATTCCGCCTCGTCGACTCCCAGTACATGCTGCGCTTGAAAGAGTAGATGAGCACCAGGATCGTCAGCACTGCCGCAGGGATCCACAGCCCGCCGATGGCTTGCAGGGTTGTGGAAGCCGCCAATTCCTCCGCGTTGGGAGGGACGGGAAGGCTTGCCATGATGGTCAGCAGCACCATGTCCAGGATGATCGTTCCCATGAAGGTCAGCGCAAAGATGCGGCGGGAGTAATGCCGGTAGGGGGATTTATCCAAGAGCGGCAGGAGCGTCAACAGCCCGATGCCCAGCGCGGGAACGAGGACGGTTGCCAGCCATTCGATTTTGCCGATGACGGGGATTTGCCCGTAGAGCGCCAGAAACTTGAAAAGGAAGAGAAAATACCACTCGGGGCGCGGCAGATAACTCGTGTCTGCCGGGTCGGCTTTGGGTTCGTTGGCAACGCCGACAAAAGTGGCGAGCAGAACGAGAACAATAAAAATCCCAAGCGAGACGATGACATCCTTGAAAATGCTGTCGGGCCAAAAGCGTTCGCCTTTGTGGAGTTCCTGTTCGTAGCGTTGCTGGATTTTCTGTTTGGTTTCTTCGTTCATGATTTCTCCGCTGTGGATGGCGTTCTCAAACAGCAGACGCTAGAGAGCGTCTGCTACACAAAATCTGCTGCACAAAATCTGCCATGCAAAGGTCATTCATCCTTTTTTGGAAAATGCGACTCGCCGTGCCGGATGATCAGGTAGAGGTGTACGCCAATGAGCGCCGCCAGAATGGCGGGAATCATCCAGATGTGGGCGGAGAAGAATCGCTGCAGGGTGAGGGCGCTCAGGTCCGGCCCGCCGCGCAGGGCTTTGAGGATGAATTCGCCGATGAAGGGAACCGTCCCGGCGATTTGTGTGCCGACGGTGGTCGCCCAGTAGGCGCGCTGGTTCCAGGGGAGCAGGTAGCCGGTGAAGCCCATGCCAATAGTTGTCAGCAGGAGACCGATACCGATGAACCAGGTCATTTCGCGGGGGTATTTGTAGGAGGCGGTGACGAAGACGCGCAGCATGTGGATGAAGACCACCAGCACCATCAGCGATGCGCCCCAGTGATGGATGCCGCGAATCAGCCAGCCGAAAGCGACGCCCTCCATAATGTACTGGATGGAGTCATAGGCATGGTCGGGAGAGGGGGTGTAGTACACGGTGAGGAAGATGCCGGTCAACCCCTGTAAAACAAAAAGGAACAGGCTGGCAGAGCCAAGCGTGTTCCACCAGTTGCCTTTGGGTTCGGGGCGGTCGAGCAGGTTTTTGTAGAGATCGTTGAGTCCGAGGCGTTCGTCCAGCCAGTCAAAAACTTTTTTCCACATGATTTAGCCTTCCTGATAGAAAATCTCGAGCGTGCCGTCCTCGGTGACGCGGAATTCGTTGTAGCGGTCGAGCGGGCGCGGCGGCGGACCATCCAGCACCTCGCCCTGTTCACTGAATTTGGCGTCGTGGCACGGGCAGAGAAAAACCTGGCTGTCTTCTTTCCAGTTCACAGTGCAGGCAAGATGCGTGCATCGGCTGTTGAGGATGAGCAGGTCGTTCGGGTCGTTTGAGTTGCGGATGACGAATCCGCCGTGACTGGTGGAAGTCCTCTCCCAGCCGTTGACCTGAACGCGGGTGAAGGAAAACGGGTAGGGTTTGCCGATCTCCATGTTTTCCAGTTTGCCGATGGGAATCCAGGCTTCTTTTGCCCCTTCGCGTAAGGCAGGGTCAATCAAATAATAGACGGCAGGCACGCCTATTGCCACGCCGATAATTCCCCCAACGATGCTCGTGGTCACTTTGATAAAATCCCGCCTGCTGATGGTTTCGGACATAACTACCTCCAAATGTAGGGTACAGGCTTGCTGATGGGAAGGATAACAGTATCGAAATGATTTGTCTGCAATAAATTTTGGGTTAGAATAAGACCACTTTGTCGGAATTGTATTCTGGATTATAAAGGTCAAGCCCCTCTTTTTTGGAGGATGTCTGAAACGAATAACCTATGAGTATTGTCACTTTTGGCGTATTATGCGGGAATGAGATAATGCATCAACTTCCCAAAACCATCAAATCAAGGAGGCATGGATGAGCCTGAAAAGAAACGTAAGTCTTGCGACAGGCTTGCGGTATAAGGGACAGGGTCCCTACCTGACCTTTATCCTGCACCGCATTGGCGGTCTGGGGATGGGGATTTTCGTCGCCGTGCATATTTTGGCTTCGTTTGTAGGGGGAAGCGTGGGCAGTTTTCTCAATGCGGTATATACCAATTGGGCGTTCCAAATCTTCATTTTCTTCTGCGCGCTGTTTCACGCCATCAACGGATTGCGCATTACGATCAGCGATTTGTTCCCCAAACTCATCGAATATCAACGGGAAGCCATTTGGGTGGAATGGGCGGTTTTCCTGCCCATTTTTGGGATTGCCGTGTTCGTGATCCTCCATTCTGCGCTGGGAGGCTGAAATGGCAACCACAAAACCCAGAACTCTTCCTCTTTCGAAGCGGGGCTTGAACTTCGAGATGCTGATGTGGATCTTTACGCGTCTTTCCGCCCTGGCAATGTACGCGCTGATTCTGACCGCCATCATCGGCGCGTTGATCATGGGCGCGCGCACGCAGATGAACATGGCGGACGTTTTGCGCTGGGGCTTCATGCCCAACTCCAGTCACGTCCAAAGCACAAACGTCCCAGACCTGGCTCCTTGGGCGAGCCCGTTCTGGAAGGTGACGGCGAGCCTGCTTTTGCTGGTTGCTGTGGCGCACGGCGTGCATGGGCTGGTGGTCATTTCGGATGATTACATCGTCTCTGCCCGCGGCAGGAACATCGCCCGCATCATCAGCATCATCATGGTCATTTCGTTCAGCCTCATGGGGCTGTATATTATCTGGACATCGTAGGAGCAATTCATGGCAAAGGTTCATCAGTTTGATGTGGTTGTCGTCGGCGCAGGCGGCGCGGGACTCATGGCGGGTCTCTACGCTTCACGCACTGCCAAGACCGCCGTCATCAGCAAACTTTATCCCACCCGCTCGCACACGGGCGCGGCGCAGGGCGGCATCGGCGCGGCGCTCGGCAACCTCGAGGAAGACCGCCCCGAATGGCACACTTACGACACGGTCAAAGGCTCCGATTACCTCGGCGACCAGGACGCCATTGAGTTCATGTGCAACGAAGCGCCGCAGATCGTTTATGAACTCGAACACATGGGTCTGCCCTTTGACCGCACCCCCGACGGACGCATCGCCCAGCGCCCCTTTGGCGGTCACACCAACAACGTGACCGGAAAGCCCGTGCGGCGCGCCTGTCACGCCGCTGACCGTACTGGTCACATGATTTTGCAGACGCTGTACCAGCAATGCTTGAAGAACAATGTCAATTTTTTCGATGAGTTTCAGGTGCTGGATGTCCTCATCCAAAACGGGAAAGCCGCCGGCGTGGTCGCGCTCGAAATTGCCACCAGCGAATTACACGTCTTCCATGCCAAAGCCGTCATCTTCGCCACCGGCGGACACGGGCGCATCTGGGAAATCACCTCCAACGCCTACGCGTTGACCGGCGACGGCATCGCGGTGACATTGCGGCGCGGCATTCCCGCCGAAGACATGGAATTTTTCCAATTCCACCCCACCGGCATCTACAAACTCGGCATCCTCATTACCGAAGGCGTGCGCGGCGAAGGCGGCGTACTCCTCAACGACAAGGGCGAACGTTTCATGGAAAAATACGCCCCCACGGTGAAGGATCTCGCCTCGCGCGACGTGGTCAGCCGCTCCATTTATCTCGAAATCCGTGAAGGACGAGGCATCAACGGCTCGAACTATGTGTACCTCGATGTCCGCCCGGAGACGGTGAACAAGTACGCTGCGCTGGACGGACGTACCAACCCCGACGGTTCGCCCTACACCGTGACAGGCGAACAAATCCTCAAAAAACTTCCCGACATCATTGACTTCTGCCGCACCTACCTTGGCGTGGACCCCGTCACCCAGCCCATGCCCATCCAGCCGACGGCGCATTACGCCATGGGCGGCATTCCCACCAACATGTACGGCGAGGTGTTGATTGACGATAAGAACACCGTCCTGCCCGGTCTATACGCGGCGGGAGAATGCGCCTGCGTTTCGGTTCATGGCGCCAACCGCCTCGGCACCAACTCCCTGCTCGACCTTGTGGTCTTCGGCAAATACGCGGGGATGCGCGCCGCCGAATACGCCAAAGGCGCGGACTTCACGCCTCTGCCCGCCGACCCTGAAGGTTTTGCCCGCCAGCAGCTTGAACAACTCCGCAACAACAAAGGGACGGAAACGGTCTATCAACTCAGTCAGGAAATGAAAAAGGAAATGTTCGATAACATGGGCGTCTTCCGCACGGAAGAGACCATGACCCACGCCCTGAACAAAATCCGCGAGTTGCAGGAACGCGCCAAACATATCAAACTAACCGACAACGGCAAGGTCTTCAACACCGAACTGCTCAACGCCTGGGAATTGACCAACCTGCTCGACCTCGCCGAAGTCACCACCGTCTCAGCGCTGGCGCGCCAGGAAAGCCGCGGCGGTCATGCCCGCGAAGACTTCCCCAAGCGCGACGATGTCAACTGGCTCAAGCACACCCTCGCCTGGAAGCAAAACGGCAAAGTCACGCTCGGCTACAAGCCCGTCGTCATTACCAAATACCAGCCGAAAGAACGCGTTTATTAGTGAGGACCGCCATGCAGGTAACACTGAAAATCTTCCGCTACCGCCCCGAAGTGGACAAAACCTTCCATTACGACACCTTCACCCTCGAAGCCGCCGAAACCGACCGCGTGCTGGATGTGCTGGAGCGCGTCAAAGGCGAACTGGACGGCACGCTCACCTTCCGCCGTTCGTGCGCGCACGGAGTCTGCGGCTCGGACGCCATGCGCATCAACGGGCGCAACATGCTCGCCTGCAAGACCCTCATCCGCGACGTGGGCGACCACATCACCGTTGAGCCTTTGCTCGGCTTGAAGGTGGTCAAAGACCTGATTGTGGATATGGAGCCGTTTTTCGATAACTACAAGAAGATTCTCCCCTACTTCATCAACGACTCCCCGCTTCCCGCCGACGGGAAGGAACGCCTCCAGAGCCCTGAAGAGCGCGCCCGCTTCGACGAGACCACCAAGTGCATCCTGTGCGCGGCTTGCACCACCTCCTGCCCCTCTTTCTGGGCGAGCGACCAGTATTACGGTCCTGCCGCGCTGGTGACTGCCCACCGCTTCATCTTCGACAGCCGCGACGAAGCCGCCGCCGAACGCATGCACATCCTCGCCGAGACCGACGGTCTCGCGCGCTGTCACACCGCCTACAACTGCACCCTTGCCTGCCCGCGCGACATTCACATTACGAAGGCAATCGGCGAGTTGAAGTTAGCGACCATTACGGGAAAGATATAGAGAGATAGAAATAAACAAGCCGCGCCTGTAAAGACGCGGCTTGTTTTGTTTTCCTAGCACCCCTCTCCCACAAGCGTAATCTTGTCTTCCTTGTTGGGGATGATGCACAAAAATTCGAACGGTTCCGCGCCAGTGTTCTCATACGAATGTACCGCGCCTGCGGGGATGAAGACCACATCCCCCGCGCGGACGTGATACGTCTCATCGCCGATGGTGATGACGGCTTCGCCGCGTAGGACGTATTGCTCGTGTTCCACCGTGTTGGTGTGACGCGGCATGCCGCCCCCCGGCTGCATGGAAAACTTCCTCAGCGCAAAGTTTGGTCCCTCCTGAGAGGAGATAAGAACCTGAATGGTCGTATCTTTGCCGGCAAGCACCGGCTTGGCTTCCACTTCTTGCGAATGTTTGACGGGCATATCTACCTCCAGGCAGATGTCAGGGTTGGATTGTGTTTGTGGGCCAGGGTGTGATGGTGGCGGTGGGCGAAGGGAGAATCACCTCCGGGGCGGGGGTGAAGGTGAAAGTTGGCGGCGGGACGGTTTCGGTGGCGGCGGCGGTGGGAGGGGCTGGAGTGGCGGTCACTGCCGTGGTGCGGCGGAGCAGGTTGAAGGTCAGGAGCGAAGCGACGACGAGAAAGAAAATCAGGCTGGCAAATATGCCTGCCACCCACGGAATCCATCTCCAGTTTCGCTTGCGGGGGGCGTTTCTCGGTTTGAAATCGGGCGGGGCACCAATCAGGATGACGGTGATGTTGTCGAAGCCGCCGCGTTCGTTGGCAAGATTGACCAGCGCCCGGCTGGCTTCCTTGAGGCTGGGGCGCGTGCGCACGATTTCGAGAATTTCATCGTTCCAGACGAGGTCGGTCAGACCGTCGGTGCACATCAGGATGACGTCGTTCGGCTGAATTTCCATGCCCTGATTATTCTCGGCGTGATGCGCTCCCTCGCCGTCGAACAGGTTCAGGCGGAAGTCGGGTTCGGGCGGGACGGGCGAGCCCAGGTAGCGGCGGATGACGTGCACGTTGGGATGGTCGCGCGCATGTTCGGGCTTGAGGATGCCCTTTTCGATGGCTTCCTGCACCCACGAGTGATCCACGGTCAACTGCTGAATGCGCCCGCCGCGCAGCAGATAAATGCGCGAATCGCCCACATACGCGGTGTAGAGTTTGTTGTCTATGACCCAGACGATGGCGCAGGTGGCGCCCATACCCTGCAGGTTTTCGTTGGCGGCAGAATGCGCGGCAATGGCGCTGCTGGCTTCGTTGACCGCCTGTTCGATCATGTGCCGCGAAAATTTGCCGTCGCCCCGCGCCACGCTCTGCATGATGTGGTTGACCGCCAGTTCCGCCGCCACCTCCCCGCCTTTGTGCCCGCCGATGCCGTCTGCCAGCACGGCGAACAGCACGGGCGTGTGGTCTTTTTCGCTCACGCGAAACGAAGCCACCGCATAACGGTCTTCGTTGTTCTTTCCCGTCATGCCCTGATGGCTGTGTGCTTCGACGTTCAGGTGTGCGCGCGATGTGCGAATCATAGAAAGCGGATTATTTTCGCTGGACGACCTTCGGTTCAGACTCCGCTGGAGCCTGATTCAAATCAAAGCGGTAGTACATCATCCCGAAGTGAATCCTGTCTCCGTGCTTCAGGCGGATGCCTTCGCGCGTGACCGGCTCGTAGTTGACCCACGTGCCTGCCACCGAGCCGTGATCCATGAGCAGGAAATTTCCATCCACCGTGCGGCGGATGCGGGCGTGCAGGGGCGAAATGGACGGGTCATCCAGCACATGCGTGGATTGTACCGGATCCGCGCCGAACGTGGTCTCTTTTTCGAGCAGGGGAATGGGCGAAGCGCTGGCAGGTTCGCCGCCGTTCTTCAGGCGGATGAGGTAGGCAGGGGCGGAGGGCACGCGGCTCTGACCCAGGTTCATCCACCCGAAGCGGGCAGACGTTTTCGACTTTTTTGACGGCGGCTCTGCCAGTGCGGGGACCGGCTGGGTGACCGGGTCTTCTTTTGCCCTGCGGGCTTTTTTGCGCCGGCTTTCCGGCAGATTTTTCACGCGGCTGCGAATCAGCACCGCCAGCAGGGCAAACCCCGCCAGGATGATCGAGCCGAGCGTCAGTTCCGAGCGGTAGCGCGCCAGAAATGCCTCCATGCCGCTGGGCGGATGGATGACCGTGAACGTGACCGTGGTGGCGATGCTCGATTTGGTCAACCCCAGCGCGTCCTCTGCCTCGACAACAATCTGGTGCTGTCCGCTTTCGGTGAAGGCGCTGTAATCCCACATGAACCTGTCGAAGGGGCTGCGGGTGTTTTCCGCGGCAACCTGACCATCCACATACAGCGTCGTGCGGACGAGGTCGCGCGGATGCCCGTCGGGGAATTCGACGATGATTTCGATGATCTGCCGCGATGGTTCGAGAATTTCCGTGTTGTAGGGGTCGTCGGCGGGCGGCTGACGGGTGATTTGCAGGGGCGGCGTGACGAAGATGGGGTTGGGCGGCTGAACGTCCACGCTGAATGCCGCGCCGTCGGCGCTGATGAGCGTGCCGCCGGCCTGAAAGTCGAAGCGCAGGATGTGTTCGCCGGCGGTGTTCAGGGCGGAGGTGTATTTGATTTCGTAGATGGAACGCAGAGGGGCGAAATATTCGTCCAGGCTGGGAAAGGGTTCATTGCGCGAAAAGGCAAAGAACTGCCCGCCGCTCTGCTGGGCGAGCAGTTTGAAGGCGTTGGCGCTGGGCGAGAGGAATTGATTTTCCGCATCCACAAACCAGACGAAGACGCGCACTTTTGCGTCCACGGCGCGCTGAATGAACGGAGCGATGGTGTTGTCAATGTTGGGGTCGTCCATGCGCGGGGTGATGAACAGCACGGCGCGCTTCATGCCGGGTTCCGGCGTCGGCGCGCTGACCGTATCGAGCGCGATGGCAAGGGTTTGCAGGTTGGGCTTCGAGTTGCGGAAGTCGGGCTTGAAGGCGTTCAGGCTCACCAGCCAGTCATCCACGCCGGCGTGGCTGATGAGCGAGCCGGAGAGCGAGACCAGGCTGAAATCGTCGCGCGAGTCTGCGGGCTGCCCCTCCGCCCACCCACGGAGCGCCTCCACCACACGCTCGAAGCGGGCAACCCCGTTTCCGTCGCGGATTCCCAGCGCAGGCGCGGGGTTGACGGCAACCACCACCTGCACCGGCACGTCCGCCTCGCGGAGCGAGACGACAGGGCGCGCCTGCTCGTCTTCATAGGCTGTGACGTTTGCCGCTTTTAGCCCGGAGACGAAATTGCCGTCTGCGCCGTACACATCCACCAGCGCCGAGATTTGCGGGAAGTTCGAGGAATCAATGCGCACAATCTCGGCGGAGGAAGCGGCTTGAGCGTGGGCAAAGGTGAGGGCTCCAGCCAGCAGGCTGAGGCTGAGGAGGAAGCGCAGGAATTTAGGCATTCGCCTCGCTGACGATGGCGGCGTCCGCTTTGGGGCGGGTCAGCCGCAGATAGGTGATGAGGTATGACGCCTTGAGGAAGGTCATGCCGACGCCCTGCACCAGCGCCATGAGCGGCATCATCAGCAGGCTGAGCCCGCCGGCGAAGAGCATGATGGTGCGCGGGTCTGGCTCGGCGCCGCCCATGAAGAAGGGCGCAAAAAAGAAGGGGAATAGGAACGGCATGACGACGAAACCGCTCAACAGGCTGATGGCAAAATAGACGATGAACGAAATCAGCAGGATGCGCCAGAAGTTGGCTTTCACCAGTTCCCAGCCGCGCTGAATGGCGGCAATGACATCGAGGTCATCGGCAACTGCCGCCGCCAGCGCTTCTTCGATAATGCCATAGATCACCAGCGAGAGCGGGTAGAGGAGGAGAATCAGCGGCTGAATGCAGATGAACCCCAGCCCCATGGTGACTGCGCCGAACAGCGTGAGACACCCGAAGAAAATCAAAAGCCCAACGGAAACGACGATGCTCGTCAGGAGCATCACCCCCAGCACCTTCAGCCAGTATTTCTGCGAGTCTTTGAACAGTTCCGCCGCTCCCAGCTTCTCTGCGCCGTCCTCCGCGCGCAGAACGCCAAACGTGACCGATGCGGAGGAAATCACATACAGCGCGAAACTCAACAGAGAGACGACAACAATCCCAACGAAGAAAACGACGAAAAAGATTGGCTCTTCCACAAAGCGGGGTTCGCCGTAGCGGTCGAAATCTGTGAACAGGAAGAGGGGAAAAATCAACGGCAGGATGAGAACGCTCGCCAGCGTTGGCAGGGCGCTGAAGAGCCATAAAATTTTATGCTTCCATGTGATCTGACCCGCGCGGGTCAACACTTCGCCAAAGTCAAAGTTCATGATTCCTCCTCAATCGCAAATCCAAAATCGCAAATCCAAAATCCTAAATCCAAAATCGTAAATCCAAAATCCTAAATCCAAAATCCTAAATCCAAAATCGTAAATCCAAAATCGCCTCATTCCCATTCGATGGTGGCGGGCGGTTTGCTTGTAATATCATACACCACGCGGTTAATCCCGTCCACTTCGTTCACAATGCGGTTCGACACCCGCGCCAGCAGGTCGTGCGGCAGGCGCGCCCAGTCGGCGGTCATAAAATCCTCGGTCGTCACCGCGCGGATCGCCGCCGCCTCCTGATACGTCCGCTGGTCGCCCATCACGCCCACCGAACGCACCGGCAGCAGCACCGCAAACGCCTGCGAAGTCTCGGCGTCTTTTCCCAAAAAACCTGCTTTGGACAATTCCTCCAGCAGGATGGCATCCGCCGCCCGCAGACGTTCCACACGCTCGCGCGTCACCTCCCCGAGACAGCGCACGGTCAACCCCGGACCCGGAAACGGCTGCCGCCAAACCAGCCTTTCCGGCAGCCCAAGCGCTTCACCCACCGCCCGCACCTCGTCCTTGAACAGATACCGCAGCGGCTCCACCAGTTCGAACTGCATATCTTCCGGCAAACCGCCCACGTTGTGATGAGTCTTGATTTTCTCTGCCTTGTTGCGGTCTGGCGCAGACGATTCGACCACGTCTGGGTAAATCGTTCCTTGCACGAGGAATCTTGGATGTCCGAGCTGCCGCGCCTGCGCCTCGAAGATGCGGATGAACTTCTCGCCGACGACCCGGCGCTTTTGCTCCGGGTCTGTCACCCCTGCCAGCGCAGAAAAGAACTCATCCGAGGCGTCCACGGTGATGAGTTCGGCGTGCAGGGTATCCCGAAACGCCGCCGCCACCTGTTCGCCCTCGTTTTGCCGCAGGAGACCGGTATCCACGAAGACCGCCGCCAACTGATCTCCAACTGCCTTGTGCACCAGCGCCGCCGCCACCGACGAATCCACGCCGCCCGAAACCGCCGCCAGCACGCGCTCATTGCCCACCTGCTGGCGTATCCGCTCCACCGCCTCGTCAATGATGGAGGCGGGCGTCCAGGTGGGTTTTGCGCCGCAGATTTCGGTCACGAACCGCTGGAGAAGTTTCTCTCCGTTTGGGGTGTGATGCACCTCCGGGTGAAACTGCACGCCGAAGTATTTGCGCTTCATGTCGCCCATTGCCGCCAGCGGACTGTTGCCCGAGCGCGCCAGGGCGATGAACCCTTTGGGCAGTTTGGTAATTCGGTCGCCGTGCGACATCCACACTTTGCAAATGCCCTCCAGAATGGTATCGGGCAGGTTGAGTTCGATTTCGGCGGGACCGTATTCCCGTCGGGCAGAGGCGTCCACCTGACCGCCGAGGGCGTGGGTGAGCGCCTGCATCCCGTAGCAGATGCCTAGGATGGGCAGACCGGTCTTGAAGATGAAATCCTGAATGTAAGGGGCGTCTTTTTCGTACACCGACCTGGGTCCGCCGGAGAGGATGAATCCTTTGGGCTGAATGGCAAGGATACGTTCCATGGGCGCGTCCCAAGGGAACAATTCACAATAGACATGCGCCTCGCGCACGCGGCGGGCGATGAGTTGGGCATACTGCGAACCAAAATCGAGAATGGCGATGGAATCCATGAAAAACCTCAGTCTGATGGACTCTGGGTTTCAGGCTTTACTGCCTGTTTTGCGAGGGCAATCGCGCCCAGCATGCCGGCGCGGCTCCCCAGCGCGGGGTGGACGATGAATTCGTCAATTTTCTGCGTCACTGCCGGTGACTGGACGTAGCCGTTCAAAATCTGCTGCACCTCCCTGCGGATGAGGGGGAGCAGGTCTTCGCGCCCGCCCACGCCGCCGCCGATGACGATGCGCTGAGGCGAAAAGGTGACGATGTAGGTCGCCAGCGCCAGCGCGATGTAGTGCGCCTCCAGCGCCCAGGCGGGGTGTTCCGGCGGGAGCGTCTCGGCGCGCCGCCCCCAGCGTTTTTCCAGTGCAGGACCAGACGCCAGCCCCTCGAAGCAGTCTTTGTGGAAGGGACAGGCGCCCTCGAACGGGTCGCGGGTGAGGTCGTGCGGGAGCAGGATGTGTCCCATTTCGGGGTGGAGCAGCCCGTGCAGGAGCGCGCCGTTTGCCATCATCCCGCCGCCGATGCCGGTGCCAACTGTCAGATAGAGGAAGGTGTCCAGTCCCTGCGCCGCGCCCCAGGTCCACTCGCCGAGCGCCGCGCCGTTGACGTCGGTGTCGAAGCCGATGGGAACATCGAAGGCTGAACGGAGCGCGCCAACGATGTCGGCGTCCGTCCAGCCGGGTTTGGGGGTGAGGAGGATGCGTCCGTAGGCGGGCGAAGCAGGATTCGGGTCGAGCGGACCGAAGCAGGCAACGCCCAGGGCGGAGAGTCTGCCGAAGTCCCGTTCCGCCTGTTGGAAGAAGTCAATTGCCTGTCGCAGTGTTTCGGCAGGGGTGGTGGTGGGGAAACGTGTTTCGTGGCGGATGTCGTCTGGCGATGTTCCCACCGCGCAGACGAATTTTGTCCCGCCGCCTTCGATGCCGCCGAAGAGAGGTGTCATGGACCCCATTTTAATCGCTGTGCGAAGGGAATGAGAACCACGTTGGGACGGAAGTCGGTGTACACCATCTCCACCCGCCCGCCGGCGTAGATGTCGGCGATGGGCGCAAAGGCGACGAGGACGAAACTGGCGTCGGGCGCCCAGAGCGCCTCGTTCATGAGCTCGAACGTGTCGGGTCGCAGGATGGTTCGCCCGGTCACGCCGTCGGGCGCGGAGCGCACCAACTGCATCGGCGCACGCTGGACGAAATCCTGTTCGGGTCTGAAGTTGACGAAGAAGTAGTACAACTGTCCATCGGGGGCGAGGTAGGCGTCGGAAGGGATGTTGTAGGTGCCGTCGCCGGCTTCGCCAGGCAGGAGGGTGGTCACGGTTCCGGTGGAAGCGTCCACGCGCCACATGCCGGCCATGAACATGCCCATGTAGGGATACGCCGAGTACAGGGCGGCGCTGTCGGCGCTCCAGTTCGGTTCGCCGCAACAGATGAGCGCGCCCTCCGCGCCGTTCAGCCGCACCAGCGTGTTGCCGTCCGGGTAGTAGATGGCGGACGAGCCGCCCTCGTAGTAGCCAAGCGAGACGAGCAGTTTCTGACCGTCGGGCGAGTATTTTTCGGGCCAGTAGAGTTCGCGCGGAATGAGCAGACCGCCGCCCACGTCGTCCCATTGATTTTCGATGACGAGGTTGGATACGCCCGTCTCCAGCGAATAGAAATTCAAGCCGCCCCTGCCGTAAACGATGCTCCTTCCGTCGGGGGAGAAAACGGGTGAATTGATGCTTGTCAGGAAGGGGTTGTTCTCGTCCACTTCGCCGCCGTCCACCAGCACGCGTCTGCCCGAACCGTCTGCCTGAATCAAAATCATTTGATTGTCCGCCACATAGACGACGCTTCCATCCACCGGCGAGACATCATAAGAGCCGACCGAATCGGACTCAAAGGTGAGTTGGCGCGCCGTGACCCCGTCCCGTTCCATGCGAAAGACCTGGGAGAGGTTGGCGCTGTCGTTGCCGAGGTAGTACAGGCTATGAGGAAGCAGGGAGGCGGGTTCGTCCGGTTCAGGGGTGATGCCGGTCGGCGGGGTATCCGTCGCCACTGCCTCGAGGGTCGAAGCGACGATGGTCGCCACCTGGTCGGGGGAGGAGGGCGTCCCGCCGCCCGTCAGCGGGGAGTTGCACGCCAGCGCGGCGAGCGTCAGCGCGAGAAGGATACCGAAAAAACGCAAATTTTTGTTCATTTTGACCTCGAAATTTATTAACCGATGTTACGCAGTTTTTTCGTAGCGCGACATTCATGTCGCCTGAAAACGCGAGATAAATCTCGCGCTACCGCGTAAGGTGATTTATAAAATACGGAGACACCGAATCTGCGTGTCTCCGTATGTCAGACTATCCAGCAGGTGCCTTTGTTCCCGTTACACCTGCTCGAATCGTTCCACTGGAATAACGAACCACGTCGCCCGCTTTTCACCCGAGGGCAGAGGCGGCAGTTTCGAGCGGATTAACTCCTGCACCAGTTCGGCGCGTTCATCGCGCACGCCGATAAACAGCGTCACCCGCCCGCTCCGCAGAAAACCGCCGGTGGATGCCACGCGCGTCACGCGGTACTTGTCGGCGGTCAGCGCCTGGGTAATCGTGTCGGCGTCGCTGTCTTTGACGATGAGAATAATCATTTTCATAAGTCATGCTCCTTGCTAGATTTCCTCGAAATGCTCCACCGGCAGGGCAAAAATGGTGGCGCCGCCCACGGTCACCGGAACAGGCGTCGGCATGGGGAGAGGCGAACCCTCCAGCGGCAGGGTCAGATATTCGGTGTGCTGTTTGCAGGTCTCCTGCAGGATTCGAATCGCCTCTTCCTCCAGCCCCTGGCGCAAGCCAATGAGCAGCGTTGCGTTGCGGCGTCCCAGAAAACCGCCCGCGCTGAACAGATACACCACCGGCACATTCAGCCTTTCGAGCGCGCGGGTTGCCTCGTCGCGATCCTGCTCCTGAACGACCGCCAGCATCAATAAACGAATCTCTCCATTCATGGGCGCTCTCTTTTCTCCAGTCCATACGCTTTGACCACCGGCAAAACCAGGAACACGCCGGTCTCATGGTCGCGCAGGTCTCCTACCACGCTTTGGGTAGCGGCAAGGACTTTATCAATCATAGACTCATCCTCGGCGGTTGTAAAGATGGTGCGGCTGAGCGTTTGCGAAAACTCATAAAAATCATCCAGCGAGGGCATCAACGGCAGGTCGTCGCGCAGTCCGTCTCTCAGCCGCAGGCGGCGCATCCCGGTGCTGAGCATCACCGTTGCGCGCTGAACGCCAGCCGCCTCCCAGGCTTCCATCAACTCATCGAGCAAATCGGGATTGTGCATGACAAACAGGATGAAGTACATCAGACATCCTCCTCGTTTTGATTTGCCGCTTCAGGCTGGACCTGAACCTGCTCAGCCTGCGACAGTTTTTTCTCCGCCTCGGGCTTGTTTTGCGCAAACAGAAACCGCAGGATGGGGGGCGTAATCAGCGTAGTGACAAGCACCATCACCACAATTGCCGAAAACTCGTTATCGGGCAAAAGCCCCTGACGAATGCCAACATCCGCCACAATCAGCCCCACTTCGCCGCGCGAAATCATCCCCGCGCCGAGGCGGAAGGCTTCCTGTTTATCGAGCCCGCCCAACCGTGCGCCCCAGCCGGCGCCCAGCCATTTGCCAGCCACCGCCGCAAGGATGATGACGACGGTCAGCAGGAGGGATTCCAGGCGGAACTCGCGCAGGTTGATGGACAAGCCGATATTCACAAAGAATACCGGCACAAACAGACCGTATGCCAGCGCATGCGCGCCGGCTTCGATTTGTTCCTTTTCGGGGCAGCGTCCCAGCATCAACCCCGCCAGAAATGCCCCGGTAATCGCCGCCATGCCGCCCAAAAACTCCGCCGCAATGCCATAGGTGAACATGACGATGAGCGAAACGGTCAACAACCCCTGGCTGATGGGTAGTTTGGCGGTCTGGCGGATGAGCCAGGGCAAGCCCCAAAGTCCGAGCAGAACCGAAAAGACGAGGAACAGCGCCATCCTCAGCAGGATTGCCAGGACGTCCGCCGAGGTCTCGCTGCCTCCCTGAATGCCGAGAAAGATGGAAAGAAAGAGGATGATCAGGATGTCGTCGAACACCGCCGCCCCCAGCAGGCTCAAGCCCACGCGGCTGCGCAGAACCTTCAACTCGATCAACGTCTGCGCCGAGATGCTCACGCTGGTGGCGCCCAGCGTCAGACCGAGGAAAAGAGCCGCGTTTGCATCCTGCCCAAAGAGCGCGCCGGCGCCCCACCCCATGAGGACGGGAAAGACCACGCCCCAAAAACCCGCCAGCGAAGCAACGCGCAGGTTACGGCGCATCTCGCTGAAGTGAAGTTCCAGCCCGGCAAGAAACATGAGCAGAAGCACGCCAAACTCGGCAAACTCCGTGATGGTTTCCGACATGCTGTGCTGAATGAACGGCAAATCGAGCAGATTGATGAGCGAGGGTCCCAGCAGAATTCCCACCAGCAATTCGCCCAGCACGGAAGGTTGTCCGAGCCGCACACTGAGATAACCGGCAATTTTTGCGCAGAAAAGAATAACGGAGACTAAAAAGGCAAGTTGAAGAAAGGCAGGCATGAAGTTTTCACGAGTATACAACAAGTTTGGGGAGAACACAGAAACGCAGATAGAGTGCGCGCTGCGTTTTACAGCGGCTGTTTGGACGGGATGCCCGGTTTGCGCGGATATTTGGGATGCGTGGCGGCGACTTTTTCCACCACCACCAGGTAACGGTCGTCTGCCACGCCCGGCAAATGAACCGGAATCAACTGTTCCAGTTTGCCGCCAAGCACTTTCATGGCTGCCTCTGCCGATTGCGCCTCGGCGGGTCCGCTTTCGCCTTTTTGGGCGAGCATCCGCCCGCCGATTTTCAGCAGGGGAAGCAAATACTCACTCAACACGTTTAGATGCGCCACGGCGCGCGCCACCGCCCAATCGTATGCTTCGCGGTGCTGAGGGTTTTGTCCCAGGTCTTCCACGCGTTTTTGAATGACCTCCACGCCATCCAACCCCAGCACGCTGACGATGTGCTGACAGAACATGGCTTTCTTGCCCACTGATTCCACCAGCGTCAGTTTCATGCTGGGGTAGAGAATTTTGAGGGGAATGCCCGGGAAACCGGCGCCGGTCCCCACGTCAATGAGGCGATGCGGCGGATTTGCCTTCCACGCCAGCACGCAGGAGAACGAATCCAGAAAATGCTTGGTGCGAATCGAGTCCATATCGCGGATGGCGGTCAAGTTGAACTTCTGATTCCACTCCATCAGTTCTTTTTCGTAGGTGATGAGCGCCATCACCTGCCGCCCGGTCATGTGAACGTGAAATAATTCCTGCGCTTCGCGGACGAGTTTTTCCATATCGAGGAAATTATAACGCCCAAAAGAAGAAAGACCGCCATCTCTGACGGTCTTTCCGATTCAACCATTGTGAATTGAGATTACTTCTTCTCTTCCTCATTCATCGCCGAAGCAGGCTTTGATTTTTTGAAGCGGCGGTAGAGCGCGCGTCCGCCAAGGAAGGCTCCGTAAGCCGGGATGGCGACCAAAATCAGCGCCGGCAGGTACGAAAGGAAGAGGCGGATCAGGAAGCGGGTGAAGCCCTGCGTGAAGCGGATCAAATCCTGAATGGCGTCGTTGGCGGTGCCTTGCAATTTCCATCCGCCGATCTCGATGGGCTTGACCGTTTCCTCAGCCACCAGGCGGATGCTGATGGCAGACAGCGCGGCAGACTCTTCGAAGTATTTGATCTGTCCCTTCAGCGATTCGATCTCCGTTTGAAGGTTTTGCACCTGCATGTAGACGGCGAGGATATCCTCCGCCGTTTCCGCCTTATCCATGATGCGGAGCAGGTCTTCCACCGCTTTTTCCTTTGCCTCCAGGCGCGACTTCAGGTCCACATACTGGTTGGTGACATCCTGCCCGGAGCGATTCTCGTACGTGACCTCGACCACGTCTGCCTTGATTTTTTCCAGCGCCTCATCCAGGCGGTCCGCCGGCACGCGGATGGTGATGCTGGCTTCCGGCACCTCGATTTCGTTCGGTCCGTACGTGGAGCGGTAGAGGTTGGAGGAAACGACAAAGCCGCCCATCTCAACCGCCATGCGGGCAATCTCGTCCATGCGCGCCTTCGGGTCGGCAACGACGATGCTCATGTCCACATTCTGGATGACCAGGCGTTCCGCCGATGCGCCGGCTGCCGCCTGCTCATACGACTTATCATAACCGCCCGAATCTGCCATAAATTGCATGGACGGCTGGGCGGGGGCGGGCGCCTCCATGGCGGGGGCGTACATTAATTCTGGAGCGCTGCCGCCGCCGTAACCGGTATCGGAGAGAGAGTAGTTAATGTCGGCGAATGTGTTGCCTATCCTGGGCGCAAACAATCCGCTGACAACGCCGACCAGCGTCAATACCACCAAGGTGGTAATCGCCACGGTAATCAGTGTCCTTTTCATGGGGTCTTCTCCTTTTTGAAAGTAAGGTGCTTCCACTCCAGAGACGAATCACCCGTTACAAAGTTCCTGACCCCCACCCATCCTCCCCCAAATTCCACATAAATTGCCCTAAATTCAAAAACACACCTGCGGAATTTGGGGGAGGTGCCCGCAGGGCGGAGGGGGTCACCACCCTTCAGTAAGCCGGATGGCGTGTTTTTCCGGTAATTTTGCCTCGCGGATGCGCTGCTGAACCTCGGGGATGTTATATTCCACCCGCCGCGGCTCCCAAACGTGACCGTTCGTCTCGTAAATGGCGTACGCCGCGCGCGGATCGCGGTCTCGCGGCTGACCAACCGAGCCGGGGTTGATGATTGCCCGCGGACGCAGCGGGTAATGCTCCCCCGCGCGGATGGGCGCCAGGCTGACGCGGTCATTATCCACGTTCAATTGGAACATGCACTGCAAATGCGAATGCCCCACAAAACACCACGGCGTGGTGAAATGATCGAAGTTCAAACGCGCCGAAAGCGTGTTCAAAATATATTCCCAAACCGAATCGCGCGGACTTCCATGCACAATGCTCACCTCCCCGCGCACCTTCAGGTTCGAAGGCAGGGAGCGCAAAAAATCCATGTTATCCGCCGTCAGCACCCGCTCATGATATTCCAGCGTGCGCCGCGCATCAGTGTTGAACACCTCCAGCGGTATCTTGCCGATGACCGCCATGTCGTGATTGCCCAGGATGCAAGTCAAATTCGGAATTTCGCGGATTTCATCTAGCACCGCGTTCGGGTCGGGACCGTAGCCCACCATGTCCCCCAGACACCAGGTTTCATCCACAGGACCCGCGTCCTTCAACACCGCCTCCAGCGCAGTGTAATTGGCATGAATATCGGATATGACTAAAACACGCATTTTACTCCAACAGCGCCGCAACGCGTTCGACAATGATTTCAGCCGCCTCGCTCTTGCTCATCAATGACAATGATTCCCTGCGCCCGTCGGCAAATAACAGCGTGATGCGGTTGGTCTCGACGGAAAACCCCGCATCGGAAGCGGAAATATCGTTTGCGGCAATCAGGTCCAGTTTCTTGGATTGTAACTTATTTGCCGCATTTTCCAGAAGACTTTGCGACTCCGCCGCGAACCCCACCACCACCTGCTTACGCTTCCCTTCGGACCTCAAGCCTGCCGCCGCTTTCAAAATATCTTCCGTCGCTTCGAGCTCGATCTGCGGAATCCCGCCCTCTTTTTTGATTTTGTTCTCCGCAACGCGCTTCGGTCGAAAGTCTGCCACTGCCGCCGCCATGAGGAGCGCATCGCAGGCGGGGAACGCCTCGAGCACGGCGTCCCTCATTTGCCTTGCCGTTTCCACGCGGATGACCTCCGCCCCGATGGGAGGCGTCAATGCCGTGGGAGTTGTAACCAGCGTGACCTGCGCGCCGGCGTCAATGGCGGCTTGGGCGAGAGCGTAGCCCTGTTTACCCGATGAACGGTTGGTGAGGACGCGCACCGGGTCGAGCGGTTCCTGCGTGCCTCCAGCGGTGACCAAAACCCGTTTTCCGGCGAGCAAGCCCCGGCGTCCGAGAACGAGGCGGATGTGTCCGATGAGTTCGGGCGTTTCGGGCAGGCGTCCCTTTCCCGTCAGTCCGGAGGCGAGGTGTCCCTCCGCCGGCTCGATGAGGTACACGCCGCGTTTGCGGAGAGTCTCCAGGTTTTGTTGAGTGGCGGGGTGGTCGTACATGCCGCCGTCCATGGCGGGCGCAACGATGAGCGGACAGGCTGCAGCGAGCGCGGTGACGGTGAGCAGGGTATCTGCCTGTCCGTGCGCGAGTTTGGCGAGGGTGTTGGCGGTGCAGGGCGCAACCACCAGCAGGTCAGCGGTGTGACCCAGCCCCACGTGCAGGACGTGCGCTTCGCTTCCCCACAGGTCGGCGTCGGTGAAGGCGCGCCGCCCCGTCACCGATTGAAAGGTGAGCGGCGTGACGAATTTTTCGGCAGAAGCGCTGAGGAGGACATCCACCTGTGCGCCCGCCTGCGTCAGTTTGGAGGCGAGGTCGGCGGCTTTGTAGGCGGCAATGGAGCCGGTCACCCCCAGGAGGATGCGCTTGCCTGAAAGAATGGACATGCAAGTATTATACATCTCCGCCAAGCCCTAAAAACCAGGGAGGCGGCTATTTTTGTACTCACCTTACGCGGTAGCGCGAGATGTTGTACTTTTCCAAATTAGTCGAGCAATAAAACCGGCTTACGAAAGCCAAAATCAAACCACGGAGTTACAGAG
>JABRVZ010000068.1:0-23730 GCA_039961775.1 Chloroflexota bacterium
TGCATGTCGTCGTGCCAGGAAGGTTCAGCCGCACCGCTCCGTCTCCTATCAAGTTGTCCACCACACAGGTCCCGACCGAACCGCCGTTGAAGTCTGAAGCCGCATTGTCAATGTGAGCGCCGATTTCGAATGCGCCCATATCGCACCCTGACCATTGTGGACGCGCCGCGCCGCGCTGATCGGTGGAAGCGCAGGTCGAATTATTCCCGGCATCAATGGCAGGACTGCCAAAGCCCAGCGCCATGGTCTGCGTAAAACCGCCGTTGCCGGCAAGCGCGCCGAGCAGTGGATTGGCATTCAACACATTCGAACATGCTGCCCCTGAAGGACAACCGCCCTGCACGATACTGTCATTGACGGTGATACTGCCAGTCCCATCGCTGGTGATTTCGGTTGAATTGTTTCCCCAGAAAATCGAATTATGAATCACAGGATTGCTGACCGTAGGACCCGCCGGATCTTTTGCCACCCGCACAGCGCCGCCATCCACCCCATTGGCAAGGCTGGTGTTCCCGCTGAAAGTGACATTGTTTAGCGTGGGGCTGCTTGCCAAAATCATCAAACCACCGCCGCCCTTTGGATTGGCAAGATTGTTGTTCGAGGTATTGTTGTAAAAGGTCACGTTTGTCAACACAGCAGAACTGAATTCGAGCAAAAGCCCGCCGCCGCGCCGATTGGCTGTATTACCGCTAAACGTGACATTGGTCAGAGAGCCGCTGCTGGTGCCGAGGAACATCCCGCCGCCGCCCGTGGCTGTATTATTGATGAAAGACACATTTGTAAGAACCGGGTTGATATATGGATCGGTGGGCTGAAGGTTTTGAAAATTCGCCCCCCCGCCGCCGGTCGCCACAGCCTGATTTCCCTGAAACACAACATTGGTCAAAATCGGACTGCTCCGCTGGCTGAACAAGCCGCCGCCGCGCCCGGAAGAGTTGTTCGAAAATACTGTATTCGAAATTGTGGGCGTAATCAACGGTAGTCCATCCGTATCGTCAATATACACACCGCCGCCGCCGCTTCCCACCGTGCTCCCCGCCTGGTTTTCCGTAATGATGAGGTTATTCAAAACCGGACTGCTGTTGGTAATGTAAATACCGCCTCCGTAGGGATTCCCGTCGGCGTCTGCAACATATCCTCTGGTCACTGTAAAACCGTCCAAACGTGTGCCTGGACCAGCATTATCAATCGTAATCACATGAAACGAATTATCCGTCAGCAGGCTGGGATTATTGATTTCACCACTTAAAATCGTGTTGGCAGGGTTGGGGTTACGCTGTTCCCGCAATGTTTCCGTACCCAGAAAACCTCCATAGACCGCCACCCCATCTTTAATAACGAAAGATATGGAGCGGTCTATGCCTGTTGTCGGCTGATAAGTTCCCTGCTGCACCCAAACTTCATCACCATTGGCGGCAACAAAGAGCGCGCGCTGGAGCGTGCAGGCATTGCCCCAACTACCATCACACTGCCCTGTGTCCAGCCCGCCGCTAGCAACGACATACCGGATGGTAGCCGCTGAAACTCCCTCGGGATAAGCAAATTGACTGAAAACAAGCGCAAAAAGGATTAGTGCCGATGTAATAAACCTGAACTTCATGTTTTTCTCCTCATCAACTTCTACTTAAGGCACAACGACAAGCCATCGGCTTGCATAATTGTAAGCAGGACACTAAAACCGCTGAAAAGTTACAAAAACTTAACCCGCTAAAGCCCCTCTTGATATGGATACGCGCAACTAACACAGACTCTTGAGCGCTTCGGAATAATGCCCCACCAGGCGCTCCGCAATGGACCTCCAACTATGGCGGCTCCGCACATACGCCGCGCCTGCCTCCCCCACCGCCTCGCGCCGCCCGTTGTTTCCCAACAAATCCAAGACTTCCCGCGCAAACGCCTCCGCCCCATTTGCAACCAGCAGTTCCCTGCCAGGCGTGACCTCCAGCGCAGAAAGCGTGCGCGAAGTCGTCACCACCGGCGTTCCGCATGCCATCGCCTCCAAAATCTTATTCTGGATGCCTGCCCCATACACCAGCGGCACCACCGCCGCCGTCGCCTTCCACAAATACGGGCGGATGTCCGCCACCGTCCCCGTCACCGTGATTCGAGAATCGGCTCCCAGCGCGCGGACCTCCGGCGTGGGATCCTTGCCCACGATCACCAATCGGACCTCAGGCCGCTCCCGCCAGACCCTCGGCATGATCTCCGCGACGAGATGTTTCACCATCGAAACATTTGCGTGATAACTCATCTTGCCGCTGAAGACCAGCGTCTCCGCATCTCTCTGGACCTCGGGATTGGGGCGAAAAAAATCCAAATCCACCCCGTTTGGCAACACAGAGACCGGCGCACTCTTCGCGCCGGGCGAAACCAACCCTAGCAGGGCTTTGCGATCCGTTTCCGAAGTGACCAGCACATGGTCGAACTCGCCGATGAGACGTCCTTCCATGCGGCGGGTGCGGTTCAACTCAAAGCGGGTGACAAACCTGCCAAACAGCCCTCCCGTCCCATGCCTGGACGCCTGCTCGAACAGATAACTGATGCAGTCCACGCTGTCCCAAACCACTGGCACACGCGGCATTTTCGACTTAATGTATTGACCGTAGCGCGAGCCCCGCAAATGCTCTACATGCACGAGGTCGAACTTCCCCGCGCTCAACTGCCCAACCAGTTCCCCCGCCAGGCGTGAATTCCAGCTATACACCGTTTGAAGCGGACGCCGCGAAGGAACAACCATCAGGCTGTTCCACAGCGAACGCCAGAGCGGCTGTTCCTCATAAACCACACGCGAGACTCGGGAGCGCAGGTTTTCCACATCCCTCGCATCCTGCTCTCCCGAGCCGGTCGTAAAAACAGTCACTTCATGTCCCAATGCCGCCAACTGAAGAATCAGGTTGTAGGGGCGCGTCCGTATCAGGTTGGGGACATAGGGGACAACGTAGGCGATTTTCATGCGACGCTTTGCATCAACCCATGAATTCGTTCACCGCCGAAACGATGACTTCCAGGTCGGAGGGCGTCAGCCCGGCGTGCACTGGCAGCGAAAGAACCTCGGTCGCCGCTTTTTCCGTTTCGGGCAGGCTCTGGTTGTAGCCCAGTTCCTTCACGTAGAAATTCTGCTTGTGGATGGGAACGGGATAATACACTTCCGAACCAACCCCCTTCTCCTGAAGATGGGCGCGCAAAGCATCGCGCTTCCCATCCGGAACGCGGACGGTGTACTGGTGAAAGACGTGGCTGCATCCTTCCGGCACATACGGCGTCACGACGCCCTTCAGGTTTTCGCTCAGGAATTTGGCGTTCGCCTGACGTTTGGCGTTGAACTGTTCCAGTTTTTGCAATTGCGCCAGACCGATGGCGGCGTGGATGTCGGTCATGCGGAAGTTGAAGCCGAGTTCATCGTGATAGTAGCGCACGCGCATGCCGTGCTGGCGAATGACGCGGCTCTTTTCGTCAATTGACGGGTCGTTGGTGGTGATCATCCCTCCCTCGCCGGAGGTGATGTTTTTGGTGGGGTAGAGTGAGAAGGTGCCGGTGCCAAAAGAGCCGACCTTTTTCCCTTTGTAGGTTGCGCCGTGACTCTGGCAGGCATCCTCGATAACCGCCAGCCCGTGTTTTTCGGCAAGACTCATGATCGGGTCCATGTCGCAGGCTAACCCGTAGAGATGAACCGGGAGAATGGCTTTGGTCCGAGGCGTGATGGCGGATTCGATCTGGTTCACGTCCAGGTTGAAGGTGCGGGGGTCAATATCCACAAAGACCGGACGGGCGCCAACATAGAGGATGCTGTTGGCGGAAGCGATGAAGGTGAACGCGGAGGTGATGACTTCGTCGCCTTTGCCGATGCCGTGCGCCAGCAGTGCGACGTGCAGCGCGGTGGTGCCGGAGGAAGTGGCAACGGCATGTTTGACGCCGCACATTTGCGCAAAGCCTTCCTCGAACGCCTTGGTTCGCGGACCCTGGGCAATGATGCCGGAATCCAGAACTTCCAGAACGGCTTGTTTTTCTTCTGCCCCGATTTGGGGTTTTGCCATGTGAATCATTGTAGTTTCTCCCAATCTTGAATGGAAATGTCCATTGTGCGCCCGCACTTTGGGCATTTGACGGTGACTGCCTGTTCGGTTTGCGCGCTCTTTTCGGTGATTTCACCGCAGGCGCAGACAAAACCATGCAGGCGCGCCGGGTTGCCATAGACCAAGCCATACGCCGGCACGTCTTTTGTGACGACACTGCCGGAGCCGACCATCGCCCACTCGCCGATGGTGATGCCGCAGCGAATGGTGGAGTTGGCGCCGAGCGCTGCTCCGCGTTTGATGCGGGTTTCGCTCAGCACCCAGTCGTCGGCGGCTTTGAGCGAGCCGTCGGGGTTGACGGCGCGGGGACGCATGTCGTTGGTGAAGCAGACGTGAGGTCCGACAAAGACGCCGTCTTCGATGGTCAGCCCGTGATAGACGGAGACGTAGTTCTGGATCTTGACGTTGTTCCCGATGACGACGCCCGCATCCACATAGACCCCCTTGCCGATGATGCAGTTTTCGCCGATGACGGCGTTCTCGCGCACCTGGGCATGATGCCAGATGCTGGAGCCCTCCCCAATCTTTGCCTTGTCCGACACTTCGGCGGTCGGATGAATTCTTACGCCCATAGGTTGTTTCCTTTCGTAAAAAAGCAGGAGGTATGAAAATCAACAAGGAAATTTCATAATTGCGCAGCAGGCGCGTAAGAGAACGCGCGCTACACATGTTACGAAATCATCTTCAAGTTCATCTCTCCTGCGTGGGTTCGGTTAATCCGCAAACATGGAGCGGAGGTGGAGGCGGTGCAATACCAACCGCGCCTGAAAGCCGAGATGCGATTTGATGGTCTTGAGCAGTTTCGCCTTCGAGACGCCAAACATGCGGCGATGAAGGGCGGCGGGGAATTCGTCCACGCGATAGCCTTTGAGCATGGCTTTGACCATCAGTTCGGTGCCGCCTAAAAAGTCGTCGGCGGCGAAGGGAATGCGGTCAATCACTTCGCGGCGGTAGGCGCGGTAGAGGGCGGTGTAGGTGTGCACCTTCCAACTGAGCAAAATGCGGTAGAGCAGCGACGAGCCGCGGCTGAGGAAGATGCGGTAGCCCGGCACGCCCACCACTTCCCCTTTGGGATGATAGGGCGAGGCGGTGACGATGGCGACATCCCCTTTGAGGTGTTCGAGCATGGCGGGGATGGTGGAAAAGTGGTACGTGCCGTCGCTGTCGGTGGTGACGACGATGTCGCCGGTCACCGCTTTGAAGCCGGTGCGCATCGCCGCGCCCAGCCCGCGATTGACCTCGTGCTTCTCGAACTTGACCTCGATGGACGGGTGGGCATACGCGCCGAAGGCTTGCTTCAGGGCGTTGTAGGTGCCGTCGCGGCTGCCATCGTCCACAAAGATGACTTCGATGGCGTCTATCTGTGCGCCGTCCACGCGGCTTCCCAGCAGGTTTTCGACCACCGGGAAGAATTCGTTCTTCAGTTTTCCGATGTTATCCTCTTCATTAAAGCAGGGAACGACAACCGAAAGTTTCATACGTGATTTTGAATCCTTCTCGACTCTAAAATTTTATCGCGCAGGAGCAGGACGAAGCGCAGGGCATTGTAACCGTCTGCGGCGGTGACCTGAGGCGTGCGTCCTTCGGCAACGCAGGTGACGAAATCCTGCAGTTCGAGGAACAGCGGCTCCATGGTCGGCACGACGATGCGTTCGATCAGGCTCTCCTGGCGGTATTTGTGGCTGTTCTTCTGGTTGACGTAATCGCCCAGCGTGCGGCGGTGGACTTCGATGGTCTTGTGAAGCAGGTCTGCCTCGATGTACGCCTCCCGCGTAGTGACCGAAATGGCGCGAATCTTCTGCTCGGTCACGCGCGAGGCGGTGAGCGTGAGCAAAATTTCAGGGGCGTATTTCAACACCGCCATGCCGTAGTCAATGCTGTCGGTGAAGACCGCAAAGCCGTGGGCGTCCATCGAAAGCGGCTCGCTCTCGAACAGATCCACCACCAGACCGATGTCGTGGATCATCAGGTCGAGGACGACATCCACATCCACGTTGCTGCCCTGGAAGGGACTCAGGCGGTTGAAGTTCATCGCCAGAACGTCCATCCCTTCCAGCACTTTGCGGAGTTCGATGAAGGCGGGGTTGAACTTCTCGATATGCCCCACCTGGATGATTGCCCCGCCCTTCGACGCCGCATCCTTCAACGCTTCAGCCTGTTCCAGCGTTTCGGTGAACGGCTTCTCCACCATAACGTGGACACCCGCATCCAGACAGCGTTTGACGATTTCGTAATGGTAGGGCGTGGGCGTGCAAACGCTGACGGCGTCCACGTTTTCGAGCAGGGCGTCCACGTCCCTGAAAAACGAGACCTCGTGCCGCCTCGCCATCTCCTTGCCCACCTCAGCGTTCGCGTCACAAATGCCGACGAATTTTGCATGCCGCAAATTGGAATACACACGGCAGTGGCTTTGACCCATTCTGCCCGTTCCGATAACGCCAATCCTCACCTGATCCATGACAATTCCTCCGTTTTTTATTTTTACATGGTAATGACCGTTTATCCCTGCCGCAAGTGGATAAAGTCATGTTTATCGAAATACAATCCATCCAACGATGGTTACTTCAGCAATCCCAAAACGTACAATACACCAAACAAACAGCCCTTGCCGCTCGGTTCGACGGGTTCGGCTGTCTGTGTAAATGACGGGGGCGGAGGGGTGTTCGTTACAGGCGCAGGGGCAGAAGTTTCCTCAATTGGAGCGGTGGCGGATGGCACAGCGGCGGGCGGCGTCGCAGTGGCGCGCTCCAGTCCGCTGGTATCGGGGCGATACGGCAAGGCAGACGGGAAGATGGCATAGGTTTTCATCTGCTGTCCGTTGATTAAATCCACCAGCCTGCCGTCTTCCACGCTTGCAATGCCCGTCGGGGTTTCGATGTGAGTGAGCGCGAGCGCCTCGGCGATTCCGCCCTCGAACGAGAGAGAATGACTCTCCACCCGCGCCGACAGGTTCCACACCCGCGCCACCAAGCCGCTTTCGAGACCGTCATCCGCAGGCTTGAGCGCCCAAAGCAAAACATTGGGGTTCGCCTGTGAAAGCAGGGAGAACGACGCCTCGGGATAGTCATCGCCGCCCTCCACCTGCCCCGCCGTGAGAGGGTTTTGGTGTTCGAGCGCAAATTTCATCGCGGCGACGGGGTCGTAGCCGCCGTGAGGGCGCAGGGCAAAGCGCTGAAGGAAACGCTCGTCTCCGCCCTGGTCGCCCAGCACGCCGCCGCCGTTCAGGTCATTGCCGCCCACAAGGACAGACACCTGCGGCGTGGAAGTATCCAGCCGCTCCACCGTGCTGTTTCCAACCTTCATGAAATAGCAGTCGGCGTTCGAGAGCGTGACGCCCGCCCCCTCCCCGCTCACATCCACAAAGTGATTGAGGGTCAGCCAGTCGTAGCGGGCGTTGCGCGGCGAGTAATGCCCGCCGTCGGTGGTCAGCCGCGCCCGCAACACCGCGCCGACCTCTTCGTGATGCACGTCGGGGGTTGGCAGGTCAAAGCCAAAGCCCCAGGTGGTCGTCGCGTTGAAGTTTTGGGGGATGTCGTTGCGAATTTCGATGCGCTCCACATCTCGAAACAGCGTGATGCGCGTCTCGTGCGCCAGCGGGGAATCGGCTGAGGCAAGCAGGGTGGCAGAGACGGCTCCAGCGTTCTCCACAGTCAAATTGCCGGAAGCAGGTCCAAGGTCGTTGATGAAGCGTCCGTTCACCTCCGCCGCCAGTTCGCGGCTGCCGCGGGTCTTGTCAATCAGGCTGGTCACTGCGCCGCGTCCGTCCACCGTCACTTTGTAGAAACGGTTTTCGATGACGCCGCCGTTGACGCTCATCTCGCTGGAGAACGACCGACCGGCGCCTGCGCGAATCTCGAAGACTTTGTACCCGACGGAGGGGACGTTCTCTGCCAGGATTCGCAGCCAGCGCTTCCCATCCTTGACGATGACCTGGCTCGGCGTTTCCCGGTCATCTTCCACGCTGACAACGTGGACCGGCTCCGCGCCGTCGAAGGGGTAATCGGCGTAATCGGTGCGCGCCCAGCCCAGCGGGTTGAAGACGAAGAAGCGTTCGTTCGCGCCGCTCTTTCGGATCATCCCGCCGAGGGATTGGAGGGCGTCATCGTGCAGGGCGTTGACGTATGCCTCGACCTCGCCCGCCGCTTTGCGATGCCACGCGATGCTGTTTTGGACGTGGTTTTCCCAGGGTGCGCCCTGAAAGTTGTGTTCCCAGTACATGCCCAGGTTCATCCATGCCTGGTCGCGGGCGGCTTCGCGCCCTTTCATGAAGTCGCTGCGTTTGAGGGAGACGAGCGCGGCGAGGCTCTCGGCGGCGCGCAGTTTTTCCACCGCTCGTTTGACCCGCGCCGAGACTTCCGCCAGGCTGGCGCAGTCGAGGTCCCATTCGTTGCCGAAACTCGCGGAGAGGGAAGGGATGTCGTTTCCGTAGGTTTTCTCGAAGTCCTGGGCGAAGTCTATTTCGTTGGAGACGATGACTTTGAAGTTTTGATTGGAGAGGGTCTTGGCGGCGGTGACGAACTCGTCGGTTTGGGTTTGCAGGTCGTCCCAGCCGTGACCGAACGCGCCGATGACCTGATAGGGGTAGCGGGCTTTGAACGCCTCGTCGGAATCTACATACAGCACCACATCCTGCGGACGGCGCGCTTCGGCGTAGCCGCCCATGCCCTGATTGCCCGTGAGCATGGAGTTCCACTTCATCAGGAGGCGGCTGCCGTCCGCGCCGACCCACCAGTAGATGTCGTGTTCGCGGTCCCAGGCGTCGGGGACTTTGGTGGCGCAGTCGCAGATACCTTTCCAACTGAAGGTTGCGCCGGCGCCAGCCCAAAGCGCGCCCAGACCGAAGGGCAGGGTCTGGTTTTCCATGGAGTAGGCGATGGGGAAGCGCAGGTTGTAGCGCCGCTCCAGTTTGCCGGGGTAGTACATGCCGCGCAAAATTGCTTCGGCGGGCGCGCCGCCCAGGCAGACGCACAGGGCGTTGAGCGGCATGCTGATGTGTCCGCTGCGGATGCGTTCGATGAGGCGGTTGAACTCGGCAGGCGGTTTGCGCTTCTCGTACACCCACACCCAGAAACTGCCGTCGCAGTTCCAGCGGCTTTGGAATTCGGGCGGCTCGTTCTGCGTGCGGTCTGCCAGGTCGAGGTAGTAGTCGAGCATGTCGAGGAAGGCTTGCTCGTAGGCGGGCAGGTCGGCAGACCAGAAGAGGTCGGTGTGGTCGTCGGGGGCGATGTAGATGCGCTTGCCCGCGAATTCCTGCGCCAAGCCGCCGGCGCTCAGGTCTGCGAGAAAGGCGGGCAGGACGGCTCCGCTCAGGAGAACCACGCCGGTTTGCATGAACTCGCGGCGGGTGAGGGAGAGGTTCCTGCCGTCACCGGCGCGGTTTCTGCCGTATTCGCTGTTGAGGGTGATGTGGGAGTGGTGGCGGGTCATGTCATCTCAATCTGTCCGGCATAGGTCAAGGACTCTGCGGGACGTATTCGTACAGGTAACGCGGATATTCAAGGTTGAAGCGTTTGGGGATGGTGGAGAGCGGGGCAAAGCGGTCGCCCAGGTCTTCTTTGAGTTTGTACTCTTCCGTCAGGAAGCCCAGGAGCGGGTCATTTTCCAGAGGGTAATTCATCAGGATATAGGCGGGTCCCTGCGGGTGGATGACGTCCTCGAGCAAGCCGCGCGTGACTGGATGATTGTAGGTATCCACGCCGGGTCCGCGAATGATGTCTTCCATGGGAACCCAATGCACAGCGGGAAAGAATTCGTAGCCGCTTTCCAGCGGTCCAATCCAGGGAGCGTATACCGCGCCATCCAGCGAGTTCAGGTATTGAACGAGGTCACGATACGCCTCCGCCGCCCTGGGAGAGACAAGCACAGAGACAGGGTTGTAGGAAAGCAGGGCAAAGGACGCGCCCAACGCCAGCAAGTGCATTGCCCATTTTTTCACAGGGGCGAAATTCTCCGCCGCATATTGCAACCCAAGGACGCCTGTGATGATGAACCAGGTCGCCATCGGAATGAAAATGTTATTGTTGGAGCCTTCGTCCAATGCGCCCATCACGCCGGTCAACATGGCAAAGGGAAGCATGAAATACCAGACGTTCACGTTCCTCCACTTTTTGACCAGAAAATACAACGAGGCAACTCCCCCCGCTCCCGCAAGCGCGAAGTAGTTCTTGACCACATACCCGATGTATCGTTTGATGCCGGCAAAGGAAAATCCGCTCCAATGGCTGGGGACGGTGAGGGTGTAGTAATGGAACCAGGGTCCGAGCCACAGAGAGGGCGCGAGCGCATACAAGACGGGACCGAGCAGCCCTGCCAGCGCCCAATACATCCAGGAATTCTTCAAGCCGTCGCGCCAGGTGAGGTAGAGAACGCCCCCGGCGGCAAAGATGGCGCCGTGCTGTTTGAACCAGAAAGAAACAACAAGGAGAAACACGCCCAGCAGGTTGGTCGCGCGCGAACGTTTCAGGTCAATGAGATACAAACCCAGCAGAGCGGTAAACAGCAGCCATGAGTCGGAGTGGGCATTATCGAGGTAAGTATCCATGGCGCGGTATGCCGCCGCGAAAAGCCCAACCGCCAGGAGCGCCCACCAATTCGATGAGGTGTGCCGCCTGACCGCCGCAAAGATGACCGCCCCCGCGCCAAGCATTCCCAAAATGGCGACCAGCCGCATGGTGAACAGGCTCGCGCCGAACGCCCACGCAAACGGAACGGAAAAGTAATAATATAGCGGCGCATACGCCAGCGAGACGAAATCGGAGGACGGTTCGGCATACAGCGGCAGTCCCGCCATGATTCTGCGCAAATGCTCGACGACGAGCAGCTCCATCGCTTCCAGGTTCAGGGGGAAGTTCACATGATTGAACCAGATATAAACCGTGAAGGCAATCCATGCGAGGGCGTAAGCGGCAAACAGGTTTACAGCGAGTCTGGTCAGCGCTTCTGCGCCGCGCCGCGCGCCGATGACGTACACCAGAGCGGCGGCGCCCAGCAATACAAACACCAGCAATCGTTCGATCATGGCAACTCCGATCACTTTTCAACCCGCTTGTACAGGTCGTAATCGCCAAAGGTGGCAATTAATTCATATTGATTCGAGAGTTCTTCGAGCGGATAAATCTCCGTCCACTTGGAGAATACGCCCGCCAGCAGATAGGGCGGTTTTTCGGTTTGCACGAAGTCATAATGCTCCCGCACGGGTTCGCCGCCGTAATAGACCTGATCCACTGCGACGGCAAGCAAGGCGTTGGGCGGGTAGTGATAGTTGTGGTCGGTGAGGAAGCCCATTTCGGGTTCCCAGGTTTCGATGACGGCGTCGAGCGGGACGTTTTGGTTGAGATAGTCCGCCATTTGCATGGCATACGGCGGAGGCGGGGCGGCGATGTCGGTTACGGTTTTGCCGAAGGGAATCAGGATGATGGCAATCAGCCAGAGGGAGAGGGCGAGGCGGGGCGCGTGTTTGGCGTCGAACAGGGAGCGGAACCAGCCGGCGCTCCAATCGAAACGAAAGCCATCGGTCACTGCCCAAAACAGACGGGCGATGAAGACGCTCGCCAGGCTGAGACCGAGAAACGCATAGCGAATCCAGCCGATGGAAGCAACCACGAACCAGATGAGGTTCAGGGCGGCAAGCAGAAAGAGTACGCTCCATTTTTGTCCCTCACGGGTGCGCGGCAGGGAAATCAGAAAGGCGTAGAGCAGGGCAGGAAGCAAAGCACCCAGGTACACGGCGCGCGAGGTCAGTTCGCCGAAGTTGGCGTCCAACTGGGGGAGGCTGAAATTGAACGCCGCTCCCTCGGCGGAGGCGCGCAGAAGCGCCAGATTTTCCAGCGCGGTGGAAGGTCCCAGGTATTGAAGCGTGAGCAATTGCCAGACGCCAAAACTGCCCGCCGCCACGATGCCGGGGATGAGGAAGTTGCGGTGCGTGGAAGTTTTGTAGTAGAAGATGTCGAGCAGCCAGGAAAGGATGAGGGTGGGCGCGATGAACAGCAAATACTGGTACTTGGTAATCATCGCCAGCCCGAAGAATAAGCCAATCAGCGTGAGGCGTTTCCAGTCGTTTTCGTTCCAGCGGGAGAACCACCAATACAGGGCAAGGAAGATGAAAAAGACCCCCGGCACTTCTCCCAGCAGCTGCCGCCCGTATTGCAGGAACAGCACACTGCGCGAGGAAAGCAGGAGGGCAAGCGCAATCCACGCCAGCCCTTTCCCCCCCAGGTGTTCGACGAGGCGGTAAAAGGCGTAGATGGCGGCAAGCAGATAGAGCGCCATGACCAGCCGCGCCTGCAGCAAGCCGATGCCAAAGAGTTTGAACGCCGCCGCAATGGGAAGCATGACGGTCGGACCGACGCCGATGGTGGGTCCGTAGTAACGGAAGCCCTCGCTGCTGATGTCGGCATAGACGCCGTATTTGACCAGCGTCTTCGGGACGTGCAGGTGCGAGCCCGAGTCGAACCAGGGGGCGGGGAAGCGCGTCAGGTTGTGGAAGACGAGGAAATAAACAAGCAGGATGCCAGCCAGCCAAAATAATGCCGTTCGGTTTTTTGATGTAAACGTCCCCATTACTCTCTCTCCTTAAAGGGTTTGCGTTTGAGCGACAGGCAGCCAGCCGCAGCGTAAATATCCGATTGGGGCAGGGCAAGTCGAAAACTTGCTTTACAGGTAGCCAGCCCGAATGATGTGTTCTTCTGCGCTGACGATGACCAGCGCATATTCCACGCCGCCAACTACGAGACGAGCATTCAGCGAAGCCGTTACACCATCCACGCTGAGGGAGGCGAGGGTCTTTTCGGCGTGGCGGAGGGGCAGGAGAACTGTCAGCGTGGATTCGGGTTGGTTGGGGGGGAGCAGGTGAAAGGTCAGAACCGAAGCGGCGGCATCCCAGGCAAGGCTGGTAAAGTCGGCGTCGTGGCGCAGGTCGGTGAAGCCCAGCCATTCCTGGGCGGAGAGGATGGGGATGCCGCGTTCCCTGGCGTGATCGAGCGTGCCTTCGAGAAAGATGCCGCTCTTTTCGGCGGGGTCGCCGCCCAATTGGAAGGGGTCCACGTGGAACTGACCGCAGAGGGCGCAGTAGTCGCCGTTGAGGGAGCGGTCGAGCAGGTCTTTGGCAACGTCCACCGCCTGCTGTGCGGTGAGTTGGGGCCAGCCGCCCCAGCCGGGCACGTCCATGGGGATGAGGTGCTCGTCGGCGAATTGGGTGAGCTGCTGGTAGATGTCGAGGATGCGCCCCTGTTCGTCCACGAATTTCATCGGGCGTCCGCTGCCGGTGAGGTGACCGTTTGCCCATTCGCCGTTCTTTTTTTGCAGGGACGGACCGACGTGGTAGTAGTCGAGGTTCATGCGGATGCCGAGGGTTGCCTGCCAGCGAGCGGTTTCCGTCCAACCGCTCCACAGCACGCGGTGGGTGCGGACGGTGTGCGGGACGGGGGCGTAGCCCCTGCCGGTGAATTCCTTCCAATATTCGAGCCAGCCGCCCTGAAGTTCGGTGTCCACGTAGGGGTGCAGGGCAATTTCATGCCCGCGGGCGCGCCACTCATCCACCATGAGCGGGGTGGGCGAGCCAAATTCCTTGCCCAGTATCTCCGAAACGAGCGGAATGTGGTCGGTCAGCCAGAAGCGGGCGAGGCGTTCGGCGCGCCCGATGTCGCTGACGATTTGAGGGGCGTAATAAACGGTGAAGTGACCGCCGCGCGCCTCCACCCGGCGCAGCACGTCTTCGATGAAGTTGGCGGGGTTCATGTGCGAGTCGCCGGTGGCAATCAGCACGGTCTTTTTCTCTTCGGGGAAATACCACAGGCGCGGCAGGGGCTTGCGGCTCATCTGCATCAGCAAATTGACGAACAGCCTTTGCAGTTCGTCTGCCTGCGGGATGTGGATGCGGTCGAGGTCGATCCAGCCGGCGAATTTATCCACCGTGCGGACGCCCTCCAAGCCGTCGTTGTCCTGGTCAATCAGTTTCGGGTTGCCCTGCCGCATCAGGGCGATGGACTTCGCCAGGTCGAAGGCATACGCAACCGCCAGCCCCGCGCCAAAAGCGTTGAAAGTGATGGCGGGGTTTTCGGTCGGCGTGTCGCGGTCGGCGTAGAGCCAGGCGAGGGGCTGTGCGCCCGCCAGCGTGAACAAATGCGACTCGCCGTGAATTTGCATGGAGGAGGGATTGATGCCTGCGGCGGCGGGATGGGCGGGATCGGTCTTGAGGTAGCCCTCGAGGAAGACGCCCGCGCTTCTTTCCACGCCGAAAACTGATTCCAGACCCTCAGCCGGTCTCATGCTGACGAGGCGTCCGCCGCGCGAGACGTAGGCGGAGAACATTTCTCTTTGCGCGGCGTTGAGGGAGGTCTCTGCCAGGATGACGACTTCGTATCGTTGGAGAGAATCAGGCTGGAGCGTGGAAAGATCCGCCGTGTGGAAGCAGTTCAGCCCCTCGGCGCGCAGGATTTCGGTGAAGTACATCCCAAACGGGTTGGCGGAATCCCGGTTCACGACCAGGAGAAGCGGCACGGAGCCGTCCAGGCTGGCGGTGTGGGCAATCTGGACATAGGGCGAGCGTTCTGCCGGCACCTCGCCCAGCGCGTCGCGATAGACTTCCACGCCGAGGGCGGCTGGGGCAAGTACCGCCGCGCCGGCGCCGGCAAGTTTGAGAAACTCTCTGCGGGTGAGTTTGCGTTTCATGGTAGTCGGAATAACTCCCCAAGCAGCGCTTTCAGGTACAGACGGAAGCCGTTGAGGGATTCGCGGGCGGCGGGGTCATTGACAAGGTTGTTGGTCTCCTGCGGGTCTTCGCGCCAGTTGTAGAGTTCCTCGCCAAAGGCTTCATGATTAATATACTGCATTTCTGCGCCGACCACCGATTTCATCGCGCCGTGAGTGGAGGGGTTGACTTCCGCCGCGCCCGGCATGTGAGCCAGTTCGGAGATGGGGTCGCGCCAGTCGGCTGGGGCGATGGCATCGTTGATGAGCAGGGTAAGCGGCTGGGCGGGGAAGGGCTGCGGGTCTTTTCCAATCAGCGTCAGGATGGTGGGCGGCAGGGAGGTGAGGCTGACGGGCGTTTCGATGACTTTGCCGGCCGGTACACGTCCCGGCGCCCAAATGATGAGCGGGACGTGAATCTCCGGCAGGTAGAGGGAGGCGCTGTGCTGAAGGATGCCGTGTTCGCCAAACGATTCGCCGTGATCGGAGGCGACGATGACGATGGTGTTTTCGAGCAAGCCGCGCCGCTCCAGTTCGCCGAAGAACGCTTTGATCTGGTCGTCCACGTAGGCAATCGAACCGTCGTAGGCGTCAATTTCGGATTGAATCTGCTCGGGCGTGAGGGAGGGAGAGTAGCGCTCCACGAAGCCGTTGACCAGTCCGCCGGGGTTGGGGGAGGAGGCGTATTTGCTGCGGTAGGGTTCGGGCGGGGTGTAGGGGTCGTGCACGTCGAAGTAGTTCATGAAGACGAAGAAGGGTTCGCCGCCTCCGTCCATCCAGTTCAGGGCGGCGGCGTTGATGTCGGAAGCGAGCAGGCGGTTGGGGACGCCCTCGTACTTCAGTCCCTTGCGCAAGCCGTAGAAATCGAAGAGGAAGCCGTAGAGGGAGGAGTTGAAGAACGCATCGGTCACGGACTGGTAGTTGTCTTCGAAGTGCAGGAAGCCGCGTCCATGCCCGTGACGGCGGGTGAAGAAGAGCGTGTTCGCCGAGAAGCCGGCGGTGCGGTAGCCATTTGCCTGCATGACTTCGCCGATGGTGGGGTAGGAGGCGTCGAGGGGCTGGGTTTCGGCGTGGGTCTCGTAGGTGTAGCGTCCCGTCAGCATGGAGGCGTGGGAGGGCTGAGTCCAGGAGGAGGGGGAAATGGCGGTCTCGAAGCGGACTCCTTCGGCGACGAGGCTGTCCAGGAAGGGGCTGGTGTTCCGCTCGTAGCCGTAGGAGGAGAGATGGTCGGCGCGCAGGGTGTCCACGATGATGACGATGACGTTGGGGGCGTCGGGCGCGGCAGCGGGAAGGCGGGCGGTACGAACCCGCTCGGTGAGCCAGCCGCCGCCCTGATTGATGACGAGGAGAGCAACCGTCACGCCCGCCAGCCAGGGCAGGGCGCGAGTCAAGCCGCGGGTGGCTGCCGCCTCTCGTTTTGCGATGGAAGTGAAGACTTGATAGGCAATTCCCGCGGCGAGGAGGAGGACGGCAAAGAGGGAGATTTTGCCAAACAGCAGGATGAAGAGCCAGTCGAACACGGCGAGGAAGGCGAACGCCCCCCATGCTATCTTTTTGACCGGCAGGCGCGGAAAGAGCCGGCTCGTCAGCGCAAAGACCGCTCCCGCCAGCGCAAAGAGGACGAGGTCCACCAGCGGGGCAATCCAGAGGGTTTCGTACCAGTAGGCGCGGTTTTGCAGACGCCAGGTGAGCAGGGCGGCGCGCGCCAGACCAAAGAGCAGGAGTCCCTCCACAAGCCCGGTTGCCAGGCCGGCGGCAAGGGCAAGCGTGAAGATTTCTTTGGAAGAGGCGGGAAGGGCGTTTGAGGGTCGGGTGGATTTCATTTTTTTCGTTTGTGTAACGAGGATAGTCGTTTGGCGCAGGGATGGCGCTAGAGAGCGCCCGTTACGCGATACCCTTGTTTATTGTCGAAAATCCATGTTGGACGCTGATGAACGCAGATTTTTCTCATTGTATCAGCGTAAGTCAGCGGTGGTCTGCGTCCCAATCTTATTTCGGATAAAGCCTATTTCTCAATGTCGTAGGGCCAGGTGAGACCAAGTTTGGCGATGGCATCGAGATAATACTGTTTGAGTTGGTTCAGCACGGAGGGCTGTTCGGCGGCGAGGTTGTTCAACTGGTCGGGGTCGTCCTTCAGGTTGTAGAGTTCGACGCCGTTGAATTCATGCTCGATGTATTGCCAGTCGGAGGATACGACGGTGACCATGTCGCCTTTGATGGAGAGGTGATTGGGGTTGACCCAGGGCGATTCCGCCATCTCCGCAATCGGGTCGGGGAAGCGAGCCGCAGAGGAGGGGTCGCGCCAGAGTTCTGCCAGCGAGGGGCCGGGGAAGAGGTCCTGCGCCGGTTCGCCGAGCAGGTCGAGCATGGTGGCGGGGAGGGCGGCGTTGGAGACGGGGGTCTCGATGCGCAGGTTCTGCGGCACGGCTTGAGGATACCAGATGATGAGCGGCACGTAGATGACCGGGCGGTAGAGCGAGTTGTGATGTTCCCACAAGCCATGTTCGCCGAAGAGTTCGCCGTGATCGGAGGTGATGACGACGATGGTGTTTTCGAGCAAGCCGCGGCGGTCGAGTTCTTCCATCAGCAGTTTGATTTGCTGGTCGGTGTAATAGATGCCGCCGTCGTAGGCGTCAATTTCGCCCTGCACCTGTTCGGGCGTTTTGGGATTGTAGATGTCGGCGGTGGTCCAGTCGGTGTTGACGAGACCGCCGGGGTTTTCGAACTCGGAGAAGCGGGCGCGTTCGGGAGAGATGTAGGGAGCGTGGATGTCGTAATAGTTGATGAAGGCAAAGAAGGGTTTTTCGGCGTCCTGCTCGATCCAATCCAGCGCGGACCGGTTGACGCTGGGCGCCCAGCGGCGGTCAATGGAAAATTCCATGTTGAAGACTTTGTGCAGGAGGTAATACTCCAGGAATCTGCCGTAGAAGGAACTGACCGCCAGTTGCGGAAGGGTTTGATAGTAATCTTCGAAGTGGTGGAAACCGCGCGCAAAGCCCCAGCGGGCAGTGACGGTTTCAAAGTTGCCGACAAAGGCGCCGGTGCGGTATCCGCGCGCGGCAAGCGCCTCGGCGATGGTGGGGTAGGCGCCGTCGAGGTGACGTCCGCCGTCGGCTTTGTGTTCGTAGGGCCAGCGCCCGGTGAAGAGCGAGGCGTGCGAGGTCAAGGTCCAGGAGGAGGTGGCGTAGGCGTTATCGAAGACCACGCCTTGCTGTGCGAGGCTGACGAGGTAAGGGTCGGTGACGCGGTCATAGCCGTGAAGCGACATGTGGTCGGCGCGCAAGGTGTCCATGACAATCCACAAGACGTTCGGCGCGGCGTCCTTCGCGGGCGGCAGATTGCGAACGGCAACCTGTTCGCCGATCCAAAACCCGCTTTGGATGACGACCAGCAGGGCAAGGACGAAGACGCTCAAGCCTTTGACGGTTCTGCCGGCAAACGGAGCGAATCGCTTCTCACGCTCGAAGAGGGTCAGCGACAGTTGGTAGCCGGCTCCCGCCGCCAGGATGATGTACGCCACAGGCGACAACCGCCCGGAGAGAATTGTCCCCAGCCAGGAGAACGTCAGCAGAAAGGAGAAGGCGAACAACGCCAGCCGCTTCACCCAGACCTGCGGGAGGAACAGCGCCAGAGCCGCCAGCCCGCCTGCGACAAGCAGGAATAAGAGCGCGTCAAAAATCGGCGCGAGCCACAACACCTGCCAGCCAGCGCCGAGATAGGTGATTTGCCCCTTCAACAGGTCAAACCCCCGGAGGGTGTAGAGCAGGGCGCCTTCCACCAGCCCGGTCACCAAGCCGAACCAGAGGGCGTAACGAAATATTTGCTTTGCAAGCGTCGTATCGAATTTTTTCATAGCCGTTTCCACAACAATAAGTGTACAGGTCACGCCTGAGGCGTGACCTGCGCGCTAAATATATCCCAGCCCGCTCAAACGGTCCCGCAAAATTTGCTGTTCGTCTGCGGTGAGACCCGAAGCGTTGTTCAATTCCATGCCCGCCACCCACGATTTGCCCTCAGTGGCGGAGGGAAGCGGAAAGCCCGCCAACTGCACGAGCGTGGGAGCGATGTCGGCGGCAGAGCCGCCGCTGTACTCTCCGCTGAGGGGGTTGCTGGCGGCGACCAGTACGAAGCAGTCCCTGCCGAGGATGAGGATGACCGTGTCGTCGCTCAGTTCCTGGAGCGCTTCGCCCAGGTCCCGGTCGAGGCGCAGGTAGTCGTCGGCAGACCAGGTACCGGCGGGGTATGAAGCGGCGGTGTACTGGAGGTAGTCCCAATCGCCCACCGAGAGTTTTTCGCCCAGGGTGACCGGGTCGCTGGTGTCCACGCAAAGTTTGTCCGCCTGCTGAAAGTATTCCATCAGGGTGAGAGTATGATTTTCCTGACGGGCAAGCACGTTCCACTCGCCAGAGGCGGCAAGCGCGCCGAAGCATCCCATATCCATGAGGCGGCGCAGGTTTTCGAGGCGCTCGTCGGTGAAGAGGGTTGCGCGTTCGGCGCCCGGAAAATTCAAAACCAGAATGTTCATGACAGCAAATCGCTCCCTTCCATTTCGGCGTTTTTCGGCACGCCGAAGACGTTCAAGATGGTCGGCGCAAGGTCCACAAGGCTGGGCGAGTCGGCGCGGAATTTGCGATTCATGAAGAGCACGCCCGGCACGAGCGCGGGGTCAATGACATGGTCGCCGCCCCAGCGTTTGTGATTGTCGGCAAACAAGCCTTGCGGCACGCCTCCCAGCGGCGTATCCCACGAGACGCGGTAGCCTTCGGAGAAGTTGACCAGCAGGTCGGGCGCTTCGTCGAGATATGCGCCGCGATACACCTGCTCGCGCCGCGAGACGCTTCGCACCGCCACCGCGCCGCGCTCGGCATCCACCAGCCCGCTCAGCCCTTTGACAATGCCTTCGCGGGTTTGCTCGGCTTGCTCTTCGTCGAGGATGCCGTTGGCTTCGCGCCCCTTGAGATTGAGGAAGATACAGCCCAAGCCAAGCGCAAAGGCTTTGGTGCGATCCCAATCCACGTTTTGGAAGAAGTCGCCGCTTTCGCCAGGCTGGACGCCAGGCTTGAGCGCGAGGAATCCGTTTTCATACAGCCAGGTGTTGAGGTTCAAGCCGCGCTGGAACGAGTTCATGCCATGATCGCTGAGGACGATGAAGAGCGTTTCGTCGTCCACCGCCTTCATCGCCTCGCCGACAATCGCGTCGCACTCGCGGTAATGTTCCTCGATGGCGTTGGCAAACTCCGCGTTGAAGCCGTGATGACGGTTGGAGGGATGGTCAGGCTCGCGGAAACGCCAGAACATGTGCGCCAGGCGGTCGGGTGTATCGTACAGGCAGTAGAAGTAGCCGCGCTCGAACCTGCCCAGTTCGAATTCCATCATGCGGCGGCGTTCGCGCATCACGATGCGGCACTGGTCGAGATACGCCGCCTCGTCGAAGCGGTTGAGGTTCAAGCCGTCGTGGTCTTCCGCCATGCCTGCGGTGTAATAACGCCCAATCTTCATCGCCAGTTCGTGGGCGTACTCCTTCGGGTGACTGATGGGAAAGAGCGGCTCTTCGGTCTCGAAGTTGACCGGCGAGGCGTACAGCTCGAACTCCGGCTCGATCTGCCGCAGGTTGAAGCGCACAATCCCCGCCACGCTCTGCATCATCCCCACTTTGAAACGCACCTTGAGCCACTTGCTCCACTTGCCCAACTGCACTTCGAGTTTATCGGGCTGACCCTGCGAGGTGATGATGATTTTATTCTCCGCGCGGACGATTTGAATCTGGATGTCGAACTTGTGATCGGACTTCGTCTTCGGGTCACGCGGACCGATAACCTGCGTCGCCACCCGGTCATTTTCCACGCTGACGGCGACCACCTTCTCACTCTGGTCGGCGTGCAGGTCTGTGCGGGTGGAGTAAAAGGTGGGCGTGCCAAAGCCGCCGCGCAAGTCGGGGACTCCGACGCCGGAGAGCATGCGTCCCTTGACCGGGTCCGGCGGATAAGCGCACGGCACGCGCAGGATGGTGGAGGGCACGTCGCGCGCCGAGAGCAAGTCCCAAAAGGGCGTGCCGCGCCGCATGTTCACCACCTTAGGAAGCACAAAGGCGTTTTTTTGCTCGTAGCGGCTGAGCGCCATGACCGGCAGATAAGTCTTCGGGTCGCGGCTGAGGAAATCGAAGATGCCGTGACCGCCGGGATTCGTGCCGGTGGAATAGGTGGACCATGCCACGGGCGTCTGCGCGGAGTAGGTGGTTCCCAGGCGCGAATAACCGCCCTGCTCGCGCACCTTTTGCAGGTTGGGCAGTTCGCCGCGCGCCATCATCGCTTCGGCAATCTTCGGCTCGAAGCCGTCCAATCCAATGACTATGACTTTTTTCATCGCGTATGGAATCAATCTTGGCTCAGGGTGGTTTTGGCACAAATGGCGTTAGAGAACGCCTGCTGCGCGCTCAACCTGCAAGAGCGGCTATTTTTCCTGTTCTTCTTCGGTGGGGTCGTCCAAATCCACTTCGGGCGGAACTTCATCGGGCAGACCGCGCACCTTGCGATACAGGGTCTTGAAAAACTTCACGATGAGCCGCCAGAACAACAAAAAGAAGCCGGCAATTGCCGCCAGAATGGACGCCAGAGGCATGAGCGTCTCCGGTCCCAGATATTCGGGCGGGCGAAGCGGTCCCATCAGGCTGAACAGATTAATAAACAGGTTCATATTTTTTCCTTTCTACTCCATCATCTTCTTGGCAGGTCTGCCGGCGTTAGAGAACGCCGGCTACACGTTTGACTTTCTCTCTCGATATAACTCTTTGTTCACCACCCCCGCCATGACGTTGACATCCATGCCGCCGCCCAAAAACTCGTTGACCTTTTTGAGCGACTCGAACGGGTCTGCCAGCATCGTATTGTAATTCACGTACAGCACTTCGATGTTGGGCTGTTTGGCAAGCCAGGCGTTCACCTGTTTGAGGTGTTCCTGATAAATTTTGCGCATCTTCTCATCCTCGACCCGGTCATCCTCCTTCCCCAGCCGTCCGAGCATCTTCTTTTGGGAGGAGAGCACCTCCTTCATCGCCCTCTGCATGAAGATGACCTTGTATTTGTAATCGGACGGGAGGTGCATGATAAGTCCGGTCACGATTTTGACGACCTTTCCGCCCGCTTCGGGGAGCCAGCCGTAATCCCCCTCCGGCAATTGCTTGACGCGCTCGAATTCGTAGTAGCCGTTGGGGTTGTTCGCGTCTGGCGTGCGCAGGTTGTCGGTCAGGATGGGCAATCCGCCGGCTTCGAGCATCTTCATCATCATGGATGTGCCCGAACGCGGCAAACCGGAAACGACGATAATGTAATCTGTTTGTTCCATTCACTCTCTCCATAACATGGACGCTAGAGAGCGTCCACCAGGCGGGCGGGTTTATGCGCCCAAAATAACTTCCGCCGCCTCGCGCGCATGGCGGCTGACCGATTCGCCGTTGGTCAGGGCGGGGTAGATTTGGGCGGTGGTGGCAAGGTACAGGTTTTCTACCGGAGTTTTGACCTTCGGCATGGCGTCGGTGTCGTTCAACCCGTGAAGCGGCTCGACGTAACGCTCGCGGTGGATGAGGAAGTACTTGATTGTCGAGGGGTCGAACTCGGGGAACATGGCTTTCAGGTTTTCGAGCCAGATTTTTCTAATCTCGTCGTCGCTCATCTTTTGCCATTCGCTGTTCGGCGCGGTGTACTTGGGCAGGTACACGAGGTGGTAGCCGCCGACGTATTTCGGGTCAATGTAGGCGGTGGTTTCGATGACGCCCGTGAAGGGGAAGCGGTCGTCGGTGATGTTCAGCGTCCAGTTGCCGGTCAGGGGGCGGGTCAGGACGAGAAGCGGGGCGATGATGCCGAGATATTCGGTGCGCACGAGCGCCGCCTGATAGTCCGGGTCGGCGTTGGGGATGAGGCGCTGGAAGACCGGCGCCTGCATCGTGCAGACGACTTTGTCGTATTTCACGACTTCATCGTCCGTCAGGCGGATGCCCGCCGCCCTGCCGTCCTCGATGACGATTTCTTTGACGGGGGTTTTGAGTAATACCTGCCCGCCGTTTGCCTTGATTTTTTCGGTCATCGCCTGGATGAGGGTGATGTAGCCGCCAATGAGGTGACCCGCCATCTCCTTCTGATTCGCGCCTTCGCGCGTGGATTTCATGCGGACGAGGCGCGCCCAAATCCAAGTGGCGGGGACGTCGTCGAAGCCGCCGTCGAATTTGGCTTTGAGCATCGGGCGCCAGATGTTCTGGAAGGTGTTCCTGCCGCTCCATTTCAACAGCCAGTCCTGCACGCTGACCGATTCGAGTCTGCGCCAGTCTTTGATGAACTGTGCCGCCAGCACGGTGAGCCCGAGGCGGAAGCGGTCAATCCAGCCGAGCGGCGGGAATTTGAGGAACTCGATGATGTTGTTCATCGGGTGAATGGCGTTCTTGTAGTAGAAGCCGGTTTTGGTCTCTTTGAAGCGCAACTGGTCGGCGATGCCGAGTTCCTCGCACAAGCCGCGCAGGTGGCGGTCGCTGGAGAGGATGGCGTGGTAGAAGCGGTCCACCTGTGTGCCGTCTTCGAGGGTGATGGGTCCCGCCAGCCCGCCCAGGACGGGGGACGCTTCGTAGATTGTGACGGCGGCTCCCTGCTTCGAGAGGAAGTATCCCAGGCTGATGCCCATGATGCCGCCGCCGATGATTCCAATTTTTTGTTTTGATGTATTTTCCATGCTAAATTTGCTTTCGCTCTCTTAATTTCTCACCTTACGCGGTGGCGCGAGATTTATCTCGTGGTTTCATGCGACATGAATGCCGCGGCACGAATCAACTGCGTAACGTCAGTTAATTTTTTAGCGCAGTCGGCGTTCTCTTACGCCGAGGGGAGACGTTAGAGAACGTCGCCTGCGCGGTTGCTAATTGAACGTGAATTCGGGATAAGGGGCTCCCTGGTGTAAACTTGGATTTGCGAAAACAAGCATTCCAAGG
>JABRVZ010000069.1:0-26621 GCA_039961775.1 Chloroflexota bacterium
CCCCCACGCCCACCGTCTTCGAATTCAAGACCTTCACCCCCTCCCCTGTGCCGGAGGTGTTCATCCAGCCGCAAACCGTCAATCAACTCATTGAAGTCAAGCGCAGAGACCGCGTCTCCGTCATCAAAATGGACTGGGTCGAAAATGGCAACTGGCTGATTGACGCCGGCAGCAATGTTCTGTTCTTCATTAACCCGCAGACAGCCGAAATCGAACAACGCGTCAACCTGCCCAACGACATTCCCCTTTCGATGGGGGTAGCCTCCTCGAGCGGCAAGGTTTATGTGCTGACCAATTCCGGCATCCGCGTGATTGACATGCAAACCTTCAAGGTGACCGACACCTTCCTCACCCCCGGCGGCACCATGAGCGTGGCGGCATCGCCAGACGGACAATATCTGGCAATCGGCATCTCCGACAGCAAAGTACAAATCCTCGACGCCGCCAACGGCGCCGTCCGCCAAACCATCCGCAGCGCCTATGGAGGCTGGGCGGTCGCCTTTTCCCCCGACTCGAAATTGGTGGTGGGCGGTACATCCCAGGGCATGTCCATGTGGGAAACCGCCAGCGGACTCTGGCTTCCTACCAGCGGCGGCGAAGGTAATATCATCCGCAGCCTTGCTTTTTCGAACGACGGCTCCCTGCTGGCAGGCGGAAGCAATGGCATCATCTTCGTCTGGAATGTTGCAGACGGGACCCTGCGCTTCCAGAAAAGCGGAACATTCGGGGACGTCAACAGCCTCGATTTCTCGCCAGATGGTTCACTGCTGGCTTCCGGCTCGCAAGATGGCATTGTCCGCCTTTGGAACACAAGCAATGGCAATCTATTGAGAGAACTCGCCGCGCACACCAGCCCTGTGTTTGGTGTGTGCTTCTCCCCCGATGGCAAATATCTCGCCACCGGCGCCAACGAAGGAAGCATCCGCATTTGGGGTTTCCCGTAAATCGCTTATGCCCTCTTCAAACACCCGCGAGAAAATCATGAAAACCACCCGCCATATACAGGTTGCTCTTATCGCATTACTACTGCTTGCCTTGTTCCCAGCCGCCGCCAGCGCCCAAGCCTCCATAGACCTGGCAATTCATTACGCCGAAGGGACACCGCTCAGCGAAGAAATCGCCTACAACGTAAGCGTCTATCTTTCGGTCACAGGCGCAAGCGGGCTTCCAATCCGCGACCTTACTCTCAACGATCTGACCGTTGCCGAAGACTCGCAAAAAATTCAAGCGCAAAGTCTGAAACTGGTGGAAAATGACCCGATTCACCTCATCCTGGTCATGGACACCAGCGGCAGCATGACCGGAACCAAAATCAAAGACGCCAAAACCGCCGCATCCAACTTCGTCACAAGATTGCAAAACAGCGACCAGGTTGCGCTTCTCACCTTCGACGAAAGCCTCAAACTTCAAACCGACTTCACTTCCGCCACGGACGAAATTCTCAACCGTCTTGCCCTGCTCGACGCCACCCCCAACTCCGGCACCTGCCTGTACGACGCCGCCTACCGCGCCATTCAAACCGCTTCCACGCTTCCTTCGGGACGCCGGGCGGTGATTCTGTTCACCGACGGTGTGGACGAAACAGCCAGCGGTGGAAGGGCATGCAGCGTCCACACCATCGAGGATGTCATCAGCATTGCCTCGCAAGGCAGCACCCGCACGCCGATCTTCACGCTGGGCTTGGGCAACCGCATTGACGAAAACGCCCTCAAACGCCTCGCCGAACTGACCGGCGGGCGTTACCTCTACTCGCCCGCCTCCTCCCAACTCGAAGCCATGTTCGAGCTGCTCACCGAGCAGTTGCGGTATCAATACGTTCTCTCCTACAAGTCATTCACCGCTCCCGGCGCACACACCCTCACAGTCAATGTGAATTACCTGGGAGCGCAAGATAGCGACACCCGCAACTTTCTATTGCCGGGGCTTCCCGCCCGCATCAACTTCCTGACGCCAGCAGACGGCGACAGCATAACAGACGCCCTGAAAGTAACCGTTGCCATCAGCGGTCAAAGTGAAACCATTGCACGGGTGGACTTTCAGGTCAACGGCGAAATCATCGGCTCGGACGATACCACCCCTTACGAACTGACCCTCGACTTGAGCCGCTACGCCGAAGGAAACCTGACGCTGACCGCCATTGCCTACGGCGAAAACAACACCGAACTGACACGAAACACCATCAACCTCCTTCACAAAAAAGAAGTGACGCCCATTCCTCCAACCGCCGCCGCTGAACCTGCTCCCCTGCCCGCGCCAGAACCTCAACGCGGCAGCCCCGCCCTCGTCATTGGCGCAGTTCTCGCCGGGCTGGGATTGGTAGCAATTCTTCTGCTTGGCTTCATCGTTATCCGCCAGAGAAAACAGGAAGGAACAGCCGAACAAACTCTGCCGCAAGTCGCTGCAGAAGCCGTTCACAGCGTGGCGGATGCCGATAGAACCGTGGACAGTTTCGAGGGCGGTCCCGAAGCGCTGGGAGCGTTGACCGTCGAAGCCAGCGACGACACATCCATGATTGGGCTTCGATTCGAAATCTCGACATCCCTTACCACGCTTGGGCGCAGCGCCAGCAACGACATCAACTTCCCGCGCGACAACCCCGTCTCGCGTCACCACGCAGAAATCTTCGAAAAAAACAACAAACTATGGCTGAGAGAAGTGGAAACGATAGACTCCTCCGGCGCATCTGCCCCGCCCAAATACGGAACGTTCCTCAACGACATACCGCTTGGTTCCAACCCTGCTGAATTGAAAAACGGCGATGAAATCCGCCTCGGCAAACGCCTGCGCCTGCGCTTCGAAACCTACGCCAGAAGAGAAGAGGATGACGCCAAAACCTTCGATGAATTGACGCTCGACGACGAAGACAGAACCCTGGATCAACCCTGAACATGAACTCAACGCCTGAACGCCTGCAATTCGAGATTGGTTACGCCTGCGACGTGGGACGCAAACGAAGCGGTGAACCGAATCAGGACGCTGTCGAAGTGGTTCTGCCGGGTTCGCACGGCAAGTGGCACCCGCCGCTGCTCATGGTGGCAGACGGGCTCGGCAAACACTTTGGCGGCGCAATTGCCAGCAACCTGGTCATCCGTGCGTTCAAAGAAGAATTTCTCAATGCCGCCCATCCGGCGGATTACCCCGCCCTGTTGGAACGATGCGCCCACACAGCGCACAAGGCAGTCCGCGCACAGGGCGCACACGATCCCAAACTGGCAAACATGGGAAGCACACTGGTTGCAGTGGCGCTCCACCAAAGCACCCTTCATTTGCTCAACGTTGGCGACAGCCGCGCCTACATCCTGCGCGGAAAAAACATCATGCAAGTCAGTCAGGATCAAAGTTGGGTGGCGCTTCAAGTGCGGGCGGGCATTCTCACTGAGGAAGAAGCACGCTCTCATCCCAGCCGCAACCGTCTCAACATGGCAATCACCGCCCGAAGACCGGAAATCAAACCATACCTTGCCAGCGAACCTCTGGAAGAGAGCGACACTATCGTCCTGTGCTCGGATGGGCTGTGGGGCGTCGTGCCAGAAACGCTCATCTGGGCGGCGGCAAGCGAACTGCCGCCCGACGTTGCCGTGAACAAACTGGTATCCCTTGCCAATCGCAGACAAGGACCCGACAACATCTCCGTCATCATTGCCCGGCGGCTCCAGGCAGACCGAAAGCCTGCTCCCGCCAAATTAGCCGACACCAACCCCTGAAAGTATCCCGCACACCCCGCCTGCCTGCTTCAAGCAAGGCAGAGCGATTTAGCGATGGAGGCACCGTGTCATTTATCATTGGCGAAAAAGTAGGACCCTATCAAATCCTTGCAGAAATCGGCAGAGGCGGCATGGCAACTGTGTACAAAGCCTACGATGCCGCGCTCGACCGGCATGTCGCCATCAAGGTCATGGATGCGGCAATGAGCGGCGAAAGCGACTTCATTGAACGCTTCCGCCGCGAAGCCCGCGTCATTGCCCGGCTCGATAATCCGCATATCGTGCCAGTGCACGCCTCCGGCGAACATAACGGACAACCCTACCTTGTTCTGAAATTCATTGACGGACAAACGCTGGGACAGCGCATGAAAGCCGCTCCGCTTTCACGCCTTGAAGTGCTGGAAATCGTAACAACAGTGGGCGAGGCTTTGCAATACGCCCACAAGCATGGCGTTTTGCACCGCGATATCAAACCGTCCAATGTGCTTATCAGCAAAGATGGCTCCATCTACCTGACGGATTTTGGGCTGGCGCGGATGATGGAGGGCAGTTCGAGCCTGACCGGCGACGCCATCATCGGCACACCGCACTACATCTCCCCCGAACAGGCGCTCAACGCCGAAGCCATTGACGAACGGACGGACATTTACTCCTTCGGTGTCATGATCTATGAAATGGTGACGGGGCGCGTCCCCTTCGACGCCAACACTGCTTTTGCGGTCATCGAAGACCATATCTACACACCGCCTCCCCCGCCGACCTCCATCAATCCGCAACTGTCCGATGAGGTGGAGAAAGTGATTCTGAAAGCGTTAGCCAAGAAAAACAGCGAACGCTATGACAAAGTGTCGGACCTGGTGCGAGCGTTCAAACAGGCCTGGATTCCCCAAAACGGGACCAGAACCATCTCCTCGTCCACGCTCGAATCGATTCCCGATGCTCCTGTATTTCTGGCAGAAAACGGCGCGTCCTTCCCCCTGACCTCAGACAAATCTGTAATTGGGCGGAATAGTTCCACCAAAAACATCGTCAATGACATTGATCTGACCAGATACGATACCAAGAAGATTATTTCACGCCGCCATGCCATGATCCAGCGCAAGAACAATCAATTTCTGCTGTACGATCTCAACAGCCGCAATGGTACGTTCGTCAATGGCAAACGGATTTCCTCACGGGAGCCGTATGTCTTGAAACCGGGCGACGTGGTGGAATTTGGCTTGGGTGGAGTGAAGTTGACATTCAGCGTTTGAATGTAAGGGAGGGCATATTGGGAGCGGAACGTCTCTCATGCCGCCGGCACGGGCAGGCATTTTTTGAATATCCCTGCTTCCGCCTGTTTGGAGGGATAAGAACGAGCAAGGCGGAAGGTGCAAAATTTCAACAAACCCAAAAATTTAACCATTTTAATAGTTGTTTTGTTGACATTTCTGCTTATTTATACTATAATATTAGTTGAAGTAACCACAAGAGGTCCCAAATGGCAAGACCCAGTAAATCACCCATTGTAGAAACTCTACGAGAAAATCAAACAGTGGAATTGGGACGAAAGTTGCGTGCGGTTCGCGTGAGCCGCGGGCTGTCCATTCGAGCGCTGGCGGAACAAAGCAATTTGAACGTCAATACATTGAGCCTGATCGAGAACGGGCGTACTTCTCCCAGCGTAAGTACCCTTCAGGCAATTGCTCAAGCGCTCCAAGTGCCTGTTACAGCGTTTTTCGATGGAGATTCAGCGGATGAAAAGGTGATTCATTGCCGTACGGGGGAAGTACCTCACGTGAAATTTTCACACGGGACGATAGAAAATCTTGGATCGAATTTGCCGCAGTTTGGCGCGGAGCCGCTCATTGTCACTCTTGACCCTCTGGCAGATAGTGGAAAAGTCCCAATTGTGCATACAGGGAGCGAGTTTGTTTTCTGTCTGGAGGGAAATATCACCTATCAGGTGGATGAGAAATCTTATTTACTGAAGGCGGGCGACAGCCTGATGTTCGAGGCGCATTTACCACACTTATGGCGCAATGAAGATAACACCCCATCGCGCATGTTGCTGGTGCTTTGTCCGCTGGATGGGCGTGACCAGCCGGCGGAACGGCATTTTGGGAGGTAACGGCGGCTTAACCAAGAAAGGAGGTTGCCGTGTTCCAAATAAATCTGCGTTCGGTGACGTATCTGGGGGCAGCAGGGTTGATTGTTCTTTTGGCGGCTCTGTCAGCCGTTGGGATGGTGAGCGCCGACGAGCCTGGTCCTGTATCTGCAAATGTACAATGTATCTCCTGCCATGAAAATCTGTACTTTCTCCATGATACAGGAAACTGGTTTTGCCTGCGAGAATCGCCAATGACTTGCGTAGACTGTCATGGCGGCAACCCCAACACGCTTGACAAGAATCTTGCCCATGCCCAAAGAACGGCTCACCCCATTCTCAATCAAGATGTATCCAAATGCAGGCAATGTCATCCGCAGGAATGCGACGAGCGCGTGGCGTATTTCGACAGCACAGCCGGCATCAGCAAGGTGAAAGTTGCCGCGCCGTACACGCCGATCTATACCCCGGGAAGCACATCGGTCGAATTGCAGCAGCGTGAGGCAGATTGGCTTCTGGCGGTTTGGGAAATCCTTCCGCTTGCTCTGGTGACCGGACTGGCGTTGCTGGCATATTTTATCCTGCGCCGAAGGCACAAATCATATTGAGGCGACAAAAGGATGACGGCAAGCCCGCCCACTCAATCCGTATTCGAGATTCAGGCAGATTTTTGCAAGGCGATGGGAAATGCCGCCCGCCTGAAAATCATTCACATCCTGCGCGAACGCCCGATGAACGTCGGGGAAATTGCTGAAAGCACAGGCTATAGGCACTCATTGGTCTCACGACAGTTGAGCATACTCCGCAATGTCGGCGTGGTGGAATGCCGGCGACAGGGCAATGAGATGATTTATCAACTGGCTGACAAAACCATCGGTGAGGTGTGTGATCTGGTCCGAAAAGCGTTGACTGCTCACATGCAAAAACAGTCCAGGTTTTTCGACTGACGGACGTTTTGCATTCTCCTTTCTTCAGCCTTGCAGTGTCTCCATTGGGCTACGAGACACTGCAAGGCAAAGGGAGGTACCCACCGCCAAGGGGATCAGGCTTTATCATTTGGGGGCGTTGTTGTACAATCAAGCACAATCCAACATTTCCCAGTCAGATCAACAGGAACAAGTTATGTCCCAATTCGATCTCTTCACGCCGCCAACTCCTCACCACGCCACTCTCGAAGAGCTTTTCGAGGAAATGATGAAGATGAAGGACGATCCTTTGGCGAAAGCAGGGACAAAGGTGGTCATCAGCCGCGGAAACCCCAAAGCAAGGCTGCTCATCATCGGCGAGGCGCCGGGACCCGAGGAAAACATCAAGGGCAAACCGTTTGTCGGGCGGGCAGGGCAATTGCTGGACAAGATCCTCGAATCGGTAAACTTCGACCCTGAACAAGACGTGTTCATCACCAATTCTGTTTTCCGCATGCCGCCAGGCGAGGAGGGGAAGGCGTTCCGCAAGCCAACCGATGAAGAAATCAAATACTATCGTCCTTACGTGAATGAAATCATCCGCCTGGTGGACCCGCTCATTATGCTCCTGACCGGCAATGTGGCGTGCCAGTCCATTTTGGGGAAGACCGGCATCACCTCCCTGCGCGGACAATGGACGCAACTCAACGGACGCTGGGTGATGCCGATTTATCACCCATCCTACCTGCTCCGCAACCCCTCGCGCGAACCGGGCTCGCCCAAAGCCCAAATGTGGGACGATATTCGTGAAGTGCGCCGAAAATACGATGAACTGCTGGGGAAATGACCATTCCACACTGAAACAGTGAAATCAACCATCCAACGCAAACTTTGCAACAACAAATTCAACCAGGAGAAACCATCATGCGCATGAAAGATAAAGTTGTACTCGTCACCGGCGGCGCGGCGGGAATTGGCAAAGCCACTGCTCTGCGCTTTGCCGAAGAGGGGGCAAAAGTCGTCATTTGCGATGTGAACGAAGTCACCGCCCAGGAGACCCTCAAGCAGCTTGGCAATGACGCCTCGTTCTACAAGGTCAACGTCGCCAGCCGCGAAGAGGTTCAAAAGTGGGTGGAGGATGTCATCGCCAAATACGGGCGCATTGACGTGCTGGTCAACAACGCCGGAATCCTGCGAGACGGGCAGTTGGTCAAGTTCAAGGAGGGACAATTGATCGGTCAGATGCCCGAAGCGGATTTCGATCTGGTGATCTCGGTCAATCTCAAAGGAGTATTCAACTGCGCCCAGGCGGTTGCGCCGCAGATGATCAAACAGGGCGGAGGCGTCATCCTCAACGCCACATCCGTCGTCGGGCTGGACGGCAACTTTGGGCAGACCAACTACGTTGCATCCAAAGCGGGCGTCATCGGCATGACGAAGGTATGGGCGCGCGAGCTTGGCAGATATGGCATCCGCGTTTGCGCCGTTGCGCCGGGCTTCACTGCCACCGAGATTCTTGCCCCCATGCCCGAAAAAATCATCGAGGGAATGAAAGCCCGCACCCCGCTGGGACGCCTGGGCGACCCGCGCGATATTGCCAACGCTTATCTCTTCCTCGCCTCCGATGAGGCTTCCTTCATCACCGGCGCAACCCTGCGGGTGGATGGCGGAATCGTGGTGGGAACCTGATTCAAATCGAATAATCGTCCATCGCCAGGAACGCATCCACCACGCGCGGGTCGAAATGCCGCCCCGCCTCCGCACGGATGCGTTCCTTCACCTCATCCACAGGCAGTCCCTTGCGATAAGGACGGTCGGAAGTCAGCGCATCCCACACATCCACCACCGGGAAGATGCGCGCCGCAAAGGGAATCTCCTCCCCCTTCAACCCGCGCGGATACCCGCTCCCATCCCATTTTTCATGGTGACAGTATGGGATGTCAATTGCCGGGAGCAGAAACTCGATACGCTTGAGCATATCGTAGGCAAACTTCGGATGCTGTTTGACCAGCTCCCGCTCTTCTTCGGTCAACGCGCCGGGCTTCAACAAAATGCTATCGGGAATTGCCATTTTGCCAATATCGTGAAGCAGCGCCCCGCGTGTGATGTGAACCAGTTCCTCATCGCCCACCCCCATAAAACGCGCCAACCGCTGAGTCAACACTGTGACGCGCTGAGTGTGCCCCTCCGTTTCTTTGTCGCGCATATCGAGCGCGCTCACCCAGCCCTCCAGCGTGGCTTGATACGCCTCCTCGAGTTCCCGATTCTTCCGCTGCAAGTCTTCGAACAATTGCGCGTTGTCAATCGCCACCGCCGCCTGGTCGGCAAAGGCTGTGATTAAACTCTGATCCTGCGCCTGAAATATCCCCGAACGGGCGCGGTTATCCACATAAATCACGCCAATCAACTGATCCTTGATCTTCAGCGGCGCACACAGAATCGAACGCAGACGAAACGCCGCCACGCTCAACTGATTCTCGAAACGCGGATCTTCCTGCGCATTGGTCGTCAGGATCGTTTCCCCCGTCGCCGCCACCCGGTCCACAATCGTGCGACTGACCTTGAAAGCCTCCTCTTCGAGATTGACCCGGTCGATGCCGCGCGCAACCTCGAATTCCAACCTGCCAGCGGGACTTTTCAACATCAGGAAGCCGCGCTCGGCGTGCATCAACTCGATCAAGCGATCCATGACCTCCTCGAGCACGCGCTTCTTTCCCAACGACGAGTTGATTGCCCGCCCAACCTTCATCAACGCCGACAGTTGACTCTCACTAACCTTCAGCCGTTCAGCAACCGCCTGTTCGAGATCCAAAAGAGACTGAATCACCCGGCTTACGTCTCGAATGACAGCGGCGCTCTCAGCCGCATCGAGTCTGGCAAGGTCTGCTGTGACATCCGTCAAAAGCGCACGGACCTCCTGAAAACCCCGCTGAATGGACGCTGGATCGGTTGGACGCTTGAACATACCACACTCCGTTCTGCAAACTCTCTGTCCTGTTGTTTATTTTACTCTCATCCCGCGCAATGACAGGTATAATCCACCCAATCGGCAGGCATCTGCCTCCATACCTCACCAGGAGAAGCACATGACCGTAGAAAACTATCTCGCCGAGGCAGGCGCGCTTGCCACCCTGGCTGGCGTGTTGGCTGGCTTTGCAATTTCCGCCGTCATCCAACTGCTTTCCACCAACCCGGAAGGGAAAATCACCACCATCACCATCCTCACCTTTTCCGCCTCCACCGTGATGTTTCTGTACGCGCTGATTGTCTTCGTGCTCACCTTCGCCGCCACCGCCGAACAAAACCGCATCCTCACGGAACTGGACGCGGTCGGCTCCATTGCAGTACTGGTCATGCTTGCCGCAGTGTATGTCTTCCTCGCCGCCATCGGGCTGACAGGCTGGATTCGCTCCAGGGCAACCGGCATCACCACCACCGCCTTTGCCGTGTTCACCATGTGCCTGACAACCTTCGCTGTGGTCTCCATCTTTTCCGTTTTCTAACAGCACAGCACGTATAGAGACAAGAGGCTCTCTCCAGGTCAAATTTTGCACAGCCGTCATCACCCTCCCGTCATAAAGCGGACGAAACGCCGTCCGCTTTTTTCATGTATACTTCCGCCGCCATGAAACCTCTCAACACACTCAGAAACCTCTACAACCAATACCCGCGCCAGTTCTGGCTCATGATTACCGGCGTCATCATCTCCACCGCCGGCGGGTCTATGATCTGGCCCTTCATGCTCATCTACGCCAGCGGCAAATTGAATCTCCCCCTCAGCACCGTCGCTGCGCTCATCTCCATCAACGCCGGCACAGGTCTGGCATCCTCCCTCGTCGCCGGCGCTCTCGCCGACCGTGTCGGGCGCAAAGGCGTCATGGTCTTCAGCCTCTCGATGACCGGCATCGCCTACTTCCTGATGATGCACGCCGAGACATACATCCACTTTGTCGGGCTGATGATCATGATTGGGCTGTCGAATCCCATGTACCAGGTCGGGGCAGACGCGATGCTCGCAGATATGATCCCCTCCGAAAAGCGCACCGACGCGTACGCCATCAACCGCATCGCCAACAACGCCGCCTTTGCCCTGGGTCCCGCCGTGGGAGGCTTCCTCGCCGCCACATCCTACAATCTTGCCTTCATTGGCGCCAGCGCAGGCTTTCTCACCTACAGCGTTCTACTCTTCCTCCTAGCGCACGAAACACTCTCGCCCGAACTGCACAGCGGGAGCGCCCCTCTCACGCGCCGCGAGGTTCTGCGCGGTTATACTCGCGTCTTTGCCGATAAAGGCTACCTGACATTCGTCGCACTCATCAGCCTGGGGCTGATTGCCCCCTCCCTGTTGTGGATTCTCATGCCCGTGTACGCCAAGACCAACTTCGGCATCCCCGAAAACCTCTACGGCTGGATTCCCACCACTAACGCCCTGATGTGCGTCTTCATCCAATACTTCGTCACACTCATCACCCGCAAACGACCTGCGCTTCCCGTCCTGACCGTCGGCATGTTCATCTACGCCCTCGGCGCGGGCAGTGTCGCGCTCGCGGGCAGTTTCTGGGGCTTCTGGCTGAGCATGGTCATCCTTACCTTCGGCGAACTCACCCTCGTCCCGACCGCCAGCAAATACGTGGCAGACATCTCCCCCGCCGACCTGCGCGGACGCTACATGAGCCTCCACTGGCTGGGCTGGGGTCTCGCCCGCACCCTTGCGCCTCTCATCGGCGGCTTCCTCAACGACGCCATTTCCCCGCGCGCCATCTGGATTGGAGGACTGCTCATCGGGCTGACCAGCACCTTCGGGCTTTTCCTCCTCAGCCGCCTCACCACCGCCCGCACCGCGCCTCAGACTCAACCCTCAGCCTGATAACACAAAAGAACCTGCCCCAACCCGGCAGGTTCTCCCGACACTAATACCCCAACATCCCTTCCAGCCTCTTTTTCACCCCCTCCCACTCCGAATCAAGAATGCTGTAAAACACCGAATGCCGTATCCTGCCATCCGGCAGAATCATGTGATTTCGCAAGACGCCCTCCTTCACCGCGCCAATCCGTTCGATGGCTTTTTGCGAACGTTCGTTGCGCAGGTCGGTCTTCAACTGTACGCGGATACACCCCAGCGTCTCGAAAGCATGCTTCAATAGCAGATACTTGCACTCCGTATTGACTGCCGTCCGCTGGAACTCGGTCCCATACCACGTCCCGCCAATTTCCAGACCGCGGTGTTCGGGGCTGATGTTCAAATAGCGCGTCGCTCCCGCCACCCGCCCCGAGGCAAGATGAACTGCAACAAACGGCAGGTCGGTGCCTTTCGCCGCGCGCGAGAGAATGTCGCGCACCCAGTTCGCCATATCCGCTTCGGTGTCCATCCTGCCGTACAACATGAAATCCCAAAACGACTGCCCCACCCCGATCTCCGCCAGCGCAGGGATGTGCGCCTCGGTCATCGGCTCAAGCCGCACATACTTGCCAGTCAGCGTAACCGGCGTCACCCAATTCGTCATTTCGCCTCTCCAAATAATTCAGCGATCTTCCTCGCTCGAAAGTCGAAGATGGTTTCCAGCCGTTTCGAAACCCAAACCGCATTCAGCACATCGCCCAACACCCCAAAAGGAACAGCATAGGTGACCTGATCCGTCATTTTCGTACCATTCGGCGTCTTTTCGAAAATATGCTCGTGATACCAAAAGCGGTACGGACCGACTCGCTGTTCATCCACAAAATACTCCCCTTCCCGTACATGCGCAATCTCTGTCAGCCACAACGACCTCACACCGCGGATAAATTCCACACGGTACTCGATAATCTGCCCTTCATACATTGCCACCTCGCCGCCCCGTACAATTTCAAAGTTCATATCTGCAGGCGTGATTTCGTTCAGGTTTTTCGGGTTGCAAAAATACGCCCACACCCTATCCAGCGGCGCAGGAATGACCTGTTCGCGGCGCAAAGAATGGATCATCCATTATCCCTTCAGCCAAACTTCTTCAGGCGTATCGCTCGAAGGCAGGTAGGGCATCCGCGGTCCCTCCACGCCCAAAAGTTCCGCCAGCGCGGCGCGCATGGCTGTGCGGTCGTCCCACAGATATTCGGTCTGACCGAAACACATGGATTGCTCATGCCCCTTTCCGCACGACAGCACGATGTCACCGGGACGAGCCAGCCTCACCGCAAAGCGGATGGCTTCGCCGCGGTCTGCGACGCGCCAAAACGTCTCCCCTTCGCGTCCTCCCCTGGACCTCGCGCCTGCCGCCATCTCCTCGAGGATGCCCTCCAGCGATTCGGTGCGAGGGTCTTCAGCGGTCAGCACGGTGAGGTCAGCCAGTTCGGCGGAAGTCTCCGCCATCATGCGGCGCTTCTCTTTGTCCCGCAGCCCCGCCGAGCCAAAAACACAGATGACACGCCCATTCGTCATCTGTCGGGCAGTTTCCAGCGTCACCTTCAAAGCATTTGGCGTGTGGGCAAAATCCACGATGGCGGTGAAGTTCTGCCCCAGGTCAATGCGCTCCATACGCCCGGGGATGCCCTCCAGCGAAGCGATGCCTCGCGCCGCCGTTTCCGGCGCAATTCCCAGCCCATAGACCGTTGCTGTCAACGCCGCAAGGCAATTCGAGACGTTGTATGCGCCGACCAGCCTGCTTGTCACCGGCACACGAAAATCCTTGCTTTGCGCGGTAAAATGAATTCCGGATGGGCTATACGAAACCTCCACACCCCGGACTTCCGCATTTTCACCCAGCCCGTAGTTCACCTTGTTGACCTTGATAAAATCATTCAGGAAATCGAACGACTTGGGGTCGTCGCGGTTGATTACTCCCAAGCGCGGGTTTCCCTGTGGTTTAGGCAAAGTGATTTCCAAACTGGAAAACAGGCGGGCTTTGGCGGCGCGGTAATTCTCGAAATTGCCGTGTTCATTCATGTGTTCGTGCGTAATGTTGGTGAGCACTCCAACGTCGAACTCGCAGGCGTCCACCCGGTGCTGTGACCAGCCGTGCGATGTGGTCTCCAGCACGACATGCGTCAAGCCAGCCGCCCGCATCATCGCCAGATAGCGCTGTACGTCATGCGCATCTGGCGTCGTGACGTGGAAGCCGGTGTCCAGGACTTCGTTCCCGATCACAGCGTTGACCGTTGAAATCATCCCAGCCTTGAGCCCGGCGGCAAGCAGAATTTGATAGATGAGGTTGGTGGTGGTGGTTTTGCCGTCGGTGCCGGTCACGCCGATCACTGTCAGCGTGCGACCAGGCCAGTTGTAAAACGCGCCAGCCAGCCAGGTCAGAGCCCGACGCGTGTTTTCGAGTCGAATGTAAGGGACGGAGAGACCGGTCAGGTCCTTTTGTCCCACAACAGCCACGGCGCCATTCTCAATCGCTTTTTGAATGTAGTTGTGACCGTCGGTCGTCCCGCCTGTCATTGCGACGAAGAGTTGACCGGGCTGCACGGCACGGCTGTCAATGGCAATGCCGTTGATGGTCACGTCGGGGGCGTTGGGCAGGTGAAAGGGATGCGGTAGTTCCGCAAAAAGTTGTTTGAGCGATTTGAGTTGTGACATGGTTTAAATAAAAAAGGGTTTTGGGAATTTTACCAAAACCCTTATGAAAATCTTCCGAAGTTCGGCTTATTTCAAACTGTGGCGCAGACCTTCGAGTTTGCCAGCCACCGAGCCATCGAGCACCTTGTCGCCGATTTTGACGACCAGCCCGCCCAGAATGGCAGGGTTGACTTTGAAGGTAACTTCCTTCGCCTTGAAGTTTTTCTTGACGGCTTCCTGCTCTTCGCTGGTAAGCGGCAGTGCGCTGGTGACTTCGGCGGTTTCGCCCTGGAATTCGCCTTCCACCACAACCACTTTGCCCGCTTTGACGCCGGAGAAGAATTCATCGAGCAGTGCGCGCTGTTTCTTTTCGTCGAGCGCCTCGCCAACCAGTTTGTTGGCGGCGGCAATCGCCAGCGAGGCAATCTGACCGCGCAGGTCGCCCAAAATGCGGGCGCGCTCGAGTTCGACTTCGGCGAGGGCGGCTTCGCGCGCTTTGGCGGCTTCGGCTTCGGCGGCGGCTTTCACTTCCTTGCCGGCGGCTTCGGCGCGGTCGGTGGCTTCACGAATGGTCTTGCTGGCTTCCGCTTGCGCTTCGGCAATGATTTTCGCGGCTTCCTTTTCAGCGTTGGCGCGGGCTTCCGCTGCGACGCGGGCGTCTTCAAGCCCTTGCGCGATTTTCTGCTTGCGGGTTTCCATCATGTCCAGCATCGGTTTGTAGATCCAGGCGTTCAGCGTCAGGAAAAGGATGATGAACGCGATGATCTGGACGATGAGAAAACCGAGGTTGATACCAAGTGCTTCCATCTATTGCTCCTATCCGCTTACACGACTTTGAAGAGCATGAGGAACGAAATCACCAGACAGTAGATCGCGATGGCTTCGGAGAAAGCGATGCCGAGAATCATACTGCTCAAGAGGTTACCATACGTATCGGGGTTGCGAGCCATACCGGTCAACGCGCCCAATGCGCTCAATCCCACACCGATACCTGCGCCAGCCGCGCCCAGCATTGCCAATCCGGCGCCAACGTAGCGCCCTGCTTCCATGATACTACCTTCCATCTTTGTGCCTCCTTGGATTAATTCCTGTGTAGTTTTTGAATTCTTCTAATGTCCTGCGTGTTCTTCGCCGCCATGACCCTGTGTAGCCATGGACATGAAGACCATCGTCAAAATGCCGAACACAAACGCCTGAATGATGCCGACGAACAACTCGAACATGTAGATAGCCGCCGGCACAATACTGATTTTGCCAAGCAACGCGCCAAACACAGAGACCAGCACAATGCCCGCAAACATGTTCCCGAACAGACGGAAGGCAAACGAGAGGATCTTCGCAAATTCCGAAATCAACTCCAGAATGCCCATGAACATGTCAATCACGCCGAAGACAGGCTTCTTGAAAACGCCGCCGAAGTTGAAAAACTTCGTCAGGTATCCCCAGCCCTGCGCGCGGAAGCCAACCACCTGAATGGCGACCACAGCAATCAGCGCCAGCGTGAAGGTGAAGTTCAAATCCACTGAAATGCCGCGGAAGAACGGCGCAAGGATGTATTCGCCCTCTTCAGCGGTGAAGAGGTACCAATTACCTGCCAGAAGTTCCCTGGCATGCCCTTCGCCATGCGCATGATGCAACACGCCAATAGACTCAAAGCCAGGCAGCAATTTCAGCAGGTTCGCAAACAGCACATAAATCATGATGGTTGCAAACCAGGGAAAGACTGTCCTCACCCATTTACCCGCCGCGCCCTCGGTCATGTTGTAGATGACCTCCAGAATGGCTTCTGTCGCATTGCCGATGCCGCGCGGCACGAGGTCGGTTTGAGCGCTCTTTTTGAGCGAACGATTGACAGCATACGCAAAAATCAAAAGCAGGATGACCGTCAAAATCAAGGTGGGCATCGTGTTTACCAGGTAAAAGTCGCCGATAACCGGCAGGGTAAACAATGGCTCCTCGATGAGTTTCTCCGGCGCAACGGTGATCTCAGGCTGAACGGGCACAAAACGGCCGCCCAGAATATACCCCACAATCAACAACCCAAGCAAAACCCATCTGCGCCAGGGTCTGCGTTTTACTTGTTCCAAAGTCCGCCTCCTTACGAAGTTTGAGATTCTTTTTCGACGTTCTCTTTCAACCGTGACAGCGTCTTGCGCGCTACGCCGAGCATCACAAGCACCGACACGGGAATTCCCGCAAACAACAAAGCCAGCGTAATCACCGGCTTTGTTCCGAACACACCATCAAGCCACAAGCCCAGAAGCACCGAGACTAGGATGATTACCAGGGTCAGACATCCCACCTGCCCAATCATGACGATCAGGAGATTCGTCAGGATGCTTCTGCCTTTTTGTTCAGATTGTGTCATGTTGCACGATTATAAACGAGGGGCTGAAGGTGTGTCAAACAATAATCCGGGGGACTTTCCATCGCCTCTTTATCTGACCTTCAGCCTGCCTCTGTCACTAGAAGAGCGTCAGCGCCGCTGCATCTGACCAGCCGAACCACGGGGCGAAAACGGTGCCAATCAGAATCACGCCCAGCGCCAGCACTGCCAGTGTAATCGCGTATGGGCGGGTCAACGGCAGGGGGTGATTTTCCTCGTCCTCATTCGGCATGCGGTATAGATACACGAACTTCATGACGTTCAGGTAGTAGTACACGCCGATGATCGAGTTGATGATGCCCACGAACACCAGCCACACATAGCCTGCCTGCACGCCCGCCGCAAAAACGAACACCTTCGCCACGAACCCGCCAAACGGCGGCATCCCTGCCAGAGAAAGAAAGGCGGTCAACATCATCAGCGCCAGCCAGGGGTTGCGGCGGCTCATTCCGGAGAAATCCTTGATCTCGTCCACGCCAGTCACGCGGCTAAACGCCATGACAACGCCGAAGGCGAGCAGGTTCGTCAAAATATACGCCGCAAGGTAGAAAATGACGCTGGTCACACCCAACTGGGAGAGGGCAACCACGCCGATCATGGCATAGCCAGCGTGAGCGACCGAGGAATAAGCCAACAGGCGTTTGATATTCGTCTGCTGCAGAGTAAGCAGGTTGCCAAGCGTCATTGTAATGGCGGAAAGAATGGCAAGGGTCAACGTCCACGAAGCGGAAAATTCGGGGAAGGCAACGAAGAAGAGACGCACCAGAACGGCAAATCCCGCCGCCTTGGAAGCCGTGGACAGGAAGCCGGAGATGGGGGTCGGCGCGCCTTCGTACACATCCGGCGCCCAGAAGTGGAACGGCACCAGCGAGACCTTGAAGCCAATCCCTACAAGAATGAGCGCCAGCACACCAAAAGCGGTAGTCGCAGACAGGCTGCCCGCCTTAAACATGTCAACCAGCTGGTAGAAATTGGTCGTGCCTGAGAAGCCGAAGACCAGGCTGAAACCGTAGAGCATGAATGCCGACGCCATTGCGCCAAAAAGCAGGTATTTGAAGCCCGCCTCGGTGGATTTTTTGTCGGTCAGCATGAAACCGGAAAGAACGTACAACGGTATGGAGGTGGTTTCAATCGCAAGGTAGAGCATGACCAGGTCGGCAGAGACAGCCATCAGGTCCATGCCGAGAAGCGAGGCGAGGAGCAGGAGATATGCCTCGCCGCGGTGTCCGATCTTCTCGTTGTCCATGAAGAGCAAGGCGGTCGCCGCTCCCGCAAACATGAAGAACAGTTTGAAGAAGAAGCCCAGCCAGTCGAAGCGGATCATGCCGCCGAAGGTGGTGGTCGGTTCGCCCGGCTGACCGAAGAGCAGGCTGAGCGCCATGGCGGCAAGCAGACCGCCCGCCGTGAGCCAGCCCGTACTGCGGCGTTGTTCCGCCTTCCAGAACGGTTCGACGATGAAGATGACGATGGCGAGCAGGAGGATGAGCACCTCGGGGAGGATGGACAGGAAAGTTGTAGTTGTAAGCATTATGCGCCTCCCAACAGGCGGAGAATGTTTTCAACGCCAGTCTGTACCATGGGAACCATCAGGCTGGGAAATAAACCAAGACCGATCATCAGGATGCAGAGTGTGACGATGGCGATTTTGTCCAGCACGGTGATGTCGCCCACGTGCCCCTGTAGTTTTTCGGGCATTTCGGCGAAGAAAACTTTGCGGATGTTCATCATAATGTACGCGGCGGTGATGACGATGGAAATACTGGCAATGACCGCCACAAGCCAGCGCGATTGCCAGACACCCATGAAGATTGGAAATTCCGCCACGAAGCCAGAGAAACCCGGCATACCCATCGAAACCAGACCGCCGATGATAAAGCCGACGCCGGCAAAGGGCATGACCTTCATCATGCCGCCCAGTTCGGGGATCATGCGGGTGTGCGCGCGGTCGTAGATCATGCCGGTGACGGCAAAGAAGAGAGCCGTCATCACGCCGTGCGAGAACATCTGCACGCCTGCGCCGGTCAGACCGTTCTGGTTGAGGGTCGAGAGACCGAGCATGACCAGCCCCATGTGCGAAACGGACGAGAAACCGATCATGTATTTCATGTCGGTCTGGACGAAGGCGATGTAAGCACCATAGACCACAGCGATACCGGCGAAGGTCATGATGAGCCAGGACCAGGTCTTTGCCCCCTCAGGCAGGAGCATGATGCCCACACGCAGGGCGGCAAAGGCGCCGAGTTTCATCAACACGCCTGCATGGAACATGGAAACAGCGGTCGGCGCGGCAACGTGACCATCTGGCGACCAGTTATGGAAGGGCCAGATGCCGCCCAGAACCGCAAAACCAAGGAAGACCGGCAGGAACCAGGCGTTTTGAAATGCCTGCGAGAAACCTGCGTTTTCCATGACGAGCATGTCGAAGGAAAGGACGCCGGTGTTTTTGTACTGCATCCAATACATGACGAGGGCGCCAACCAGAGAGACCACCGAACCGACGAAGAGGTACAGGGTCAGTTTCATGGCGGCGTATTCGCGGGTCACCACCCAGCCCCAGATGGCAATGAGCAGGTACATGGGGAAGACGGCGATTTCGTAGAAGAAGAACAGCATGAACAGGTCGAGCGAGACGAACACGCCGAAGACGCCGCCCGCCAGCAGGAACAGGAAGGCGAAGAACTCACGCGGGCGGTCCTGAATGCCCGCTTTGACGTGCGGGTCTTCATCGCCCCAGGAGATGAGTACGCCCGTGAACATGACCACGCCCGTCAGCAGGACGAGCGGGGCGCTCATGCCGTCCACGCCAAAGTGCAGGCTGATGCCCAATGCCGGGAGCCAGTTGTATTTTTCGATGAATTGATACCCGCCTGCCGCCTGATCGTAGGTAAAGTACACCCAAATCGAGAGCAGCAGGGCAAATGTCGCTGCAGCAAGCGCGACGGCGCGGGTTTCATTTCTCCGATGAGACGGCATCATGAGGATAATCAATGCCGCAACCATCGGCGTGAACGTGATGAAACTCAGAACTGGAAAATTCATCATCCACCTCTTAGAAAAGCATGACCACGGCTTTGTTGATCACGTTCAGTATCCAGGAGGGATACAAACCGATCCACAAGATCAACACCATGAGCGGGACCATGACGATGATCTCGCGGGCGTTGATCTCGGTCAACTTATGTTCGCCATGCACCCAATGCTCGTTCATGGGACCATGCAATACTTTTTTGATTCCCTTCAAAATATACGCACCCGTAAAGAGCAGACCCAGCATCGCCACGGCGGTGTAGATTGCCATCACAGGCACGGAGTTGACGCCAACGCCAAAGGAGCCTCGCACCACCAGGAACTCGGAGATGAAGCCGTTAAGCCCGGGCAATCCGAGCGAAGCCATGCTGGTGAAGATCAAAATGCCGCCATAAACCGGCACGAGCGGGAACAAGCCGCCGAACTCCTCGAGGTTGCGGGTGTGCGTCCGCTCGTAGATGACGCCGACCAGGAAGAACATGCCCGCTGCCGACAAGCCGTGGTTGAACATCTGCAGGATGGCGCCGTTCAGGGCAATGCGGGCATCATCCGTCCCGGCGGCAAAGGCAGCGGCGGCAATGCCTAGCACCACAAAGCCCATGTGGTTGACCGACGAGTACGCCACCAGCCGCTTGAAGTCCGTTTGAGCATAGGAGCCGAACGCGCCAAAGACAATCGCTGCAACGGCAAGGAACGCCAGCGCGCCGGCGAAATACTTTGCCTCAGCAGGGTATAACGGCAGGACCAGACGCAGGAAACCATAAGCGCCCAATTTCAACAGGACACCCGCCAGAATCATCGAGCCGGCGGTGGGGGCTTCTGTGTGGGCATCGGGGAGCCACGTGTGGAAGGGCCACAGCGGAACCTTGACCGCGAACGCGATTACGAACGCCCAGAAGGCAATCGCCTTGAATGTACTGGCGGAGATGCCGCCAATGGGGGCTGTATAGGCAGACCACTGCGCTGTAATCGTCTGCAGGTCGTAGGTCTTGAACAGGACGCCCAGCAACTGGACGGCAAGCAAAAGTCCAAGGGAACCGCCCATGGTGTAGATCATGAACTTGAGCGAGGCGTAGTTGCGGTTGGCGCTCCCCCACTGGTTGATGAGGAAGTACATCGGAACCAGACCAATCTCCCAGAAAACGAAGAAGATCAGCAGGTCAATTGCCATGAACACGCCAAGCATGCCTGTTTCCAGGAAGAGGAACAGGATCATGTACGCCTTGGTGCGGTCATTGATGCTGAAGGAAGCAAGGATGGCAATCGGGGTGAGGAGCGTGGTGAGCAGAACCATCGAGAGGGAGAGACCGTCCACGCCGAGATGCAGAGAGGAACCGATTGCCGTGTACCAGGTGTACATCTCTTCGAACTGGTAGCCGGGCTGCGAAGGGTCGAAGTTGAACCAGACAACCAGCGACAGCACAAAGGGAACAAGGCTGGCAGCCAGGGCATACCACTTGTGAAGTTTGGTCTCTTCTTTTGGCAGGAAGAGCATCACCAGCGCCGCAATGGCGGGGAAGAACAGGATGGTCGAAAGAAGATGAGTAGAGATGAAATTCATCATGTACTCCTTAAGCCAGCACGAAGAAGAACAATGCCGCACCGATGACGATAAACGTCACCAGCGCAAGCACAAGATACTGCTGGACGCGTCCGGTCTGGATGCCGCGCAGTTTGCCGCCAAACCAGTAGGTGATCTCCGCTGAACCGTCGCCGATGGCGCGGTTAATGACGGGCAGGTCAAAGTAATTGCGCAGCGCCGAGCCAAATCCCTGCGTGGAAGGACCGAAGGCATGCAGGATGCCGTCAATGACGCCTTTATCGAGGAATTTGTAAACGACGTTCTCGGCAAACCAGTAGGCAGGTTTGACAAAGAGGAAGTTGTACGCTTCGTCGAAGTAGTACTTGTTCTTGAGAAGCGGAATCTGGAATTTGTCTTCACTGACCGATTTGACGTTGCGGTAATACAGCCAGCCGAGAGTCAGACCGCCGAGGGCAACGACAAGGGAGGTCAGCAGGGGAATCCAACTGAATTCGGGCGTCTCGGGAACTTCCGCCAGGGTGTGACCGACGAAATCGTGGAACCAGTTCGGGATGAGTCCGCCGAGGAGTGGGAAATGTTCGGGGATGCCGACCCAGCCGTAGGTCACGGCAAAGACCGAGAGGACAATGAGCGGCGTGGTCATCGTCCAGGGAGTCTCCTGGGCGTGTTTTGCTTCTTCCGTGCGCGGTTCTCCGAGGAAGGTCAGGGTGATTTGGCGCATGGTGTAGAAGGCGGTCAGGAAGGCGGCAATCGCCAGGGTGACGAAGACCGCCATGTGACCGTGACCAAAGGCGTCGGCAAGGATTTCATCCTTCGACCAGAAGCCCGCGGTGACGAGGGGGAAGCCGGAGAGGGCAAAGCCGCCGATGAGGAAGGTCCAGAAGGTGATGGGCATTTTCTTACGCAGACCGCCCATGTTGAACATGTCCTGCGGGTCCACGTGATGGTTGCCCGTGTGCAAAACGCCGTGCTCCATGCCGTGAATGACCGAGCCGGAGCCGAGGAAGAGCAGCGCCTTGAAGAAGGCATGCGTGATGAGGTGAAACGCCGCCGCCACGTACGCGCCAATGCCGAGGGCAGCGATCATGTAGCCGAGTTGGGATATGGTCGAGTAGGCAAGGACGCGCTTGATGTCGTTTTGGGCAACGGCAATGGTGGCGGCAAAGAGAGCGGTGAACGCGCCGATGAACGCCACGATGGACATGGTGACGGTCAAGCCATGTTCACCGTAATCCGCCGTGAGGAGCGGGAACATGCGCAGGACGGCATACACGCCCGCGGAGACCATCGTTGCCGCATGGATCATGGCGCTGACGGGGGTCGGACCTTCCATCGCGTCGGGCAGCCAGACGTGGAGGGGCCACTGCGCCGATTTGCCGACCGTCCCGATAAAGAGCAGGAGGGCGATGAGCCCAGAGGCGGTCATGCCGAACCAGGCGGGGGTAGAGGCGAGAGCGCGCAGGGTCTCTTCGGTGAAGATTTCACGGAAGGTCAGGGTGCCGGTGGCGGAGTAGAGGAAGGCGATGCCCAACAGCATGAACACGTCGCCGATACGGGTGGTCATGAAGGCTTTGACCGCGGCATCGCGCGCGGAGGGTTTGCCGTACCAGAAGCCGATGAGCAGGTAGGAGCACAAGCCCATGATTTCCCAGCCGACAAAGAGCGTGAGTAGATTGTCGGAGACCACCAGCGTGTACATGCCGAAGGCGAACAAGCCGAGGAAGGCAAAGAAGCGCGAGTACATCGGCTCGACGGAGGGGACAACGTGCTTATGTCCGTGTTCCTCTATCGTTGCGCCGTGAGGCGGCAGACCTTTCACGTCATGGTCGCCGGCGGGCTGTCCGTAGTTGTGATAACCAACGCTGTAGAGGAAAATCATGAAGATCGTGATCGCCACGAAGAACAGCACCGCCGCGCCGAGCGGGTCAATCAACACGCCGATGCGGAACCACGTGCTGCCTGTCGGAATCCAGTTGATAGCAGATTCAAAGGGGTGCTCGCCCAAATGCTCCACCCCAAGCGCGCGGACGAAAACCACCATGCTCCCGATAAACGAGAGCGCCGCCGCGCCAACGCCAATCGTGTGGCTGAGCGCTTTGCTCTTGTTCGTGAACAGCACGATCAAGAAAAACGCCAGCACAGGAGGGAGGGGAATTAGCCAAATCAATGTTTCAGTCGTCATATTTGTCCCTACCACTTCATCATGTCAATTTCATCTGCCACAACCGTTCGGCGGCTGCGATAGACGGAGATGACCAGCGCCAGCCCCACCGCCACTTCTGCCGCAGCAACCGCAAAAACGATGATGGCAAATACCTGTCCCGCCATCAGACGAACGTCGCCGTAACGCCAGAACGCGGCGAGGTTGATATTTACCGAGTTCAACATCAACTCGATGCCGAGCAGGATGGCAACCGCATTGCGCCGCGACAACACGCCAAACAAGCCAATACTGAACAGCGCCGCGGCAAAAATGAGATACCAGGAAAGTGGAACCATAGCCTGCGCCTCCTATTTGTCCCCATTTCGGGGATTGAACGCGACGTACACCGCGCCCACCAGCGCCGCCACCAAAAGGACGGAGGCGACTTCGAACGGCAGGACATAGCCTGCAGGTGAAACCAGTGCACTGCCCAGTTCCGAAATCGCGTCAAAACTGACGGGGTAACTGGCTGCTGTTTTCGTCATGCCTTCCCAACCCTGAAGCATGAAGTACAGCCCGCCGAAGGTCAACACCGCCAGGACTGCGCCAAACCACCAGTTTTTATTCAACTGCGGACCCTGGTCGCGCATATCCCGGCGGGTGAGCATCACGGCAAAGACGAACAGAATGGCGATCGCGCCGATATACACCACCACCTGCACCACCGCCAGGAAGTTGGCGTTCAACGTGACGTAGGTCACTGCCACACCGAACAGCGTTGCCACCAGCCACAGGGCGGCATGGACAAGGTTGCGCGTCGTCACCACCATCAAGCCAGAGCCCAAAGTGACGAAGGCAACGATGAGAAAGACGATTTGTTCACCAGTCATAGAAACCTCTTGGGTGGTTGTAATTGGGAAATGGAAGTTGCCAATTACCAGTTACCACGTTAGTGTCCAACCTCTACAACCCTCTTTCCTTCAATCCGCTCACGCTCCCTGCGGCTGTAGGAGCGCGTAATTTCGAGCGCAACCCAGGCAACAAGGATGTTCGAGAGGAACATGCCCGCAATGTAGAGCCAGGCTGGAATTCCGGCGAGAAGCGCATTCATCAGGGCGGTTGTCATCAAAAGGACAAAAGCCAGCGGCGTCAGAAACTTCCAGTTGAACGCCAGCATGTGGTCAATGCGGATGCGGAGCAGGGTGTAGCGCACCCACATGATGAGCCAGTATCCGATGAAGGCTTTGAAGAGGATGACGGCTATGGCAAGGAAGGGGCTGACCTGTTCCAAACCAAAGAAGCGGTAGCCGCCGAAAAACAGAATTGACCAAAAGCCGCCGAAGGTGAAAGCGTGCAAAAGTTCACCGGCGTAGAACATGCCGAACTTCATGCCGGAATACTCGATGTTGTAACCGGAGACCAGTTCCGATTCGCCTTCCGCCAGGTCGAAGGGGGCGCGTCCCAGTTCGGCAATTGCCGCCACAAGGAAAATCAGCGCACCCAGCGGCGAAAGGAGGAAGTACCAGATGTCCTGCCGCTCGATGATGGCGGCTGTGCCCATCGAACCCGCCAGAATGGTCGGGATGAGCATGGTCGCCAGCATGGGCACCTCGAAGGAAACCATCACCGCCACCTGACGGAACGCGCCAATCAACGCAAACTTGTTGTTCGACGACCAGCCCGCCATGATGATGGACAGCGTGCCGATGGAACCGGCGGCAATGATGTACAGCACGCCGATGTTCAAGTCCACGCCGAGGATGGTGGGAGCCAGCGGCACCACCGCCCACAAAATCAACACCGACAGCATCGAAAGCATCGGCGCAAGGTTATAGACGACCTTGTCCGCGCCGGCAGGGGTGGTGTCCTCCTTGATCATCAACTTGATGATGTCGGCGAACGGCTGGATCAAGCCGAACGGACCCAAGCGGTTGGGACCGATACGGTCCTGGAAGCGCGCCACCACCTTGCGTTCGACCCACACCAGACCAATGTCCAGCACCATCAAAATGCTGATTAGAATCAGCACGCCAAGAAAACCGATCAGGATGTTGGCGGCAGGCTCGGGCATGCCCCAGCCCGTGAAGACGCCCAACAACCAGTCTGCGGCAACTTTGAGGGGATCGTTCCAAAAGCTCATGAGTCGCTCCTATTACACAAAGAAAAGGCTGAATGGACGAACCAATTCAGCCTTCTCCTGATTTACATAACCATCTACGCCCATTCCAGCATTCCCTTGCGCCAGGTATAAACCAAGCCTGCAATGAGAATGAGGATAAAGATAATACCCTCGATGACGGCAAACAGCCCCAGCGCGCCAAGTTTCACCGCCCAGGGGAAAAGAAATACTGTTTCCACATCGAAGATGAGAAACACCAGCGCAAAGATGTAATACTGCGCCTTGAACTGCACCCAACTCTCCCCCACCGTCTCGATGCCGCACTCATAGGTCGTCTGCTTGATGGGATTGGGCTTCTTGGGTCCCAAAAACCACGCAATCCCAATCGCGCCCACAGGGATCAACAGACCGACGACGAAGAACAAGCCAACGAAAATCCACGGATTCATAGTTTCTCCAACGAAAGGGCTAACAATGCCCGAAATTGTACCATAAAGAACAATCGCCCTTTATCGAACGCATGTCAATTTTTAGGGTGATTTTCGTCATATTTTTGGTTTTTTACGCAGCCGCCCAAAGAGAAACTTGACGACCTCCTCGAAAAACGGAAACCCGACGACAGCCCCCACCAGCGACCCAACGCCGCCGGCCGTCCGCACGAGATTTGCAGGCAGCCCCAAAATATTCACCGCCTCAATCTCGACGGGTTGAACGGATACTGCTCTTCGGCTTTCTTCTCCGCTGACTTTTTCCACAAACCTCAAATACAGCCACACCGTGCCGCGATAAACGCCCGGTTCACGCGGGCGGACGCTCCAATAGAAGGTGAGCGACTGCCCCGGCGCTAAAGTCTGGCTGATGAGATCGGGCGGGGAGATATCCAGCCCGGCAACGTCGAATCTTGCCTCGGCAATCACGCGATGAGTCTCGTACAGGTTCGGGATTTCGATGACCTCGCCGGTCACCACATTCCCCTCGAACTGTGCGGTGGGGGTGACGTTGCCGAGGTCGTCCATCTCCAGCGTCAGGCGGATAATGTCCGAGTCGCCGGCGCGGATTTTTGCGGGGAACTCCAGTGTCACGCGGCGGCGTTCGGGGATGGCAGGCAGCGGGGTGGGTTCTTCTCCTCCGCCGGTCACAGGGATGAGCGCTTCGCTTGTGGGGGTTGGGGCAAAAG
>JABRVZ010000070.1:0-9839 GCA_039961775.1 Chloroflexota bacterium
TGAACGCGCCTGCGGCGGAGGCGGTGTTGAGGGTGACCGTGTCGCCGCTCACCACGCCGACCAGGGCGGCGGAGGCGGTGTTGAGGGTGGCGGTGGTGTTTCCGTCGTAGGTCTTGTTGGCGGCGGTGACGCCGCTGACGGTCAGGGCTTTGGCGGTGATGTCCCCGGTGGCAGTCTGGAAGGTAATGGTGTAGTTATTGCCTCCGTTGCCGTCCGAGACTGTCCCGGCAGGGGTGATGGTTTTATTTGTTCCGGCGTTTTTCGTATCGAAAGTTTGCGTCCAGGTGGCTGTGTCGCTTCCGACGAGACTGCCCGATGTAATGGTCGGCACGCCTGTGGAGGCTGTGGTACCGTCATAGGTTTTGGTGTCAGTCGCGGCTGTCACGGTGATCGGACGCGGGTTGACCGTCAGTGTATCCGTATCGCTGCCAGCGACAAAGATTGAGTCGCCGGCGAAACTCGCTCCTACACCGCTGCCAGCGCCGCCGGGATATGTCCCTGCATTGATTCCCGCCAGGCTGACCGAATTGAGGGTCGCCACGCCGCCGGCGTCGGTGACGGCGCTTCCGACGCTGGAGCCGTTCAAGGTGAAATTGATGGTTTTTCCGCTCAGCGCTGTGCCGTAGGATTCAAGGGAGGCAGACAGAGTGACGGTACCCCCGTATGTGCCGGTGGCAGAAGAGACGGTCAGGGTGATGGCGCCGTCGAACTCATACGCGCCGATGTCACATGCCGCGCCCTGCGGACGCGTCACACCGCGCTGGTCGCTGGTCGCACATGCGACAACGGTTCCACCCTGATTAATCGCCGAACTTCCCACACCCAGCGCCATGGTCTGCGTAAAGCCGCCGTTGTTTGCCAGCGGTCCAAGTTTTGGATCAGTGGTGATGATGTTTGTGCCGCTGATTCCGCCTTCCACCACACTGTCTGAAATGGTCACCGTGCTTGTGCCATCGCTTTGAATTTCATCGTCAGCGTCATCCCAAAAGATGCTGTTCCTGATTTGGGGGTTGCTGTTGACGTTTCGTATGGCGTCACCGCCGACGAGCACGCTGTCGTTAGCGCTGAACGTTACGTTGTTCAAGGTGGGGTTGCTGTTGATGTTCAGCATCCCTCCGCCGCCGCGCGGGTCTGAGTAGAATGTGTTGTCGGTGGACGTGTTGTTGTAGAAGGTCACGTTGGTCAATGTGGGGTTGCTGTCTTCATTCAGCAAGCCGCCGCCTCTTCGCGAGGCTGCATTCCCGCTGAAGGTGACATTGGTCAAGACGGCGTGACTGTTGGAATTGATCATGCCGCCGCCGCCGACTGCCGTATTGTTATGGAAAACAACATTGACCAGGGTTGGAAGGCTTGGGGAGTCGCCGGGATTGGCAGTCTGGCTGTTCATACCGCCGCCTGCGCCGTTCGTGGCTGTGTTATTGGTGAAGGTCACGTTGGTCAAAACGGGATTGCTGTTCTGGCTGAACAAACCGCCTCCGCGCTCGGCGGTGTTGTTGCTGAAGGTGACATGGGTCAAGGCGGGGCTGCTGGTGGTCTCGCCCGGATCGGTGCCGATAAACATGCCCCCTCCCCCGCCGGTGGGAGACTGATTGCCGGTAATGATAAGGTTTCTCAGGGTCGGGCTGGCATTGACGATATACACCCCGCCCCCAAAGTGACCGTCTCCCTCCGTGTTGCCGCCGGTGATGGTAAAGCCATCCAAAACGGCGGTGGAGGTGACATTGCTGATGGTTACAACATGATACGCATTGTTCGCGCTGTCGCCGGGCGTGCCGTCAATGTCTCCGCTCAGGATGGTGTTATTGGTGGCGGGATTCGAATTGCGCTGCGTCAGCGAAGTCTCGGTACCGTTGAAACCGCCGTAAATTTCCACGCCAGCCACAAGGGTAAAGGTGCTGTAACGGTTATTATTGGTATTGCCGCCGCCCTCATCGGGGTAATACGTGCCCTGCGCCACCCAAATTTGGTCTCCGGCGGTGAGGGTCGTATCTGCCAGCGCATCCTGCAAATACTTGTACGCCGTCGCCCAACTACAGCCGTTCGGCGTGGGGGCGGTCGAAGCGGCATTCACATAAACGATGCCACCACACGCCGCTTTTGCCGATTGAGGGCTGACAACCTGCACTAAAATGATTGCAAACAGAGCAAACAAAGTAAAACTGAACTTATTAAATTTCATGGGTCTCCTCACAGATGCGTCTTTGGCGAGATGCCTTCAAAAGACTGTAAATTTGCTTAGATTTTTGCCAGATTTTGACGCCGGCTTATCTCTGCATAGCCGCTGCTTGTAATGCGTGACGAAAACTTGCCCCAAAGGTAACGACGGCTTTTGGTTACAAATTAGTTGCGGTTTTCAGCCATGGGTTTGAGCATGCCAGGACAGGTAAAACAGCCGCCTGATTCTCCCAGCGGTATCCCTCATTTTCCGCGCAACAGGAGGATGGAGCGGGTAAAGCAATTTGCAAATACGATTATCCGCCAATTGTCTCTGTTATGATAACCGGCATGGACGCCTCCCGTTTCGTCACTCACAGCCTGGGCGACCCGCGTCTTTTGCGCATCCTTGCCGCGGCGCTCGACGCGGTGAACCCGGCGGAGGCGGTTCGGCGCAGCCTCCCAGCCATGAGCGGCAAAGTCTATGGCTTGGGGATTGGAAAAGCCGCCCTGCCGATGCTGACAGCCCTTGCGGAGGCGTATCCACTCTCCGGCGCCCTCGCCATCTGCAAACACGCTTCATTCCCCGACCAGCACCTGTTCCCCATCCTCCTGGGCGGACACCCGGTACCAAACCTGGATTCGCTCCGCGCCGGCGAGGCCGCTTTGCAATTCGTCTCCGCGCTGAGCAAGGACGACACGCTGGTCTGCCTGATCTCCGGCGGCGGCTCGGCATTGATGACTGCGCCCTACATCCCGCTGGAAGACCTGCAAACGCTGACATCGCTCCTGCTCTCGTGCGGCGCACGCATTGACGAAATCAACACCCTGCGCCGCCAGTTGGACCGCGTCAAAGGCGGGGGGCTGGCGCGCGCGACGAAGGCAAAGGTGGTCAGCTTGATTCTTTCGGATGTGATTGGAAACCCGCTGGAGGCAATTGCTTCGGGTCCAACGTATCCGAACCCGACGACGAGCGAGGATGCTTTGAACATCCTTGACAAATATTTTTCAGGCATAGCCACGCAAACACCGAGAGAAGTTTTAACCTCCGTAACTCAGTGGCTCCGTAGTTCAAAACATGCCGAGAGCGCCAACTATGATTTTTCCCGCGTAACGAACATTGTCATCGGAGACAATCGTATTGCCGCACAAGCCGCAAGGGAACAGGCAAGGCGCGAGGGGTTCGATGCGGAGGTGTTGACAAACGAATTGCAGGGGGAGGCGCGCGAAGTTGGCGTGAGTCTTGCTCAACAGTTGAAGGACGAATGCGCGAAAAGACGCCGTCCGTTTTGCCTGATTGCCGGCGGAGAGACGACGGTTACTTTGCGCGGGAACGGCAAAGGCGGGCGGAATCAGGAACTGGCGCTGGCGGCAGCCATGGAGTTGCGCGGGTTGAAAAACACAATGCTGATTGCGCTGGCAACGGACGGCGAGGACGGTCCTACCGATGCAGCGGGAGCAGTCGCTACGGGGGAAACCTGTCAGCGGGGGGAAAGGCTGGGGTTGGACGCCGCAGGCTATTTGTCCAGAAATGACGCGTACCGTTACTTCGATGCGTTGGGCGATTTGATTCGCAGTGGTCCAACAGGGACGAATGTGAACGACCTTGTCTTTCTGGTGGGGCGGTGAGGAAGCCTGTTGACAAGCGCTGTAAAAAGTTATATAATTAGTTTGTTGCCACAACATACTAACTATGAAAAAGACCATTGATCAGGCGCGGGTTCGGGAAGCCAATTTGTCGCTGGTTCTTCGGAACATTTATTATCAGGCGCCTGTTTCCCGCGCCAGGCTGGCAGTGATGACGGAGTTGAACAAGTCCACCGTTTCGAGCCTGGTGGAGGATTTGCTTGCCCGCGGTCTTGTGCATGAAACAGGGGTGAATTCAAGAGGGACAGGTCGCCCCGCCACTCTGCTGGAGATCAATCCGCAAGCGGGAGGGGTGATCGGCGCGGAACTGGGGGTGGATTTTGTGGCGGCGGCGTTGATGAATTTTTCCGGGCAGGTGCTTTGGCGGCAGAAGGTGAAAGCAGACCCGTTCGAGGAGCAGGCAAAGACCATTAAGCAGACGCTGGAACTTGTGGATGAGGCAATCGGCAGGTGCCGCGATTTGGGTCTTCGTGTGCTGGGGCTGGGGCTGGCAGCGCCCGGCACGGTGGATTTGCAGGAAGGGGTGATGATTTTTTCGCCAAATTTGCGCTGGCATGATGTTCCCCTGCGGAAGATTTTTTCGGAGCATACGGGTTTGAGGGTGTTCATCGAGAACGATGCGAATGCGGCGGCTGTGGCGGAGCATTTGTTCGGCGTGATGCGGGAAGTGAAGGATTTTATTTTTATCTATGCAGGGGTGGGGGTGGGAGGCGGTCTGTTTCTGAACGGGAAGTTGTATCGCGGTCACAATGGTTATGCCGGCGAGATTGGGCATATTGCCATGATGGCGGCAGGGCACGATGAGTTGTGCTTGTGTGGAAACGCGGGCTGTTGGGAGACGTATGCCAATCAGCGGGCGGTCATCCGTGAGGTGGAGGCGTTTTTGAGAGAGGGGCGCGCCAGCCTGATTCCGGCTTTGACGGCGGAACGCGGGGAGGCGGCGCCCACATTGGAGGTTGTGAGACAAGCCGCGGAGGCTGGCGATGGGGCGGCGGTCGAGGCGTTTGCGAGGGTGGGGCGCGCCATGGGATTGGGAATTGCCGGGATTGTGAATATTTTCAATCCTGAGAAGGTTGTTGTCGGCGGGGCGTTGAGTGCGGCGAGCGATTATCTTCTTCCGGCGGTGAGGGAGGCGGTTTCAGAGCGGGCGTTGAACGATGTTTTGAAACGGACGGATGTGATTCCATCGGTGTTCGGCGACGATGCCAGTCTGTTTGGCGCAGTGGCAATTGTGGTCGAGGACATTTTGTGGAATCCGTCGAGTGTTGGTTATGAAAGGAGGTGATGACAGAAACAATCAACCATCTGCGTTTGCGTGTTTGAAAAGTCTGTTCCATTTATCAAACAAGGAGAGAAGAATGAACAAAAAACTGTATCTGTTGACGACCCTGCTCCTGGCGGCCGCGCTGATCCTTTCCGCCTGCGGTCCCAAGGCTTCGAAAGTGGAAGTGTTCTCGTGGTGGACCGGCGGCGGTGAGGCGGCTGGTCTCGAAGCCATGATCAAGGTCTTCAATGCGAAGTATCCCAACATCGAGTTCATCAATGCGGCGGTAGCGGGCGGCGCCGGTACGAACGCCCGCGCTGTGCTGGCAACCCGGCTGCAGGCTGGCGATCCGCCCGATTCGTGGCAGGGGCATGCAGGTCAGGAATTGATCGGCACGTATGTGGCTGGCAATCAAATCAAGCCGTTGAACGACCTGTATCAGTCGGAAGGCTGGCTGGCGGTCATGCCGCAGACGTTGATTCCGCTGATTTCGGATAACGGCAACATCTATTCGGTGCCGGTCAACATTCACCGCGCCAATGTGCTGTGGTACAACCCGTCGGTGCTCGAAGCCAACGGGGTCTCGGTGCCGACCACCATGGAGGAGTGGTTCGCAGCAATGGACACCCTGCAAGCCGCCGGTGTGACTCCGCTGGCGCTCGGTGAGCAGTGGACCAAGATGCACTTGATGGAAACCGTCCTGCTGGGCACGCTCGGACCCGACAAATACAACGGTCTGTGGACCGGTGCGACGGACTGGGGCAGCGCGGAGGTCACCAAGGCGCTGGAGAATTACCAGAAGGTGTTGACCTACGCCAACAGCGACTCCGCCTCGCTCTCGTGGCAGGATGCCGCCAAACTGGTGGTTGACGGCGACGCCGCTTTCAATGTGATGGGCGACTGGGCGGAAGGCTACTTCCGCGAACTGGGCAAGACCCCCAAGACCGACTACGGCTGGGCGCCTGTGCCGGGCAGTGTCGGCGTCTTCCAGTTCCTGTCTGACTCGTTCGTGCTGGCGGTCGGCGCGCCGGATGAAGAGGCGGCGATTGCCTGGTTGAAAGTGGCAGGCTCGAAGGAAGGTCAGGAGGCGTTCAACCCGGTCAAGGGTTCGATCTGCGCCCGCACCGACTGCGACAAGAATCTCTTCGGCGAGTATTTGCAGTCTGCCATGGACGACTGGGCAAGCAACACCGTGGTCGGTTCGCTGACTCACGGCGTGGTTGCCAACGATTCATGGAAGTCGGAAATTGATACGGCGCTCGGTTTGTTCATTCAGGATGGCAATCTGGCGAATTTCCAAAGCGCGCTGGTTGCTGCCTGCAAGAATTCCGGTCCGTGCAAGTAAAAGTTGAGTAAAATATCGAGGCTCCGTGATTGCGCGGAGCCTCGAATGTTTTATGAGAGGCAGTCCGTCATGTCGAGAGATAAAGACCGATACCTGTCCATCCTGTTGATTTCGCCATCCATTCTGGCTGTGCTGATTTTTATTTACGGGTTCATTGGCTGGTCGGTGCGCGTTTCGCTCAGTGAGTGGAAGGGGCTCAACCCGGATTACACGTGGGCAGGGCTGAAGAATTACATCAATCTTTTTTCCGACCCGCGCTTTCAGGTGGATATTCGGAACACGTTGATTTTTACCGGCGTGTTCGTGGCTGGCAGTATTCTGCTCGGCTTTTTTCTTGCAGTGATGCTCGATCAGGGGTTGAAGGGGGAGGGGTTCTTTCGCAGTCTTTTCCTGTTCCCAATGGCGATTTCCTACATTGTGACCGGCGTAGTCTGGCGCTGGTTGATGAATCCCGCCACGGGTGACCGCCTGAGTGGGTTCAATCTGTTATTTTCCTATTTGCATCTTGATTTTCTCATCAATAAATGGCACACCACCGAAAACTGGGGGATTGCGGCAATTGCGCTGGCGGCAATCTGGCAGATGTCTGGCTATACCATGGCGATTTATCTGGCGGGTCTGCGCGGGATACCGGATGAGTTGCGCGAAGCCGCACGGATTGACGGCGCAAACGAACTTCAGATTTACCGCTACATCATCCTGCCGCTGTTATCGCCGGTTACGCTCAGCGCCCTGATTATTCTGGGTCACATGTCGCTCAAGGTGTTCGATTTGATCATTGCGGTGGCAGGGAAGCAGCTGCCGCTGGACGTGCCTGCCATCTATATGTGGCAAACGACCTTCGATGGTCTCTTTTATGGGCGCGGCGCGGCAATCGGCATCCTGCTGTTGGTCAGCGTTGCAGTGCTGATCATCCCCTACATCCGTTACACCCTCAAGACGGAGACACAGCAATGAAGAAGCTCCGCATCGGTAAAAACTGGCTGTATATCCCGCTGATTGCCATGGCGATTTTCTACCTCATCCCCATGTATGTGATGTTGGTGACGGGTTTCAAAAGTTTTGCGGAGGTGGACCTGAAAACGATGTGGAATCTGCCGCAGGGTATCCATTTCGATAATTACATAGAGGCATATTCCAAACTGGCGCCTTCGTTGTGGAACAGTTTCATCATGGTCATACCGGCGGCGGTCATCTCATCCATGCTTGGCTCGTTGAACGGATACATCCTTGCCAAGTGGAAGTTTCGGGGCGCGGATTTCATCTTCCCCTTCATTTTGTTTGGGATGTTCATCCCCTACCAAGCCATTCTGATTCCGCTGGTGATTTTTATCAACAGTACGCTGCGCCCGATTGGACTGGGCGGTATTCCATCCCTGATTTTAGCGCACATCATTTATGGTATCCCCATCACAACCCTGACCTTTCGCAACTATTATGCCAGCCTGCCGCAGGAATTGCTCGAAGCCGCCAAGATTGACGGCGCGGACATGTTGGGCATCTACCGCTACATCCTTCTGCCGATTTCCATTCCCAGTTTTGTGGTGGTGTTGATATGGCAGTTCACTTCGGCATGGAACGATTTTCTGTTCGCGGTGGTGCTCACGGGTAATCGTTCGTGGCCCATCACGGTGGCGTTGAACAACATGGCAGGCAGTCAGATCATTGCCTGGAATGTGCAGATGGCGGGGTCTCTGCTTGCTGCTCTGCCCACCCTGTTGGTTTACATCTTCCTTGGGCGGTATTTCCTGCGCGGTTTGCTGGCAGGTTCGCTGAAGGGATAGCCGGCAATTTCCCACCAGAATCAAACGGGCTGTTGTGTAAAAGACCAACAGCCCGTCTGTTTTTATTAACTCACCTTACGCGGTGGCTTGAGATTTATCTCGCGGTTTCAGGCGACATGAATGTCGCGGCACGAATGAACTGCGTAACGTCAATTAAGGCTCATGGTTTGAAATATCGAGGGTTGGCTTTTTTTCCAGCCAGAGGAGAATGACGAATCCGCTCAGGAGGGCTGCCAGGAAAAAGGTCAGGGCGGGAAGCGGAGGGAGGTAGAGGGTCAAGAACGCGAATCCGCCCACGGTCAGGGCGGCGGCGTGGACTGTGAATACGGCAAAATGCGGGGAAAGTCCCATTGCAATCAGACGGTGGTAGGTGTGGTCGCGCCGTCCGGTGCCAACAGGCTGTTTTCTTCGCAGGCGGGAGAGTACAACCAGGGTTGTGTCGAAAATTGGAATTCCCAGCAGCATGATGGGAACGAACCATGAAGACTCTGGATTGCGGTCAAGGGGGTTGTACAAAATGCCCAGCGAGGCAAGCAAAAAGCCGAGGGTTTGCGCTCCCGAATCGCCGAGAAAAAATTTGGAGGCAGTTTTGTTCCAAAAATACAGTCCCAGGCTGACGCCGCACAGTGCCGCCGACCAGAATGCGATTTCCGTTTGACCCGCAAATCGCGCCGCTCCTGCAAAGAAGCCGGCGGCAATCACTCCCAGTCCGGCGGCAATTCCGTCCATGCTGTCAATCATGTTGAGCGCGTTGGTGATGCCGATTAGCCAAAACAGGGTGATGAAGATGTTGAGCGCCTGAGCAAGGGACGGCGTAAGGTAGCCTGCATTGGAGAGGACGGTCATAAAATAAACCTGCACGCCGCCTGCAATCAAAACAACGGAGGCGAGCAACTGTCCAAGCAGTTTGGGTGGGGCAGACAGTCCTTTACGGTCGTCCCAAATTCCAAACCCAAAGATGACGCCCGCTCCCAGCATCACCGCCGCCATTTCGCGAGTAACCCATTGCCGAAAGAATACCGCCATGACGGAAAGCGTGAGTATCAGAAGAATGCCGCCAGCCAGCGGCGTGGGACGGGCATGGGTCTTGTGCGGGGCGGCGCCGGGCATATCCAGGATGTTGAGATGTTTGGCTATTAGATAGGCAGGGTATCCCAATCCCAGGCTGATGACGGCGCTGACAATCAATGGCAGAAGAGGTTGTCCCATGGCTGGCGATTGTAACATGGTGACGATTTTACGTTTGCTTGCCGTTAAACAATCATGACCAGTCAAGTTCAGTTTAGAGTTGCCCAAAAAACATCCTCCCACAGTGCCTGGGAGTCTTTCTGGTATAAAATACTCCCATGCCCTCCACCATCCCCATCCTGCGCGCGAGACGCGAGCGGCGCATCGCCAGACGGCGCCAAGACGAAGCCCGGGCGCGCAGTCTCCTCCTCAGCGCGGGGATGCTCCTCTCCCTGCTGACCGCCTTCCTCATCGCCGCCGCCGCCTTCGGTTACGCCGGGCTCACGCGCGGACTGCCCTCTCCGCAGCTCCTGCCCGCCCTGCTCAACCCGCCCGACGGCTTGCTCCTCCAGCCCACGCGCATCACCGACCGCACGGGCGAAAACGTCATCTACACCTTCGCCCCCTCCGATTCCCC
>JABRVZ010000071.1:0-8389 GCA_039961775.1 Chloroflexota bacterium
CCCCCACCCCGCCCGTCTGCCTCTCCCAGCCCGGGCGTGTGGAAGAAGGACTGCTCGAAACCACCAACCCGCCTCAGGCATACTTCATCTATCTCCCGCCTTGTTACACCCAAAACACCGACCAGCGTTACCCCGTCCTCTACCTCCTGCACGGACAGACCTACACCGCCGACCAGTGGATTCGCCTCGGCGCAGCTGACGCCCTCGATACCCTTATCCTCTCCGGCGAAGCCCAGCCCTTTATCATCGTCTTCCCCGATGACCGCTACTGGAACCTCCCGCCCGGCGCCGGCTTCGGTCAACGCCTCGTCGAGAACCTCATCCCCCACATTGACTCCACATACCGCACCCTGTCAGACCGCACCCACCGCGCCATCGGCGGTCTCTCTCGCGGAGGCGGCTGGGCGCTCCGCCTCGGCTTCACCCGCTGGGACCTGTTCAGCGTCATCGGCTTGCACTCCCCCGCCGTCTTCCAGGGCGACGCGTCACAAATCGCCAGATGGCTCGCCGACATCCCCTCCGCCTACCGCCCCAGCGTCTTCATGGACATCGGCGACAAAGACCAGGAATGGAGAATGGCAGTTGCCCTCGAAGAACAATTCAACACAAGCGGACTTGTCCACGAATGGCGGCTCTACAGCGGCGCCCACACCGAGGACTACTGGTCTGCCCATGTGCAGGAATACATCCGCTGGTACGCCGACCAATGGAACGACGCGCCACAGCCATAAAAGGAATCACACTATAATCACCCCGTTCAGGAGCCACCCATGACCTTCACCTTCCACCGCATCCCCGTCGGCATTTGCAATTGCTACCTCCTGCGCGGCGAGCGCACCATCCTCATTGACGGCGGCGCACAGGGCGGCATCAACGCCTTCGTGCGCGGCATGGAACGCCTGCGCCTCGACCCGAAGGAAATCTCCCTCATGCTCCTCACCCACGGGCACTGGGACCACATCGGCGCCCTGCACCCCATCCAGCAGCTCACCGGCGCAAAAGTCGCCGTCCATCACCGCGACCAGCCCTGGGTCGAGAGCGGAGCGCCGCCCTTTCCCCCCGGCGTCAACGCCTACGGACGCGCCATGAGCGCCCTCGCCAAGACCCTCCTCCATCCCAAACTCCCCTCCGTCAAAGCCGACCTGGTCCTCGGCGACGGCGGCATCTCGCTTGCCGAATACGGCATCCCCGGCAAAGTCGTGTACACCCCCGGACACACGATGGGGCACGTCAGCATCCTGCTCGACACGGGCGATGCCTTTGTCGGCGACATGGCAATGAACGACTGGTATCTGCGCCTCACCCCGGGGCTGCCCATCCTTGCCGAAGACATCGGCATGGTCGTCGAAAGTTGGAAGAAAATCCTGCCCATGGGGATTAAACGAATCTACCCCGCCCACGGCATGGACTTCCCCGTCGAAGTGATGCACCGCGAAATCGCAGACTTCGACCGCCTCCACCCCCGCCGATAGCGGATTCTGTTCCGAAAAAGCGCACCTCCGGCGACGGCTTTCCCCGTCGCCTTTTTTGTTTGCGCGGCGCAGCAAACGTTCTCCAACGTCTGCCGTATTTGCGCCAGCAAGACCAATCTTTTGCGCATAAAGGCGTTCTCTACCGCCAGCAACGGGGAACAAATTGACAATTCAGACCGTCTTGGTTATAATAAAAGTGATAATTTTCACAATTTATACAACCCGCCGGCGATACTCTCCAGCTTCGGGCGCGTCGGCTCACCCGCTGAACCTTCGGAAAGCAGGAAACCATGAACACCAGACAACTCCCCCATGTCGTCATCGTTGGCGCCGGTTTTGCCGGGCTTACCGCCGCCAAACGGCTCAAAAACGCCCCCGTCCGCATCACGCTCGTGGACCGCAACAACTATCACCTCTTTCAGCCGCTACTCTACCAGGTCGCCATTGCGGGACTTGTCCCCGCGCAGATTGCTTATCCCCTGCGGACCATCTTCCGCAAGCAGAAGAACCTGACCTTCCAGATGGGCGAGGTGACTTCCGTCAACTTTCAGGAAAAGTACGTCAAATTGAACGGCTCGGTCATCGCCTACGATTATCTCATCCTTGCTGTGGGCGGCGAGACGGAGTTCTTCGGCATGGAGTCGGTGCGGGAACACGGTTTTCAAATCAAAGACATCGAAAGCGCGGTCGCCACACGCAATCACCTGCTGAAAATGTTCGAGAAAGCCAGCCGCGAGGCAGACCTCGAAAAGCGCCGCGCCATGCTGACCTTTGTGGTGGTCGGCGGCGGACCGACCGGCGTGGAAACCTCTGGGGCGCTGGCGGAGTTGATTGCTCACGTGATGCGGAAGGAATATCCCGAACTGGATATCCGCGAGGCGCGGGTCATCCTGCTGGAGGCGGGAAAGGCGCTCATAGCCAGTTACCATGAAGAGTTGCGCAGGGCAACGCTCCGCTTGCTGCAAAAGAAGAACGTGGAAGTCCGATTTGGGGCAAGGCTCACCGATTACAACGGTCAGCGCGTTTTGCTCGCAGACGGCACGGAGATTCCCACCAACACGGTCATCTGGACGGCGGGCGTGAGAGCGGCTCGGATGATGGAAAGGCTTGGGGTGGAGGCGGCAGGTTCAGGTCGGGTGAGAAGCGCGGCGACGCTGCAGTTGCCGGGTCATCCTGAGGTGTATGTCACCGGCGACGCGGCATATCTCGAAAACGGCAACGGTCAGCCGCTTCCCATGCTTTCGACGGTGGCGATTCAGCAGGGAAAGGCGGCGGCGGAGAACATCCTGCGCGACATTCAGGGCAGGGAGCCAAAGCCGTTTCAGTACAAAGACCCCGGCTTGCTTGCGACGATTGGGCGCAATGCGGCAGTGGCGCGGATTTGGGGGCTGTCGTTCAGCGGCTTCATCGCCTGGCTGATTTGGGTGGGATTGCATATCTACCGCATCATCGGTTTTCGCAACCGGCTGGTGGTGCTGATCAACTGGGCGTGGGATTATTTCTTCTACGACAATCAGGTGCGGCTGATTACACGGGAATGAGGCCCGGCAGCTGTGTGGCGGCGTAGGCGGCGCACAACCCAAAGGCGTTGACCAGCACGTGCAGGAGAATCGGAAGCCAAACCGAGTTGGTGCGGTGATACATGTAGGCGAGCAGGAAGCCGAGGATGGCGGTTGGGAGGAAGGCGGCGGGGTCGAGATGCGCCGCGCCAAAGATGAGCGAACTCAACAGCGCGCCCTTCAGCCATCCGTATTGACTGCGGAAGCCTTGAAAGAGGAAGCCGCGAAAGAAGAGTTCCTCCACCATCGGCGCAAAAATCACTCCCACCAGCATGAACCAGAGGGGTGAGTCGAGTTGGGAGAACAGTTCGAGCACGCGGGTGCCCTGCGTATCCACGCCCAGCAAGATGAGGAGAACGTTGTGCGCCAGGATCAACAGATAGGCGACGGGCAGAAGTCCGCACCCGATGCCGAGCGCGCTCCACTCGAACCCGCCAAAACCAAGCGCTGCGGGATGAACGCGCCGCCAGGCAAAGACGATAATCAGCGGCAGGAGATATGCCAGTTGAATCAGGATCAGCCCGGCGTTTTGCGCGAGGCGAGCGCCCTGTCCCTGCGAGGCGGCTGCCAGCAAAGAAAGGTCAACAGCCAACAGCAGTAAGATACCAACCCAGTGATCAACGGGCTTCCAGGGGACGGAGTACGCCGCTTCTTTCCCAGCCGATAGTTGTTCCTGTTCCATTAGCCTTCTCCCATCTCGCGATAGAGGAACCACTGCCCCTTGCGCTCGTCCACGTTCTTCATGGCTCTGTCGTAGTAGATGTCGAAAATTTGCCCCGCTTCGACGCGGACGCGGAAGTAGAATCTGCCGACGTTCAACGATCCGCGCGAGGCGGCGGCTGCCGCGTGAGCCGGACGCATATTTTGCGCCATCCTGCCGCGGCGTGTAAAGTCGCTCCACGAGGAGAGCATCTCTGTGATGCGGTAGGTTTCGCCTTCCCAGATGAATCCGTTCGGGCAGTCGGGCGTCTTTTCGCGGACGGGAGGCGAATCGAAGAGCGGCTGAATCGGCTGGTCGAGGAAGCGAACAGGGATGAGGTTCATTGAATGAAGCGGGTATAATCTTACCGCAGAAAGGCAAACGATGATCAAACTTTACCGCGAAGCGGATAGTCCGCAAGCCGACGCCATCGAAGCCGAGTTCCGTGAAATGGTACTCGGTTATGACCGCGTGGTAATCGAACGGCAGGAAGCCAAAAAACTGTTTGGGGAAGAAACCGCCCTGCCGGTGCTGACCGACAACGAAAGGATGGTCAGCGGCGAGGGTATCCCTGCCTACCTGCGGGAACTGGCAAAACTGTGGCGCGACTGGCAGTTGTTTCAGGGCGATTACTGTTACGTGGACGACGACGGAGAAGTGTGCTGAACATGCCTACTCCAGAATCCATCCGGGAGTTGTTCCGTCCTGCCGCTGCCGACGACATGTTATCGCTGTTTCAATCTCTGGTTGAGGCGGGCGAAATCCGTCCGGAAGAGGCGCTTGCGCTGGCTGGCGCAATCCATGCCAGGCTGAGAAAGCCGCAGGGACCGAACGGCGCGGCGTACGCATGGTACGCGCGGACGATGGCTTTTTTGAAGCATCGTCTGCCTGAGGTCCATCGGCATGTCATTGCCAACTGGCATCCGCCTGAAGGTCGCCCAGTTGCGCCCAAGAGGACTTACACCGATTCACTGTTCGACGATACCGCTGTAATGCCCGTGCCGGGGAATAAAAACGCGCAAAAAAGAAGTTGAAGGCGGGAAATTATCCGCGCACGAAATAAACAACGGAAACAATGACGCCAATGGTGACTACCGTCCACCTCAGCGTGGACGGTTTGATTCTGCCTGCCAGCCTTCCGCCCAACCAGCCGCCGAACAGAGCGCCGATTGCCATCACCAGCGCGGCAGACCAGAGCACCTGCCCGGAAAACAGGAAATAGACCGCAGCGGCGACATTGACCGAAAAAGCCACCGCCTGTTTGAGCGCGTTGAGGCGCGTGAGCGTGTCTTCTAGGGTCAAGCCCAATGCCGAGAGGACAATCACACTCAGCCCCGCGCCGAAATACCCGCCATAGACCGACGCGAGCGTAACAGGGAGCCAGGTGATCTTTTCCAATTGTCTTCCCTGTCCGGAGGTCATCCGCCTCGTCAGCCACGCACGGACAGGGTCTTGAACCGCCAGCAGAGCCGAAGCCAGCAGGATGAGGTAAGGGACGAGATCGCGAAAGAGTTTTTCTCCCGTTTGCAAAAGCAGCCAGCCGCCGAGCAAGCCGCCAACGATACTGGCAGGCACAATCAGCCACAGTCTGCTCTTTTGCCCTTTCAAGTCGTTCCATTGCGCCAGCGTCCCGCCGAAGTACCCGGGGCAGAGCGCGACGGTGTTGGTCACATTGGCAGAGACGGCAGGGACGCCCAAAAAGGTAAGCGCGGGAAAGGTGATGAGCGTGCCGCCGCCCGCCAGGGCATTGACCGCTCCAGCCGCCAGAGCGGCAAGTGCTATGAGGATGTATTGGAGAGGGGTGAGCATGATGAAGTTAAGTCTCCTTTGATGTGATGAGATTATAGCCGCACTTTCGTCAAGGAGACGGCAAGAGCATGAGGAGACACAGCGCTTCCTACTCCCCCATCACCTGCACAATCAATTCCCTCCTCCTCGGTCTATTATCGAAATCCACATAAATGACCTGCTGCCACGTTCCCAGCGTCAATTGACCCTCCACAAAGGGAACGGTCAACGACGGACCGAGCAAAGCCGCGCGCACATGACTGTGCCCGTTGCCGTCGCCCCAGCGGGCGTTGTGCGCGTACTCGCGATTCTGCGGAACAATCTCATCGAACAACCTCCGCAGGTCGCTCAATGCGCCGCTTTCGTACTCGATGGTCGTCACCGCGCTGGTGGAAGAAGGACAAAACACCGTCACCGCGCCAGCCTTCAATCCGCTTTGGGAAACGGCTTTGCTAATTTGCCCGGTAATGTCATGAATATCGGCATCTCCGCGCGTATGAATCTGGATCGTCATTGTCTTCACGCTCATCATGGCAACTCCTCACCGCGATGGATGACCTCCCGCCCATACTTTTCCTGCAGGGCATCCACCGCCGACTGCAACCTACGCAGCCTTTCATGATCCGCCTCCCACAAACTCAACTGACGGACGGGCGCTCCCAACCCGCTTACGCCCACCCCAATCAACCGCACCGCCTGGTTCGGCTTGCGTACCTGCCGCATCAACCTCAATGCCGCTGCCGCAATCTCCTCCTCCAGGTCGGTGGGATTGGAGAGGGTGATTTGCCGCGTCAACGTCGTGAAATCGGGCCAGCGGATTTTCAACCGCACCGTCCTGCCCGCCAGATTCTCGCGGCGCAATTGCCGCGCCACCTCTGCCGACTGTTCGCGCAGGGTCTTTTCCAACACCTTATCGCTCGTCACATCCACCGCAAACGTCGTCTCCTGACTGACCGACTTGGTCTCGCGTTCGGTCACGATGGGACGGTTATCAATCCCCCGTGCATGACGCGAAAGGTCACGCCCGTTCTCGCCAAACAGGCGAATCAATTCGTTCTCGGGCCACTTTGCAATATCGCCAATCGTATGGATGCCCAACTCAGACAACTTCTGTGAAGTCTTCGGACCGACGCCCCACAACATCTCCGCCGGCAGCGGGGAAAGAAAAGCCGCTTCTTCTCCGTACGGGACAACGGTCACTGCATTGGGAGGCTCCGCCAACCCCTGCGCCTTGATCTGCTTCAACGCCAGCGCCTTGCCCACTTCGGTGGCGATCTTCGCCACCAGTTTGTTCGCAGCGATTCCAATCGAGCAGGGCAAATGCAATTCGTCGCGGATGCGGGCTTGAAGTCCGCGGGCGAAGCGCTCGGGGTCTTCCCGAACATCCGAAATGTCGAGAAAGGCTTCGTCAATCGAAATTTGCTCCACCAAACCGCTCTGCTGGTGAAGAATATCCATCACCTTTTTGGAAACCTCGCTGTACAGCCGGTGCCTTCCGGGAACGATAATCAACCCAGGGCAGAGACGCACGGCGCGGCTCATCGGCATAGCGCTCCGCACACCCATTTTACGCGCCGCGTACGAACAGGAGGCGACCACCCCGCGCTCGTTCGGCTTGCCGCCCACGGCAAACGCCTTGCCGCGCAGGGACGGGTTTTGAGTCTCCTCCACGGCGCAGAAGAAGGCATCCAGGTCGAGGTGCAGAATCGTGCGCGGCATGACTCCATTATATAATGCCGGCAGGGGATAAGGAAAAAGAGTCATGATTGCGACATTGAACAAACATTAAAGAGAAGTTATACTCAATCCAGCGGAACTTTTGACGAGTTTTGCTCGTCTTTTTGAATTGGATGGAAAAGAGGAGAATGCAATGACTTCACGAATGAAAATCACCTCCGGCATGCTGTTGGTCGCGCTTGTGCTTTCACTGCTCCCCGCGCTGACCCTGCCATCGAGCGCCGCGGCGGCGGTCTGTGACCAGGCGCAGTTCGTCACCGACGTGACCGTGCCTGACGGCGCCAAATTCGAGCCCGGAGCCGCCTTCAAGAAAACCTGGCGCTTGAAGAACATCGGCACCTGCACGTGGACCACATCCTACTCGCTGGTATTCGACTCCGGCGCACAGATGGGCGCACCCGCCTCCGTCAAATTCCCCGCAGAAGTGAAACCCGGTCAGACCATTGACATCAGCGTGGACATGACCGCCCCCGCCACTGCCGGGCGCTACATCGGCTACTGGAAATTCAAGAACGCCTCCGGCGTCCTCTTCGGCATCGGCGCAGCCGCCAATAAAGCCTGGTGGGTCGAAATCAACGTCACCAGTTCTGCCCCCAGCGGCAGCGTTGTATTTGACTTCGCTGCCAGCGCAAAAGACGCCGCCTGGTCGAGCGGCGCAGGCGGGCTCACCTTCCCCGGCACCGACGGCGACGCCAAAGGCTTTGCCCTGCTCAAAGACAAGGCAAAATTCGAGAGCGGCGTGGAATTTTCCAAACCCAGCCTGCTCTTTGCCCCGCAAAACATCACCAACGGATTCATCCAGGCGGAATACCCCGCCTACAAAGTAGACCCCGGCGACTACTTCCAAACCACCGTCGGCTGTGAATTCGGCGCCTCAACCTGCTACGTCGCCTACCGCCTCGACTACAAAGTCGGCAACACCATCAAAACCTTCTGGACCTTCCGCGAACGCTTCGAAGGGCTGACCTACAACGCCAACCTCAGCCTCGCCCCGCTGGCAGGGCAGGAAGTCAAGTTCATCCTCTACATTTCCGCCTACGGCTCGCCCAGCGGTGACCGCGCCTTGTGGGGCAACCCCGTCATCACGCGCAAGGGAATTGTCCCCCCGCCGCCCACCGTGACCGGCACTCCCC
>JABRVZ010000072.1:0-34485 GCA_039961775.1 Chloroflexota bacterium
CAATCATTCAAAAATCTTGCGTATTTTGCGCTCTCTAGCGCAACTTCGGGCGTTAGAGAACGCCCAGTACGCTTCAAAAAAAATCCTTGCAACAGAGCATGTCTTTTTCATTATCCTTTTTGTCTGTGTCTCAAAACGAGTGTAGGGTAAAATAAGGACATGACCCCTCCTCCTCTCCAAAAACGAAAGCGCCGCCTGCTCGATTTACGCGCCGAAATTTCCCCGCTGGCGTATTGGTCGGCAGGGCTGGGGTTCATCGCTGCGTTTTTTCTCGCCTGGTGGCTGGTGACCGCCCTCGGCTGGGTGGGACCGATCTTCCTGCCCTCCCCCGCCGCGGTGTGGATGGAGTTCCTCGCCCAACTGCGCGACGGTACGCTCTGGCTGGATGTGCGAGCCAGCGTGTACCGCATCATGGTCGGTTGGGGGCTTTCCACGCTGGTTGCCCTGCCCATCGGCATCCTGATGGGGAACTTCCGCTTCTTCGAGGGGTTGTTCGAGCCGTTCATTGACTTTGTGCGCTATATGCCCGCCGTGGCTTTCGTCCCGTTGAGTATTTTGTGGGCGGGCGTGGACGATAGTCAGAAGTTCATCATCCTGTTCATCGGCACGTTCTTTCAGCAGGTGCTGATGGTGATGGATAACGTCAAAACCGTGCCGTACGAGATGATTCAGGTCAGTTACACGTTTGGGTTGAGCAAGTGGGAGGTGCTGAGAAAGGTCGTGCTGCCTGCCGCCCTGCCCGGCATTTGGGATACCTTGCGCATCACCCTCGGCTGGGCATGGACGTACCTGGTGGTGGCGGAATTGGTGGCGGCAAATGTGGGGTTGGGTTACCGCATCATGCGCGCTCAACGCTTTTTGCAAACCGATACCATCATCCTCGGCATTCTCGTCATCGGTTTACTGGGGCTGGTCACCGATTATGCCTTCAAGTTTTCGTACCGCGCCCTGTTCCGCTGGGCGGAGAGGCGGGGGTGACCATGCCGGAGCTGTTGACGGCAAAAAACCTTTGGAAGGTGTATCAGACGGGGCGCGGGGAGCAGGTGATGGCAATCCGCGACCTCAACCTGTCGGTGGGGGAGAACGAGTTCGTTTCACTGGTCGGACCGTCGGGCTGCGGCAAGTCCACCCTTTTGTTCATGGCGGCGGGGTTGGATGAACCGTCAGCGGGGGAACTGCATTTTGGCGGTGCGCCGGTTCAAGGTCCGAGCGAGAAGCGGGGGATGGTCTTTCAGAGTTATACGCTCTATCCGTGGCTCACAGTCGAGGAGAACATCCGCTTTGCGTTGCAGAAATCTAATTTGAGCGTGAGCGAGCAAAAGGCCAGGGTGGAGGAGTTCATCGCGCTGGTGGGGTTGCGCGGGTTCGAGCGGGCGTATCCGAATCAACTTTCCGGGGGAATGCGTCAGCGTGCGGCGATTGCGCGGGCGCTGGTCTATCGCCCGCAGATGTTGTTGATGGATGAACCTTTCGGCGCGCTCGACTCACAGACCCGCCGCCTGATGCAGGAGTTGCTGCTGCAGGTGTGGGAAACGCATCGCACGACGGTGCTGTTTGTGACGCACGACATCGAGGAGGCGCTGCTGCTTTCGGACCGCGTCTATGTGATGACGGCGCGGCCGGGAACGATCAAGAGCGAATTGCGGGTGAACCTGCCGCGCCCGCGCGTGGTGGAAATGGAAACCCTGCCGGAGTTTCTTGCCATGCGCAAACACCTGCTGGAGTTGATCAAAGAGGAAGTAACGCTTTCGGGCTAGTGTTCCGCGCAAGGTTCGACACTAGAGGGCGGCTTTACGCTCGCGCTTGATTATCTTTTGCATCGAATTGTCACGAATTTCGCGAAGTATATTTGCCGCATTCGTGTCACTCGATGCAAAATTGGTTGTTACGATACTTCATCACGGTAACGCCGCGCCGTGCTTTGCCGCCACCGCCGCCGCCAGAATGGACAGCGCGATTTCTTCCGCATCCACCGCCCCCAACCTCATTCCAATTGGCGCCTGCAAACGCGAGAGTTGCGTCTCCGTCACGCCCAGCTCGCGCAGCGCCGCCAGCCGTTTCCCGATGTTCTTGCGCGAACCCAACACCCCCACATAACGCGCCGGGCTGGCAAGCGCAGCCTTGAGGGCGGGATTATCCAGTTTTTCATCGTGGCTGAGCGCGGCGACGCAGGTGTTCTCGTCAGGACGCAGCCGTTCCAGCGCCTCGGAGGGCCACTCGATGAGCAGTTCATCGGCATGCGGGAAGCGCTCGCGCGTGGCAAAAGCGGTGCGCGGATCAATCACAATCGTGCGAAAGCCGAGCGTCTTTGCCAGCGTGACCAGCGGGATGGCAATATGCACCGCCCCGATGACGATGAGACGCGCCGGCGGCGGCAGGACATCCACAAAGACCTGACGCGCCTCGAACTCCCTCCAGCCTGATTCCTGAACCCGCATCCGCTCCTGCGCCCAAACCGCCGCGTCCGCATCCAGCGCCGCCGACCCGAGACTCCCCACTCTGCGCCCGTCCGACCGGACCAGAAGTTTATTCCCCAGCCCCTCCCCTGCAATGACCGTCGCCACTGCCGCCAGTTGATTCTCGTCCAGGCAGGTCTTCAACGCAGGGTACACCGCGCGCCAGCCCGCCGACTCCAGCGGCTCGATGAACACCTCCAGCGTACTGCCGCAGCTCAAACCGATTTCCCAGGGGCGGTTATCGTCCGGCACGCCATAGCGAATCAAACGCGGCGTTCCCTCCCGCAAGACAGCCTGCGCTTCCTCATATACCGCGCCTTCGATACAGCCGCCTGTCAATGAGCCGGCAATGTCCATCTCGGTGGTCATTGCCATCTTGGCGCCCAGCGGGCGCAGCGAGGTACCGTCCTTTTTGGCGTTCATGGCAATCGCAATCTGTTTGCCTGCCCTGCGCCAGGTCTCGATTTCCGCAATCACTTCTCGCATCTCTGCCTCTCTCCGCTAAAAGTCTTCCAAGCCGCTTTCTTAAGCGCAAATCACTTCCTGCACTTGCCTCTGACGCAAGTGCAGGAGTAAACACAGACTGTCTTCTCAAGAATCTGAGTTTATCCTGTTCATCCGTGGTTGAAAAAGAGTTAAGGACTCACCTTACGCGGTGGCGCGAGATTTATCTCGTGGTTTCATGCGACATGAATGTCGCGGCACGAATCAACTGCGTAACGTCAGTTAAGAAACGTCGTTTATGCAAGGATTATACTGGCAGTGGGTGAGTGAATTCTTATGCGCTTGAACAGACAATACACTTGCGCAACCGATTCAATTGTATATAATCAACCCATCCAATTTCCGTGAAAACAAAACCATGCGCCCTCTTCAAAACATCCGAATTTTAGACATCACCCGCGCCCTCGCCGGTCCCTACTGCACCATGATGCTGGGAGACCTGGGCGCGGATGTGATTAAAGTCGAGCGTCCTGGCAGCGGCGATGAGAGCCGCGGCTGGGGTCCGCCGTTTGTCGGCAAGCCCTACGGTCCGTATCCGGGCGAATCGGCGTATTTCATCGCCGCCAACCGCAACAAGCGCAGCGTCACCGTCAACATCCAAAGCGCCGAAGGGCAGGAAATCGTCCGCCGGCTGGCGGGCATCTCGGATGTGCTGGTCGAAAACTATCGCACGGGCGATCTGGATAAACTTGGGCTGGGGTACAACGATTTGCATCGTCTGTACCCCCGCTTGATTTACTGCTCCATTAGCGGCTACGGGCGCACGGGACCGTACGCCGAGCGCCCCGGCTACGACGCCATCCTTCAGGCGGAAGGCGGCATGATGAGCATCACCGGTCCCGTTGAGGGACCGCCCTCCCGCGTCGGCATCCCCATCATTGACATCACCGCTGGCATGTTTGCCGCCACCGCCATTCTCGCCGCCCTGCGCGCCCGCGACCTGACGGGCGAAGGGCAGTTGGTGGATATTTCCCTCTTCGATTCGCATCTGGCTCTGCTCACCAACGTCGCCTCCAACTATCTGGTAGGCGGCAAGCCGCCCCGCCGCCTCGGCAACGCGCATCCCAACCTGGCGCCCTACGAAGCCTTCACCGCCCGCGATGGCTGGTTCATTTTGGGAGTTGCCAACGAGCGCCAGTGGGAAACCCTGTGCAACCTCCTTGCCCACCCCGAATTGAAAGCCGATCCCCGCTTCGCCACCAACGGCGACAGGGTCGCCAACCGCGAAACGCTGGTGGCTGAACTCAATAAAATTTTCTCACAGCGCAGCGTGGACGAATGGCTGGCAGACATCGCCAACGCCGGTCTCCCCTGCGGACCGATCAACTCCATCCCGCAGGTGTTCGCCCACCCCCAAACGCAGGCGCGCGGCATGACGCTCGAAACGGAACACCCCGCCGCCGGCGCAGTCAAACTGACGGGCTTCCCCTATAAACTCTCCGAGACGCCCGCCGAACTCCATGCCCCGCCGCCCATGCTCGGTCAACACACCGACGAAGTGCTGACCAGCCTGCTGGGTTACACGCCCGAAGAAGTGGCGTCGCTGAGAGCCAGCAAGGCGATATAACCAAACACAGCACACCGTTTTACCTGGCGCACGGAAGGCGCGGCGTCTTTACAGAAAAAATCTGCGTCATCCGCTACATCCGCGTTCCAAAACATGAACTGATGTTACGCAGTTTCTCCGTAGTGCGGCATTCATGTCGCCTGAAAATGCGAAATGCCCTTCGGCAGGCTCACCTGTGCCTGCGGCACTGGCGCAGGCAGGGCAAGAATCTCGTGTTGCTGCGTAAAGTGAGACATTAAATAGACCTCTTGCAAAAGTATCATCTTTGCCACGGATTTACACAGATTCTCACTGATTTTTCTTGAAAATTCGTGAAATCCGTGGCTAAAAACTCAAGGCAGATTCGTCTCATGACTTATGCAAGAATTCTAATCTTTTCAGGAAAAGCCACATGACCTTCATCAAATCTGAAATTCGTTCCGGCGTTTATTACGACTCTGCAGTGCTGATGAAATTACAGCGCTCGCTGACCGACCTGCCCGGCGTACTGGATGCGGGCGTAGTGATGGCGACCGAAGCCAACAAAGACCTGCTGGCGCAAGCCGGTCTGCTCACGGACGACATCAAAGCAGCGGGCGTCAACGACCTGGCAATCGTCGTCAAAGGCGAGAACGAAACGGCGGCGCAATTTGCTCTGCAAAGGGTGGACGAACTCATCGCCGCGCGGCGCAGCGAAGGCGTCTCTCAGGAATACCGCTCGCAAAGCATGGAATCCGCCGCCAGACGCCTGCCCTCGGCGCAGTGGGTGCTCGTCTCCGTCCCCGGCCGCTATGCCGCCGGCGTGGCGCGCGAAGCGCTCGGCATGGGCAGGCACGTCTTCCTTTACAGCGACAACGTCCCGCTCGAAGATGAAATCTCTTTGAAACAAGAAGCCGCCCAAAAAGGCTTGCTGGTGATGGGACCCGATTGCGGCACTGCCATTGTCAACGGCATCGGGCTGGGATTTGCCAACAAGGTTCGGCGCGGACCGATTGGTCTGGTTGCCGCTTCGGGAACGGGACTTCAGCAGGTGACGGTTCGCATCCATCAAATGGGCGGCGGCGTGACTCACGCCCTCGGCACGGGCGGACGCGACCTCTCCGAGGCGGTCAACGCCGTCACCGCGCGTCAGGCGCTGGACCTCCTGCGCCGTGACCCGGATACCCGCGTCATTGTCCTCGTCTCCAAGCCGCCCTCGCCCAAAGTGGCGGGCGAACTCATCGAAGCCGCGCGCCGCGCCGGCAAACCGGTTGTGGTGGATTTCATCGGCTACGCCACCGCCACGCGCAGAATTGACAATGTCACCTTCGTGACGACATTCGATGAAGCCGCCGAACTCGCCGTGCAGCTTTCCAAAACGGCGGCGCGGCAGGAGGACGACTTAGACCCCGCCCGCTTCGCCCCCGGACAACGCTACCTGCGCGGTCTGTTTTCTGGCGGCACGCTGGCGTATGAGGCGCAGTTGATTTTGCGCGATTACCTGCCCGCCGTCTATTCCAACGCGCCGCTCGTCAAGGAACTGCGGCTAAAAGATTCCCTCGTCAGCCAGGAACACACCCTGCTCGATCTGGGCGAAGACGAATTCACCGTCGGACGCCTGCACCCGATGATGGATAACGACCTGCGCATCCGCCGCCTGGAAAAGGAAGCGGCAGACCCCGAAACGGCGGTCATCCTGCTGGATGTGGTTCTTGGCTACGGCGCCCATCCCGATCCCGCCGGCGAACTGGCGCCTGCCATTGCCAAAGCCCGCCGCGCCGCGTCAGAGGCAGGGCGCTATCTCGAAGTGGTGGCGGTCGTCGCAGGCACGGATGAGGATCCGCAAAATATGGCGGAGCAGGTTCGGGCGTTGAAAGAAGCGGGCGCGGTGGTCGAGACGAGCAACGACGCCGCGGCGCGCCGGGTCGGTCGTTTGCTGAGGACGCTGAATCCCTCAGCTCAGACCGCGCCGTCGGCATTTGCCGAGGTGAATCTTTCCGCCATCAAAGAACCGCTGGCGGCAATCAACGTCGGGCTGGAGTCGTTCACCGAGAGCCTTGCTGCGCAAAAAGCCGAAGTCGTCCACGTGGATTGGAGACCTGCGGCGGGCGGCAACGAACGCTTGATGGGCATCCTGGCGCGGATGAAGAGCAAGGCTTAGCCTTTGTCTTCCATTGAAACAAAAGGACAAAATCAAGACAAATGTCCCCGTTGGCGCGTCAAGTATAATGAAGTGGACACTTCAAATTGAGACGTATGGAGTATTCTGTGAGCGCAACAAAATCCACTTCAACTCGATTGAATCAGATTATTCAAGCCGATTGTCTCAAAGAACTTGCTTTCTTTGACGACAACTCGATTGATTTAACTGTGTTTTCCCCGCCTTATGACGGTATCCGGGATTACAAGAGCAACTGGACGTTCGATTTTGTGGAACTGGGAAAACATCTTTTTCGGGTGACAAAGGATGGCGGGGTTGCCGTTGTGGTGATCGGCGACGGAACGAAAAACTTTGCCAAATCGCTTACATCGTTTCGGTTGGCTGTCAATTGGGTTGACGATATTGGCTGGAAACTCTTTGAAAGCGTGATTTACAGGCGTGACGGCAACCCCGGCGCATGGTGGAATCAGCGTTTTCGGGTTGACCATGAGTATATTTTGATGTTTTTCAAGGGAAACCGTCCAAAATCCTTTCATAAAGAGCATTTGATGATTCCCAGCAAACATGCTGGAAAAATTTACTCGGGAACCGACAGGTTAACCAATGGCGGCTTCAAAAAAATTGAACCAAAGGCAGTAAACCCGATGAAATGTCGGGGGACTGTTTGGGAATATTCGACAAGCAACACAGAAGGGAATCGGCTCAAGCTTCAACATCCCGCCACCTTTCCGGACAAACTTGCCAGTGATTTGATCCTATGTTTTTCTGAACCCAACGATATTGTTCTTGACCCCATGTGTGGAAGCGGCACAACCTGTGTACAGGCAAAGTTAAACAACAGACAATTTATCGGTATTGAAATCAGCGAAGAATATTGCGAAATCGCCAGAAAGCGGCTTCAAATTGAAGCGCAAGCCAATCAAGTCAGCATGTTTTAGGAGATAATCGAATGTCCTACCAGGACGATGTGAAAATTGCCAAACGTCTGCTTGCAAAGTTGCCGACAAAATGGGATGGAAAAGCAAGTGTCCTGGAAATGAAAGAAGCAGACTTCAATTGGAGGCAAATGGAATGGTGGGGATTTTATTTTGAGCTGCTATGCTACAGGCAGCTTGCGGGCGAATTTTCCATTCCCGGCGACAAGTATGGTTCCGCCGCCACTTCCTGCTTCGACCTCAAACGTTCCATTAATTGGGACTTGAAAGCCAAAGCCATAAAGTCTGACGACCATCGCTCGATTTTGAATGACACAGAAGCGATGGATTGGAGTGTCGAAAAGTATGGCGTTCATGGTCTGATGGTTGGCTTGTGTGATGTGGAATATAACGACAAAAACAGGTCTTTTCAGCGCTGGCACGAAGAATTAAAAGGCGGCAAATCGAAATATCAACTCGAACGAGAGAAAAGAACAAGCGTATCCCGCTATCGGAAGACAAGCGCCGAATTGCAGGAAATCTTATTCCTCGTAGTTACTCCTGAAAACATTTCGTTGTTGGGCATTCATCATCAAGGAAGAAACAGCAACGGCAAGCCGCGCCCGCCCAAGTATATGCTCGATTACGACGAGGAGATATTGAGTCAATTTTTGGTTGACAGAATTGTGTTTGATGAAACCGGCGGCTGACAAAACGTCCAGCAGCCAGATGATTACAAGCCAAAGGAGAGAGTATGAAGGAGTTTATCGCCGCGTGTGTACAAATTGCAATCACCCCCAACGATATTAAAGCGAATATCGAGAAGTCGGTCGGCTGGCTGGAAAGAGCGGTGCGGGAAAACGATGCCGAGTTGATTGTCTTCCCCGAAACGGTGACGACGGGCTTCGTGACCAATCTCGAAGTCAACGAACTGTGGGATTTGCTGGACGACGCGCCCGGCCGCATCACCGCCGATATTCAGAAGGCGGCGAAGGCGCACGGCGTTCACGTGGTTTGGCCCACCTATCGGCGCGGACCTGAGCGGGGAATCATCTATAACTCGTCCATCCTGATCGGTCCCGATGGGGAGATCATCGGCATCTACGACAAAACCCATCCCTTCCCGCTGGAACGCGCCATGTGCGGCGGCTGGGTGACGGTCGGCAGCCGCGCCGAGGTCTATGAAACCGCGCTCGGCAGTATCGGCATGATCATCTGCTACGACGGCGACTTCCCCGAACTCTCGCGCATTCTGGCGGTGAAAGGCGCGGAAGTGATCACGCGCCCCTCGGCATTGTTGAGAAGTTTCGACATCTGGCATCTGACCAACAGCGCCCGCGCCTACGATAACCACGTCTACATGGTGGCGACCAATTCGGTCGGTCCCGACGCGGGAGGCGGCTACTACTTTGGTCACAGCATGATCGTCAACCCGATTGCCTGGAGGCTGGCGCAGGCGCGCGGCTCGGAGGAAATCATCGCCGCCAAACTGGACCCCGATCCCCTGCGCTACGTGACAACGGGAAGCAAAAGCCTGCAAATGTTCGACCACCTCGAAGACCGCAACCTGGAACTCTACCGCGAAAGCCTGGTGGAGGCGCGCTCGCGCTTCGAGATTGGCAAGCGCCTGCCGCGAAACGAGATGACCGCAAAGTAACATAAAAAGGAGAGTTGCTCATGGACATTGAAAAAGCCAACAGTGAAGCAGTCAACCGCATGATGGAGGGGCGTCCCATTGTGACCACGCTGGCGAAGGCGGTTGAGGTGGTGCCGGGCATGCACGAAAACATGCTGCTGCACGCCGGTCCGCCGGTGACCTGGGAGCGGATGTCCGGTCCGATGCGGGGCGCGATGATGGGGGCGTTGATCTTCGAGGGCAAAGCCAAAAACGGGGAGGAAGCCGAACAGTTGCTCGCTTCGGGCAAAATCGAATTTTCGCCCTGCCACGAACACATGTGCACGGGTCCGATGGCTGGCGTCATTTCGCCTTCGATGCAGGTGTACGTGGTCGAAAATCAGACCTATGGCATCAAGTGTTTCTCCAACCTCAACGAGGGACGCGGCAAAGTGCTGCGGATGGGCGCGTACAGCCCGGAGGTCATCGAAAAACTGCGCTGGATGGAGTCTACCCTGGGTCCGACGGTCAAAGCCGCGCTGGAGGCGATGGGCGGCGTGGACATCCGCGCCCTGCTCGCCAAAGCCCTGCACATGGGCGACGACGGTCACAACCGCCTGGACGCCGCGTCCATCCTGTGGACGACGCAACTGGCGCCGTTCATTGCCAAGACCGCCAAAGACAGCGCCACCGCCTACGAGACCATCAAGTTCCTGGGCGAGAACGCGCTGAGCGTCCTCAATCCGGTCATGGCGGGCTGTAAATCCATGACCGCCGCGGCGCATAACATCGAAGGCAGTACCATCGTCACCATCATGGCGCGCAACGGCACCGACTTCGGTCTCAAGGTCAGCGGGCTGGGCGACCGCTGGTTCACGGCGCAAGCCCCGGTCGTCAAGGCGCTCTACTTCCCCGGCTTCAGCGAAGCGGACGCCTGCCGCGACATCGGCGACAGCGTCATCACCGAGACGGCAGGCATCGGCGGGTTTGCGATGGCGACCGCCCCGGCGCTGGTTCAGTTCATCGGCGGCAAACCGCAGGACGCCATCAACACCACGCTCGACATGTACGAAATCACCTACACCGAACACAAATATTTCACCATCCCCTTCCTGGATTTCCGCGGCACGCCGACCGGCGTTGACATCCGCAAGGTGGTGGAGAAACAAATCACGCCGCGCGTCAACACGGGCGTGGCGCACAAGGACCCCGGAGTTGGACAAGTCGGCGCTGGCGTTGTCTCGATGCCGATGGGTCCCTTTGAAGACGCGCTAATCGCGTACGCGGAGAAATATGGTTTCTAATTCCTAATGCGGAATTCATTCCGCAAAGCAAAAGCGACATCAATGTCGCTTCACAATAAAAACGGAGGCTGTGATGGACCGCGAAAGTTTCATCAAGATGATGAGCGAGGCGAAACTGTATGACCTCACTCAGGATTGCAGTATCTTCACCCCGCCCTGGCCCGGCGAGAAGGCGCTGGAAGTTCACTTCTTCAAGCGCGTCACAGGCGCATACGGCGGCGGGCAGGGCGCCAACGGTCAGATTTTGAACTGGAGCAACACGGTCGGCACGCACCTGGTGGGGGAGCGCGCCTTTCACTCCGGCGGACGCGCCATCGCCGACATCCCGCTGCGCGACCTGAACGGTCCCGGCGTGATCGTGGACATCTCGGATATGGTCTCGGATTACAGCATCATCACGCCCGAAATGGTCACCCGCAAAGCGGACGTCCGCAAAGGCGACATCCTGATTCTCAACACCGGCTATCACAAATATTCGTGGGATCAGCCGCAGGTGAACAACCCCAACGCGCAGGGCGGCGTGGAATCCATGGAGTTTGGTTTCCTCGTCCGCCATCCGGGACCTTCGATGGAGTTCTACCGCTGGGCGCTGGATATGAAACTCAAGGTCATCGGCGTGGATTGCGGCGCAGCGGAACACCCCATGAACACCCCCATCCGCCGCATGCACGAGAACCACTTCAAGATGGCGGAGGAAAAACTCAAGAAGGAGACCGGCAAGACCTGGGATGAGACCTTCCCGCAGGGCGAGTATTACGAACTCACGCACATCGCCATGCCGAAGGCGCATCTGCTCATGGTCGAGTCCATTGTGGGCGAAATTGACAAACTGAAAAACAAACGCGCCTGGATTCAAATCATGCCCATCCCCTTCATGGAAGTGGAAACCGCCTGGGCGCGCGTTTCTGCCCTGACCGCTCCCGACGGCATGAGCGACGAGGAATTCTTCGCCGCGATGGAAAAAGCCGAAATGCTCGACATGACCGTCCCGTTCAGCGTTCAGACCCCGCAATGGCTGAACTACATTCCCCTGAGCGTCACCTACACCAAACGCGTCGGCGGACAATACTTTGGCATGGGGCGCAACGGCTCGATTTGCAACGCCAGCATTCACCTCGCCACGCACATGGACGGCGAAAAGCACTTCTACCCCAACGGTCGCACCATTGGGCAGGTGCCGCTTTCGGAGTGGGTCGGTCCCGGCGTCATCGCCGATATTTCCCATCTGGTCAGCGATTCGAGCGTCTATACCCCGAAGATGATTCAGGACGTGGTGGACATCCGCAAGGGCGACATCCTGGTCATCAAGACGGGCTGGAACAAGTACGGCTGGTACAGCCCCGATTCGGACGAGTTCCGCTACATGGTCAAGCACCCGGGTCCCTCCGCCGATTTCTCCCGCTGGGCGGCGGAGATGCAGCTCAAATGGATTGGCGTGGATGCGGTATCCGCTGACCATCCGATGAACACCATCATGCGCATCTGGCATCCGAAGACCTTTGCCGAAGCCAACGAAAAACTCAAACGAGACTTCGGCAAGGACTGGGACGAGATGTATCCGCTGGAAGATTACTATCAGGACATGCACCTCAACCTGTTCCCGAAGAAAATCGTCCACGCCGAAAACCTGGGCGGCGACATCGCCAATGCCCCCAGCGGACGGTACTACATCGGCTGTTACCCGCAGAAAGCGATGGAAGCCGAATCCATGTGGGCGCGCTTCGTGGCGTTCAAGGAAGGATAATCGCCGCAGAACCGCAGCATTCATGTTGCCTCACACTGGCAAGATAACTCTTGCGGGACGCGCAGGACAACCATGATTCTCATCACGGGTGCATCGGGCAAAACGGGACGGGCGGCTCTTCGGGCGTTGACCAGACGCGGCGAGGCGGTGCGGGCGTTGGTGCGCCGCCCCGAGCAGGCAGAGGCGCTCAAAGCCCTCGGCGCGGATGAAGTCGTTGTGGGCGACCTGCTCGACGGTCCAGCGATGAAGCGGGCGGCGGAGGGCGCGCGGGCGGTGTATCACATCGCCCCCAACGTCAGCCCGCGCGAGACCGTCATCGGCGCGAACGTCATCGCCGCCGCGCAAGCCGCACAGGTGGAACGGTTCGTCTTTCACTCAGTCCTGCATCCGCAGGTGGAAGCCATGCCGCATCACTGGCAGAAAATGCGCGTGGAAGAACTGCTCTTCGCTTCGGGACTGCCCTTTACCATCCTTCAGCCGACGGCGTACATGCAGAACCTGCTCGCCTACTGGCAAAGCATCTGCGAACAGGGCGTGTACGCCGTCCCCTACCCGCCGCAGACGCGCCTGAGCCTGGTGGATTTGGAAGATGTTGCGGAAGCCGCCGCGCGCGTCCTGACCGAGGACGGCTGGCTCGGCGCGACGCTCGAACTGGCTGGAACGACGCCTCTTTCGCAGACCGAGATAGCGGCGACCCTGAGCCGGCGGCTGAACCGCCCCGTGCGCGCCGAAGCCGTTCCGCTGGAGGCGTGGGAGCGCAACGCCCGTTCCGGCGGCATGGGCGAGTATCAGGTGAAGGCGCTGACGCAGATGTTCCGCTATTATGCCCAACACGGATTGGTCGGCAATCCGCGCGTTTTGGGCTGTTTATTACAGCGTGCGCCCCTCTCGCTCGAAGAATTCGCGGAAAGGACCCTTCGGGAAGGAAACCATGCTCACTGAATTGGATAACTACCTCCAGCGCCTCGAAGACCTACGCGGACAGATGACCCGCCTGATTGCCGATCTGCCCGCCGAAGCCCTCAACTGGCGTCCCATCGCCGGCGGAGACGAGCACGTCACCAACTCGCTGGCGGTGCTGACCGCCCATTCCGCCGGCGCGGAACATTTCTGGATTGCGGAAGTGGTCGGAGGTCAGCCGGCGACGCGGAACCGCGAGGCGGAATTTGCCGCGTCTGCCGCCTCCGCCTCCGAACTCGTCGAACTGCTGGAGTGCACCGCACAGGAGACCCGCCGGGTGTTTTCCGCCCTGACCGAAGCCGATTTGGACGCCGCGCGCCGCGTGCAGGAACGCATCGTTCCCGTGCGTTGGTGTGTTTTACATGTCATTGACCACACTTCCCTGCACCTGGGACACATGCAAATCACCTATCAGTTATGGGCGGGCGGCAAAGCCTTCCCCTCGCCGTGGTGGACGGAACGCCTGCCGAAAAATTCGTAACGCCAAACGGCAACTGCACTACATTATTATTTCTTGCAATAGCCAACTTCGCATCGAATGATACAAATGCGGCAAATTTTTCTTCGAGAAATTCGTGAAAATTCGATGCAAAAGAGAACTGAGCCATATTTCAGATAAAGTCAATTGAGGAGATGAAATTCCATGAAGCCAGCGCCATTCGAGTATTTCGCCCCCCCTACCACCGAAGAAGCCCTGTCGCTTTTGGCGGAACACGGTTACGACGCCAAAGTGCTGGCAGGCGGACAAAGCCTGATTCCGATGATGAACTTCCGCCTGGTGCAGCCATCCGTTTTGGTGGATTTGAACAACATCGCGGAACTTGCCTACCTCCGCGCGGCAGAGGACGGCGGTCTGCGGGTTGGCGCGATGACCCGTCACCGTCAGGTGGAGACCAGCCCCCTCGCCGCGGAGCGCGCCCCGCTGATTCACGCCGCCATGTCCAAGATTGCTTACCCGCAGGTGCGCACGCGCGGCACGTTTGGCGGCAGCGTCTCTCACGCAGACCCTTCGGCGGAACTGCCGGCCCTCAGCCTTGCCCTCGGCGGAAAATTCCTCCTGCGCAGTCAGCGGGGCGAGCGCTGGGTGGCGGCGGAGGAATTCTTCGTCAGTTTGTTCACCACCGTCCTCGAACCGGATGAATTGCTGGTGGAGGCGTCCATCCCGCCGATGCCGCCGCGTTCGGGCTGGTCGCTGCAGGAAGTTGCCCGCCGCCCGCATGACTTTGCGCTGATGGGCGTGGCGGCAGTGGTGGCTCTGGACGAAAAGGGGCTGTGCAAAGAGGCGCGGCTTGCCTACCTCAGCGCGGGCGACCGTCCGCTGGCGGCGGAACGAGCCGCCGAAGCGCTCAAGGGTCAGCCGCCCAGCCCCGAGGTCATGCGCGAAGCGGCGGAAATCGCCTCGATGCAGGAAATTGACCCCAGCAGCGACATTCACGCCACAGCAGAGTTCCGCCGTCATCTGGCAAAAGTTCTCACCCGCCGCGCGCTGGAGCAGGCATTTCAGCGCGCCGCAGAAAACCAGCAGGAGGGCTGAAATGCAAACTTTCGAACTGACCGTCACCGTCAATGGAACGCGCTACCAGCGCAGCGTGGAGCCGCGCACGTTGTTGAGCGATTTTCTGCGCCACGACCTGGGGCTGACCGGCACGCATGTCGGCTGTGAGCATGGGGTGTGCGGCGCGTGTTCGGTGCTGATGGATGGGCAGCCCATCCGTTCCTGCCTGACCTTTGCGGTGCAGGCGCACGGACATGAAATCATCACCGTCGAGGGGCTGGGGACGCGGGAGAGCCTCCACCCCATTCAGCAAGCCTTTCAGGAGGCGCACGGTCTGCAATGCGGCTTTTGCACGCCCGGCATTTTGACCACCGTCAAGGCGTTTTTGGAGCAGAACCCGCGCCCCAGCGAGGAGGAAATCCGCGAGGCGCTTTCGGGAAACCTGTGCCGCTGTACGGGGTATCAGCACATTATCGAAGCCGTGCAATTAGCCGCCGAGAAAATGAGGGGCTAGGAGGAACCGATGGATAGGAAATTGATTGGCAAACGCGTTGTCCGCAACGAAGACCCCCGTCTGTTGACCGGTCACGCGCAGTTTGTGGACGATGTGCAGCTGCCCGGCATGCTGCACGCCGCTTTTCTGCGCAGTGAGTACGCGCACGCCCGCCTGCTCAAAGTGGATGTTTCCAAAGCGCGGGCGCACCCCGGCGTGGTGGCGGTCTTCACGGCGGAGGATATGGGCAAGGATTGGTTCCCCGGTCCGCCGCTGGTTTCGCCCCCGCCCACGGTCAAGGATGTCATCTTCCACTCGCGGCGGCAGGTTCCGCTCGCCAAAGACAAGGTTCGTCACGCCGGCGAAGCGATTGCGGTGGTCATCGCCGAGAGCCGCTACATTGCCGAAGACGCGGTGGAAGACATCGAGGTCGAGTATGAACCGCTGCCGGTCGTGCTGGACCTGGAAAAGGCGCTGGAGCCGGACAGTCCCCTCGTCCACGACGATTTGGAGTCCAATCTTGCGGCGCGGCTGTACCAGAAGAAGGGCGATTACGAAGCGGCGCGTCAGCAGGCGGATGTGATTGTGAGACGGCGCATCGTCATCGAGCGCGGGGCGGCGGCGGCGATGGAGAATCGCGGCATCGTGGCGCACTGGGACGCGCAGAGCGAGCATCTCACCATTTGGGATACCACGCAGGCGCCCATCCCCATCCGCAATGGGACGGCGGCGCGGCTGGGGCTTTCGGAGCATCAGGTGCGGGTCATCGCGCCGTACATTGGCGGCGGGTTTGGTCCCAAAATCATGATGTTCTACCCGGAGGAAATGGTCATCCCCTGGGCGGCGAAGAAACTCAACCGCCCGGTGAAATGGATCGAAGACCGCCGCGAAAACTTCTACGCCACCACGCAGGAGCGCGGTCAAATCCACGAGGTGGAAATGGCGCTCTCTCGCGACGGGCGCGTGCTGGGCTTGAAGGACGACTTCCTGCACGACACCGGCGCTTACGACCCCTACGGGTTGACCATTCCGCTCAACACGCAAAGCCACAACATGGGCGGATACGACATCCGTAACTATTCGTCGGAATTCAAGGTGGTCTTCACCAACCGCATCATCGCCACCCCGGTGCGCGGCGCGGGCAGACCGCACGGCATCTTCGTCATCGAGCGCATGATGGACGCCGCCGCCCGCGAACTGGGCATGGACCCCATCGAACTACGCAAGCGCAACCTGATTCCGCCGGACGCCTTCCCGTATGAGCATCAAATCATTGACCAGGCGTTCGCGCCGCTCATTCTGGACAGCGGCAACTATAAAGCGGTGGTGGACAAAGCCCTGGAACTCATCGGCTACGAAAAATTCATCAAAGAGGAGCAGCCTCGCCTGCGCCGTGAAGGGAAATACGTGGGCATCGGCGTGACTCCCTTCATCGAGACGACGGGCGTCGGTCCGTATGAAGGGGCGCGGGTGACGGTGGAAGCCAGCGGCAAGGTCAATGTCACCACCGGTATCGGCACGCAGGGGCAGGGACATTTCACCTCCTTTGCCCAAATCGTCGCTGAGCAGTTGGGCGTAAAGGTCAGCGATGTGCGCATTGTGACCGGCGACACGTCTGAGTTCCATTGGGGTACGGGTACATTTGCCAGCCGCGGGGCAGTGGTGGCGGGCAATGCCGTCCATGCGGCGGCAAAGTCGGTGCGGCAGAAGGTATTGAAACTCGCCAGCAAGGTTTTGGAAACGCCCGAAGAGGAACTGGAACTGGAAGACGGCATGGTGCGCGTGGCGGACATTCCGCAGAAATCCATCAGCCTGGGCGAACTGGCAGTTTTGGCGAACCCGCTGCGGGGGGCGGTCGAACCGGGCACCGAGCCGGGGCTGGAATCCACCTCTTATTACGGTCCGCAGTATGGAGCGACGGCGTTCGGCACTCACGCCATGATTCTGGAAGTGGACCCCGAGACGATGATGATCAAAATCCGCCGCTACGTGGTGGCGGAGGACTGCGGCACGGTTCTCAACCCGCTGATTCTGGAAGGGCAGATTCACGGCGGCGTTTCGATGGGACTGGGCAACGCCTACTACGAAAAACTTCACATGGACGAGAACGGGCAACTGCTCAACGCCTCTTTCGCGGACTATTTGCTGGTCTCCTCCACCGAAATGCCGCATATCGAGGTGGCGCATCTCGAAACGCCCTCGCCGCTCAACGAACTGGGCGCCAAGGGTGTGGGCGAGGCGGGAGCGATCCCCGTCCCTGCCTTGTTTGCCCAGGCGCTGGAGAATGCCTTCCATGACCGCAGGCTGGAGGTGATGGAAATGCCGCTCAGCCCCAACCGTCTGTTTGAATTGCTGAATGATGTCACGCGGTAGCGCGAGATTTTGCAAATTAATCTAGCAATAGCGTAGCGCGAGATTCATCTCGCCTTTGGCGCAGGCGCCCCAGATATGGTAAGCGACATGAATGTCGCGGCACAGACGCCCATATCTGGATTGTCAGAATAATTTGGAAAAGTACAATATCTCGCGTTTTCAGGCGGCATGAATGTCGCGCTACGGGAAACTGCGTAACATCACTTATTGAGTGAAACGCAAAAGGAGAAATCAGAATGAAGATCGAAGGCGAATATACGTTCGACGCTCCGCGCGAGGAGGTTTGGAAAGTGGTGCGCGACCCGGAAGCCCTGGCGGCTTGTGTGCCGGGCATCCAGAGCGTGAACAAGGTGAACGATAGCGAGTTTACCGGTGAGATTGCCCTGCGCATCGGTCCGCTCAGCGGGGCGTTTGGCGGACGTGTGACGGTCAGCAATGAAGTTGCCCCCGAAAGCTGCACGCTGACGGTGGAAGGGACGGGTAAAATCGGCTTCTTGAAGGGCATCGGCAATGTCGTTTTGGTGGAACAGGACGACGGCAAGACCCTCATGAAGTACAGCGGCGAAGCGCAAATTGGCGGCAAGGTCGCCAGCGTGGGTCAGCGTTTGTTTGATTCGGTCAGCAAAGGAATGATCAAGCAGGGGCTCGATAAACTGAACGATATTTTGATCGAGAGGAGAGCGGCTTGAGCCATGCCCTTCCTTCGTCTGCCAGGTTTTTACCGGAAGCAGGATGGCGTCATCCTGCCGGTGTAAAACGATTGCGAAAGGAGAGTGTCCATCCACATCAAATCAACAGGTAACTTCAGCCCCAATCATTTTCAACCAATCTCAAAGGAGGAAGCACGCATGAAACGAAACAATCTCTACACCCTTGCCGCACTGCTGGTCATGTTCAGCATGATCCTGGCGGCATGCGGCGGGGGGAGCGCCGCCACCCAGCCGCCTTCTGGCGGGGAGCCACAAGCAACACAGCCTGCCAGCGGCGGAGAACAACCGCCCGCCGGCGAGCCGACGGTCACGCTGGCAATCGAACACTTCAGCGTGATTGCCGGCACAACCTGGTCTGGCGCGCATGACCGCGCCGGCAAGCGTCTCGCGGAGACCTATCCCAACGTGAACTACATCTACCGCGAGAGCGTGGCGCCGGATCAATCCGTGCCGTTTGCAGAAGAGATGATCGCCCAGGGCGCCAACATCGTGGTCGGCAACGCCGAATTCATGGGCATGCCCCTCAAAGACATCGCCGCCAAATATCCGGATGTGTACTTTGTCTCCATCATCGCCAGCGATTTGAGCACCGAGCCGAACTTCATCCGTTACTTCCCGCGCCAGTATCAGGCGTTGTACCTCGAAGGTTTGATCGCCGGCGCGCTGACTCAGACGGGCAACATCGGCATCGTCTCCGCCTTCCCCAATGTCCAGGTGCTGCGCCGCACGGCGGGCTTCGTGCTGGGCGTGCAGGATGCGGCAAAACTGCTGAACAAGGAAGTCAACATCTACGTCAAATACGCCGGCGACTGGTACCTGCCGCAGGAGGAGCGCGACATCGCCACCACGCTGGTGGAACAATATAACGTGGATGTGCTGACCCAGCAGACCGACTCCGGCTCCGCGCTGGATGTCGCCACCGAGAAGGGCATCTGGTTCGTGGGCAAGGATATGGACATCGTCGGCGAATACGGCTGGTCAACCACCGACACGGTGGCAGTATCCTTCGACACCCGCTGGGAAGTGGGCTACAACCTCATCCTGCAGGAATTCATGAAGGGCAACAAGAACCCGCCGACCATCCTCTACCCCGGCATGGAAACCACCATGACCCTGAAGGACGGAACGGTCATCCCGACGGTGGACCTGATGAACGACGGCAAAGTCGGTGTGGACGCCATCAGCCCCAAAGCGCTGCCGCTGATTCCGCAGGAGATTCTTGACCTGGTGAAACAGCGCCGCGAGCAGATGATGAAAGGCGAGTGGGACCCGTTCACCGATCATGACCTGGTCAGCAACGGCACGGGTCTCGAATTGAGCGGACTGCCCATTCCCGCCGCCGGCACCCTCGTCAAGCCGGCTGGTCAGGAAGCCACGGTCGAATTCCTGCTCTCGCAGTTCAACTTCGACCTGCAAGGGACAACCATCCTGAAATAACAGCCGTCTTCCCGCAGGACGCGCTGGAAAAACTCAGCAGGCGCGCCTCACGCGCGCCTGCTGAATATAAAAAGCCGGCGGAATCAATGCTGCGTTACGGCTTGTCCAAATTGAGAATACATGGGCGTTACGATGACTGATGAGATCAAACATGGCGACATCATCCTGGAGGCGCGCGGCATCACCAAGCGCTATCCGGGTCTGGTTGCGAACGATCACATTGACTTTGAAATTCGCGCCGGGGAAATTCACGCCATTTTGGGCGAAAACGGCGCGGGTAAGACCACGTTAATGAGCATTCTCTTCGGGCTGGTGCGCCCGGACGAGGGCGAGATTTACGTCCACGGCAAGAGGGTCAACTTCAGGTCTCCGCTGGATGCGATTAAACTGGGCATCGGCATGGTGCATCAGACCCGCAAACTGGTGGCGGCGCACACCGTCCTCGAGAACATCCTGCTGGGGCATCCCAACACCAGCCTGATTCTGGATTTCAAAAAGGCGGAGGAGGAAGTGGCGCGTCTGTGTGACCGCTACGAATATAAACTCAACCTGCACGACAAGGTCTGGCATCTTTCGGAGGGGGAAAAGCAGATGGTGGAAATCCTGAAGGCGCTGTATCGCGGCGCGCGGATTCTCATCCTGGACGAGCCGACCTCCTCGCTTGCCCCTCCCGAAACGAAAAAACTGCTGGAGACCATCCAGATTATGACGAAGGACGAACTTGCCATCGTTCCCTTCATCACTCACAAACTGCCGGTGGTGCTGTCGGTCAGTCAGCGTGTGACGGTGCTGAGGCGCGGCAAGGTGGTGGCGCGTCTGAATACACGCGAAGCCACCGAACAACTGCTGGCGCGGGAAATGGTAGGGCGTGAGGTGATGTTCAACCTGGAGCGCGTAGAAGTGGAACGCGGCAAGGCGGTTTTGGAAGTTCAGAATCTTTCGGTCTATGACGAAAAGGGCATGAAGGCGGTAAGCGACGTGTCCTTCAGCGTGCATGAGGGCGAAATCTTCGGTATTGCCGGGGTTTCGGGCAACGGGCAGCAGCCGCTGGCAGAAGCGCTGGCTGGGTTGCGCAAGGCGGCAGAAGGCAGGGTGTTGTTGGATGGCAATGAAATCACCCGCCTTGCGAGCATGGAACGCTGGAAGAAGGGCATCGGTTACATTCCCTCTGAGCAGAGGGCGGTGGGTTCGATTGGCGATTTTTCGCTGGTGGAAAACATCCTGATGAGTTATTACTACGACGATGACTATTGCAAGCGCGGCATCATTGACGCCAAAAAGATTCGCGCCCGCGCCGAAGAACTCATCGCCGAATACGGCGTGGCGACTCCCAGCGTGAACGTGCTTGCGAAAAATCTTTCGGGCGGCAACCTGCAAAAATTGATTCTGGCGCGCGTCCTTTCGCGGCATCCGCGCCTCATCATCGCCAACCTGCCCACACAGGGACTGGACGTGGGCGCAACCGAATTTGTGCAGAACAAACTGCTGGAAGCGAAAAAAGCCGGGGCGGCGATTCTGCTTATTTCGGAGGACCTGGACGAGGTCCTGGCGTTGAGCGACCGTATCGCGCCGATGTACGAGGGACGCTTTATGGGCATCCTGCCCGGCGGCGAGGCGGAACGGGAAATCGTCGGTGCGCTGATGGCTGGAATCCAACAGAAGGCGGATGAGCAATGAACATCGCGGGTTACAAAATCCAACTCGAGAAGAAGGCAAGTTTCAGCGGGCTGGAAGCGGCGGTTCTCTCCATCCTGGCGGTGGTGGTGGCGCTGTTTTTGGTCGGCTTCATCTTTTTGCAGGCGGGCGTGGATCCTGCCAAAGGGTACGCGGAGATTTTCTCCTATGCCTTTATCAATTCGTTCGGCGTGCCGCTTACCCTCAACCGCGCCATCTTTCTGCTGTTGTGCACGTTTGCGTTTATTTTGCCGATGCGCGCGGGGCTGTGGAATATCGGCATGGCGGGACAGTTGTACGCGGGCGCGCTGGCGGCTTTTGGCGTGGCGTATGCCTTTGGGGCGCGCACCAATCCCGACGTGCCGGCGGGGATTGTCCTGCCGCTGATGATTTTGGCGGCGATAGCAGGCGGCGGGCTGATGGGCTTGATCCCCGGACTGCTCAAAGGCAAATTCAACACCAATGAAATCGTCGTGACGATGATGCTGAATTTCATCTTGTTCTGGGTCACGGCTCATATGATTAAGGAAGGCGGTCCGTTCATGGGCTCCGGCGGCGAGGGCGAGGGGTTCAAACTTCCTGCTCCCCTGCAGCCGGGTTTGTTTGTGGGCATGCCCTTCACCATCTGGTTTGCGCTCGGCTTGACCGCTCTGCTTCAGTTTGTATTTTCCAAAACGCGCATCGGTTATGAGATTCGAGCGTTTGGCGCCAGTCCCGCCGCGGCGCGTTACGCGGGGGTGGACCCGTTCAAGATTTCGGTGCTGGTATTCGCCGTCGGCGGCGCTATTGCCGGGCTGGCAGGGTATCATTACTTTGGCACTGTGCCGGGACTTTTCAAAATCCCCAAAAATTATGGCGATTTTGGCGACCTTGCATTTTACGGCATCATCTGCGGGCTGATTGCGCAGGGCAATCCGCTGGCGGCGATTCCGCTGGCGGTGTTGTTCGGCGGTCTGACCAGCGGCGGGCGGTTCGTGCAGGGCAAACTGCAACTGGGCTTTGGCATTGACTACGCCATGCTGGGCGTGTTGATGATCATTCTGGTGGCGTTTCAGTTCTTCTTCCGTTACCGGTTTGTCTTGAAAAAAGAGAAGGAGGCATAGCATGTGGGAATTTTGGGTTCGGAGCCTGAATGCTTCGACGATTTTCACCGTTGCCGCGCTGGGCGAGATCATCGGTCAGCGCGCCGGCATCATGAACGTGGGCGTGGAGGGCGCCATGCTCTTCGGCGCTACCATCGGTTTTATCGTCGCCAAAACCACGGGAAGTTATCTGCTGGGATTCCTGGCGGGCATCGCCGTCGGCGCGTTGATTGGGCTTCTGCACGCCTTTTTCTCGGTCACGCTCGGCGGCGACCAGGTGGTCAACGGCATGGGCATCTGGATTCTCGGCTTTGGGCTGACCGCCTACATCGGCTACCCGTTCACGGGTCCGCTCGGACTGCCGCGCCTGCCAGCCATTGCCGGGCTTTCGCCTTTCTTTCTGGTTTCGCTGGCGCTGGCGGCGGGAATCTGGTTCTTTCTGTTCAAGACGCATCCCGGACTGAAGCTGCGCTCGGTGGGCGAAAATCCCTCCGTGGCGGAAGTTTCGGGTGTCAACGTCGTGCGCACCCGCTACGCGAGCGTGATGTTCAGCGGCGCGCTGATGGGCTTCGCCGGCTCCATCTACGCGCTGGATTACAACCCGGTCTGGAACTACAACTTCCTGATGGGCTGGGGCTTCATCGCGCTGGCGCTGGTCTTCTTTTCGATGTGGAATCCGTTCCTCCTGCTGGGCGGTTCGATTCTGTTCGGCGCGTTGTGGCAGATTTCGCTCAACCCCGAGTCGCTTCTGCCCAATATCTTTTCCCGCTATATCTGGCGCACCTTCCCGTTCGTCATCACCGTCGTCGTCCTGATTTTGATGTCCACCAAATGGTTCAGTTCCCGCTGGGGCGCCGCCCGTCCCGAAGCGCTGGGACTGCCGTATGAAAAGTAGTCACATAGTCATATGGTCTGATAGTCCAATGGTTTCATCTGCCTATCAGACGAAACAAGGAGCCCCTCATGAAATTCATTGACCTCACCATCCCCCTCGGCGTTGGCACGCCGCCCTGGCCCACCTACGAACCCCTGCAGGTGAAGTACTTCAAACGCCTGGCGCCCAACGGCGCCAACGGACAACTGCTCACCCATTCCAATCACCTCGGCACGCACCTCGACGGCGAGATCCACTTCCACACGCCCGGCAAGGACATCGCCTCGCTCGACATGGACTTTCTCATCCATGAAGCCGCTATCGTGGACCTGAGCGATGCCTGCGGCGATTACGACGTGTACACCAGCAAAATGGTCGAAGAGCGCGTCGAAGTCCGCGAAGGCGACATCCTCATCATCCACACCGGCTACCATCACTTCGGCTGGGATTCGCCCTTCGCCAACGAAATCCGCTACATGGTTCAGCACCCCGGCCCCGACCGCGAATTTGCCGACTGGGCAAAAGCCAAAAAACTGCGCTGGATCGGCGTGGACTGCGGAAGCGCCGACCACCCCATGAACACCATCATCCGCGATTGGATGCCGCGTCAGGCGCGGCAGGCGGAACGCGTCTTCCAAAAGAAATTCGGCAAATCGCTGGCGGAGTTCTTCGACGACAGCAAGTATCAACTCATGCACCTCGAGATGTTCCCCTACGGCATCATCCACGCCGAATGTTTGGGCGGCGATATTGACCTGCTGCTCAACCGCCGCGTCAATGTGGGCTTCTTCCCCTGGCGCTTCGTGGACGGCGAAGCCAGCATCGGACGCTGCGTGGCAATGGTGGACGACGCCGAATACGAACAACTCATGGCGAAAAAAGCCGCCCTGCCAAAGACCAAATTCGGCGACGCCTACGACCCGGCGCACGTCGAACGCCTCAACGAACTCAGCCGCCAAAACCTGACGTAAGGCGGAATCATTCCGCCCACCAACCCATGAGAGACGTAGCCATCATCGGCGCGGGCATGATTCCCTTCGGCAGGCGGTACGAAGATTCCCTGCTGGATATGCTGGCGTGCGCCTCGCTCAAAGCCCTCGACGACGCCGGACGGGGCGACGGCAGCGTGGATGCGCTCTACGTTGCCAACGTGGGCGGCGGCATGCTTCAACACCAGACCGCCATCGCCAGTTCGCTGGCAGACCGCCTCAGCCTGCTCCCCGCCGCCGCCGAGACCATCGAAAACGGACCCGCCTCCGGCGCCTCCGCCGTCAAGGCGGGTCTGCTCGCCATTGCCTCCGGCTATTACGATACCGTCCTGGTGGCGGGCGGCGAAAAGATGCGCGCCGGCGACGGGGCGCACACCACCGACTTCGCCTCCACCATGACCCATCCGCAGGCGGAATATCCCTACGGCGTCACCATGCCGGGGCTGGCAGGCATGTTCGCCCGCCTGTACATGCAAAAATACGGACTGACCGCCGAACACCTGCGCGCCGTCTCCATCAAAAATCACGAAATGGGCGCGCTCAACCCCTACGCCCACTTTCGCAAGCCCATCAACCGCGAAGAAATTTTCGATGGACCGCAAGCCGCGCTCCATAACCCCGTAGTGGCAGACCCCCTGCGCCTGTACGACCTTTGCCCCACCAGCGACGGCGCCGCCGCTCTCGTCCTCTCCAGCGTGGACACTGCCCGCAAACTAGGCAAACCCTACGTCGTCATCGCGGGATTCGGTCAAGCCACCGACACGCAAACCCTGGCAGAACGCGCCGACCCCACCGAACTCACAGCCGTCATCCTCGCCGCCCGGCAAGCCTTCTCCATGGCAAACCTGCGTCCCTCTGACGTTCACGTGGCGGAACTGCACGACGCCTTCACCATTCTCGAAATTGCCGAAAGCGAGTGCGTGGGCTTCTTCCCGAAGGGCGCAGGCGGAGAGGCAGCCCTGAGCGGGCAGACTCGCCTCGGAGGTCCGATACCGATCAACGTTTCCGGCGGGCTGAAAGCGCGCGGTCACCCCATGGGCGCGACGGGCGTGGCGCAGGTGGTCGAAATCGTCTGGCAATTGCGCCACGAACTGCCCGAAACCCGTCAGGTGCCGAACGCCCAAATCGGGCTTACCCTCAACTTCGGCGGCTTTGCCAACAACGTCCTGTGCTTCCTTCTCGAACGAGCCGAGCCATGAGCGAACCCGCCCTCACCGCCTACCGCTGTAAAAACTGCGGACACATCCACTACCCCTACCACGACCGCTGTCTCGCATGCAAGGGGCGCGAGTTCGAAGAAATTCACCCGCAAGGCAGCGCCCGCCTGCTCACCTACACCGCCATCTTCAACCTGCCCTACGGCTTCGACCAGCAATCTCTCCTGCTCGGCGTGGCGGAGTTCGAGAACAAAATCAAAGCGCTCGGGCAAATCAAAGCCCAATCGGTGAATCAACTCAAAGTGGGCATGACCGTCAAAGCCGTCTGGGAGCCGATCCGCTCGCGCCCCGATGGCGACGTGTTCGGTCTCAAGTTCGAGCCGCTGGAAGAATGAATCTCGCCGCCCTCACCCTCGGCGAAGCCGTCCCCCCCGAGTTCGACGCCGCCGTCCACAGCGTCTTCCGCTCTGCCGTCAACTTGCGCGTCAACGACGGCGGCGGTTTGCTCACGCTGGTCGCGGCAGACGAAGCGGACTTGCCGCAGGGGATTCGCGTGGATACGCCCCCCGCCTTCTCCTTCGAGATGATTCGCCCTGACAGTCCCGCCTCCTGCCGCGGCGGATTGCTGCGCCTCGCCCCGCTGACGATTGACCTGCGCCCCGCCTCCCTCTGGACCTGCAACCTGCGCGCCCTCCGAACCGATTTGACCCACCCGAAAGTGACCGCCGCCTGGCGCGCCGTTTGGGAGGCGCTCAACGCACGGCAGAGTCAAACGAAAGCGGACATCGTTGCCCAGAATTTATTCCGCAACGATACTAACCTGCCTGCCGGAGTGTCTCGCATTGCATCTGCCTCTTTGCAAACACTCATAAACTCTGCCCGCCGCCTCGACCTAGACACCGCCGTCCCCGCGCTGACTGCGCTCATCGGTCTCGGCGCGGGGCTTACCCCCAGCGGCGACGATTTGCTGGTGGGTTTTCTCGCGGGGCTATGGTGTTCGGTTGGGGAGGACGCAGAACGCCTTGCGTTTCTTGCCAAACTTGGCGAAGCCGTCATCGCGCTCTCGACCCGCACGAATGACATCAGCCGGACGTATCTGCTTCACGCCGCGCGCGGCAAAGTCTCCAGCCGCCTGCTGGCTCTGGCAGAAGCCCTCTCGCGCGGCGAAGAGTCGGCACGCCTGCTCGCCGCCGCCGAAGCCGCCATGCAAACCGGTCACACCTCCGGCATGGACGCCGTCACCGGTCTGCTGGCGGGAATGACCGCCTGGGATACACGCCCCTTGCCGAAACAGCGATAATCTGCACAGCCTCAGTCTTTTATACAGCCGTTAGAGAACGTCTCTTACGCGAAGTGTAGTGAACGTTCTCTAACGTTCACTACACTCTGACAGATGAGCCTCTCATTTTTTGCCGCCGGCGGTCAAAGGTCAGGAAGGAAGCGCAGGCTGCGGAGCAGGCGTTTCGAGATAGACCAGTTCCCGGTCGTCGTTGTAGGAGAGCAGTTCGGCATAGCGTCCCCAGTTGATGAGGGTATCCAGCTGCTTCTCCGCTTCCTCTTTGGGGAATTCCAGTTCCAGCGCGGTTTGAATCACGTCCCAATCGAGGGCGCGTTTTTCGGAGTGCGACAACAACGCAGTCAGCCAGCGGAAGAGCGGCAGACGGCGGATGCGCGTGGCGAAAATTTCCTTGCGCGCCTGAATGCTGGCTTCGGCGAAGGTCTCGCCGAGCGAGGTCAGGATGATGTCGCCTTTTTCGACGTAGGCAAAACCCAAAATCTCGGCGGCTTCGGTCAGGCTGAAGATGTGGTTGGGGTCAACGTTCAGTTCTTCGGGCAGGCGGTAGATGTCCTGACGGTCGTTCGGAAGTTCCGCCAGATATTCGAGCAGACCAGCCAGGTCGGAGATGGCGATTTTGGGCAGGGCGCGGGTGTGACCCTGCTCGCCGGGCGCGCTTCCCAACTCGACCGCTTCGGACTCCGTTTGACCTGCCAGCATTCCATAGACTTCATCCACCATCTTCTGAAATTCCTCCGACTTGCGCTGGCGCGGATGCGGCAGCCCCACTTTCACCTCGGCGATGATGCGCCCAGGCTCCTTGTCCATGACCACGATGCGGTCCGCCATGAAGACGGCTTCCTCGATGTTGTGGCTGACCATGAGAATGGCTTTGGTGGGGATGCTGCCGCTCGTCCACAGTTCCATCAACTCGCCGCGCAGGGATTCGGCGGAAAGCACATCCAGCGCGGAGAACGGTTCGTCGAGGCAGAGCAGTTCGGGTTCGACCGCCATCGCGCGGGCAAAGCCGACCTTCTGGCGCATGCCGCCCGAAAGTTCGCGGGGGTAGGCGGTTTCGAAGCCGTCCAAGCCGACGCGGTCAATCAGGTCGAGGGCGCGCGGCGTGCGGATTTCGGCGGGGATGTCGCGGGCTTTGAGGGCAAGGTCCACGTTCTCGAAGACGCTCAACCAGGGGAAGAGGGCAAAGGTCTGAAAGACGATGGTGGCGTGCGGGTTGACTCCGCGCAGGGGCTGGTCGCGGTACAGCACTCTGCCTTCGGAGGGCTTTTGCAGACCCGTGATGATTCGCAGGAGGGTGCTTTTACCGCAGCCCGAAGGTCCGAGTAGGGCGACGAACTCGCCTTCGAAGATGGTCAGGTTGACATCTTGCACGGCGGTGAAGCGGCGCTGTCCGCTGGTGTAGATTTGCTGGACGTGGCGCAGTTTGAGCAGAGGGGTGTTGGTGGTGTTGGTTGCCATAGGTACTCCATTTCCGACGCTAGAGAGCGTCTCTTACGCTCCGACGCTAGAGGGCTTCTCTTACGCGGTGTTCGTGCGTAGCGGACGTTCTCTAACGTCCGCTGATTATTCCATTCGATATTTTTCTTCTGCGGTCTTGTACAGCCGCCGCCAGAACAGGCGGTTGACCAGCACGACCGCGAGAACCATGCTCAACGTGGAGGCGAGCAACAAGGGATAATCGCCATTCGCAGTCGCCTGCGAGATGAGCGAGCCGACGCCCGTGGCGAACAAGGTCCGCCCGCCGAAGTGGACGTATTCCGCCACGATGCTGGCGTTCCATGCGCCGCCGCTGGCGGTGATGGCGCCTGTGATGACGAAGGGAAAGAGCGCGGGCAGGATGAGCGTGCGCCAGCGTTCCCAGCGTGAAAGTCCCAGCAGCGCCGAGGTGTATTTCAAATCTTGCGGGATGGCGCTCGCGCCCGCGATGATGTTGAAGAGCAGATACCATTGCGTGCCCATCAGCATCAGGAAGACGGCGGCGATGTTCAATCCGCCTGCCATGTTGATGAAGAAGAGCAGGATGACGGGGAAGATGGCGGTGGCTGGCACCGCGGCGGTGACCTGAACAATCGGCTGCAGGATGGCGGCGGCGCGGCGGTTCGTGCCGATGGCGACGCCGACGGGAATCGTCCACAGCAGGGCGATGATCAGCGAGACGCTCACGCGCAGGAAGGTCGCCAGCACGCCCACGCCGATTTGCCGCCACTGCGCCCAGGGAACGGAGACGAGCATCTCTGCGGCGCGATAACCGCCGTAAAGGATGAAGATGGCGAGCAGCCCATAGAAAGCGATCAGCCTCCAGTCCAGTTTTGAAGCGCTTTCGTTCCCGTCCGTTTTCATCGGCGCGCGGCGAATCATCCAACGGTCGAAGCGTTCGTTTGCTTTTTCCATCCATGAATTAATCCACAGGAACAATCGGGAGGTGTGAATCAAATCGTAGAACCAGGAAGTCGGCGGTTCGTCGCTTTCGACCATTTCCACTTTGAAGCGGTCTGCCCACGCCAGGAGGGGACGCCAGACGAACTGGTCGAGCGCGACGATGGTCAGGATGAGGGCGGTCAAGCCGTAGGCGATGGAGCGGAAGTCGCCCTGATTGGCGGCTTCGTGAAGGTACGCGCCCAGCCCAGGCAGGCGGAAATCCTTCGAGCCGACGGTGAAGATTTCCGCCGCCATGAGGAAGAACCATCCGCCCGCCCACGACATGATGCTGTTCCAGATCAGCCCGATCATGCCGAAGGGCAGTTCCAGCCGTTTGAAGCGCAGCCAGGCGTTCAGGCGGAAGATGGCGCTCGCTTCGCGCAATTCCTTGGGAATGGTGGTGAGTGATTGATACCAGCCGAAGGTCATGTTCCATGCCTGACTGGTGAAAATCAAAACGATGGAGGCGAGTTCGGCGGCGGCGCGCTGCGGCAGGATGGCGCTGAGACCCAGCAGGACAATGGGCAGGAAGGAAAGAATCGGGACGCTCTGCAGGACGTCGAGCAGAGGCATGAGGATGGTTTCGGCGCGGCGGTTGTACGCCGCCATCCGTCCGTAAGTGAGCGTGAAGAAGAGCGAGAGGATGTACGCCGCGAGCATCCGTCCCACCGAAAGCAGGGTGTACCAGGGCAGGGTGGAGGGCGACAGCGAGATTTGCGGACCTTCGATGAAGGCGGGGGTGTCGAACGCCAGGCGCGCGCCTCCGTACAGGAGCGCAACGAGAAACAGGATGACGATGAGGTCCCCCAGCGTGAAGGAACGCTCGAGGCGTTCTTTGGGCGGCACTGCCGTGTTTTGAAGCAATCCCATGGCACCTCCAGTCGGTTTCGGCGTCGAATGCCGCGAATGACACGAAGCCGTTCGTTAAACTCGCGTCATTCAATGCGGAATGTTTGTGACCGATGTTGTCGAATAAAATACCCCGCGCCAGTCGGGACGCGGGGCAGGAGGCGACCTGTTCGAGGCAGGTTACAACTGTCTCAGCGTTTCCAACTGGCTGGGATTGAGAGTGGTACTATGATCAGGGTCGAGCGAGGGCAGACTATCCATAACGGCATGGTTATACTCCCATTGGAGAAATGGAGTCAAGGGGGAAGCGCTTTCAAAAATACTCACGCCGATTGCTTCTGGTTTTGGCAACAAGACTTTCGCTTGAAGCGTTTTCGCGGCGGCATTTGGTTTGTGAGCCAGCCGGCTAATAGAGCAGGATTTGTTTTCTTCCGCCCTATCCAATCGCTTGTAGAGACTGCCGTATCATCAACGCGGCGGTGGCGCCCTCGCCCGCGGCAGACGCCGCCTGTTTGGTGGAACCCGCCCGCACGTCGCCCGCGGCGAACACGCCGGGCAGCGAGGTCATCAGCGTTTTGTCGGTGACGACAAAGCCCCAGGCGTCTAATTCCGCCTTGCCTTTGAGCAGGTCGCTGTTGGGGGAAAGACCGATGAAGACGAAGATGCCGTCGTATTTCCATTCCTTGCGCTCGCCCGTGGCGCGGTCTTCCACAATCACCGCGTCCAGTTTGCCGTTCTTCACGCGCAGTTCCTTGACGGCATGATGGAGCGTCACCGACATGTTCGGCTTCTCCGCCACTTTGTCCTGCAAAATTTTGCTCGCTTTCGCAGTCTCGTTAAATTCAACAATGTCCACCTGGCTGGCAAATTTGGTCAGGAACAAGCCTTCCTCGAATCCGCTGTTGCCGCCGCCGATGACGAGCAGTTTTTTGCCTTTGTAGAACGCCCCGTCGCAGGTGGCGCAAAAGTGGACGTTGACGCCGATCAACTCGTCCTCGCCAGGGATTCCGAGACGGCGGTAGCGCGCCCCCGTAGCGAGCAAAACCGCCTTCGCTCCGTACTCGGACCCGTCGGCGGTGCGCACGCAAAGATACTGCCCGTCCCGCTCCACCGAGACCACCTCCTGCGCCTGCAAAATCTCCGCGCCGAATTTCTGCGCCTGACGACTGAGCCGCGCCGCGAACTCCGCCCCAGGGACGCCCTCATCGAAGCCGGGGAAGTTATCCAGCGTTTGGGTGATGCCCGCCTGTCCGCCCAGCCCCGCCTTTTCGATGACGAGCGTGTCCACGCCTTCGCGCGCCAGATAGGTCGCCGCGGTCAGACCTGTGGGTCCGCCGCCGATGAGGATGGCGTCGTAGAACGTCCGTTTGGCGCGGGTCTGCATCCCCAGTTTTTCCGCCAGTTGCGCGTTCGAGGGTTCGACCAGCACGCTGCCATCGGGGAAAATGATGGTAGGGATGCTGCGCATTCCGTGGTTGACTTTCTCGACGAATGCCATCGCTTCGGGGTCAGCGTCCACGTCCACATAGGCGTAGGGGACGCGCTGTTCGCCGAAGAATTGCTTGGAGCGTTTGCAGTCAGGGCACCAGCCCGTGCCATAGAGGGTGATGATGTCAGGGGTCAAGCGAGAGTCGGTCATGGTCGAAATTTCCTTTTGGTATGGTGGTGGACAACTCATTGAGTTGTCCCATTATAGAAGGTGGTTCAGAGCGCCGCATACACCAGCGCGACCACAACACCGAAAATCATGTGACCGACCAGCCCGCCGATGAACGCCATCGTGCCGCCGTTGTTGGTCATCCACATGCCAGGGGCTTGCACCGCGCCGCTTTTGATTCCCGCGTGCATCATGGGGATCATCGCCATGACCACGCCGACGATGAGCCAATGGACTGCGCCGAAGACCAGCCCGCTCGTCCAGGTGGCTGCGCCGATTCCGTTCGCCCAGAGAAAGGCGTAAATCAGGGTGAAGACGACGCCCATCATCAGGTGCATCATCCAGCCCAGCGCCTGATTCGGTTTGCCGAACATCGAACCCAGCAGACTGACAATGTCCATCTTTGGCATTCCCATTTTGGGCGCCATCATCAAGACCATAGTGAAAACGAGGGTTGCGACGACACCAGCGATGACTGCATTTAGAATGTTCATTTTATTCTCCTTTGGATTGGTTTCTTGCTGAACGGATAGCAACCCAAAGGAGTTCTCTTACCTGTTTGTAAAAAATAGTAGCGCAAGTCTGGGGAGACTTGCGCTACTGGCGTTACGCTACGTTCAACACAATCTTTTCCAACACCTTATACTCCTCCCGACAATCGGGACACATCTCCAGGTGATGCTGAACCAGCGGCATCAACTTGCTGACATCCTCGCCGCGCGCCGCGAGTTCCACGAATTCATCGAGCAGGGCATAGACTTCGTCGCAGGTCAATTCCTGCTCCTGCGTATGCGCCAGCATGGTCATCATCTTCCGCATCTTCTCGGACGCTTCGTTTTGTGCGGCAGGCGCTTTCTTGCGCGGCGCGCCAAACAGCCGCTTGATGTACTGATAAAGGTTCATGACAAATTCCTTATCAAAGGATAGCATTCGATGGTCATCTTCTTACCCTCCGCTTCCCTCGAAAACGGACAAGACTTCTTGCGGCGTCAAGCCCTCTTTCTCCAATCGCTTCTTCAACCGCAGGCGCGCGTCGTGCATCATCTTGTACAACGCATTGCGATTCGTCCCCAACCGTCGCGCGGCTTCTTCCAACGGAAAGCCCTCCATCACCGCCATCAACGCCTGACGCTGCTTCTCGGTCAGCTCTTCCATGATGATGCGGTTGACGCGCTTCATCATCTCCGCTTGCGAGACCTGCTCTTCGGGGCTGGCCTGACCGTCGGGCAGTTCGCGGTACGATGCGTCGCCGCCCTCCTCGTTCATCTCCATTTCGGGCAGGGGGACTTCCCGCCAGCGGGCGCGGCGCAACTCGGTCAGCGCGGCGCGAACCGCAATCTTGTGCGCCCAGGTGGTGAACTGACTGCGTCCCTCGAAAGTATCCAAATATTCCAGCACACGCACGAGCGTCTCCTGAACCACTTCCTCGGTCAGCGCTTCGGACTCGGGACTGTTGGGGTCGAGTCTGCCCGCGATGGCGTAGGGCAAGCCGCGCAAAATGATGGCGCGCAAATCTTCCAGCGCCTGCGCCTGCCTGTCCCCGCCCGCGCGCAAATCGGCAAGCCATTCTTCGTTGGTGCGTTTATCCATAGCATGATTATAAGTCAAGGTAAGCCTTTCGCCGCGATGCTTATCTAAAAGTAGCGCAACATTTATGTTATGTCGCCTTGGCGAAATTCCGCTGTTTATGGAGAACGATTTTGTACGACTGCATTAGACAGGTAAGAGAATCCCACAGGTTGTCTTCTGCTTATAGCAAGGAGTATTAACATGCCATCTTGCCAATCCTTCTGCACTGAAAGGGCTTTCAGATTATCGCTTTCTAACCGCGCAAACCCAAGACTTGCGCCGCCGCAAATCGGAGATTTGCCCCACTTATGAACCCACTCATTTACGACGTTGCCATCATCGGTTCTGGCATCGGCGGCTCGACGCTCGCCGCCATTCTCGCCCGTCAGGGACTTTCCGTGTTGGTCTTTGAAGGCGGGACTCATCCAAAATTCGCGGTTGGCGAATCGATGATTCTCGAAACCTCCGAGATGATGCGCGCCCTGGCGGAATTTTACGATGTGCCAGAGTTGGCGTATTTCAGTTCGGAAAATTATTTCAAATACGCGGGATTTTCGCACGGGGTCAAGCGGCACTTCGCCTTCGTCCATCACGAAACGGGCAAGCCGCAAAACCTGCGTCACAGCCTGCAGGCGGTAATCCCCAAAGAACCTTACGGTCACGAGATGCACCTGTACCGCCAGGACACGGATTATTTTCTCACGTCTGTCGCCATCTCCTATGGCGCGACTGTCCTGCAAAACACGCTGGTCGCGGATGTGGAGATTCAACCCGACGGCGTGAGCATCAGCACAAAGAGCGGACAAACCTATCGGGCGCAGTATCTGGTGGACGCGGGCGGTTTTCGCTCGCTGGTGGCGGAGAAACTCGGCTGGCGGCGCTACGACCTTCAGACGCAGACTCGCTCCATCTTCACTCACATGATTGACGTGCCGTGCTACAACGACGTCAGCGCGCCGCCCAAAGAGTTTGACGTTCCCTTCCGCTGGTCGGAAGGCACGCTCCATCACATCTTCAAGGGCGGCTGGCTGTGGATTATCCCCTTCAACAACCACCCCGATTCGACCAATCCGCTTTGCAGCGTCGGCTTGCAACTCGACCCGCGCATTCATCCCGCCCGCCCCGACCTTAGTACTACTTTGTCAGTTGCGCATCGGCAGTGCTGATTGAAGCATGAGCCAATCCAGGATGGCACGTTCACGCAGCCACTCAACGACCTGGCGATGGA
>JABRVZ010000073.1:0-15036 GCA_039961775.1 Chloroflexota bacterium
CTCGAACCCGCAGCTTGCAAAATCGGTTGCAAGCTTGCTTACTCGGCACTCGCCTCAAGTGGTTCAACAAATAAGACATACGTTTTTCAAAAATCAGTAATTTTGCGCCGTCCACATAAACACTGCCGAACCACTCGGCGCTTGTGTGCCAGCGCAAAACAATCTTGTAAACGTGCCAGGTATGACTATCCACGCCAAGCGCTTCGACGCGCACCGGGTTCCAGTCCAGCGCCAGGTAGCACAACGGACCGCTGCGACCGAAAATGGACGATTCCTGTCCAACAATCGAAACACCGAACATATCGAACGCCCCCGCAAACATGCCATCCTGCCGCAGGGTTTCAGACGGCTGAAAAATAACGCCCGCTGTGCCGTAAAAAGTCTTACTTGTTTTTACGGAAAACGCCAAGACCACATCCTCGGACGGGGTGGGCATAAATGCCTGTCTGCCAATAAGCGAGACGTTGTTGTATTGCCCGGCAGCAGGTCTGGCAAAAATGTTATCCGATTCGGTCGAAAAGAGACCGTCCGGAAAATGATAAATGGTCAATCCCTGTTTTGCCGTAACTGCGGCGGCATGAAATGCCTTATCGTTCGAGATTCTCCCTCCGCCATTGATGACGACAAACTTCCAGAAAGTTTCGGATAGACCGTCTTGAAATCCATCACTCAGCGCTGGCGGGTTGCGAAAATCCAACGGCAGAGAATTTACACGGTCGAGCAGCCGTCTTGTTTCGCGGCGCACGGACCAGACGGCATGTAACTGGCGGTAATTCAACACGGAAAACAAGGCAGCGAACAAAACAACAACCGCGAGGAAGCCAACACAGATTTTCATGATTAGATTTCCTCCACCCGTTCCTCGGAAATAATTTCGACGCCGCCATCGAAGAACTCAATTTTTTCAGATTTTGTGACATGCTCCCGAATCTCAGGCGCTTGATCACCCAGCAGAAAACGCATCAATTTCCGCGCAGCCCGCTCGTCCGTTCCCATCGCCTGCACCCACAACTCAGCGGCGTCGTCAAGTTCGCCGCTGTACGCCTCATGCAGCTGCCCTTTCGAGACCCTGTACGCAATCTCAAGCAGCCTGGCTGGAGCCAATCCTGCCAGCTTGTCGTACTCATCCCCGGCGCCGCTTTGAGGATCGTCTTTGAGCCGGGCAAGCGCGTAACTCAGGGGCTTCTCGATCCCCTGTCCCTGCGGAGATAAGGCATACAGCAGCCAGGATACCAGCGCAGTGCTGGAAGCCCCCCGCACGTCCTTTTGCGTTTTTGGATGCACCCGATTTTGAATCAGGATGCGGTCCAGAACCCACGCCGAGGGCGAAGCCCCCACCGCCGCCGCTTTCACCGTTTTGTCGTTTTTGTCGTTTTTTGTTTTTTCGGCGCTTAAGCTTAAGTCGGTGTTAACGGTGGTGGTTTTAAGAGTTAAAGAGTTGGTTTTAAGAGTTAAAGAGTTAATTAAGACTCTGACACTTGCGCCAACGGATTCTGTCATTCGCGCCACTCCAATACTGTCATTCGCGCCACTCATTACTGACACTTGCGCCACTCCAATACTGTCATTCGCGCCACTCATTACTGACACTTGCGCCACTCCAATACTGTCATTCGCGCCATTGGCTACAGCCGCTTCGAGCATCTCGCGGGGAAATTCTTCAAGGAGCACCTTGAAGGTGCGCGGCTGCCCCGCGAAATCCAACTGCGGCTCATCCTTGGTGATTTCGCTTATGTAAATGCTTACAACAGGTTCTTTGAGCCATTCCCAAATGGTCTTTGGTCTCGAAAAACCCAGCCAGCCAGCAATTTCGGCATATCCCCCTCTGACCACAACACGATTCCGCACTTCCCCGCTTTCCGGGTTGACATAGCACATATCCCGCAGAAGAGTAAGCGCCCAGGCAGGTCCCTCCCCCAAATGCGGGAGGATGGTGCGCAAAAAGTATTCTGTGATTTTGATGATGTTGCCCGGCGCCATAATGTGGTTCTGAAGCGCCGAGGCGAGAGCGTCCAGATGGACATCGGGTTCGTCTCTCCCAAACAACTGCCGCACAAGCTGAGTAACAGTCAGCGGATCGCTTTCGTCCGCTGCGTCCAGCGGGATAAGTTCATCCAGCGGCGTTTCCGCTGCGGCGCGGAGTACGCCTTCCGGTCCGCCAAATTTGTCGATGTGACTGGAGAGCCAACGGGTGAGCGAGCAGGTATCCGCAGGCGTAAGAGGCAGGGTCATGGCAACTGTATAACGCCGCGGCAAACGCCTGGGATTCGACGCCGTATTGTCCCACTGCGCTCCGTGGTCGCTAACTTCAACCAGCCCTTTGAGTTTCTGCCAGGTGCCGGGGTTCTCGACCCGCCGCCAGTAGGTACGCTCCGAACATCCTGCAAGAGCGGCGATTTTGTCGCCGGGAATACGGTTGGTCGCTCTGCCCGTGTGTGATCCAGCCATGTAAGCCGTCTGCCTAAACGCAACGTACAGCCAGGCAAGAGACGGTCCGAGCCGCCGCAGCCAGCGGCGGAAATAACCAGGCAAATAAACCGCCCGATTAGGACGCACGACACGCTCATAAAGCGAGTCGTAGTCGGCTAGAGATACCTCCACTTCGTCCTCAGGCTTGCGTGCTTTCAGAGCGTCGTCCGCTGCAAAAATAGCAGAGGCGGTTTCCTGCACGTCATCTTCCGTTTCCGCGTCCACTGCAAACTGAACGCTCATCTCCGTATGCGTGATTTCCGCCAGCAGGCGTTCAACCTGGGCGGTCAGACGTTCTGACAGCCATTCTTTGGCGTACTGGTTGCGCACGCCCACAATCAATAATGTGCCTTTTTGCGCTATGGGGCGGGTATCTTTTACCCAAGTCTCAAATGACGCTTTCCCCATTTCTGTTTGCAATTTTGCGAGTACGGATTGCCAGATTTGCGTGATGTTCATTGTGTTTTTTCCTTTCACCAAGAATTTTTATGAAAAATTTCTAAAAACTCACAGGAAGCCCTACAATGGGCTTTGTTTTTTTAGCCATGTCACAGGTCAAAATGTGAAAATCAGGAGGCTCCCAGGGCTTCCTGTTGAACCAACCTGAACGGACACCTGAACGACACCTGAACGATGCCTGAACGTAGAATGAACGACACCTGAACGATGTCGTTCAGGTGTCGTCTTGCGCCCCGGAAATTCTTCGCGTTTTCCGAGAAAGTTGAAGCCTCGTTTTTGGATCACCATGCCGCACTCACTTTCTGAGACACGACAACGGTCTCTTCCTTCAACTGCACCTCTCCCCTTTTGTAGGCGGCAATTGCATACTCCAAGAGGAATACAACTACCTCCCCTGGAGAAACGGCTTTACCGGCAATAGCCTTGATTTGAACATCCACCTCCCTGCCCCACCGATAGCCCAGGAATACAGCCTTTGCCTTATCTTTCTTCTGTTGTTTCCGCACGGGCTGCGGGATGTCTTGCGGTTCCATCCACCCCTCCATAAGCGTCACGCCCATCCTGCGGCGTCCCTGGCTCGCGGGCAGGAAATTCATTTGCAATTTCCCTGACCGCACGTGCGTCAGGGAAAACTTCATCAATTCACCCGCCACGCTGGATGTAGTCGTCATGTGTTTTTGAGACAATCCCAGCACCGCCGCTTGAACATCCTTTGCCCGCTCATGCAAAGGCGAGGGAATGAAGTAGGTACTCACTGGATGACGCTGGTCCCAAAGGCGTTTTTCCCGCCTTCGTTCTTTCGCAAAGGGAATCGTCTCCACGGGCTGCTGCGGTTCCTGTCTGATCCTGTCAAATGCGTTTCTGCGGGGCATCGGCATTCCTTTCTATTTCAAGACCGTTTCACAACGATCCGCGCCAATTCATCGTACTCGTTGGAGGCGCGGCTGGCAGGGGCAAACTCAAAAATGGTCTTCCCTTCTGCCGCGCACTCGCGCAACACGGTCGCGCGATGGATGGGAGGCAGTACGCCCTCGCCAAATCCAGTCCGTAGTTCCTCCAGGGACTTTTTGCTTTCGCTGGTTTGCTCGTCGTAAAATGTTGGAAGAATGCCCAACAGCTCGCCGGACCAGCCTGCCTCTTTCCTCAACGTAGAGAGCAGTTCCATCATTTGCGCCAGCCCATCCATCGAGAGAAATTCCGTCGCGGTCGGGACCAGCGTTAAATCGGATGCGTAAATGGCGCGCTCCTGGATGCCGCCCACCGATGGGGCGGTGTCAAAGATGATGTAGTCGTATTCTTTCGAGAGCATCCTGAAGATTTGCCGAATCGTTCCAATCGAACGATTTTCGGCGTTGATCACAATTTGCGCAGTAGCGGTCGAGCGGTCGCCAGGAATCAGGTCAAGTCCAGTGCGTCCCGTCTCACGAATCCACTGGTGGATGTCCGAGACCGGATTTACCAGAACATTGAACACGCCTCCCTCCGGGTTGACAGCCAGCGAAGTAGCGCATTGTCCCTGCGGGTCGAAGTCTGCCAGCAGGACGCGGCGCTCCCGCAGAGCAAGAGCATGGGCGACGGTGACGGCGGTGGTGGTCTTCCCCACCCCGCCTTTTTGGTTGGCAATGGCAATAATTTTTGCGGTCATTCGACACCCCGGAAGAGTCTGGTTTGCGTATTGACTTGGGGCTGGTGAACAACGTTTGATCTTGCACCCTGCCAAACGCGCACCTGCCCGGTTCTAACGTTGGTGAAAATTGTCCCTTCCGGCCATGTTCCGTATTCCACATCGGGCGCGCGAAATTTGCGCCCAACAAACTCCGGGTCGGGACAGTATGAAATGAGCCAGTCAAATTGTTCTTTCATTCTGTGTCTCCACATAAAAAAGCCTGATTGACCCAGCCTTCGATTGGACTGGAAAGTTCTACCCAGATGCCGCCTTCCGCATCCTGACGATCTCCGCTCAAAGAGACAATTTCTCCTTCGGCAAGATAGCCGCGTACTTCACTTTTGCTGCCTGGTCGAAAACGTACATTCAGGCGTCCGCCAGGCATATTTGTACACACCCTGACGGTGAACGACGCAATGATGGTTTCCTCTTGATGAGGAGCATCTATAACAAGAATGGGCGCCGCCGTTTTCGCCGTTTCAATAGGGCGGGGAGAAGCCGCAGGTGTAAGCCCTGGTACATACGCATTTGGGTCAAATCCTGCGCAGCCTCCCAGGATAAAAACTAAAAGCGGCAATAAAAATTTGGCTTTCATTTTTCCACCACCGCACAAAGATGCTGGTTACAAGTCATCGGTACAACATCACCTACATTTGCGCTGGCGTAGGTTTCGGCTGACACAACATAACTTTCCACGTTTCCGCCAACATCAATAAGCAGGATGAATTTTTCGGAACCGGAAGTGGTGTTTACGACAAGATGGGAGTCCGGCACAACAACGTAAGTGGTGTTTGTGCTTGGTGGGGAATATGTTTTGTCAACCACTACGCCGTTTACCGTGTGATAGCCGGTCAAATACGCGCGGCCGGCAAAAAACAGCAGCACAACTACCAAAACAGTCAATGCGGCTGCAAATCCGGTCTGAACGATTTTCTGTGTGTCCATATATCTACCTGTCTAATGCGTCGAGCCTTGTATTTCCTTCGGCGTCTTCGGCAAAACTGGCATTTTCAATCAGCGCCAGAGCGACGGGCTTTCCGTTTATCTCCATATTCAGCGCCTTTACGCCGGACAAGCGGTTTAGCGTACCCAGCGCTCCCAAGACCATCGCCAGGGACTCGCTCAACGTGGGCAGCCGTCTGGCGCCCCGTTTCTGGACCTGGATGGGGTTGGGCAGTTTGATTTGCATGACCGCATCCAGGTCCAGAGAGAAGAGGCGCTGCGCCGTCCGGCTTAGCGAGGGTCCGGGGTGTTTCCGTTTTTTCCGAAATCAGGCTCGAACTCCTTCCACTTCATGAATTCCTCCTGAGTCGGAAATCCCTGTGACGGCTTCCATTTGGAGCAGCGCGGATAATGTTTTTGGTTCGTTAAGCCGCACTCGTCACAACGTTCCTCATCTTGTGGGTTGTTTGCGGCGGCGGACGTAATTTTGTTTTTCAATTCCTGTAATTTGTCCGCCAAACCCGCATTTTTCTGCTGCGGAATATTTACGCCCGGCAGGGTTAGCCCGGTGGCGCCCATCAAAGACCCAAGATGTCCGCCGGCGGCTTTATTTAACTTTGCCATCATCGCCGCTTCGATCTCTGCCATAGCGACATTTTGTTCCGCAATCTCACTAAACGAAATTAGCATGGTGGCGCGCTTTTGAGTGTATTCCTGCGCCTGCTTCAGCTGGAGCGCCATGCGGCGGAGTTCAAGTTCTCCTTTTTCTCTCTGCTTTGCCATTTCCTCGTCTTGCGCCCGCTCCGCTCTGCGGCGGCGGACGACAGGGCTGGTCATGTGATAGACGAATCCAGCCAGAACATTCAAGACGATGATGAACGGAATCCCGAACCACGCAATCGTCCTTACAACAGGCGGCAGGGCATCGGCGCTCCCATACGCCAACGTGTCCACCACGCTTGTGATGAAAACGCCGAAAAGGTCAAGCACGAACATGCCCATGCTTGCCCAATTTTGAAATTTTGTTGTGGAATTGAACATCCATGCTACCGACCAAAAAACTGCGCCAATGTCCAATCCCCACAGTCCAATGAGCGCCATGATTTGGAATTCGTCGGACACGGAGCCGGAAAGGAAGTGCCACGATCGATAACCGGTGTAAACCAGCAATACTACGTCAAGGATGATCACGGCCAGATCGCCGAGACCGAAGCCGCCGTGATCTTCCTCTGCGGCTTCCGCCGCTGCCGGAAAGATCTTCTTGAAGATCTCATCGAGATTGTTCTTGAACGTACTCATCTTGCCTCCAGAAATATTTTGTCGTGCGTGATAGAATGGAGGCGCAGTTCCTTTTCTGCGCGGGCGCCGCTTTGATGGCAAATCAGGCGGCGTCCGAATTTATCTGCGCCTTTGGATACGATGGGGGAGTATCAGCCGTTGTCACCTCCTTTCTTTTGATTATGAGACAAGGAAAGTCTTGCTTCTCTTCTTATTCTGAAAATCAGCCCCCAGCGTATGGTAATAAACAGCAACAACACTGCCGCGAATGTGGCGGGAAGTATCCGAATGACCAACCAGCCATATTCCCAGCCCAACAATTTCATCGCCCCCCTCCATACGATCCATCCCACGACGCCCCACAGGGTCATCGCCCCCCACAGATGCCCCTGCTGTCCTCTATAGAACAACCACACCACCAGGAGGGACGACAGAATCGCTGGGGCGGCAGTCAGCGCAAAGAGGGGCAGGTGAGGAGTAAACGAACCGTAAAGCCGTTCTACGGTTGTCCCCATCAGGAACGTGCCTCCCAGCCAGCCCAGGAACGCCAATGCCCGTAGAAGCCAGGGCAAAACAAGCAAAATTGCGGCAAGGAGTCCAAGAAGAACCACCGCCAAAAATTCCGCCAGAATTTGAAGCGCCTTCAGGATGACATTCAGGAGGTTGAGGATGATGCTAAAAAACATTTTGGTCTATCAGGAGGTAGAATTGCTGCAATTCCAAAAACCGGAGAAGTGAAATGGTGGACAACAAGCTATTGGAAATCACCCGCGACCCGCGCCTGCCTGTTGCCTTGACACTGGTTGTCAACGGAGCGGTCATTTCAGGAATGCTGATCAGCGAGCAGGAATTTTTTGTAGAAAGCCTGCGCGAAACCAAGAAGCAGTACCAGGACAGGGGAGGAAACTGGTGGAATGCCATTGAGGACCTTAGTTTGAACCTTTCCCGCTCGCCGACGGGCGAACACTATATTCATCTGGCGAATGTAGAGATTCATGTGGCACAAGGGGATAACTATATCCCTGTACCAGCCCTGCGAATTTCTTTAGAGCACGTATCAGCGTGGATGTTTGGTTTTCCAGCGTATTCCATAGCAGTATCAGAAGGCGCCATGCGGCGGAGGGCTGCGGAAGTGAGTTCAAAGCGTTCCGCTCGGAAATGATGCTTTCCAGCATGAATTCTTGGTACGCTTTCTCTCTTTGCCTCATCCACTCAGCAAACGCCTTTTTATCAAGCTTCGCACGCATTTCTTGTTCTTCTTGAAACCGCGCGTCTGCGATCTCCGCAAAGGCAGCCAGGATTTTCATCCGCCTGGCTGTATAACGACGTGCTTTCCATGTATTGATCATTGGCGTTCCTCCTTTTGGTTTGCCGAATTGGTTTTCACGATCAACACCAGGGTGGGCTTGACTTCAATCACGTCCAAATCGTTGATCTCCAGGTATTCAATCAGCCGTTGGAGGGGGACTGTGATAACGACACCAGGCTGATGTGATGGCAACTGGACCGGCTTTTCCACGGGCATAGAGTCACCTACTGACTCATCTTTTTTTGCGCGCCTCGTCGCGCACGGCTTGCAGATTGAGAATCTCCGCCACTTCAAAGCGCGGCGGAACAGCGCCCGGCACGGGCTTCAGGCGCAGGACGAACGGGAAATAGCCCATGCGCCCATGCAGTTCAGCCAGCGTCAGCGCGGCGATGGGGGCCAGCGCAGGCAGATTGATGATGATAGGCGCGGTCTGCCACTCTTTGGGCGAGAGGGGGACAGCCTCAACCACCTGCCGCAGTTGCGGCAGGAAGGGCTTGTCCTGCTCGAATTGAATCGGCTGATTGATGACTTGCTCGACCTGCACCCCCGCCAGCGCCTCGACCTGCGCCTGCTGTTCGGTGGTGATGGGGTGGGCAAAATTCAAAAGTATAGAACGCATAGACGGCATCCCTTCTAGAAATTGAAAATCGTCCCCCTTCACACCACCGCAGGGGGATTGGTCCCGATAATGGGTCCCTCGTTTGCTCATTCGAGCCGCGTCGTGGTCACGCTCCGTTCCCGCCGTCCAGCATGTCCGCTCGTCAGCGGTACGCTCGCCTGCATCCTTGTGATGGGCAGATTCCCATCACTCGCTCAGGTCAAGGGTCTCCCGTCACGAACGGGAACGGTTTGCCCGTCTCTCCGGGCTGTCGCCCTGCCTGTTTCCCAGCACTTTCGGGTGTGTGGGCTTCACCGCTTCGCAGAGGGGGCTGCTACTCCCCAGCGGTTCGGCAGTCCAACCGGGTGAGACTTGCACCCACCGCGAAAGCGGGGACAGCGCTCCCGCCACTATGCCGGTTGGTTGGAGGAGGCACCATGTCAAGGTTCAGAGTGGAGAGCGCAGGAGTCGAACCTGCGTGGCGGGTATTTCTCCGGCGGTTTGCCCCGCCGATTTAGCATTTCCCGACCACCCCTCACATCGGGGCGCGCCTCCTCTACGCTATCTCTCCCATAAAAAACACCCTGCCGGGATTAGCAGGGTGTCTGTCTCATCTGATATACTTCTATCGGGGTGAGCAGCGCACACTGCTTGCCTCACCGTGAGCGTGTTACCGCACGGCTCACGGAACGCCCCGGCTGGGCGCACAACGCCCTCGCTGGGGCGTTGTGTTTGAGGCTTGAGTGGTTGGTTTGGAAAGGTGCTAAACTAATAAAAATATAGCACAAATCTCTACATTTTGTCAATAAAAATGTAGAGATTTTAAGATAAAAAAACGGCTCTCGCCGTTTACATTTCTGCAACTACTAGTCTGTCAATCGTGAATTTTTGGATTGTGATAACGGCTTCGACCTTGATTCTCGACTAAAAACGAACGGAATTTCAGTTGCAGAATCCAAATTTTAGCCTGACAGACTACTACAAAGACAGCGGACCAGTCTTGCGTTTATAGGGTAACCCTTGGCTGTCAAAAAGTCGTCGCCCTTGTTTTGGATCACGAGTGTGATAAATTGTAGCACAATACGCTATATCTGCTTCATCCAGCAACACCCGATTCTTCTCAGTACCAAGGCGCTTAATTATTCCCAACTTAGTCCACCGCCAAATCGTAGGATTTGGCACATTGTATTTTCTTTCTGCTTCGCTAATCCAAATCGGCACGCCTTTCAAATGGGCGTGTTTTTTGTATTCCGGCAAATCTTCTTTGCGAACAACCGCCTGCTCTCTCACTTCCTCTTCGCTTACGACCATTTTTCCTTCTATCACTCCTGCCCTGATTTTACCACTCTCAACAAGCGACCGCAGACGCGCTTGACTCAGCCCGTACTTGCGGGCGGCTTCGGGCAGGGGGAGGAAGGTAGGCAAAACCATAGAACAAACATTTACTTTGTGGGTACAGGGCGTTCTGTAAACTTGTCGGGGTGCGCGGATTTGAACCGCGGACCTCACGGACCCGAACCGTGCGCTCTACCGGTCTGAGCCACACCCCGATATTCATCCCATCAGGGAAAGCGTGCGAATTATACCATTCTCGTTTGTTTTGGCAAGTTATGGGGTTAGCACAACTTCCTGGCTGTACACGTAAAACAGTCCGGGAATACGGTCATCATCCTGGCGGATGGTCAGACGAGCGGGCGTCGGTTCGCTCACCCTGTAGGGGATGGTCGTTTCGAATAATTGCGGTTGGATGTTTGTCACCGACAGGATGCGCAGACCGAGGGACTTCCCTTCCGCATCAATCAACTCGAAGATGACCGGCTGAAGATTGAAGGGCCACACATCTCCGCGCACGGTCAGGACTCCGCCGGAAACGGGTTTGCCCGCAACCGGCTCCACCACCCCGAGGGGTTCCGACGGATTCCCCGCCGGCGTAATCTCATCCACCCCTGAAGAGAGCAAAAGCACATGCACCGAATTCAAAGCCTGAATTCGTCCCTCTTTGTCAAACGTGCTGACCGTGATCCGTCCCACTTCCGCCGCGCCTGGAATTTCGAATGAGATCTTCGCCGTCTGCAAAATGCCTCGATTGGACGTTGGCACGTTGCGCTTGAGCGTTCGCGAAAGTAGTCTGCCGTCTTCGCCGTACAGGTCAATTTGCAACCGCCGGCTGGACCCTACCTGGATGTTCATCCGCAAAGTGATGGGAGATACTACTCTGGACATCGGTCCCGGCGTTTGGATTTCGATGGCGGCAGATTTGTGCAACGGGATGGAGGTAGGGGTGTAGGTGGGAGCCGGCGTGAAAGTGAGTGTCGGTTCGGGGGTTTCGGTGGGGAGGCCGGTCGGCAGGGAGGCAAGGGCAGTGGCAGTCGCCGAGTCGCTGGCGGCTTGAGCCAGGGCTTGGGCAGTCTGCGCGATGACCGTCGGGAGGTATTCAGGCGGATAAGGCGTCGGGACGGCAGAGGCTGGGGAGGCGCAGCCGGCTAAAAGTCCAAGAAGAGATGCGAGGAGGAGAGTCCGTTTCATCCAGTATTTTTTCGTCACGAGGTAGATTTTACGAAACGACACAATCTCCAATCGATCAAGGAGATTGTGTCGCCACGGCGCCACGCGGCGCTTCCCTGTTTCAGTTATGAGGAGGGTTAGAGTCCGTAGATCTCGCTGTATTTTTTCGTCAGGTAGCGAATGTAAGGCTCAGGGGTAATCTTCGAGCCGGTGACCTTTTGAACGAGTGTCTGCGGTTCGTACTTCTGACCGTGTTTGTGAACCTTCTCGCGCAGCCAGCCGAGCAGGGCGCTGAAGTCGCCTTTGCGGATCTGGTCGTCGAGGTTCTTGATGTCTTTGTTGATGCGTTCCCATAACTGCGCTGAGACCAGGTTACCGAGGGCGTAGGTGGAGAAGTAGCCGATGGCGCCGTAGGACCAGTGCACGTCCTGCAAGACGCCCTTTGCGTCGTTGGGCGGTGTGATGCCGAGGTACTCGCGCATCTTTTCGTTCCAGATGGCAGGCAGGTCTTTGATGTCAATGGCGCCTTCGACCATGGCAATTTCGAGTTCGAGGCGGAGCATGATGTGCAGGTTGTAGGTGGCTTCGTCGGCGTTGACGCGGATGAGCGATGGTTCGACTTTGTTGATGGCTTTGTAGAATGCCTTGACGCCCACGCCATCCAATTGGGAGGGGAAGGTTTTCTTTAGGGAGGGGAAGAAATGTTCCCAGAAGGGGAGCGAACGCCCGACGAGGTTTTCCCACATGCGCGATTGCGATTCGTGAATCGCCAGCGATGCGCCGCCAAACAGCGGCGTGCGCTCGTAGGCGGGGTTTTGCCCCTGTTCGTACATGGCGTGACCAGATTCGTGCATGGTGCTGAAGAGGGTCGCCATGGGGTTGTCTTCTTCGAAGCGGGTGGTGATGCGCACGTCGCCCCAGCCGAAGGTGGTCTGGAAGGGATGCGGGGCTTTGTCCTGACGCCCGCGTTTCCAGTCGTAGCCAAACCTGGTGATGACTTCCACGCCGAAGTCCATCATCTTCTTTTCGTTGTATTTTTTGTGCAGGAAGTCATCTTTGACCTGTTTTTTGCCGGCAATGGCTTTGATGAGCGCCACCTGCTGCGGACGCAGGGCGTCAAAAATCGCCTTGACCTCGGCGGTCTTCATGCCGGGTTCGTAGTCGTCGAGCAAGACGTCGTAGGGATGGTCGGCGGGCGGGAAGAAGGAGATGTAGCGTTTGACAAGTTCCAGGTTCTTTTCGAGGTGCGGCTGGAAGATGGAAAAATCGGATTTGCCTTTCGCTTCCACCCACGCTTCGAACGCCTTCGACGAAACGACCGCCTGCTCTGCCACGAACTCGGGCGGGACGCGTTTGGCTTTGTCGTAGTTGCGGGCAACCACGCGGATCATGGCGGCTTCGTCCGATTCGGGGTCGGCGCCGGCAAATTCCGCTTTGAGGTCTTCGATGAGCCGCCCGACTTCGTCGCTGGTGAATTTTTCCTGGGCAATTTTGCCAAGGGTGGCGAGTTGCTGTCCACGCGCCTCGCCGCCGCCGGGCGGCATGTTGACCTGCTGATCCCAGCCCAGGACGGCGCCGGCGCGTCCCAAGTCTGCCACTTCACCGAGAATCGCTTTCAATCGTTCGAGTTTTTCGCTCATGGTTTCTCCTATGCCCTCGCCCAACACTGGGGCGAGAAAAAATTTTTATCTTACAGCAATTTGCGGGCAGACGTTAGAGACCGTCCGCCGTGCGAACATTCAGGCAACCCTCCAGCGCAGGGACTCACCCCGCAGGGCAGACAACACCTCATGCGCGATGTCCTCCGACGCGCGGGACTGCGCCTCAGCCGTCTGCGCCCCGATGTGCGGGGTGGCGATCAGGCGCGGATGGGAAACTGTCTCTGTCAAACCGGGCGGTTCCACGCTGAAAACGTCCAGCGCGGCGCCTGCCACTTTGCCGCTGTTGAGCGCCTCGACCAGCGCCGCCTCGTCAATAATTCCGCCGCGCGCCGCACAGACGATGCGCACGCCGTCTTTCATTTGGGCAAACGCCTGGCGCCCGATCATGTCGCGCGTGTCCACAGTCAGCGGCATGTGCAGCGAGATGAAGTCAGACCAGGCATACAGGTCCTGTAAAGAGGCGGGGTCCGCGCCGCGCCGTTTGATTTCGTCTTCGGGAATAAGCGGGTCGTAGGCGATGACGTTCATGCCGAAGGCGGTGGCGCGCTTCCCCACTTCCATGCCGATGCGCCCAAAGCCGATGACGCCGAGGGTCTTGCCGTTGAGTTCCACGCCTTCGAGTTCCTTTTTGAGCCATTTGCCCTGCTTCATGGCGGCGTCGGCGCGGGGGATTTCGCGCGCCAGGGCAAGGAGCAGACCGAAGGTCAGTTCGGCGACGGCAATGGAGGTGGAGGTTGGCGCGTTGACGACGATGATGCCGCGCTTTTTGGCGGCTTCGAGGTCAATGTTGTCCACGCCAACGCCGGCGCGCCCGATGACTTTGAGGCGGCTGGCAGCGTCCATGACGGCGGCAGTGACTTTAGTCCGCCCGCGAACGATGAGGGCGTCATATTCGGGGATGATTTTGAGCAGGTCGTCGGCAGAGATGCCGCTTTTGTCGTCCACGTTGGCTGAGTTGCGTAAAATGGATTGCCCCGCTGAGTCCAGCCCGTCGGTGAGGAGGATGTTGTAGGTGGTCATGGGCGTATTGTATCGCAAAAGATGCAACCACTTCTCATGATTTGTTCATTCTTGAAAAAACTGTATCCGCGTATAATGCGACAAATTTTACCCAATTTTTACCTGGAAGAGAAAATGAACAAGAAAGTCATCCGAGTGAACAACTACCTGAAAAAAATATAATACTGCGCGGTTGTTATCCTGACAGTAATGTTCATCGAGTTTTCCACGTTCACATTTTCCCGCCCAAAATCTTCCTGTTCGAGCATTTAGACCTGAAAGACACCGGGCAGTATGGCATAATCCCCTACGAGGACAATATCCGCTAATTCACAAAACCGCCGCAAAGATAAACTTTTTGCACAGATATTGTCTGTATTCCAAACTCGTTACAAGATGTCATGCAGGTTGACGCGCTTTATCACTTGCGCGAGCAGGGATAAACGCTTTATTCTTGTTTTAGCAACCTTCGGTCACTTGGGCTTTTTGGGGAGGCGGTCATGGATCCTGTCATTGCGATTTTTAGTCTGCTGAGCTCCTACTTGCTGGGGTCAATTTCATTTGCCCGGCTCATTGTCAAGTTGTGGACGGGAAAGGACGTCACCCAATTTGAGGTGGAAGTGGATGGCACAGATAAAAAATACAAAGCCATCTCCATTGGCGGAAATACGGTCAGCACTGTGCTGGGGGCAAAAGGCGGGATGACTGTCGGCATCCTCGACATTCTCAAAGTTGCGCTTCCAACCCTGACCTTCAAACTGCTCTATCCCGAACAGCCTGCCTACATGCTGATCGCGGCGGTTGGCGGCGTGATCGGCCACATCTGGCCCATCTATTACCGTTTTCACGGTGGATCGGGGTTTTCCGCTATCATGGGTGGACTACTGGTTATTGACTGGCTGGCGGTACTGGTCCCCCCCATTGCCGGTTTGCTACTGGGGATGGTCGTCTTTCGCAACCTCATTGTGGCGAATCTGGCTTGGCTGTGGCTTCTCATTCCCTGGCTGTGGTGGCGAAGCGACGGCGATGTTGCACATATCCTGTATGCAGTAACTCACCTTACGCAGCCAGTTGAACAGGATTGAGTTCCTGCAACTTGGCATAAGCGGCATGAATAGCGTGCAAGTACAGTTTGGATTTGAGCGCAAAA
>JABRVZ010000074.1:0-3454 GCA_039961775.1 Chloroflexota bacterium
GCCCAAGAAACCTTCTCTCGGCTTGGGCACCCTGCCCGCTTTGGTTGCCTAACCCGAACTCACGTTAAAGGAGTAATCATGTGCGGACGTTTCACCCTCACGGTTGACCCCGCTCAATTTCAAGATGCCTTCCCCGGCTTTCTTTTCCCGGCAAAATTTGCGCCGCGCTACAACATTGCCCCCTCCCAGCCTGTGCTGGCAATCCCCAATGACGAGCGCAACGCCGCTGACTTTTTCATCTGGGGTCTCATCCCCATGTGGGCAAAAGACCCGTCCATCGGCGCCCGCCTCATCAACGCGCGCAGCGAAACCCTCGCCGAAAAACCGTCCTTTCGCGGCTCGTTCAAATACAAACGCTGCCTCATCCTCGCCGACGGTTTCTACGAATGGAAAAGCGCCGCCGGCAAAAAAACCAAGACTCCCTACTACATTCACCTGACCGACCGCCGCCCCTTCGCCTTTGCCGGCTTGTGGGACTCGTGGGAAAGCCCCGACGGCTCCAGCCTCAAGACCTGCACCATCATCACCACCCAAGCCAACGAACTGATGGCATCGCTGCATGACCGCATGCCGGTCATCCTGCACCCGCGCGACTACGCCAAATGGCTGGACCCTTCGCCTCAGACTCCCGAAAGCCTGCTCCCCCTCCTCAAGCCCTACCCCGCTGACGCCATGACCGCCTACCCGGTCTCGACGCTGGTCAACAAACCCGGCAACGATTCGCCCGAACTCATCGTCCCTGCATAGCCGCCGCTGTCCTTTCAACGTGAACGCTTTCAAAGCCAAACTCATCGAGCGGTTTCCCGCGCTCGGCTCGCGCGACTTTGTCATTTTCGTCGTTGGGCAGCTTGTCTCGGTCATCGGCACCTGGGCGCAATCCACCGCCCTGCCCTACCTTGCCTACCGCATCTCAGGGCGTCCTTTCGACCTGGGGTTGATCGGCTTCTCGAACACCCTGCCCACCCTGTTGTTTGCCCTGCCTGCCGGCGTGCTAGTGGAACGATGGGACAAGCGGCGGACGGTCATCGTTTTTCAAGCCATCATGTCAGTGCAGGCGTTTGGGCTGGCTTGGCTCGCTTATGCCAACCGCCTAGAAATCTGGCACATCATTGCGCTGGCGTTCCTGTTCGGTTCGGCGGTTTCCATCGAAGTGACTGCGCGCCAGTCCATGCTGATAGAACTGGCGGGGCGCGAGGCGCTGCCCAGCGCCATTGCCCTCCAAACCACCGCCTTCAACACCGGGCGCGTGCTGGGACCAATTCTGGCGGCGTGGCTCATCTCGGCGACGGGCAACGAGGGGAGTGTGTTTCTGGCAAACGGGGTCAGTTTTCTGTTTGTGATTGCGGGTCTGTTTGTGGCGAGGACGCGCTTCAAGGTCCAGAAAGAAGCGAAGCGTGAGGGCGGTCTGGTGGAGGAGTTCAGGGCAGGGATTGCCTACATCCGAAGCAAGCCGGTTGTGCTGTCGGTCATCCTGATGGCGGCGCTGGTGGGATTTTTCGGCATTCCGTTAATTCAGCAAATTCCGGCGGTGGCGCGCGATGTGTTGGGGTCGGCGCTGGATACGGAGGCGGCAATTGCAACCCGCACGAGCAATTTGTATGCGGCGCAGGGTGTGGGGGCGTTGACTGCCGCATTTCTCGCCGCGTATCTCGCTTCGGCAGATCGGCAGGCAATGCTGGCGCTGGGGCAGGCGTCTTTTGTGTTCCCGATTATTGCGCTGGGGTTCGTGAGGAATGTGCCTGGGGCGTTGTTGCTGCTGGCGTTTGTGGGCTGGGGAACGGTGACGCAATTGGTGACGATGAATACGCTGATTCAGGTGGAAGTGCCCGACGGACTGCGCGGGCGCGTGTTCAGCGTGTACTTTTGGGCATTGCAGGGCGTTGCGCCGTTTGGGAGTATCGTCATCGGCTGGATGGCTCAAACCTGGAATGTGCCGCTGACAATCATTGTGGGCGGAATGACGTGCCTGATTGGGATTCTGGCGATTCGCTTTTCGCTGCGGGGCGCAGGGAAATCGTCGGGTTAACGGCAGGTTAGCGTGCGGCAGGGCGCATTGACGCCCGTTTTTTCAGCATGTTATGATGGTTATATGAGTAAAGATAATTCACGCGGTCTTTTTGGCAGATTTTTCGACTTTTTTGTTCAGTTAGGGCTGGGGGAGGGATTGCTTCGGGTCGGAACTGGAGTGTTGTCGCTGGTTTTGGTGGGGATTGTCATTGCGGCAATTCGGACGAGCGCCCCATCCGCCGAGGCTGGAGGGGCGGCAGAGACGCCGGTGGTTGTACCCACTGTCGGGGCGGCGGGAGGCGGGAGCGTCCTTCAGCCGGTGGCGGATGTGTTCGACGGCGTCCCGCGTTTGGCGCAGGAACGGACGATCATCCCGTCTCGCCCGCGGCAGGAAATCATCAAATACACGGTTTTGGAGGGCGATACGATTTTCGGGATTGCGGAGAAATTCGGCTTGAAGCCCGAGACGGTTTTGTGGGGGAACTATTATGTCCTGCTGGATAATCCGCACTCGCTTCAGCCCGGTCAGGTGTTGAATATTTTGCCTGTGGACGGGACGTATCACGAATGGCAGCAGGGCGAGGGGTTGAATGCGGTGGCGCGTTATTACGGGGTGAAGCCCGAAGATATTATCAATTATCCCGCCAATCATCTGGATGCGGCGAGCATCGGCGATTTTTCCAACCCGAATATTGCGCCGGGAACCTGGCTGATTGTGCCGGGCGGCAAACGGAATTTCATCTCGTGGAGCGCTCCGCTGGGGGTGACTCGCGAGAACCCTGCCCTGGCGCGCGTGCTGGGCGATGGCGCCTGCGGGCCGGTCAGCGGCGGGGCGGTGGGCTATGGCAGTTTCATCTGGCCCTCCAACAAGCATTATCTCTCCGGCTTCGATTTTTCTCCGAGCACCAATCACTGGGGCATTGACATCGCCGGCAACGAGGGAGAAGCCGTGTATGCGACGGACGCCGGTGTGGTGGTGTATGCCGGCTGGAACAATTACGGTTACGGCAATATGATCATGGTGGATCATGGACGCGGGTTCCAGTCGTTGTACGCGCATTTGAGCGCGCTCAATGTGGTTTGCGGGCAGTCGGTGGGGCAGGGCGATGTCATCGGCGCGATTGGCACCACCGGGCGTTCGAGCGGTCCACATTTGCATTTCGAGATTAGGGCGAGTTCGTCCTTTGTCAACCCGTGGGACGTCCTGCCGCCGCCGTAGAAAGTCTGTGCATCGGATGGCGCGAATAGAGCGAATTGTTTTGGACGATGATTATTTGCCGTTTTCGTATGGGTTTCTCAAAGTCGCCTTTATGATTGCCTGCTCTGTTTTTTTTCGCATCGAATTATGCGAATTTCACAAAAATTAACGTGAATTCGGGATAAGGGGCTCCCTGGTGTAAACTTGGATTTGCGAAAACAAGCATTCCAAGGAGCCCCTGATGGATAG
>JABRVZ010000075.1:0-12109 GCA_039961775.1 Chloroflexota bacterium
AGGATGTGTTTTGAAGCGTACTGGGCGTTCTCTAACGCCCAAAGTTGCGCTAGAGAGCGCAAAATACGCAAGATTTTTGAATGATTGCAACAGAGCAATTACCAGTTACCAATTACCTCTTCCAACTCCGTCACCTCCACCAATTCCACCCTGCCAATCTCCGTCGGCAGGGCAAAGCGAATCGCCGCCGCATTCTTCTTTTTGTCAACTCTCATAACACGGATGATTTCGGCAAGCGGCATTCCTTCAGGGATGCGGGTGGGCAGCCCTAGAGTGGAGAGCGTCTCTGCAATTGTATCCGCCAAGCCGCGGCGAGCAACTCCGATTTTTTCCGCGTAGCGGGCTTCGACAGCCATGCCGATGGCAACCGCTTCGCCGTGACTCAACGCAAACCTGCTGACCAACTCGACGGCATGACCTACAGTATGCCCCAAATTCAAACTGGCGCGGATTCCCTTTTCGTAGGGGTCTGCTTCGATGACTTGTATCTTCACCGCCATCGCGCGTTTGACGATGGTTTCGAGATTGGCTTTCACCCAGTCCATGCCGCGGGAACACAGGTCGAACAATTCGGGGTCGGAGATGACGCCGTGTTTGACCACTTCCGCCATGCCCGAGCGCAGGTCGCGGTCGCTGAGGGTGAGGAGAAGGCTTGGGTCGGCGAGGACAAGTTTCGGCGGGTGGAAAGAGCCGATGAGGTTCTTCCCCTCGGGCAGGTCAATGCCTGTCTTGCCTCCGAGCGAGGCGTCCACCATGGCAAGCAGAGTCGTGGGGAGGGCAATCCAGTCAATCCCGCGCATGTAGGTGGAGGCGGCGAAGCCCGTCAGGTCGCTGACCACGCCGCCGCCGAGGGCAATGACCGTGCTTTTGCGGTCGAGTCCGTTTTTGAGGAAGGCTCTCCACAGGCGCGAGACGGTTTCAAGATTTTTATGTTCTTCGCCCGCAGGGAGGACGATGGCGTTGACGCCCTGGAATTTTTCGAGATGATGCTTCGCCACGTTTTCATCGGTGACGAGGATAGAATTGGGGGAGGCAGACAAACTGGAAGTTTGTCCTACGACGACATCGTATTCGCCCATTGCGGAGAGATGATGCCTGCCCACGATGATTTGAATTTGGCGGGCGATTTGCTCCGCCGATTTGCCGTCCACGCGCAGTTGCAAGGGGAACGAGGCGTAATGTTCTTTGCGGGTTTCGAGGAGGGTGGTCAGTTTTTCGCGCAGGTCTCCCGCCAGCAGAGGGCGTTTTTCTGGGTCGGCGCTGAGTCGTTCGAGCAGGGTTTCCATCTCCGCCGTGAGCAGGACGACTTTGCCGCTGGCTTCAGCGACGGCGCGGTTTTCGCCGCGGAGCAGCGCGCCGCCGCCGAGGGCAATGACCGATTCCCTCACCCTGTGTCCCTCTCCCAATGGAAGAGGGGTTAGGGTGAGGGAGTTTAATGCAGTCGTTTCCAACTCACGAAACGCCGCTTCGCCCTGCTGTTCCATGATCTGCGGGATGGACATGCCCGCCTGCGACTCGATGAGGCGGTCAAGGTCAATGAAGGGGAGGCGCAGTTTGTCGGCAAGCAATCGTCCGATGGTGGATTTGCCTGTGCCTGGGGGACCGTAGAGGAAGAGGTGGGGCATTAGGGTAATTGGTAATTGGGGAGTGGGGGTAATCAGTGATCGGTAATCAGTGATCAGTGGGTGGGCGGATGATGTTTTGAAGATAAGCGAAGATGTGACGCGGCTGGAGGTTGAGGCGCTGAAGAAGTTGAGAATATATCCATCCGAAAGTGAGAAAGACGGCATAGCCAATCAAAACTCCGATGGCGTTGAGAATCACGTCGTTGATGTCCACGACGCGGAAGGAGATGCGAAAGAACAGTGAGATGGCGAGTTGGGTGAATTCGAGCGCCGCGCCGACGCCCGCCGCCAACCATAAAATACGTCTGGGCTCGATGCGGGCAATGAAGTTGATTCCGAAACCGAAGGGGATGGTAAGCAGGATGTTTTCATAGATTTGCCTGAAGCACAGGTCATGCGCGCGAGGGTCGCAGTATCCGAAATCGAAAGGGATCAGGTTGATGTTTAGTTTGAAATCTTGATCGGAAATGTCAATCGGGAACGGAAAAACGGCAACGCCGACGACTTGCATCAGGTACAGCCAAAACAGCGAGAAGAAGAACAGGTGGGAGAGGCTTTTGCCCTTCCGCCGCAGGAATATCAAAACGACGATGAGGAGGGCAATGCCATACAGCGGGTTGAACATGACAAGCATGAGGAATCCTTTTGTGGAGAGCGCCAGTTATCAGTGGTCAGTTACCAGTTATCAGTGAACAGTCGGCGTAAGAGAACGCCGAGTATTCGCCAAGAGCGTAGATGACGTTCTCTAACGTCATCAGAGGCTTACGAGAAGGCAGAAAAGCATGGTTATTCCCAAAACACATGCGGATTGTTATCCATCGGCAGGTCGTCGAGGGCGGCTTTGCGTAACGTCTCGAAGCGCGGTTTGATTTCAGCCATCGAGTCGCCGCCAAGTTTTTCGAGCAGGGCGTCTGCCAATACAAACGCAACCATCGCCTCAAGGATGGGAACGGCACGCGGGACGGGGCAGAAGTCGGAGCGTTCGTAGCGGGTGGGGGTTTCGGTTCGGGTCGCCAGATCAACTGTCGGCTGGGGAAGAAGCGTGGTGGCAATCGGTTTCATGGCGGCGCGCACGACGATGGGCTGTCCGTTGGAAATGCCGCCTTCGGTTCCGCCTGCGCGGTTCGTCGAACGTTGCAAGTCAAAAGTCGAGGGTCGAAGGTTGATGGGGTCGTGGGCTTCAGTGCCGAGGCGTTTCGCATTTTCAAAGGCATCGCCGATTTCGACTCCCTTGATTGCCTGAACGCTCATGACTGCCATCGCAAGTTTCGCCTCGAGACGTTTGTCCCATTGGACGAAACTGCCGAGACCGACGGGCAGGTCGAGGGCAATGATTTCGATGACGCCGCCGAGGGTGTTTTTGCCGTGAATGGCTTTTTCGATTTCATCCCGCATCGCTTGCGCGGACCTCGGGTCTGGGCAGCGGACCTCGGACTCTTCCGCACGCTGGAAGCGTTCCGCGTAGGGCATGCCGCCGAGGTCCGCCTGGACGGTTCCGATGGAGACGACATATCCGCCGATGCGGATGCCGAACTGTGCGAGGAAGTGTTTGCACACCGCACCGACCGCGACGCGCATGGCGGTTTCTCTGGCGGAGGCGCGCTCGAGGGCGGGACGCAAATCCTTGTAGCCGTATTTGACCGCGCCCGTGAGGTCGGCGTGACCTGGGCGCGGGGTGGTCATCGGTTCGATGGGCTTACCCTTCCATTTGGCGTGGTCGGCGTTTGGGACGAGCATGGCAATGGGCGCGCCCGTCGTTTCGCCCGCCATGACGCCGCCGAGGATTTGGACGGCGTCGGTTTCGATTTTCATGCGTCCGCCTGAGCCGTAGCCTTTTTGGCGGCGGGCAAGTTCGAGGTCAATGACGGAGGCGGTGAGGGGAAGTCCCGCAGGGATGCCTTCGAGGATGGCAGTGAGGGAGGGTCCGTGGGATTCGCCTGCGGTGAGGAAACGTAGGGGCATGGGGGGCTCCAGTGGTTGGTGATTGGTAATTGGTAATTGGTAATTGGTAATTGGTTATTGGTAATTGGTGAGTGAGGAGGCAGTGATTAGTAATCAGTGAGCAGTAATCAGTGAGCAGTGAGCAGGTCAACGGCGTTCCAGAGAGCCTGGCGCGGAGGGGTACAGCCCGTCCAGAGTTGGAAGGCGAGGGCGGCTTGTTCGATGAGCATGCCCAGCCCTGTGACGGCTCGGCATCCCTGGGCTTTTGCCTGCCGCACGAGTTTGGTCTCGCGCGGGTTGTAAACCAAATCATAGACGATTGTACTCGGCGGGAGGGCGGCGTGGTCGGGAAGCGGGGAGGTTTCGGTGTGCGGGGTCATGCCAAGGGGGGTGGTGTTGACGAGCAAGGATGAAGGCTGAAGGAGGAAGGAGGAAAAATCGGTAATTGGTAAATAGTAATTGGGGAAGGAGGCGGCGAGTTGTTCGGCTTGTTCCGTGCGGCGGGCGGCAAGGGTGACGTTCCAGCCGTCGGTGAGGAGGGCGTGGACGACGGCACGCGCGGAGCCGCCTGCACCCAACACGATTGCTGATTTTTCCCTCACCCCTACCCCCTCTCCCAAAGAGGGAGAGGGGGATTCGCTCAAAAATTTATTGAGGTCGGTGAGGAAGCCTGGCGCGTCGGTGTTGTCGCCGATGAGTTTGCCGCCGCGCAGGTAAATGGTGTTGACCGCGCTGATGGCTTGGGCGGTGGAGGTGAGTTCGTCGAGGTGTTCGATAACGGTTTGTTTGTGCGGGATGGTGACGTTGAGTCCGTGCAGGTCACCTGTGCGGAGGCGGTGGAGGATGGTTTTCAAACCATCTTTATCGTTTGGGTGAATGGTAAATGGCAGGTAGTCGCCTTGCAGTCCGCAGGCTTTCAGGGCGGCGGCGTGGATTTGGGGCGAGAGGGTGTGGGCGAGGGGGTAGCCGATAAGACCCAATTGGTAATTGGTAATTGGTAATTGGCGGGTGGTTGAATTCATACAGAAGATTTGTCCAATTGGGTGAGAACGTCAAAGAAGTTGGGGAAGGTTTTGGAGACGCAGGAGGGGTTTTCGATGGAGATTCCGTCCACACGCAGACCGATGAGGGAGAATGCCATTGCCATGCGGTGGTCGTTATAGGTTTGAATGTTTGCAGGTTGCAGGTTGCAAGTTGGATGGATGGTCATGCCGTCTTCGTGTTCTTCCACGCGGACGCCCAGGCGGGTGAGTTCGGTGCAGGTGGCGTGGATGCGGTCGGTCTCTTTGAGGCGGGCGGAGGCGATGCCGCGAATGCGGGTGGGGGTATCGGCAAAGGGGGCGATGGCGGCGAGGGTTTGGGCGGTGTCGGGGATGTCGCGCAGGTTCACGTCTATGCCGACGATGGACGATGGACCACGGACCGTGATCGAGTTGTTGGCTTCCGTCACAACACAACCCATTCGTTGAAGGACTTCAAGGAAGGCGATGTCGCCTTGTTTGGAGCGGCGGGAGATGTTTTCCACGCGGACAGTCCCGCCGCAGATGGCAGGGGCGGCGAAGAAGTAGGAGGCGGCGGAGGCGTCACTTTCAATTGGGTAATTGGTGGTTGGAGATTGGTAAGTGGCAAGTGGAATGGCAAAGGATTGATAGCCGTTCCGCTGCACTTCGACGCCGAAGTCGCGCATGACGGCGAGGGTCATGTCCACGTAGGGTTTGGAGTTGAGGTCGGTGGTGAGTTCGATTTCGACGGGGGATTGGGCGTAGGGAGCGACCATGAGCAGGGCGGAGAGGAATTGGGAGGAGATGTCGCCTGCGAGTCGGGTTTTGCCGCCAGGCAAGCCCGATGCGGTGATTTTCACAGGCGGGCAAATCTCTGACCGCAGACCATGGACGGCGGACAATGGGGTCTGTGGTCTATGGTCTGCGGTCGTTATGCTTGCGCCTAACCGGGTAAGGGCGTCCACCAAATCGCCGATGGGGCGTTCGCGCATGCGGGCGTCGCCGTCGAGGATGTATTCGCCGTGACCGAGGGTGAGAAAGGCGGTGAGGAAGCGGGCGGCGGTGCCTGCGTTGCCGATGTAGAGTTCGGCTTTGGAGGCGGGGATTTTGCCGCCCAAGCCCGTGACGGTCATGGTGGAGGCAGCTTCGTCCAAGCGAACGTCGAAGCCGAGGGTTTGCAGGGCGTTGGCAAAGTAGCGCGAGTCGTCGGAGAAGAGGGCATTGGTGAGGCGGGTCTGTCCGCTGGCGAGGGCGGCGATGAGCAGGGCGCGGTTGGTCAGCGATTTGGAGCCAGGGACGCGGACGGAGGCATCGAGGGGATGGGATAAAGGATGAATGCGGAGGGGTGAAGGGTAAGTGGTTGGCATGAAGGTGGAGGAAGTGGGCAGTGGGTGGTGGGTGGTGGGTGATGAGTAGTGATCAGTAATCAGTAAACAGTGATCAGTTGTCAGTTAGCAGCGAATAGGAAGAGCGAGATTGATTGAGGAATTCTTCGAGTTGGGCATAGTCTTCATTTTCCAGCACAGACTCGATTTCATCGAGCAAGTTGCGGAAGGTTCGAATGGCGCTCAGCAGGTTGTCGCGGTTGGATTGGAGGACGCCCATCATCATGTGAGCAGGCGTGCCTGCGAGGCGGGAGGCGGAGCGGAAGCCTGGTCCAACGAGGGGGGCAAATTCCTGCGGGGTGGCATGGGCAAGCGCAGACGAAACGAGAAACGGCAGGTGGCTCGTGGAGGCGAGGACTCGGTCATGCTCTTCGGCGGTCATTTCGAGGGGGTGTGCGCCGACGGCAGAGATAAGTTGTTTCGCGGCAGATTTGGCGCGCGGCGATGTGCGCTCGAGGGGAGCGAGGACGAAGGGGGCGCCTCGATACAAGTGTGGGTCGGCGTTTTCGAGCCCGAGTTTTTCCTTTCCGCAGATGGGATGTCCGCCAATGGGGTCGAAGTTGGCGGGCAGGGCAGACATGGCGCGGACGATGTCGCGTTTGGTGGAGCCGAGGTCGAGGAGGGTGATTGGTAACCCTTCGGCTTCGCTCAGGGCAGGCTGGTAATTGGTGCTTTGCAGTTGATGGAGGTAGTTGAGGATGGCAGGGACGGGGGCGGCTATAACAAGAATATCAAGGCGCTTCGACTGCGGGTCTCGATACGCTTCGCTACTCGACCCTCCGCTCAGCGCGAAGGCTTCGGCGTGGTCAATGATTTTTTTGGAAAGCGCAAGTTCGAGCGTGGGAGGATGCGGGTCGAATCCGATCAGGCGGGCGCACTTGCCTTTGAGCGCCAGGGCGAGCGAGCCGCCCATGAGACCCAATCCCAAAATCCCGACGGTGGCATGTTCGAGCGAAAAGCCGTCCTCCATGGCTACCATCCGACGACGAGGGGCTTTTGGATGGGGGCGATGCGGCGTCCCAGCGCCTCGGCGATGGCTTTGACCTGCCGCACCATCTCGGCGAAGGTCTCAGGCTTGAGCGATTGTTTGCCGTCGGAGGCGGCGTGCGCGGGGTCGGGGTGGACTTCGACGATGAGTCCGTCGGCGCCCGCGGCGATGGCGGCGCGCGCAATGGCGGGGACGTAGTCGGCGTGACCTGTGGCGTGCGAGGGGTCGAGGATGACGGGCAGGTGGGTGAGGTTTTTGAGGACGGGGATGGCGTTGATGTCGGTGGTGTTGCGGGTGGCGGTCTCGAAGGTGCGGATGCCGCGCTCGCACAAAATCACTTGTTTGTTGCCGCCCGCGAGGATGTATTCGGCGGACATGAGCAGTTCTTCGATGGTGGCGCTCAGCCCGCGTTTGAGCAGGACGGTCTTGCGCGTCTCGCCGAGGGCGCGCAGCAGGTTGAAGTTTTGCATGTTACGCGCGCCGACCTGGAAGACATCCACGTATTTGAGCATCAGGTCGAGTTGTGTCTGCGACATGATTTCGACGACGATGGGCATGCCCGTGAGTTCGCGCGCTTCGGCGAGGTATTCGAGACCTTCCTCGCCCAGCCCCTGGAAGGAATAGGGCGACGTGCGCGGTTTGAAGACGCCGCCGCGCAGGGCGTTCGCCCCCGCTTCTCTCACCGCCTGGGCTGTCTCGATGATCTGCGAGCGGCTCTCCACTGAACACGGTCCCGCGATGAGGACGATGTCGTTTCCGCCGACCTTGAATCCGTCAATGGGGAAGACGGAATTCTCGGGGTGGAACTGCCGCGAGGCGAGTTTGAAGGGCTGAGTGATGCGTTTGACCATATCCACACCGTCCAACACTTCGAAGGTGTCGGTGGACATGTCGTGGGTCTCGCCGATGGCGCCGATGAGGGTGGTTTCGATGCCTTGTGAGAGGTGGGCGGCAAGTCCCGTCTCTTTGATTTTGTGGATGACGTTCTCGATTTGCTGGGGGGTGGCGCTGGGTTTCATGATAATCAACATGGGGACTCCTTGGGGGTGAAGGATGAAGGATGAATTTCTGGTCGAAAGTCGAAGGTCAGAAGTCAATGGTCGTTATTGTGCGGCGAGCAGATCGGGTCTTAACTGTACCGCGTCGCGCAAATAGACGTGAGTGATTTGGTCCTGTGGAATGTCGGTGTTCCAATGCACCAGCACGCGGATGACGCGCGGCAGGCTGTTTGGCACGGGGATTTCGCGGGCGCACAGCATCGGGACGAGGCTCCAGCCCATTTGGCGCGCCGCCTGCGCGGGGAAGGTGGAGGCGAGGTCTTCTGTCACGGTGAAGAAGGCGCTGGCGATGTCCTCGGGACGCATGGTCTCGTTTTCGGCGAGGATTTCCTCCAGCAGTTCGCGCGTGGCGGCGAGGATGAGGTCGGGTTCGTCTGCGGGGACGGTGGTCGCGCCGCGAATTCCACGGATGGGCATAAGGGTTACTCCTTGACTCCCCTCTCCTTTAGGAGAGGGGTTGGGGGTGAGGTAAATAAAAAGAGCGAGACCGTTCAGCCTCGCTCTTTCGTAAACAGAATTGGGGTTCTGTCCGCTTAAGCGCCGCCAACGGTCACCGAGCCTCGGAAACCGTAAAAATAAAAATAGGCGAACCAGCGGGCAGACTTAAGCATATTGGGCGCAATTCTATGCGTGTCTTGCGGATGCGTCAAGGGGGAAATCGAGCGGCTTACGCTACGCGCCCCAAACCGTAGTGTGGTACACAACCGCCGCCGCGAGGAGCAGAAAAATCACGCCGCCTGTAACCTTCGCCACGGGCTTACGCTCTTCGAGCGGCTTGTCAAGTTGCGCCGCGTTCAGGCGGGCTCCCACCGCCGCAGTAGCGGGAATGGATGCACAAATCATGCACATACGCTCTCCTTCCTCGTTTCCAAAACTGCCCTCCAAAGCGCAAGCGCCTCGGATGCAACGGCATTGTAACATTTTCCGCCCAAACTTTACGAATTTGTGGGGAATCCGCCTGCGGGAATGAAGTATTATCACCGCATGCTCAAAAGACTGCTCGGCGACATCCTGACCGACCTGGGTCCCCTCGAAGGCGACTATCGCGCCGCCAACCTCAAACGCGACATTCGCCAGGGCATCCTCTACATGCTGGTCGTCGCCTTGGGCATGCTGGCAATGCTCAGCGCAGACGCCCTCCTCTATCAAAATCAGCCCGTCTCATTCGAGCGAATCACCGCCTACCGAGTCGTTTATGTGGCAGTGACCGCCGTCTTTGCCGCATTCCTCTACAAAACGACAAAAGTCCGCAATTACGACCGCCTGATGACCGGCTGGCTGGTCATCAGCCTGCTTTTCCGCCTCTTCCTGAACCTGAATCACTCCGCCTCCCAAATCATCACCCTGTTCGACATCATTCTGCTCTTTGTCGTCTATCTGGCTTCCCCCCTTCAATACCGCCACACCGCCGCGCTGGGAGTGGGGTTCTCCGTCAGCGTGTTCTACCTTGACCACTTTATCAAAACCGACGGCGAAACCGTCTTCTTCACCGCCCGGCTCTTCGCCCACCTGACCACTCACCTGCTCGGAACCATTGCCTTCCTGCAACTGCAAACCTACCGCCGCAAATCCTTCCAGGCGCTCATAGACGAAAAGGACGCCAAAGAAATGGTGGCGTACCTCGCCAACATGGACCCCCTCACCAAAAGCCTCACGCGGCGGCAATTCCTCAACATCGCCGAGAGCGAATTTCGACGCTACCAGCGTTACCAGCGCCCCCTCTCCATCCTGATCCTCGACGCCGACAACTTCAAAAAAATCAACGAACGGTACGGGCATCACGCCGGCGACCTTGTCCTGCGCAGCCTCTCCCTCGTGGCGATGGAACAAAAACGCGCCCAGGATACCTTCGGCAGGCTGGGCGGCGAAGAATTTGGATTACTGATGCCGGAAACCACCCTCGACAAGGCGCGCGTCGTCGCAGAACGCATCCGCCTCGTCTGGGAAGCCTCCCCGGTCAAACTGGACGGGGAGCCGATTCGCTCGACAATCAGCATTGGTCTCGCCCAAGCCGACTCCACCGACCGCTCGCTCGAAGACCTCCTCCGCCGGGCAGACCAGATGCTCTATAAAGCCAAAACCAACGGACGCAACCGCGTCGAAGCGTGAGATTTATCTCCCCCCGCTTTGCAAAAGCAAAAACACAATCAAAGCCGCCACCGCCAGGATGCCAATCTGAACCGATGGACGCGTAAGCGCCGAACGGCGGCGATACTCCGAATTGACTCTGCGCCGGCGGCGCGGATAATATCTTCTCGACATACTGCCTCGCTTGAAACTCAAAAGGATTGGAGCGCCTCTTCGAGGTCGTCGAAGATTCTGAAGAAAAGGGTTAGCTTTGCGTCCTCAAGCGCCTTTTTCACCTCTGCCCGAGGGCTGAGCAGACGCACATGCTTGCGGGCATTCCCGCTGTGCGTAAAATCGGGGTTTTCGTCCTCCTGCACCTTGTGCGGAACGCCGCTGTAAATCAATGCAATTTTGTGAATGGCAACCAGCCCCGTGCTGCTGACGGCGGGCACTTCGCTCAAATCAAGGATGAGGTTGCGGGCGGGGTTATTGTAAAGTTCGCGCGCCCTATTCACCACCTCCACAAAATTCTCCGCGTTGATTTCGCCCCGCACTTTCATCACCGCCACCGCTTCCGATCTTCCCTGTTCGATGGAAACATCAATATCCATAAGCGCCTCTACCTGAAATTGAACTCCTCGAAATGAATGTTCCGGGCGGGAATGCCCGCCTCCCGAAACCCTCTCTCAAAAGCCTGGATCATCGGCAGCGGTCCGCACAGATAGACATCATACCCTCGAACATCGCCCCCGGCGTTTTCCAGCACGGCATCCAGCCTCAATGGACCATCCACCGCCGAAAAGCGGATATGCACCTTCAGCCGCGGATGCCTTTTCGCCGCGGCTTCGAGTTCGTCGAGGAACAGCGCCTCCTCGCGGTGGCGGACAACATAGTAAAACGTCACATCCTTCTCCAGCGCATCCATCCCCCGCAAAAAGGACAGGAACGGCGTCAGCCCGATGCCGCCTGCAATCCAGATCTGCTTTTGCCCGCCGGTCTTGTAATCGAACATCCCATACGCCCCTTCGACCACCGCCTCCATGCCGGGCTGGAGATGAGCGAACAAAGCCCGGGTGAAGTCCCCGCTGGCTTTGACGGTCACCCGCAAAACGTCCTCGTGAGGCGCGCTGGAGAGAGTAAAGGGATGCGATTCGTCCAGCAGCCTGTGCGAAGGAAAGCGCACGAAGATAAATTGTCCTGCGCGGGGCGCGGGGATGGAATCCTTTTTGGGGCGCAGAGTCACTTCGGTCGTCGAAGGAGTCGGGTGCTTCACCTCCGCCACAGTGTAGGGCAAGTGTTTTTTGAAGAACCTTCCAAAGACCTCGGTGTACAGGTATGAAACCGCGCCAAGGATGAAGAAGAGTTGCACCCAGTTGATGGCAATGAAGGCATTGAGCGGACGCGGCACGGTCAGCGAATGTAGAAAGCCGGCGATGAAAAAGATACCGATGAACTTTTTCAGCCGCTTCCAGCCTTCATACGTGCCGCCTGTGAGACGGTTCAGGAAAGGGATGCGCGGCGAAAGGCTGACCATGGCAATGGCAACGATGCCCGTAAACGCAAACACAGCCAGGTAGTTGCCCAGCGCCCAGCCCGTCAACGTGATGGGCACGGTGAGCACATGGACAAAGATGAGAAGCAGGGCGGCGGTGGACGTGTGGCGGTGGATCACATACATCTTATCCAGCCCGCCAAAGAACGGTTCCACCCATTTGGGGCGGGCAGAAAGGAACAGGGAAAACGCCATCAACACAATGTTGACCGAGCCAATGACCTCCCCGGCATAGGCGCGCGCAAAATTTTCGCGCCCGTCGTTCTGCGGCGGAAAGACCAGCCACACGGCAACGGTCAACAACACACACGCAATGATAAAGAGAGTACCGGCGTACTTTTTCATGAGCGCTCAACAGTCTAAAGCAGGAAGCGGCGTGAAACTCTTCACACTGCTCTGTTGCAAGGATTTTTTTGAAGCGTACTGGGCGTTCTCTAACGCCCGAAGTTGCGCTAGAGAGCGCAAAATACGCAAGATTTTTGAATGATTGCA
>JABRVZ010000076.1:0-28449 GCA_039961775.1 Chloroflexota bacterium
GGCAGGAGGCGCGTGGGGGTGACCAGCACTTCGGGCGGGTAGAGTTGGAGCATGGCGGAATGCCAGTCGAGACCGCCGGTCAACACAAACTCGGTGAAGCGCGCGCCGCGGTAGTAGGTGCGCCAGTTGGGCAGGGCAGGCACTCGCTCCCAGCCGTATTGCGCGGCGAGGGAGGTTACGTCCACCCAGTAGCCGGGCGGGACTTCGGTGTACGCGCCGCCCTGTTCGTAGGCTTGCGGGTCCAGGTTGTAGCGGGCGCGCAGGTCCCAGGGCGGGTCGTGCAGGGGGATGCCGAGGGTGCCGTCCTGCGCCTGAGCGCGGATGTAGAGCCGCCAGTAGGTTTGTGCGCCGAAATCCTCGCGCACGGCAACCATCCAGCCGGCGTTGGTCATCAGCGAGTTGATGGCAAAGGCGCGCCCGGTGTAGAGCCAGTCTTCGCCAAAGCCGGGGTCGAGGTTCGAGGTGAGGGGGACGAAGGCGTTTTCGAGGCTGGCGAGGGCGTCCCAGCCTGCTTCCCATTGGAGGCGCTGGCGCAGGGCGCTGAAGGCTTCGTCTGCCAGATCGTGAAGTTGAGGATAGGGCGCCTGCACGTCGGGGAGTTCCACCAGCGACCAGCGTCCTGCCGCTCCTTCGCCAACGGGGTTGCCGAACGCCGCCCAAAGCGGGGCAGGCGTGAATTGTGCGGCTTGGGCGAACATTGCCGGCAGGGGGGCAGGCAGGGAGATGCCCGTCCATGCCAGGCTTTCCACTTGATAGGGGAAGGGGGTGAGCGGCTGGAGGATGTTGCCGTCTAGGGAGTAAGTGATGATGAAGTTCGAGTTGGGGGCGGGGACGGTGGTGAGGAGGCGGTCGCCTGCCGGGCTCCAGGCGGGGAGGTTTCCGTCGCCGATCCAGCGGGCGGGAAGTTGACGCGCAGCCTCCCAAACGTAAATTCCGCTTCTGCCGATGTTTTGCGACTGCGCCGCCCACGCCAGCATGCTTCCGTCCGGCGACCAGACGGGGTGCGATTCGGACGCCAGCGGGGTGTTGCTCAGGTTTTGGAAGCGGTCATCGCCGGGACGGTCAAGGTCGGCGAGGATGACTTCGCCGTTGGAGATGAAGGCAATCTGCCGTCCGCCGGGCGCCCAGGCGGGAGAGTGGTCGGCGGCGGGGGAGTTGGTGAGGCGGATGGCGCCGTTTGCCGGGTCGCCGGCGGGACCGACGACGATTTCGAGGTTGTCGTCGCGGTAGGTTTCGTAGGTGATGAAGGAGCCGTCGGGCGACCAGGAGGGGGCGGCGTCGTATTCGGGGGTGTCGGTGAGTTGGGTGAGTTCGCTGGTGGCGAGGTCGAGCAGGTAGAGGTCCCAGTGACCGAGGCGGTTGGAGGCAAAGGCGAGGCGCGTGCCGTCGGGGCTGGGTGCGGGGGTGATGTCGTCCCAGTCACCGTTGGTGAGGCGGGTGAGCGTTCCGCTGGCGGGCTGGTAGGCGAAGAGGTGGGCGTAGCCGTCCTCTTCGAGGGAGAGGATGACGGCATCTTCGGGGCTGGTTGTGATGGCAGGGCTGGCGGTCTGAGAGACGGTGGGCTGGGGGGAGGCAGTCTCTGCGGCGGGTGTGGGGAGCGCCGGCTGGGAGCAGGCGGCGAGGAGGATGGCAATTCCCAAAAGGACGGCGAGCGCGCTGCGCAGAAATGGCTTGGGCATGGAAAAGGTCAATCAGGCAGAGTCAGCCTCGGGGGCGGGGGGAGGCGGGGTGACGTCGAAGGCGAAGGTCTGCGGTTGGGCGGAAGGTCCGTCGGGGTAGAAGAGGCGGGCGTCGAGGGTGTAGGGGTTGTGTAGTTCGCCGCGGATGTGCATGGTGAATTCGATTTTCCAGGTCATCGGCTCGACGACGCTGGTGGTGGCGACTTCCTCGCCGCTGCCGTTGGTGAGAACGATTTCGAGATGAGGGCGAACCTGGAAGGGAGTCATCTCGATGTTGACGCGCAGGCGGCGTCCGTCGGGGTAGGGTTCGGCGGTGAGGGAGGTGATGCGCGTTGCTTCGGGGGCGGCGCGGTCGAGGTGGTCTTCGGGGAAAAAGAAATCGAGGGTCATGGGCAGTCTTTCGTCACAGGGTTGGATAGATGGTCGTGTCGTTGAAATCGTAAATCGCAAATCGCAAATCGCAAATCGTAAATCGTAAATCGTAAATCGTCTCACTCATCGAACAGGAAAGTGGCTTCGGAGTAGAGGCGGACGCCTTTCTTTTTGACGCGTTCTTCGATCCACTGGTTGAGGTATTCCTGTTTGTATTCGATGGGTTTGCCGCTGGAGAGTTCGTGCAGGGGGTAGTTGAGGTGCAGGGCACGCGGCGAGACTGTGAAGCGCGTGATACCGGTGGGCAGCATGATGTTCTGGCTAGCCAGTTTGAGCACGGTTTTGATTTTGAAGTGCGGGAAGATGATGAGCGCGGTCAGGTCGGGGTAGATGTGTTTGAAGGTGTCTATCAGCGTCTGGCTGGTGCGGTCGAGTGATGCGCGGGTTTTGTAGCAGTTGACCACGTTGTGCATGGTCTGGATGTGGGTCGCCAGGTCGCTGGGGGCTTCTTTGACGAGGTAGAACGCATCGTTGGGGAGGCGGATTTGCATGGGCATGTATTTCGGCGCGTCCAGCGATTTGCGCGTGTCCACTTTGACGAGTTCGATGCCCTTCACTTTGCGCAGGGCGGCGGTGAGGGCTTTGGGGGACATCCCCCAGACGACATGATTCCACGTTTGCAGGTTGACGTGCGGGTCGTTGGCGGCGACAACCTGCGCCACGATATGCGGAAATTCCAGCGCGCGCAGCGAGGTGACGCGGTTGGCTCCATCCAGCACCATGTAGCGGTCGGTGCCGTCGTTCAGCGGCATGACGATGGGCGGGTTGCGCAAAACGCCCTGGGCGCGCAATTTTTCCACCAGTGGCAGGGTGCGCTGCATGTCGTGGTCTTCGTGCAGGATGAGCGAATCAATTGGAAGGATTCTAAGGTGAGGCAGGTTGGGAATCATCGGGCGAAGGATACCATACAAGCAGGGGCGTTTCAAACACCCAAACGTTCCAATGCGCTGACAAAATCTTCAGGCGGTTCCGCCCGAAAGGTCAGCCGTTCCGCCGTGAGGGGATGAGTGAAGGTCAGGGTGCGGGCATGCAGGGCGGGGCGGGCGATCAGGTCGGTGGGGGAGGCGCCGTACAGGATGTCGCCCAGAAGCGGATGCCCCAACGCGCAGGCATGGACGCGAATCTGATGCGTTCTCCCCGTCAGCGGCTTCGCTTCGACCCACGCCCCCGCCTGATACCGTTTCAAGACGCCGAATCTCGTCTCGGACGGTTTCCCGCCTTTCGAGTCCACCACCGTGCGGTGTTTGTGTCCCACGTTGGTGCGCAGAGGAAAGCGGGCGGTCTTTTCGTTCCAGTTCGGATTCCCCTCCACGATGGCGTGATAGATTTTTTCCGCTTCACGGTTTTCGAACTGCAGGCTGAGGGCGCGGTGCGCCTCAGCCCTCCGTGCGAAGACCATCACGCCGCTGGTGACTTTATCGAGGCGGTGGACGATGTAAACCTTGCCGAATTCCTGCTCGAGAAGTTTGACCAGGTAGGGCGCGTCCTTCTCCCAGCCGTCGGGCAGGACGGGAAGCCCGGCGGGCTTATCGAGGACGAGGAGGTGTTCGTCGGAAAAGAGGATATTCATGGGCTGATTTTACCCCGCCGCTCCTGCTTGACACGCTCTTCAGACCGGCATAATATCCAACCATGACCAATGAACCGTACAATCCCTTTTTGATTGATTCGCTCAATCACCCGCTTGCGGACCCCATCCGCAAGTTATTACACCGCGACGGCAGGCGCGAACTCGACCGCATTTTGATTGACGATGAAGAGAACATCCTGCAGGCGTTGGAGGCGGGTGTGGAAATTGAGTCGGTCTATTACGCCGGCGAGGAGGTCATTTCGGACGAATTGCGGAGCAAACTGACCCCCGGCGCGACCATCCACGAGGTGGCAAAACGCACGACCAAGAAAATCTTCGAGAACGACAAGATTTCGCGCATTTTTGCAATTGCCGAAACGCCGCCCTCGAGGGACCTGGAAGCGCTGAAATCCATCAAAAAGGACGTTGTCGTTCTGGAAGACCTGAGCATTTCGGGCAACATCGGCAACATCATCCGCACCTCGCTGGGGCTCGATTTGGGCGGGATGATTCTCCTCAACATGGACCCGCTCGATTTGTATGACCGCCGCCTCATCCGCGCCAGCCGCGGTTATCTGTTTTCCCTGCCCATCATCACCGCTTCAACGGCGGATTTTCTCGCGTATTGCAAAGCCAATCACGAAACCCTGCTGGTCACCGACATGGACGCAGAGATGAGCGTGGAGGAGATTGCCTCCCTCCCGCAACGTCTGCTGATCGTCTTTGGCTCTGAAAAGGAGGGTTGTTCCCCCGAGATCGAAGCGGCGGCGGCAATGCGGGTGCGGATTCCGATCAACCCGAAGGTCGAATCGCTGAACGTCTCTGCCGCAGCGGGGATCACGCTCTTTCAGCGGGTTGGATTCAACCGCAAATAATCGACTCTATCCGAAATAAGAACAATGCTCCACGAAGCGCACGAATTTGCACGAAAAAGTGAAAAACCGATTCGCGTTTCTTCGTGAACTTCGTGGAGCAAAGTTTCTGCTGGTTTGTTTCAGGCTTTTCTTTGCCGTCTATCCGTTGCGGCATTGTAACCCACCCATGCCGCAAGTCCGTAAAACAGCAGATCCATGAAGTTGAAGGCAAGCGTAAACACCTCGATCAGGGCGGAAGGGGTGATGAGGAGGAAGAAGAACACTTCGAAAAAAGACGCTCCGGCTTCACGGGCAATGACTCCCGAATAGAACAGCAGGTTTCCCAGCACGCATCCTAACAAAGCAAGGGCGGCGCTGACGATGCCGAAGAGGGCAGACCTGCCTTTTCCGAAGAAACGAACGGCAATGCCAACCAGAAAACCTACGCCGATTGCCATCCAGCCGATCTGGTATTCGGTGAAGTAGGTAACCGCGCCCCACACGATTGCGCTCACCAGCATGGCAAAACCGCCGCCAATCAAACCGAGAAGCAGATTCGACTCGGTTTCGACCGCCTCGATGACGGGGGAAGAGGGGGGAAAAGTGTTGTCCATCATTTTGCATTCTCCTTTTGGATTGGGTATGACGACTCACGGCATTCAAAGCAGTATACAGTCATTTTTGCTCATTTGCATTACATTTTTGTATTGTCAATGGTGCGTGGAACAGGCTGAGGGGGAACTTTTCTCAGCCAGCGTCGTCACACGGGGGAGATATTAGAATGAAACGGAGAAAATCGAATGAAGAAAATACTGGCTGCAGGTTTGTTCGTTGTCCTTGCCCTGAACGCCTGTGCAGGCGGAAGTGATTCCCCTTCCCTTGAAGGGCAGTGGCGGCTGGTTTCGTATGGCTCTGCCTCCGCGCAAATTCCTGCCGCGCCGGATGTGGAAACGTCCATCGAGTTCAAAGACGGTCAAATGAGCGGCAACGTGGGTTGCAACGGCTTCGGCGGCGAATATACTGTGGATGGCGATACAATCACATTCGGACCCATCATGTCCACGATGATGTTTTGCGAGGCGGTTGCAGTGCAGGAATCCAGTACGCTGGCTGTGTTTCAGGAGAAGGCGAGTTTCGTCCTCGAGGGGGATACCCTCACCATCAAATCCACCGACGGCGCCATGTCCATTGTGCTGGCAAGGAAGTAGGGAAAGCAAGCCCGAGGCATCCCGCCTCCGGTTCGCTTTTATCCGTTCTTTTCGAGCCATTTGAGCATCAACCAGTGATGCGCGTCGGGTTTTGCCCAGGGATGATGTTCGTAAATGCGTTCGAGCGCCTGTTCGGCGGTCAGTCCTTCCAGTTGCATCAGCACGGCACAGCATACGGTGGTGGAGCGGTTCATTCCCGCCACACAGTGGATGAGGACGCTTTCGTTCCGCTTCAATCTTTCAACGACCCATTCCGCCTCTTCCCAAATTTCCTCCGCCGTCATGCCTTTCGCGCCTTCTCCTTTTTCCACGGTTCGGTCATTGGGATGCAGTTTCCCATCTCTGACCCAGGCGCTGGGCTTTTCGCCGAGGTTGAGAACGGCGTCAATTTGCGGGCGGGTTTCCGTTTGATTTTCGATGCCGCCGATGAAGAGTTTGTTTTCGATGACCTGCCCGTTCAATTTGAAGGCGACTGGGTCGCCGCCAAAGCGGTCGTAAAGGTGGTAGGGCTGAGGCACTTCGCCGGCGGGCATAGGCGGGGAAGGCGACCAGTCTCTTTCGAAGGGGAAGGGTTTGCCCGCCTCTCCCTGTTTATGAGTCACGCCGGCGGCGAAGAAGGTCATGTTTGAGTCGGGACGGTTGCGCATGCCGAAGAGATGAAAAATGTCTTCCATGCCTGGCATGATCCAGGCGTGCATGGTGCCGATGGTTCGGGCGAGGTCGCCGGGAGGGTATTGGTCGAGGGAGGTGAAAAAGTCGGGGCGCTGGAGGTGATGGACGCCGGTAAAGGTCAACTCCAGCGGGATGTATCTGGCTGTGCCCCGTTCCATGATGACGCCGCTGCGTTCGAACAACTCGGCTTCGATGGTTTCGAATCCCTGCACGTCCATGCGGATTGTCCCGCCGCTTTCGCTGTAAAAATCCAGACGGGCATCTGCCATGAGACCGGCAAAGGGATGGCGAACGATGCGGGGGGGAGCGCTTATCGGTGACATGATTGCTGGCTTATCCGTTCTTGTGGGCGTTAGAGAACATCCACTTGTGGGCGTTAGAGAACATCCACTTGTGGGCGTTAGAGAACATCCACTTGTGGGCGTTAGAGAACGTCCACTACGCAATCATGGAGGACGTCCGTTGCGCCATCGTTGAGAACGGATTGCCCTATGTTACCGTTAATTTCTGTTTTGGATACTTGTCGTATCGTTTCTCTTCCATTACACGTTTGATGCGGGCGAAGCCTTCCCAGACCTCGGCGAAGGAAGTGTAGAGCGGCGCGAAGCCGAGGCGGAGGTTGTCGGGGGCGCGGAAGTCGGGGATGACGTTCATCTCTTCGATGAGGGCGCGGTTGATGCGGTAGCCGTCGGCATGGCGGATGGAGAGGTGCGAGCCGCGTTGGGCGGAGTCACGCGGGGAGCCGAGGGAAAAGCCGAAGGGGGCGAGCCAGGTGTCGGTGAGGAAGGAAGCGTAGTCCGTCATCAGGATGGATTTGGCGCGGATGGCGTCCATGCCTGCCTGCAAGGTCGGTTCGAGGGCGGCTTCCATCGTGAGGAGGGAGAGCATCGGCTGCGTGCCGACGAGGAATCGCCCTGCGCCGGGAGCGGGGGTGTAGTCGAGGTCGAAGTCGAAGGGGTTCTTTTGCCCCCACCAGCCCCAGATGGGGGAGGTGAGTTTTTCTTGCAGGTTTTTGTTGACGTAGAGGAAGGCGGGTGCGCCGGGACCGCCGTTGAGGTATTTGTAGGTACAGCCGATGGCGAGGTCGGCGTCCCAGTCGTCGAGGCGGATGGGGACGGAGCCGGCGGAGTGGCTGAGGTCCCAGAGGACGAGCGCGCCTTTGGCGTGGGCGAGGTCGGTGATGCGGCGCATGTCGTAGAGGTAGCCGCTTTTGAAGACGACGTGCGAGAGCGCTACGAGGGCGGTGTCTTCGTTGATGGCGGATTCGAGGGCGGCGAGGTCGGGGGTGATGTCGTTGTCAGTTGCGCCGATGCGGAGGATGTTGTACCCCCCTCCCCGACCCTCCGCCAACGTGGGGGAGGGCGATTTGCCGTCAACCAAATTTACAATCCCTTGCAGGATGTAGAGATCGGAGGGGAAGTTGAAGGTGTCGGTGATGATGCGTTTGCGGCTCGGTTGGAGAGTGAGCGCGGCGGCGGCGAGTTTGAAGAGGTTGATCGAGACGGTGTCGGTGACGATGACTTGCCCCGGCGCGGCGCCGATGAGCGCGCCGATCTTGTCTCCAACGCGGCGGGGGGCGTCCCACCAGCCTTTGTTCCAGCCGCGGATGAGTCCGCCTCCCCATTCCTCCTCCACGATTTGTCTGGCGCGTTCGGCGGCGGCTTTGGGCAGGCGCCCCAGCGAGTTGCCGTCGAGGTAGATGAGGTGCGGGTCGGTGATGACGAATTGGTCGCGGAAGGAGGCGAGGGGGTCGAGGGAGTCGAGTTCGAGGGCGAAGTCGAGGGTGGGGGAGAAGGTCGGCATTTAATTCACCACAGATAAACGGAGATGAAAAGGATATCTACCGACTGAAACTGATCACTGTTCACTTTTCACTGGCACTTTGCTCATTGCATATTCCGCCAGGGCGGTGATGGTCAGGCTTGGGTTGACGCCGGGGTTGGCGGGCATGATCGAGCCGTCCACGATGTAGAGACCGGGGTAATGGTGAATCTGGAAGTTTTCGTCCACCACGCCTTCCTCGGCGTTTTTTCCAATCGGCGCGCCGCCAAGGATGTGAGCCGTCGTTGGCATGCCCAGCAGGTTCTCGCCAATCGAACCGAGCGGGATGCCGTTCGTGCGCCGGGCAAATTCGCGTGTGATCTCGTGCGAGCCTTCCACCTGGGCGTTGATGGTGTAACCGGGTTCCTCCTCCGCCACCATGCCGGTGCGGAAGAGCGTGAACAGGCTGCGCCCAATGCGGAAGCGCATGCGGTTGTCGGCGTGCTGCATGACGAGCAGGATGGTCACATTGTGCGCCCAGCCGGGCAGGAGCAGCGCCTTCGCAAAATCCAGCGGATGCGTCAGCGCCCACGCGGCAAAGCGCAGCAGGCGCACCGGCACGCTCACGTCTCTGGCGATGAGCGGCGCGGCAAGGAAACGCATCAGCGACGAGCCGTCGGGATAGCGGACCGGCTCGATGCGCGTCTGCTCGTCGTGGTTGTAGATGGAGGAAATGGCGACGCCCTCCGAATAATTGACGTCGGACCTCCGCGCCACGCTTCCCAGCAGACCTTCGGAATTGGTGCGCACCATTGTGCCGAGTCTCCCCGACAGTTTGGGCAGTGACTTTTTCACGTCGCGCAGGGTGAGCAGGAGTTTCATTGTCCCCATCACGCCGGCGGAAAAGATGACGTTGCGGGCATACACAGTTTTTGTTTGTTTGAAGAGGCGGGTGGAGGCGCGGTAGGTGACAGCATAGCGCCCCCCTCCGTCGGCTTCGCGGACACCTCCTCCAACTCCATTGGAGTTGGGGGAGGACGGGAGGGGGCTCACGTCAGTCACCTCTGCTTCTGCAATAATTTCCGCGCCGTTCTTCTCTGCAAAGTACAGGTAATTTTTGGGGAGCGTGTTCTTGGCGTTGTAACGGCATCCCACCATGCACCCGCCGCAGTGACGACAGCCGGCGCGCGCGGGTCCCTGTCCGCCAAAGTAAGGGTCGGGGACGGCGACGCCCGCCTCCCCGAAGAATGCGCCGACGTCGGTGGCGCGGAAGGTGTGTCCCATGCGGCGTTCTTCCGCCATCTGCTTGAGGACGAGGTCGGCTGTCCACAGTTTGGGGTTGCGCGCCACGCCGAGCATCCGCTTGGCGGTCTCATAATGAGGGCGAAGCACCTCGCCCCATTTCATCGGCTGGTTCCAGGCGGGCGTGGCGAAGGTCTGCTCGGTGGGGACTTCGAGCACGTTGGCATAGCCCAAACTGCCGCCGCCCACCCCTGCTCCATGCAGGACCATCACGCCTTTGAGCAGGCTGATTTGCAAAATGCCATGCGCGCGCAGGGCGGGCATCCAAAGGTATTTCCAGAATTGCCAGTTGGTTTTGGCAAAATCCTTGTCTTCGAATCGTTTGCCTTTTTCGAGGACGAGGACCGAGTAACCTTTTTCGGTGAGGCGCATAGCGGAGACGGAGCCGCCAAAGCCGGAGCCAATGATGACGAAATCGTAGATTTTGGACATGAGACTTTAGACTTTAGATATCAGACTTTCCTGGCGTTTGAAGATACTGTTTTCTCAAAGCCATGAAGCAAAGGTGATACTCCAGTTCACTGGCGGAACCAGATACGATATGTACAAAACGCTCCAGTTTATTCGTGCCGCGGCATTTTGCAGTTCTACAAATTAATCCGACAATCTCTTTGCCGCGAATTCACACGAATTGACGCGAATAAATTCAATATTCGTGACATCGTACCCGAAGGGTAAATTCGTGGCAGAAAATGTTTTCACCGCATTGCGCGATTCATTAGTCAAGGCACAACATGTCGCCTGAAACTGTGAGATAACCTTTGGCAGGCTCACCTGTGCCTGCGGCACTGGCGCAGGCAGGGCGAGAATCTCACGCCACCGCGTGAGGCGAGACCTAAGGTCTGACCGCTGAGACCTACTCCCGCCGCCCCTTCGTCACAATTCGTATCGGCGTGCCCAGGAATCCATACTCTGCGCGGATTTGATTTTCCAGATAGCGCAAATAACTAAAGTGCATCAACTTCGGGTCGTTGACGTAAATCATGAACGTCGGCGGGTCGGAGCGGACCTGCGTGCCGTAGTACATCTTCAACTGCCTCCCCGCATGAGCCGGGTGCGGATGCGCATCCTGCGCCTTGTGGATGACCTCGTTGATTTTGGAAGTGGTCAGCCGCGCCAGACGTTCCTCCTGCACGCGCAGCGCCATCGGCAGCACCTGGTCCACGCGCTGACCGGTCTTGGCGGAGATGAACAACAGCGGCACATAGTCCATGAAGTTCAAGTCGGCGCGAATCTTGCGCGTGTATTCCTCCATCGTGAACGAATCCTTTGGGATGGCGTCCCATTTGTTGACGACAACCACGCACGACTTCCACTGCTCGAGGATGAAGCCCGCGATGTGCGCGTCCTGCGAGGTGATGCCCGTCGTTGCGTCAATCACCAGCAGGGCAACATCTGCCCGTTCGATGGCTTTGAACGCGCGCAGCACGCTGAACTGCTCCACGCCGGGCACGATCTTGCCGCGCTTGCGGATGCCCGCCGTGTCAATCAGCGTTACGGGCAAGCCGTTGAATTCGATTTTCGTGTCAATCGCGTCGCGCGTGGTGCCGGGGATGGGGCTGACGATGGCGCGTTCCTCGCCGACCAGTCTGTTGAGCAGGCTCGACTTGCCCGCATTCGGCTTGCCAACGATGGCAATCTTGACGCTTTCGTCCTCCTCCTGCGCTTGCTCGGCAGGGAAGGCGGCCACCAGCACGTCGAGCAGGTCGCCGGTGCCGGTTCCGTGCACGGCAGAGATGGGGAGGGGGTCGCCCAGTCCCAGTTCATAGAATTGAGCCGCGTTGTCGCGCCGTTCCTTTGATTCGCATTTATTGACGACGACCAGGATGGGGGGATGGAAGGAACCGTCTGCCAGTTTTTTCTGGAAGCGGCGCAGGATGCCCGCCACTTCGAGATCGGGCGCGGTGACCCCCGCTTCGCCATCCACGACGAAGAGGATGGCGTCTGCCTCCTGAATTGCCGCCTGCGCCTGAGCCTTGATCTCCTCAATGAAATCCGCCGAGCCCACCGAGAGCGGAGTCTTGCCGCCGTGTGTCGGGTCAATGCCGCCGGTATCCACCACATGAAAGGCGCGTCCGTTCCATTCGGATTCGCCAAAGAGACGGTCGCGCGTGGTGCCGGGCGTGTCGTCCACAATGGCGAGGCGCTCGCCGACGAGACGGTTGAACAGGGTGCTTTTTCCGACGTTGGGTCTGCCAACGATTGCTACGATTGGTTTGGTCATATCTTCTTTTCCCCCTCTCCTTGGGGGAGAGGGCAGGGTGAGGGAGTTAGGGAGATGGGAACGGCGTAATGGTCGGTGTGCCTGGCGGAGATATTACCACTTCCACCGTTCCGGGCAAAATGGATTCGACCTCCACATTTTCGAGCAGAACATCCACCTGCGGGGTGAGTTGATGCGTGCCCAGCCCCAGCCCGCTGACATCCACCGTCACGATGACGTCCTGCGGGGTGAGCGAATCCAGGGTGGGGAGGGGACCAGAGAGGATGACATCCACCGTCTGCGGCAGGATGCGCACCGTCAGCCCTTCGGTCAGCCCGATGACGTTGATTTTCTGGTTCAGGAGGGTCAGGCTGGTTTGAATGGGCGAGATGCCTACCGTCACCTGCACGGTCTGTGCGCCGACGAGGGTGACGTTTTCGGGCAGGTTGAGCGCCAGCCTCGTAGTGATGTCTTCATCGGCGTCCTGCAGGTTCAACGGCTGAGTCTCCACCACGCCGGGCAGGCTGGTCACCAAATTGGGGTCGGAGGCGAACACGGTCACCACCGGCGGAAAGACCGAGATGTTTTCGAGGCGGTAACCGGCGGCGATCTGCCCGGTCACCACCACTTTGACCGCCAGGTCGCGGAAGCCGCCCTGCTGGCTGACCGGTACGTTTACCTGAACGGTTTCCGGCGTAAGCGTCAGCCCGCGGATGACAGCGTTGTTTTCATCCAGAATTTGAACCGGGCTCGATAGTTCGATACTTTCGCGTGCGCCTTCCAGGTTGATGGTCACACGCGCATGGACAGCCTGATTGACCAGCGACTCGGGACCCGAGATACGCACGGTTTCCGGCGCGATGACCGCTTCGCCCGCCTGATAGCCAAGGGCAGGGATGCCATTGATGAGTTTTTCGATGGTCAAGGTACGGGTGGCAACCGGTTCGAGTTTTACGGTGACAGTGTCCGGTGAAGCGAGAACGATTTGATAAGGGCGCGCCAGAACGCGGATTTGAATGGGCACCTCGTGTTCGCCGGCTTCGAGTCCCGAAAGATCCAGCGTTGCCTGAACCGAGCGTTCGGTGGCGTTGAGTTGTTCCCACACCGAGCGGGGCGCGCGCAGGGTGACCTCTACAGTCGCGGGGATTTCGGTGGTGACGATCAGCGAGGGGGCTTTGCCCACGATCTCCAGCGGGACGGGGCTGGGGTAGAGGCGAACTTCGTCCGGGTCTGCCGATGTGACGGCGGAAACCCAAACGGCAATTCCCAGGACGAGCGCAAGCAGAAAAGTGCGGAAGTTGGCGGCAAGGGTGCGCATCTTATTCGTCCTTCCCGGCGGGGCGGTGGGGGAAGAATCGCTTCACCCAGACCTGCTGAGGGGTAGTGGTTTCGGGGCGGAAGAACGCGGCGAGGATTTTTTCCAACCGCTCAGGGTCTATGCGGCGGATCATGCGTCCGGCGTGGGAGATGGAAATGGAACCGCTCTGTTCGGACACGACGACGGATACAGCGTCACTGACCTCCGACACGCCGAGGGCGGCTCTGTGCCTTAACCCCATCTGGCGTTCGGGGGAGCGGTTGAGTACGCCGCTGGCAGAGAGCGGCATGACGCAGGCGGCGGCAGCGATGCGCCCATCTACAATGATGACGGCGCCGTCGTGCAGGGGGGTATCGGGGTAGAAGATTTGCAGGAGCAGTTCAGGGGTGACCTGGGCGTGCATTTGCACGCCGGTTTCGATGTATTGTTCGAGGCTGTCCTGCCGCTGGATGACGATGAGGGCGCCATGTTGACGGGCGGAAAGCCGTGTGGCGGCTTCGACAATGGCTTTCAGGGCTTTGGGGGTGTCCAGGGCGGCGGGGTGGGCGGCGGTGGCGGCGAGGGTGAAGATGCCGGCGCGTCCCAGCCGTTCGAGGGCGCGGCGGATTTCCGGCGCAAAGACGACGGGGATTGCCACCAGCAGGGCGGGCAGGGCGTTTTGTACCAGCCAGGAGAAGGCGGGCAGTTCGACCAGTGTGGTGAATAAGACCAGCGTGACAACCAGAAAGATGACGCCGCGCAGTAAAACCATCGCCTGCGTGTCGCGGAATGAATAAAGCACGGCGAAGAAGATGAGCGTAACGAGCAGAATGTCGAGGACGCTCAGCCAGTTGAGTCTTTGGAAGATGTAGAGGAGGTTATCGAGGAAGTTTGCCATTTGCGTTTGCGCAAAAGCGCGCCATGAGCGCCGGTTAGGCGAATTCACCCGGCGGACTCTGCCGGCTCAATCTGCGCTTCCCGCCTTATGATAAACCAGTCTGAGGGATTGCGGTATTGTGAATGGCTCGCAAAATTCTGCGCGGCTTGCGCGTTCTCTTACGCGCCTGTTGGCATTAGAGAACGCCAACTACGCGGTTATAGAATACGTTCTCTAACGTGTCCATTTTGAGGGCGTTAGATGGGGCGCAGGACGCGGTCGGCGCGGAGTTGTTTGAAGAATAGCGCCGAGCCTTTGGGCATGGATTCGAGGGCGGCGTCGGTCCACGCCTGCACGCCGAGGCTTTCGGGGGTGCGGCGTTCGTAACCGCTCTGTTTCCAGACGGCGTCGAAGCCGACCAGTTCGATGGGAGGGAAGACGAGCGACGCTTCACATTGCAGTTCGCCGGAGGCGCGTTCGATTTCACTGAGCAGGAGGGGCAGGGCGCGTTCGGCGGGGGCTTTGGGGTCGAGGTAGAGGTCGGTGGTGCGGGCGACGAGGTTTTCCACCTGCCAGCCTGCCACGCCCACAAGTTCGCCGCTCATGGTGAGGAGCAGGAAGGCTTTGTCGCCAAAGTCGTTCATGACCTGTTCGCGGCTCATGGAGCGTTTGCCGCGGCTCAGGCGGGTGATGAGTTCGGCGATTTTTTGTGCGTCGCGCGGTCTGCCGCGCTGGAGGGCGAACGCTTCGGGACCCGCCTCGGGCTGGGTGAGGGTTCGGGCGGCAGGTTCCGCTTGCGGGGCGGGGAGGAGGCGCTTCCAGGCGGCGTCCACCTGTTTCCACAAGTCTTCGATGGAGCCGTTGTTTTTGAGGACGACGGTAGCGGCGGCAGTCTTTTCTTGCTGGGGAGATTGGGAGTGGATGCGCTGGAGGGCGTCTTCCGCGCTCATGCCGCGTTTTTGAACAAGCCGTTCCATCTGGACCTTTGGGTCTGCTTCGGTGACCCAGATACTGTCGCACTTGTTGCGGAGGTCGGTTTCGAGCAGTTTGATGGCTTCGATGACGACGACGTTTTGGGTGGAGCGGCGGACGAGCAGGTCAATTGCCTGAACGACGAAGGGGTGGATGATGTCTTCGAGTTGGGCGAGCGCCTGGCTGTCTGCGAAGACGAGGCGTCCGAGGCGGGCGCGGTTGATTTGCCCGTCGGGGTCGAGCAGCCATTTGCCGAATTTGTCCAGCACAGGCTGGTAGCCGGGCGCGCCTTTGGCGATGACGCGGTGGGCGAGGGCGTCGGCGTCAATGGTGTAGGCGCCAAGGTGTTCGAGCATGCGCCGCACGACGCTTTTGCCGGTGGCGATGTTGCCGGTGAGTCCGATGACGGTTTTGCCTTGCCAGTTGCTCAAGTTGACTCCATGAGGGTTTTATTATTGGACTTTATCCGTAAATACGTCGAAAATCCATGTCGGACGCTGATGAACACAGAAAACGCAGATTTTTCTCATTGTATCAGCGTAAGTCAGCGTTGCTCTGCGTCCCAATCTTATTTCGGATAAAGTCTATTCTAATGTCTTTTCGGGGATTCTCCAATGTTTGTCCCTTTTCAAGAGTGTCAGCCGCCGATGCTGGAGAGCGGCTCTTACGCTGTAACGCTTTTACAAATTAATCTGACAATAGCGCAGCGCGAGAATCATCTCGCCTTTGGCGCTTGCATCCAAGATATGGGGGGGGCGACATGAACCCCCATTCGGGGACGATGTGTCGCGGCACAGACGCCCATATCTGGATTGTCGGAATAATTTAGAAAACTGCAATAGCGTAGGGGGGCGTTCTCTAACGTCCGCCCAAAATGTTTTGACGGTGTACTGCTGGTTGACTTGTATCTCTCAAGCGTGTATGATGATGTTGCCTCAGGCTGGTCGGGCGGTCGCGGTCCTGCGTTGATGGGATCGAGGAAAGTCCGCACTCCATAGAGCACGACGTCGGGCAGCACCCGGGGCGGGGAACCCTCCGTGAGGAGCTAACCTGCCGGATGAGGGCCACAGAAACAGACTGCCGTCCCCTTTGTCCCTTCGGGGGCGGGGGCGGTGAGGGTGAAAAGGTGGTGTAAAAGACCACCGGCATCCGTAGTAATACGGATGGCCAGGTAACCCCCGTCGGGAGCAAGACCAAGCAGGGACGAAGCCATCGGTTGATGGCGGGAGGCTGCTCGCCTTCTTATGTGCCCTCCCATGCGATGGGAGGGTCAGTCCCGGGTAGGTCGCATCGAGCGGCGCGGCAACGCGCCGCCCAGAGAGATGATCGCCCAGTGGCGCTCCGGCGCCATGGACAGAATGCGGCTTATAGACCGGCCTGAGGCGGAGTTTTTTGTTTCTTATCCTCCCAACTGTATCAACAGTTGGCGGTATTGGGCGGCGTTGGGCGGGTTCATCAACAGAATTTGATTGATGATGACAATCGCCTCCTCTTTTTTCCCCGTATCCAGCAGAGACTCGGCGAGCGAGTCGAGTTCGCGCACGGCGTCTTCCACGCGCCCCGCATGTTGATACGCCTGCGCCAGACCGCGCCGCAGGGTGGCGTCGCCGGGACGTTCCTCGAGCAGGCTTTCGATGAAGGGGATGGCGCGGTCACTGTTGCCGTGAGTCTGCAAATACGCCAGGTAACTTTCCAACTCGGCGGCGGCTTGCACCGACTGCCCCAGCCGCAGACTGAGATCAATCAAATTTTTGCGCGCCGCCTCGTCGTCTGGGCGAAGCGTGCGAATCTGCTCATAGACGCGGATGGCTTGCTTCCAGTCCAGCCGCTGCATGTCAATATCCGCCATGCGCTGAAGGATGTGCACGTTCCACTGGCGGTCGGCGTTGGCTTGCTGAACGACTCGCAGGGCGGTGGTGTACGTCTTACGGGCGTTATCCAGGTCGGCGAGGCGGTAGTAGATGTCTGCCAGTTCGAGGTATTCGCGGACGGCGTCGTCCACCTGACCGCGCGCCACCAGCTGGTCAATCAGCCGCGTGCGCGCTTTCATATCCATGGGCGCGAGTTGGATGACGCGCTTCAGGATACGGGTCGCCTGCGCCGCTTCACCGCGCACGCTGTACGCCTGCGCCACCGCCGAGAACTTGGCAATCGCTTCGGGGACGTGATTTTCGCGCACGAGCAGGTCGCCCATCAACGTGTGCAAAGGCAGGTAGGTGGGGGCGTGGGTCAGCGCATGGAAAGCCTCTTCCATGGCGGTGCGCAACTGCCCCATGCGCGCCAGTTGGTGAATGTGATTGATCGTTTCGAGCACCTGGCTCGATTGCGCCTGCAAAAGGACATCCGCCAGCGGCATGGGCATCTCGCTCTTGGGCATTTGTTCGCGGGATTGATGGAGATGGTCGCGCCAATTCTTGCGCATCAGCAGGGCGTGGACGTTTTCGCACAGACGTTTGAGCGCCTCTTCCTCCGCCTGGGCTGACTGCGCCTCAATGAGCGGTTCGTACATCTGACGGATTTCATCCGCCTCCTCCGGCGGGACGACCGCCGCGTCGGCGATTTTCAGCGCTTCGAGGTATTCGACGGCGGCTTGCTGCCAGCGTCCCATTTTGCGGTTGATTTGCCCCATGAGCAGGCGGGCGCCCAGGTTGAAGTCGTTGTGCTTGACGGCGTGCGCGAGGTGACGCAGGGCGGATTCGAAGCGTTCCTCGTTGGCGCGGAGCAAGCCCAGGTTGAAGTAGAGAGCGGGATGGGTGAAGCCGGCTTCGAGGGCGCCTTCGAGTTCCTCGGCGGCTTGCGCCTCTTTGCCCTTGCTTTGCAGGTCAATTGCCTGCCCAAGATGAAGGACGACTTTTGCCTGTTCGTTCTGGTGAAGGTTCAACGGTCCGGTGCCGCGCATGAGCGCCTGCATGCCGCGGCGTGACGGTTGGGCAGGTGTTTGTTCTTCGCTGGAGTAGTCGAAGAGAATCTCTGCCAGCCGGGTGAGGGCTTTTTGGCGGGCTTCGGCTATCGGGTCCAGCCCGGAATCGATCTCTTTGGGTTTGTCCAGTTGTTTGACCTGCGCCATGGCGATGGGACCGGTCCCGCCTTTGGGGCGCAGGGGTTTGGGAAGGAGTTGCCCGGCGCGCAGGAGGGTCTGCGCTTGTTTGGCTTCGGCGCTTTCGGGCATGATTTGGAGCGCTTTGTGGACGAGTTCGGCAGTTTTTTCGAGGTTGCCCGTGCGCTGGACGAGGCTTGCCAGGGCGAGGTATTCGGCAACTGCCTGCACTTTGTGACCGAGCCGTTCGTGGGCGAGCGCCAGGCGGGAGCGGGCGAGCATGTGTTCGGGGTTGAGCGAGGTGACGCGCACCCAGTTTTCGATGGCTTTGTCCACGTCGCGCTGGTTGAGGAAGAGGTCGGCGGCTTTGAGGGCGGCTTCGATTGCTTCTTTGAGTTGTCCGGTGCGTTCGAGAAGCTGCGCCAGTTTTTCCATGGCGACCGGGTCTTGCGGGGAGACGACGGTCACGCGTTTGTAGATTTCCAGCGCTTCTTCGTAATTTCCCTGCTGAAATAAAGCCAGCCCCAGGCTGTTGAGCGCCTTGGGGTGGTCGGGGAATTCGTGCAGGGCGTTGCGGTAGGCGGCGGCGGCTTTGCTCCATTCCTGGTCCCAGGCATAGGAGTGCCCCTCGTTCATCGCTTTTTGGAAAAGGTCTTCTCGTCCGGGCATGAGGGGTATTATACCGTAGGGATGGATTACACTGCCCGTACAATGGTCGTGTTTTTTGCGCGGGAGGGGTGCCGCGGCACGCAGGTAATGCAGATGTTGTAAAGGATGCGGGGAATTTGATGGTTTATTCGGGAGGCAGGACGTTGATCCCCACGAGTTTGCCGTAAACACTGTTGGGCAGGATGCGGCTATGAGTGTCGCCGCGCAGGATGCACATGGGCACGCCGGGTGTGTCAATGCGTAAGACGAGGATGTGATGTCTTCCTGCGGGGAGTGGCGGGAGCGTTATCGGGAGGCGGGCGTATGCCGTGTCGCTGTCCATTTTGGCGTAAACGGCGGTTTGACCGGGGGCAATCTCGACTTGTTGATAATCCACGAAAAGAAGGAAGGCGGAGAAGGAAGATTTCAACGGTTCCAAATGAGGGGCGTCCGCGTTGATGACATCCTGATGTCCGCCGAGGGCGTAGAAGGTGAGGGGGGTATTTTCCTGGATGTCGAGCCAGGGGTGGGGCCAGTTCCATACGTCAATGCCGTCTTTTTTCAGGGTCAATTCAAGCGTCATGGCAGGGTCGTTTCTCTTATTTGAGCCTTCTGATGGCAGGGTGGTGAAGTCTATGTTTCTAAACGGCGGGGTGGGCGCTGGTTCAGCAATTAGGGTTATACGTTTGTAAATCAAGTCAACAGTGCCGTACACGTCTGGAATGTTCCGATCAAAGGGAAACGCTACGGCAATCACATCATGAACTCCGGGGGAGAGGGGCGGAATGGTTATTTGTATGGATTTCTCATCCCCTGGTTGAAGGTTGATATCGCTGAAAATTACTGAATCGGGGAGCGCATTGTCGAGTTGGCGCTCATTCAATAGAACAAAAAAACGCAGGTTGAGCCCCCCTTCATTCCCTTCAGGGTACCAAAAGAGCAAATTGAGAGTTGATTGTTTGTTGGCGTTTACCCAAAATGTTTCGAGGGATATTTTGTTTGCCGTTGAAGCGTTTTGAGGAATGAAAGTAAAAGCCAGTCCATTTGTGAAATCCTGTTTGATTTGTTCGCCGGCCGGATCCAGATCCTCAAAAGACTTTTCTGTGCAAACGCTGTTGATTGTTCCTGGGTCAATTTGCAAATTGTCCCATTCGATTGTTGCCGGCTCGTGACTGGTCGGTTCGGTCTGGCTGGAACAGCCGCTGAACAATAGGCTGCAAGCCAATACTATATGGATTAGCCAGGGGCGCATTGCACAATTCCTTCTCATGATTGAAATGCTTGGACAGGTGTGAGACAGTCGCAAATTAGAGGGAAACAGATGTGCTGTTGGATGTATACCAACTCCATCCTGTGTTTTTGTTTACAAAAGTGTGATCCGTATTTACTTGCCGCGTTTTGCCAAATACGCTGGCGACAATTTTGCTTTTCGTCTGTGAAATGGATCCTCCTGCAATGCGGTCGCCGCAGTTTGGAGTGGTATAACCTCCTTGTGGCGCGCTGTTCATGTAAAGTTGTATTACTCTTGCGCACAGGTTGTAAGTTCCGACTGTGTTGGAACTGAGGCTGCTTTTGAGGGTGGTTCACTTTTTAACAAGAACTGGTATGTGCGCCATTAAATTGCTATAGGGTCCTACCTCTGTCCGCCATTCGCTACCATCTCCCCAACCTCTCAAGTAGTACGGATATGGATACCCTATTACCGTCAAATAGTGGTCACCCTCCGATAAATTGTCAGGCACGTGAACCATATAAGGAATGTATTCTTGCTCAACCGCCGTCTGAATTGGTATTAACAAATCGTCTGTCTGGGTAAGGATGTCATCCCAAAATACCAAAACACGCAAAGGAATATCGCCTTTCCCGATGTCAGCGGCGATGGGATGGATATAATATATCGCAGTTTCTCCTGCATTAACAGTGTCTGTATTCAGCATCATTTCTGGTTGTCCATTTTTGGATCTTTCCTTTACTAAAAAGGCATCTGTCAGCAATGTTGTATTTTCGGGCGCGATTGAACGCGCCTGTTGGGGCCAATCCAAAATGCTTTGGGGGGGAGAATCAGTTACCCATATCAACAATCCGAATTCAATGGGTGCATCGCGAAAAGATAGCGCCTCATCTTCTATTGGATCGGAGGCGGTTGCGTGAAAGGCAAAAAAATGGTTTGGAGCAATGATGAATTTGAGAACCAACGAGTGCAATCCTTCGGACAAGGGATGCAAATGAAATTTGAATGCCCTCTGAATATTTGGGTCCAGAGACAGGGTGGGGAAAGATTCAGCGTCGCCATTATATTGGATTTGGATGGGCAGGTAATCCAGAGTGGCAAATATGCCGAAATCATGCGAAAATTTGAGCGTATTGACGGGAAGAATATATCCCGTCAATGCCTGTCCTGGCTCAAGAATCACATATGTTCCACTGGTAAGATTGTCTTCCGAATGCCCAAAACGTGCAACTGCCTGCAGCGTCCGGAAACCCGATTTTTTCATTTCCTCTATACCGAGGAAGATTTCGTTACTGAATTCATCCTGAAAATATGGCATGGCTTGTTCAGTAGGTATCTCCGTGAGTGAAAACTGGATAAGACTTGGGGTGGGAGTGGTAGATATCTGGTTTTCCGCTCCTTTAGCACAGGCGGACAACAATATTACAAGGTACAGTATTGTTTTGCGCAAGTTCTTAATGGGTTTCTCCGTCGTGTAATACATTTTTCCTCTTTGCAAACCACCGACTCAGCCAGAGAAGACTGGATCTCTGGCTGACCATGATAGGATTTTGGAGTTAGGTTGTTATGAACTGGATTTGTTACGGTTGGTAGTTTAGTTGTTCGGCTTTTCCATAGGCGCTGATACCGTTTGACCACTTCCACCAAGCCTTTGTCCAGGAGTAGTATGTATTTGGCACTACTCCTCCCGATAGAACAGCTTGGGCGGTATATGGACAATTGGTGCTTCCATAACTGCCGTAGGATGTTGTGGTTGTCCCATGCTGTCCAGCTTTGTTGTAAACGTGTGACTGGCATACAAACCGGCTTCCAGAAGGTTGATTGAAATTACCTTCGGCTTTGCCATCGGTTTTTACTTTCCCGCCATAGTAGGGGTAGTAACGATTTGTGATCGTGACGCTCTGGGTGCCTGGACCCGGAACCACCGAATTTGGAAGAATAACATTGCCGATCACTTTGCCTTTGACCTCGGTCTTCACCACGATAGGCTCTGGAGGCGGGGGAGCATCGTCATCAGCATGGGCGGGTGAGGCAACTCCAAACGAGCCAAGAAGCATGATAAAGACTGCAAAAACCAGGATGGATTTTCTGCGTAACATATGGAACTCCTTTCAAAAGGCTGAATGTAATTGAGGTAGCAGAATATGAGTTGATTGTTATTGTTGGTTTCTTCCTCCTTGCATGTGAGAATCCTGACTGATGCAAAGGGCATTCTACATCCCGCCTTGTTTTTTGACACTGGAGGAATATCCAGGTTTTAACCTGGGTATTCCTCTGGGTTGTCAGGCAAATATTTGAGCGCCCACAGCGCGGCTTCCTGCCGGTTTTTGACCTGTAACTTTCTGAAAAGATTGGTCGTATGATACATCGCTGTTTTGATGCTGATGTTTAAAGTCTGCGCGATGGCATTGTTGTCCAGCCCTTCTTTGATCAGTTCGAGAATTTCACGTTCGCGGGGAGTGAGTTGATTGAGTTTATTGGTTTCCTCGCGCCAGCGCGCTGCCCTGTTCAGTTGCGCCTGGTCGAAAAGGGTTTCCCCGCGCGCGGCGCGGCGGACCAATTCGATAAGCCGCTCTGCATTCTCGCTCTTCAGCAGGAAGCCTGGCATGCCCGCATCAATCACTTTGGTCAGATATTCGTCGCGGTTGTGTGCGGTCAGTACCAGGGCGGTGGTTTCCGGGTAATTTTCACGCACCCATTTTTCGAGTTCGTAGGCTCTGGGTCCCGGCATTCGATAATCGAGCAAAAGGATTTTGGGGCGAAGTTTGGGAACCAATTCCTGGACTTCAAAACCATCCTGCGCCTCGCCGATAATTTCCATGTCCCTGGCTTGGGAGAGCAGTGTTCGAATCCCGGCGCGTGCAAGTTCTTCGTCATCTGCAATGAGGATGGTAATTGGCGGGGACGGTATATCGGGCATAGACCAACGCCTCCTTTGAATTCGTTTATGTTGGCGTTTTTTTGTCAAGCATGCCGTCATCAATCAATCTGTAATAACTTGCATCTCCCCCCAGTTCTTTCCATACCTCGCCTCTGTGGAAAGCGGAATGCTCAACGGATAGGCGTTCGTCATCGTCTCCTGCACCACGCGGGCGGTTGCCTCCAATTCCTCCTGCGGACATTCCAGCACGAGTTCGTCGTGCACCTGCAGCAGCATCTTTGCCCTCAAACCAGCCGCCTCGAGCGCCGGCGGGATTTTGATCATGGCGATCTTCATGATGTCCGCCGCAGTGCCTTGAATGGGCGCGTTGATGGCTTCGCGTTCCTCGCGGTTCTTCATCTGCGGATTGGATTTGTTTTGCAGAGCGGGGAAATATCTTCGCCGACCGAGCAGGGTTTCGACGTACCCCTGCTGTGCCGCCTGCCTGCGGATGCCATCCAGGTATTTTTTGACGCCGGGGAATTTCTCGAAATAGGTCTTGACGAAGGTTTCCGCCTCCGCCAGAGTCAGGTCGGTGGAACGGGTGAGACCGAACGCCGACATGCCGTAGATGAGACCGAAGTTGATCGCCTTGGCGTGACGGCGCATTTCCTTCGTCACCGCTTCGGGACTGACGCCGTAGATTGCCGCCGCCGTCGTGGCGTGGATGTCCTCCCCGGCGCGGAACGCCGCCAGCATTGCCTCGTCCTGCGCCATGTGCGCGACGATGCGCAGTTCGATCTGCGAGTAATCCACCGAAAGCAGGACGTTGCCTTTGCCCGCGATGAACCCGTTGCGGACGCGTCGTCCCGTTTCCGTGCGAATGGGGATGTTCTGCAAGTTGGGATTGTTCGAGGAGAGACGCCCCGTCACCGCGCCGACCTGGCTGTAGGAGGTATGCACGCGTCCGTTGGCGTCCACGGCGGGAGGCAGCGCATCGAGGTAAGTGGATTTGAGTTTGGAGAGTTCGCGGTGTTCCAGCACCCAATCCACCACAGGATGTTTGCCGCGCAGCAGTTCCAGAACGCCCGCCGAGGTGGAGTAATGTCCGCTGGCGGTTTTGTTGCCCTTATCCGGCGGCTCCAAGCCGAGGGTCTGGAAGAGGACGTCCGAAAGTTGCTGGGTGGAGTTGACGTTGAAGGTCCTGCCGACCGATGCGAAGATTTGTTTTTCGATTTCGTCGAGGCGTCTGGCTAATTCATCGGACATTTGCTTGAGGAAGGGCAGGTCGAGCAGGATGCCCTCCATCTCCATCTCTGCCAGTACGGGAGTGAGCGGCAGGTCAATTTCCGCAAGCAGTTTTTCGCCGTTCACACGTTTGAGGTCTGCCTGCAGGATGGGCATGAGCCGCAGGGTGGTTTCAGCGTCTGATGCGGCGTACGGCGCAACCGACTCAACCGCCACCTCTGCCATGCTGATTTGCTTTTTGCCCTTGCCAATCAGGTCTTCGATGTGGGTCATCTCTTCGCCGAGTTTGACGAAAGCGAGATTTTTCAAGCCCAGGTTGCGTGAGGACGGGTCAATGATGAACTCCGCCAGCATGGTATCGAAGGTGAGCGGCGAAACGCGCAGACCGTGTTTGGCGAGGACGATGTAATCGTACTTGGCGTTGTGCGCGATTTTGCCGATCTTCGGATTCGTCAGCGGTTCACGCAGGACGGAGAGAACCCTGTTCAGCGGAAGGTTGCCGCCCGCCCGATGCCCGATGGGGAGGTAATATCCCTCGCCTTCTTGAATTGCCAGCGAGATGCCCACGAGGTCCGCATTCATCTCTTCGGTGGATGTGGTTTCGGTGTCGAAGGAAATGACCCTGGCTTTGTTCAGTACCTCGGCGAGCTGCGCCAGTTTTTCGTCTGTGTCCACGATGGTGACTTTGAGATTCGACTCGACCTTTGGCGCGACGATGACCTGCGGTTCGGTTGCGAACAGGGACAGTTGTCCCGCCGCCTGGAGGGGGGAGGAGGCTGAGGCGGAGGGCAAGGCGGGTTGACCGGTCAACCGTTCGAGGGTCTTGAGAAGCGAGCGGAATTCCATCTCTTTGAAGAAGGCTTCGATGGCGGGGATGTCCAGTTCGCGGGCTTTGGCGTGATTGAGGTCCAGTTTGATGTTCAGGTCGGTGCGGATGCGGGCGAGGTCGCGGCTGAGATAGGCGTTGGCTTTGCCGGCTTCGAGTTTGGTCCGCCAGCGGGTTTCGATTTCGTCGAGGTGTTCGTAGATGTTGTCGAGCGTGCCGTACTTTTGAAGCAGGGCAATGGCGGTCTTTTCGCCGATTCCCATCACGCCGGGGATGTTGTCGGATTTGTCGCCGACGAGGGCTTTGTAATCCACCACCTGGTCGGGGCGGACGCCGAGTTTTTTGACGACGTCCTCCTCGCGGATGTAGGTCTGGTCGTCGCCGGCGAGGTAGACGACGGTGCGTTCGTTCACCAGTTGCAGGAGGTCACGGTCGCCGGTGACGATTTTGACTCCCAGCCCCTGCGCCGCGGCGAGATGCGCCACCGAGCCGAGCACGTCATCCGCTTCGTAGCCTTCCATCTCGAGGCGCGGGATGTTGAACGCGTCCACCATCTGACGGATGCGCTCGATTTGCGGGCGCAGGTCGTCGGGCATTTTGTCGCGCGTGCCTTTGTATTCGGGGAAGAGGTCGTCGCGGAAGGTCTTGCCCACATCGAAGGCGACGGCGATGTATTCGGGCTTTTCCTGCTCGAGGATGCGGAGCAGTTCGCGCGCAAAGCCGTAGATGCCGGCAGTGGGTTCGCCTTTGGAGGTTTGCCAGCGTTGACTGCCGCCTCCGCCGGCTGTGAGAGCAAAGTACATGCGGTAGGCGAGCGCGTGTCCGTCAATGAGATAGAGGGTAGGGGGCATGGGAGGCTCCGGGGTCAGTGAACAGTGATCGAGTAATCAAGTGAACAGTGGTCGAGGGCATGGGAATCAAAAAAAAGAAGCGCAGGGTCATTATACTCTGCGCTTCTTTGGAGGATTCCAACGTGTCAGGTCAGCGGCGGGGCTGTTCGAGTCCCTGACGCACGCGGGTCTGTTTGATGTAATCCTTTACCAGTTGCGGCGGGTGCGGCTGTGTACCGCCCATGATGAGATACCCCGGCGCCCAGAAATCTCCCGATGGATTTTCCTTTTTGAGGCGCGGGAACTCGGCGAAGATTTTTTCGGAGGTCTGCTGGCGCATGATGCGCATGAGGTAACCCGGCGAAGCCGAAGGCGGGACGTTGACCACCCACTGCACATACTCCGGGCGCACGGCAAGATACTCCAGCCGCCAGCCAAAGGCAACGCAAATCTGCGGGATCCATTCGGAGAGCCTGTCGGCGAGGTCGCCCGTCAGGTAGTGAGAAGTGAAGCGGGGAACGAGCAGGCAGGCATAGGTGAGGTTATACAAACCCGGCGTAATCGGCTCCAGCATCACACGCCCCGCCACTTCGGTGATGGAGTGCGGGCGGGTTTCGTCCAACTCGCCCGTCGTGGGACGCCGCACCGGGGTTTCGGGCCGCCGGCGCGACTTGGAAGGCATGGTCGCGTCGAGTTCCTCCACCACATGTTCCACCGTCTGATCGTTTTGCCTGGAAAGGAGCAGGTCGTCCACATGCACAGCGGGAGAACTCTCGCGGCTGTACGGGCGGGAGGATGGGTCGCCGCCCTCTTCCTCAGGCTTCGGGCGTTTTTCCAGCGAAGGCGAAGGCGGAGGGACATCCTGGAGGATGCTGGCAATGTTGGGGATTTCGGGCTCCGGCCCCTCTTCTTCAGGAGGGAACTGGGTGGGCGCTTCATGCGACGCCGGAAGCGGTTCCTGCTCCCGGACCGGTTCCAACGCTTCGGTCAACCCCGGCGTGGAGAGACGGTTGACCAACTGTCCCGCCTGCGTGCGGATAGTGCTGAAGGGCGTCTCGGCGTCGAAGACGAGCGCCAGTACCACGTCATCGGCGAGGCGCGTGGCGTAAAGCATGTGTTCGGCTTTGGTGCTTTCCAAGCGGACGAAGCGCAGCAGGTCGCTTCCACGCTGACCGTCCCAGTGGCGTGTGACGGCAACCGTCAATTCCTTTGCCGCCTCCTGCGAAAGTTGACCGGCATACGCCCACAGGCTGCTTTTGCGCGTGATGAGCGCCGCCTGTGCGGACGATTCGAGCGTGAGCCGCGTAAGGTGCTGGGCGGCTTTGTTTGCGTCGCTCAGCCAGTGGAGTTCGTCATTTTTGCCGGCTGCCTGGCTGGGCGTCGGGTTGTTCCGCATGGGCTTGGGAAGGAAGTTTTCGTTGGGCATGGTCAGACATTCATCGGGTAGGACTGAGTCAAAGGTCAAGACTCAGGTTGCGGGTCAGTAAGAACCGCATTTCTTCCTTCGTAGTTTATCACGGCAATAGGGCAGAGGCAAGCAGGTGAATTTTCCCATGCTTACGAAAATGCGAGTTTTTTTCAAAATTCGTGCATACAACTTGATTTTCGCCGGCGTTTATGCTAATAATGGAGAAAAACTTGTGAGGGCGCTGCATGCATCGTGAACGTATTTCAGAGAATGTGTATTGGTTTCAGAGTGAAGTTTATGCGCAGGTGACGGCAGGGGTGGTGGTGGGACCGCAGTGGGCGGTGGTGATTGATACGCTGGCGCTGCCCGATGAAACGTTGTCCATCCGTGAGTTTATCGAACATGAGTTGAGCGTTCCGGTTCGATATGTCATCAACACCCATTATCATGCTGATCATGCGTGGGGGAATTGTTTCTTCCCCGGCGCGACGGTGGTGGCGCACGCGCGCTGCCGTGACCTGCTGGAGGAACGCGGCATCCCGTCGCTGGAGGCGGCGAAGAAGCAAAACCCCGCTCTGCGGCAGGTGAAGATTGTGCTTCCGCAGATGACGTTCAGCGGAGGCGATTTGACTTTGCGTGTAGGCAAGAAAAACCTGATACTCTCCCCCGCCTTCGGTCACAGCGAGGACGGCATTTCGGTGCTGGTGGAAGAAGACCGCATCTTGTTTGCGGGCGATTCCTTCATCCCTGTTCCGCATGTGGTGGACGGCGATGTGGATGACAATATTGCCTCCATCAAGCAGGTTGTCAAACTGGGGCTGGAGAACATCGTCCAGGGGCATGGCGACATCATCCTGCGCGGCGAGATTGATGCGGCGGTGAAGGAGAACATCAATTACCTGAACGCCATCAAAAAATCGGTCAAAGCCATTGCCAAAAAGAAGAACGCCGCCGAACTCCTGCAGGAAATCCGCATCGAGGATTGCGGCAAGAGCCGCGTATACCTCGGCGGGCTGGCAGAGAGGCTGCATCAAAGCAACCTGCGGGCATTGCTCTATAAAATGAACGGCGGATGATCGCCGTAACGAAAAGTCCCCGCCAAACGGGGACTTTTTGATTCACGGTCTCACTTTACGCGGCAGTTATCTCGTATTTTCAGGCGGCGTGACTGTCGCGCTGCGGGAAAACTGCTTAACATCAGTCACTGACTTTTCCCTTGCCTGGCTTCCCTTCTTGCTTTCAGCCAGCCGTGCAGGCTGATGCTCACTACCCTCTCTCTGCCCTCGATCAACTTTTTGATGTTGGGACGCAGCGCCCACACGAGCAGAAACAGCGCCAGAATCCCATACAGTGTGTCAATGGGGTTTTGCAGTCCCAGGTATGCGCGGATGGCAAACACAACCGTCACAATCAACGCAATGGACATCGTGGTCACCGAAGCAATGCCAACCGTGAAAAAGACCAGCGCGCCGGCGGTAAATGCAATCGGGAACATGGGAAGCCACAGCCCCACCGCGCCGCCCAGCGCCGGCGC
>JABRVZ010000077.1:0-23513 GCA_039961775.1 Chloroflexota bacterium
AAGGCTTTCGCGCCGAAACGCTCTGGACGGTGGCGCCAAGCCAAAGTCGGTGGGAAGCGGGCTGGGACGACCTCGTGGACGAGATGCACGAGTTATCCCGAAAAGCGATAGCGGATGTCCTGAAGACCCATCCGCGTTGGATCCTGCCCCTCTCTGCCGGGCTGGATTCGCGGCTCATTGCCGGAGTCGGCGCGGAAATAGGCGCGGACATCCACACCTACGCGTGGGGGGAAGCGGAATCCACCGATGTGATTTACTCCCGCCAGATTGCCAAAACCCTGGGCTTCCCGTGGAAGCATATCCAACTGGGCAGAGATTTTCTGGAATGCTACACCCCGCTCTGGGCGGATATGTTCGGCAGTTCCATGCACTTTCACGGCATGTACCAGATGTACTTTTTGGACATGCTGCAAAACGAGCCTGCCGGTCCCCTTGTCAGCGGCTTCTTGGGGGATCAACTTTCTGGTATGAACCCCATTCAATGCGACAATGGGTACACCATCTACAAAAATCCCTGGTACCTGCATTGGGACGCAGAAGAAGTGCGGAACTTGCTGAAATTCCCCGTGGAGGATGCCCTGCAGGAAATTGCCGAAGAAGTTGCGCGGGAAGATAAAACCCTGCCCGGCACCAGATTCTTCAAGGATTTTTATTTTGCCATTCGCTCGCGTCAGCGCCTGTTTACCTCCTTTCAAGCCAACCTTGCCTCTTACTGGCGCGGCGTTGCCACACCTTTCGTCAACCGCGCCTATGCCCGCTTCAGCATGTCACTGCCGCGGGCGGTTCTCGAAAATCGAAAACTGCTGGCAGACATATTCCGCCGCTATTACGGTAAACTGGCGGCGATTCCCGGCACCTATGCCAGCGAACCGTTCATCCGCACCGGGCGCTACATCCTGCGTCACCGCATCGTCCAACATCTGCCGGCGCCTCTCCATCACGGTCCCTTTGCCGGCTTCGACGACATTCCCCTGCGTCTGGATATTGACTGCATTCAGGCAACCGGCAAGGAAGCCCTCTGGCCCCTCTTCGATTCGCTCCAGGAACTCAGCCAATGGCTGGATGTTTCCTTGCTGGAGCGCGAATATCAAACCGTCAAACGCTCCAACAAGGACATCCGCCCCTTGCGCCGTCTGCAATCTGTCCAAACGCTTGCCTATCGCCTGCGCAGCGAGGTTCCCCAGCCGTGAACGCTCCCAAAGTCAGCGTCATCATTCCCACCTACGGCGGCGCCGCGCATCTTGGCGAAGCCATTCAAAGCGTCCTGAACCAGACCTGGCAGGACTTCGAACTCATCGTCGTAAACGACGCTTCCCCCGACGGCACGGATGAGGTGATGGCTCGGTTCGACGACCCGCGTATCCGCTGCATCCGTCACGAAACGAACCGCGGCGTGGCGCTGGCGCGCAAGACCGGGGTCATGGCTTCTCGCGGCGAAATCATCGCCCACCTCGACCAGGACGACCTCTACCATCCCGACAAACTCCGCCTGCACGTGGAATTTTTGGACAACCACCCGGAAATCGGATTCACCTACAACTCCCGCTTCGAACTCTACCCGACCTCCGGCGCTGTCCGCGAAATCTTGCGTCCCTCCCCCCGCCTCACCCTCGAAGACTTTGCCCTCGCCTTTCCTCTGGCGCCCAGCGTCTGGGTGCAGCGACGGGAATGGGCGTCCCGCGAGGAAATCTGGCAGGAGCCTTTCTACCGCGGGCGGGAAATCGTCATCTGCGGGCGGCTCTACATGGCAGGGTGCAAATTTGCCATGATAGACCGCGCCCTCAACTACCGCCGCTATCACAAGAACCGTCAGGTGAAAAACCTCGTCCGCCAGTGCGAAGCGGAGCGCGCCTGCCAGCAAATCATCTTCGACGACCCGCGCTGTCCGCCCGAAGTGCGGGCGCTGCGCGGCATCGCCGCCTCCAACATCTATGCCATGTGGATGTATGTCGCCTACCTGCAGGGAGAATACGACACCGCGCGGGAATTTCTGCTCCAAACTGTACGCCTGAATCCCTGGCTGATGGAGGGAAACCCGCCGCACATCCTCAACGATTTGGTCATTGACAGCATAGACGACGAGGGCGAAAGCCTCGAAGACCTCCTGCGCCGTATATTCCAAAACCTGCCGCCGGAACTCGCCTCGCTCACCCCTCATTACCCCTGGGCGGTGACGCGCGGCTACCTCATGCAGGGCGTCCGCGCAGTGATGTGGGACCGTCCCGCCGAAGCCGACGCTTACTTCTCGCACGTCGTCTCCCTTGACGGTCAGTTGGACGCCGCTTTCATTCAGTGGCTGGTCTCTCACCTGCTGGCATACGAAGCCGAATATGGATTGCAGGCGGCGCTGGGCATTCTTCGTCAAATTGCCTCACGCTTCGAGCGGTTGGGGGCAGCATCTGCCCATCGTAACCTGCGGGCGGAATTCTTCACCGCACGGGCATTCGACGCCCAGCAATGGGGGGCAAAGCGCAGGGTGCTGTCCAGCGTCGCGGGCGTTCTGGCGAGCGAGCCGTTCCGCATCTGGCGCAACAGAGGCTTGATTGCCGCGTTCGTCCATGCCATCCCAATTTTGGAGACGCTTGTCCACTAACGGGCAGGGAGGAAAGGAACATGAAAAAAGCGATTGTGTTGGGCGTGGGCAACGCGCAGGTGGACTTGATCCGTTACCTCAAGGTGCTGGGCTGGTGGGTAATCGGCTGTAGTTACCGCCAGGAGGGCAGGGGACTGGAGTATATAGACCAATTCGCCCTGTTCGACATTACGGATGTAGACGGTATCGAACGCCTCGCCCGCGCCGAAGCCGTGGACCTCATCTACTCTATCGGCTCGGATCTTGCCATGCCGACAGCCGCCCGCGTCGCCTCGCGGCTGGGACTCCCCGCTCTCGTCTCCGCCGAGACAGCCGAACTCCTGCACAACAAACTTTCTCTGCGCGGCTTCCTGAACGAACATGCCATCAGCCCCATCCGCTACAAAGGGCTTCGCTCCCCAAGCGACCTGGACGACTGGAGCATCTTCCCTGCCATCGTCAAGCCGGTGGACAATCAGGGTCAGCGCGGTGTCTTTCTGGCAAACAACCTCGAGGAGGCAAGAGCGGGCTTCGCCTCGTCGCTTCAATTTTCGCGCAGCCGCACGCTCATCATCGAGGAGTTTCTCGAAGGTCCCGAAATCTCGGTGAACACGTTTATCGTGGACGGCGAAACCATCTTCAACGAAGTCTCCGATCGGCTGGTGGTGGAGGGATACACCGGCGGTCTCCCGCGCGGACATATCTATCCCTCGGTGCATTGCCCCGAGGAGGTCCGCCGCGAAGTGCAGAAATTGACCGCTCTATGCAACCGCGCCCTCGGCATCCAGAACGGTCCTGTCTATTATCAGGCAATCCTCACCCGTCACGGACCGCGCATCGTGGAGGTGACGCCCCGCCTGGACGGTTGTCACATGTGGCGGTTGATTAAAATGACCAGCGGTGTGGATTTGCTGGAAGCCAGCGTGCGGAGCCTGGTTGACGAACCGCCGCCCGATTTGCGTGTTGCGGCAGACCTGTCCAGCCGTTACCTGGGCTTTTTCTACACCCCGCCGCATGAAAAGTTTTACGCCGCCGGTCATGTTCCTTCTGCCGTTGTCGAACACCTCGAGTATTATTACGCCGATGGAGAGACCGTCCGCCCGATCAACGGCTATCTGGAAAAAGTAGGCTACTTCATCGAGCCGTATAGTGATTATTTGGCCTAGAATAGCACGAAGTTTTCGATGAATTCGTGAGCTTCGATGCCAAAAAACACCTGGAGAGTATTCATGCCGCCTGTCATCCGTTTTATGAACGTATCCAAACGCTACAACCTCGGGCTGACCCGCACCAGCCTGCCCTCTGTCCTTTCGCAGTGGGCGAAGCAGGCTTTGCGCGGAGGCGCCTCCGCCGACCGCAAATATCACTGGGCGCTCAGGGATGTCAGTTTCGACCTCGAAAAGGGACAATCGCTGGCGCTGGTCGGACCGAACGGCGCGGGCAAATCCACCATCCTCAAATTGCTGGCGAAGATCACGAACCCCACCTCGGGGAAGGTGGAGGTCAATGGTCAGTTGTCTGCCCTCATCGAGCTGGGAGCGGGGTTTCATCCCGACCTGACGGGACGCGAGAACATCTACCTCAACGGAACCATCCTGGGCTTGTCGTACAAGGATGTCCAAAAGCGCTTCGACGAAATCGTGGCGTTCTCCGAAATCGAAGAGTTCATTGACACCCCCGTCAAACGCTACTCCTCGGGCATGACCGTGCGGCTGGGGTTTGCCGTTGCCTCCTGCATCGAACCCGACATCCTGCTCGTGGACGAAGTGCTGGCGGTGGGCGACGCCTCCTTCCGCCAGAAGTGCATCGAGCGCATCAAGACTCTGCTCAACAACGGCACCAGCCTCATCTTCGTCTCGCACGATATGGGTCTCGTGCGCTCCGTGTGCGAACGCGCCATCTACATCGAACACGGACAGGTGCAAAACGTCGGTACCAGCGGCGAAATCATTGACATCTACAATCAAGCGCTCGACCGCCGCCGCATCGAAAAGATGAACCGCGCCGACGGCTCGGCGGACGACGTGGAAGGCGGCGTGGAGGTCGTAAAAATCGAAGCGCTCGACGCACACGGCAACCCCATCCGCGAGACCTACGGCGACCAGCCGCTCGAAATCCGCGTCAAATACGCCGCCTACAAGGACATCGGCAAAGCCAACGCCATCGTCCTCATCTACCGCTCCGACGGCTTGATGTGCGCCAACATGCGCTCTCATCTCGACGGCTACCCTCTGCACATCACCAAAGGGGAGGGCGAATACTCCGTGCGCCTCGAACCCCTGCAACTCTTCGGCGGCACCTACTACGCCATCACCTGGATTATGAACGCCGACGACTCCGACGGGCTTGCTTACGGCGCATCGGACTGGTTCGAAGTGCGCAACCGCGTCCCTGGGCGCGAGGCGCACATTGCCGTCTACGAACCGAACCGCACGTGGAGCCAGAACGCCCGCGCCGCCGTCATCGAAACCGCGAGGCACGCATGATCGCACAAACCAATCCCCTCATCAAACTCCGCGACCTCACCTGGGCATGGACCATCCGCACGCTGCGCGGGCGTTACCAGCAATCTGCCCTGGGCTGGCTGTGGGCAATCGTCCAGCCCGTCGCCACCGTCGCCATCTTTGCCGTGGTCTTCACCCGCATCGTCCCTGTGGATACGGGCGGCGTGCCGTACATTCTCTTTTCCTACGCCGCCGTCGTCCCCTGGACGCTCCTCGCCACCTCCCTGCCCGACATGGCAATGTCGCTGGTGCAGAACATGAACCTGGTCGGCAAAATCTACTTTCCGCGCGAGGCGCTCCCCATCGCCGCCCTGCTCGCCCGCATCGCCGACTTCGCTGTCTCGTTCATCCTGCTGGCGCTCCTCGTGATTTTCTACGGGATTCCCGTCTCGCCGCTCGGACTGCTCTTCCTGCCCCTCATCTTCCTGATTCAACTCACGCTTCTCCTCGGACTGGGAATTGGCTCTGCCGCCCTGAACGTTTTCTACCGTGACGTAGACCCCCTGCTCAAACTCGTCATTCAGGTCTGGTTCTACGCCTCGCCCATCCTCTACCCCGTCACCCTCGTCCCAGAGAAGTGGCAGTGGCTCTACTTCCTCAACCCGATGGCGGGCATCATCGCCGCCTACCGCGACGTGCTCATCTACGACCGCCTGCCCGGCGGCTACCTGCTGCCCGCCGCCGCCGTTTCGCTGATCATCTTCCTCCTTGGCTACTGGTTCTTCAAACGCGTCGAATACCAGTTTGCAGACATCATCTAATACGCGTACCTGCATCTAACACGTGTATCTGGCGTTCTCTAAAGCCAGAGGTCAAAAAATTATATGTCTTCTCCCCTCGTCAGCGTCATCATCCCAGCCTACAACCAGGCGGAGTTTTTGCCCGAAACGATTCAAAGCGTCCTCAACCAGACCTACCCCCACTTCGAACTCATCGTCGTCAACGACGCCTCCACCGACAACACCGACGAAGTCATGGCTGGCTTCAGCGACCCGCGCATCCGCTACATCGTCCACGAGCAGAACCAGCGCCTCTCCGCCGCCCGCAACACGGGCATCAACGCCTCGAAAGGCGGCATCCTCTTCCTGCTCGACGCCGATGACCTCTTCCACCCCGAAAAACTCGAAGCGCATGTCAGGTTTTTGGAGGAACACCCCGAAGTTGGCGTCTCCTACAATGCCCGCTTCGAGTTGAATCACTCCGCCAACACCATCCGCGAGATGTGGCGTCCGCCGCTCACCGTCGGTTTGAAGGATTTGCTCCTCGCCTTCCCCTTTGCCCCCAGCGATACCGTCGTCCGCCGCGACTGGGCGTTCAAAGTCGGGCTGTTCGACCCCGCCGTCGGCACCGCCGAAGACACCGACTTCCCCTGCCGCCTCGCCCTGGCGGGATGCCAGTTCGCAGGCATAGACCGCGCCCTCAACTACCGCCGCTACCACTCCGGGCGCGGACGCAAAAACCTGCCCGGTCGCATCGCCGACGTAGAGCGCGTTCAGGCGGCAGTCTTCGCCGACCCGCGCTGCCCGCAGGAAGTGCGGAACATCGGGCGCATGGCAATCAAACATCACCTCATGGTCATCGTCTCGCTGGCGCTCATCCAAAACGAAACCGACCATGCCCACAAATACACCCGCGAACTCGTTGCCCTCGATCCCTCCGTCATCAAAGGCAAGCCCTGCGAACTGGTGGACTTCCTCCTCTCCGAGTGCATCGCCGACGAAAGCGTGGATCACGAAGCGCTTCTCGAACAAATCTTTGCCGGACTTCCGCGCGAACTGACATGGCTGTCCGAACAATACGACTGGGCAGTCGCGCGAGGCTGGCTGTGGAAGGGCATCCGCGCCCTCCTCTGGGGCAGGGAAGATGCGGCAGACTCCCACCTCACCCGCGCCCTCGCCCTGCGCGCCCAAACCGACGAACCGCTCATGCAACTCATCACCTATCACCTGCTCGGCTACGAAACCGAATTCGGCAGCGAAGCGGTGCAAAACGTCCTCCAAAAACTGACCCCCTGGCTCAACCGTCTTGCTAAACGCGGCGGCGACAAACTGCAAGGCTCCTACCTCATCAACCGCGCCTTCCACTTCTACCGCTCGCAGGAATACCGCAAAGTTCCCTCCCTCGTCGTCCGCGCCTGCCGCAGCGACCCCGCCTACCTTCGCAACCGCGGCGTGCTGTCCATCCTCGTGCGCTCACTGGCGAGAACAGCCGCATGAAAATTCTCATGGTCTCCTACGACATGCAGGACTTTGGCGGGCTGGAGGAATACGCCGTCAGCCTTGCCGTCGCGCTTCAGCAGCGGGGTGAGCAGGTCAGTTGGCTTTCGGCGGCATGGGTGAACCCTCAAAACCAATACGCCCGCCGCCTCAGAGACGCGGGGATTCCCCTCCTCCAGCCTCCCGCATGGATTTCCAAACCCGCCTCCGACTGGGACACAAAAGAACGCCTCCTGCTCTGGACCATGCGCCTGCTCAGCCCCCTCGTCCTTTTCCTCGCCCTGGTCGTTTCCCTGCTCAAACGCCGACCCTTCCCCCAAGCCCGCGCCAGCGCCTACAACTTCCTCAAAGGGCGGCTGATGGATTACGTCATCGGTCCCGACTACCGCAAAGCGCTTGCCCGCCTCCTGCTCAACGGGTGGAACCTGCGCTGGCGTCCCGACATCCTCCACATCCAGGGCTACACCACCAGCCTGCTGTTCGTCATTGACTGGGCGCACGCCAGGGGCGTCCCCGTCATGTACGAGGAACACCAAACTCCCGACCCGCAATTCAACTGGTGGAAAGGATTCGAAGCCACCATCAACAAAGCCGACCGCGTCATCGCCGTCTCCGAAAAAAGCGCCGAGGGACTGCGCCAGGTCTGCAAAGTGACCCGCCCCATCGTGGTGCGCGCCCCCCTCCTCTCCGACCCGTTTCAGGGCAACTGGCAAAGAGACTATGCCGCGCCAGCCGCCCGCCCTTTCACCGTCACCACCCTGGCGCGGCTCTACGTCACCAAAGGGCTGACCTACCTGCTCGATACCGCGGCGCTCGTCAGGCAAACCCATCCGCACATCCGCTTCAAGGTGTATGGCGAAGGTGAACTGCGCGGCGAACTGCTCGAAAAAGCCGCACGCCTCGGCTTGAACGGCGCAGAGATTTTCGCCGGCGCGTTTGCCGGGCGCGAAGAACTCACCCGCATCATGACCGAAACCGACCTCTTCCTGCTCTCCTCCGTCCTCGAGGGGCAGCCGCTGGTCATCGTCGAAGCGATGGCGTATGGCTGTCCCATCGTCTCGACGAACGTGGGCGGCATCCCCGAACTCATCACCGACGGCGTCAACGGCTTGCTCTGCCCGCCCGCCGACCCCGTCTGCCTGGCGGAAAAAATCAAACTGCTTGCCGACGACCCCGCCCTGCGCGAAAAACTCGGGCGCGCCGCGCGCGCCTCTTACGAAAACAGTCCCTTCGAGGCGAAGGCGGCGGCAAAGTTTTTCGCCGCCGCCTATGGCGAAGCGCTCGAAGAGAGAAAAAGGCTGGGGGAGGGCAAAGCAGTGAACGGTCCAGAAAAGAAGCGGCGGTTCGTCCCATGAAAATCGCTCACTGCCTCCCCGATCAGGGCTGGGTGGACGAAATGCGCGGGCAAAATCCGCGCGACGCCGCCCACATCCAGCAAAAATACATTGCCGAAGGTCTGCGCGCCCGCGGGCATGCCGTGACGTGGGTCGCCCCGCACGGACTGGACGAAGTGTGCGTGAGCGACCTGACCGAAACCGAAACCGCCCCCCGCACCTGGACGACGCGCCGCTGGTTCGACTTGCTCTCGAAAGCCGTCTGGAAACTGCAACAGCCGTTCGGTGTGCCTTACCTGAACTTCTTCTCTAACCTGCGCCGTTACGACGCCTGCCTGCAAATCCTGCCTGGTTACGACGTGGTCTTCGAGCGCAACAGCCTCTACAACGCGGGCGCGGCGATGGCGTGCCGCAAACTGCGCCTGCCCTACGTGATGTTCTTCGACGCCGACCAGATTGCCGAACTCGACTTCATGGGCAAGCCCCTCAAAGGCTGGCTTCGGTGGCGCGCCCGCCGGCTGCTCCGCTTCAACCTCGATACCGCCCGCCGCATTGTGTGCGTCTCTGAAATCGCCAAGCGACATCTGATTCAGAACTGGAACGTGCCGGCGGACAAACTCATCGTCCTGCCCAATGCGGTGGACGTGAACCGCTTCCAACCCGACCCGAACCTGGGCGCGCAAACCCGAGCCTCCCTCTCGCTGACGACGGACCAGCCCCTCGTCGTCTTCGTCGGCAGTTTCTACCAGTGGCACGATGTGACCACCCTGCTCCGCGCCTTTGCCCGCGTGCAAAGCGGACGCCCCGAAGCGCGCCTTCTGCTGGTGGGAGACGGGGCGGAGCGCGAACGGATGACCGCCCTCGCCTGCGAACTGGGGCTGGGCGAAGCGGCGCGCTTTACGGGGTTCGTCTCTCATGCCGACGTGGTGCGCTACGTCAACGCCGCCGATGTTGCCGTCGTCCCCGTTCCCAAGATGGAACGAGAGATGTGGCTCTCGCCGATGAAACTCTTCGAGTACATGGCGGCGGGCAAGGCGGTGGTCGCCTCGGCAATGGGGCAGATTGTGGACGTGGTGCGCGACGGCGAAAACGGACTGCTCGTCCCGCCGGGCGACGAGACGGCGCTGGCGGAGGCGGTTGGGCGGCTGCTCGCAGACGAGTCCCTGCGCGAGCGGCTGGGCTGGCAGGCGCGTGAAGACGCCGTGCGCTATCACTCGTGGGAGCAATACCTCTCCCGCCTCGAAGCGGTGCTGGTCAACGCCGGTACTGCGTAAGCGGCGTTCTCTCACGCCGCCTCACACTGATACAAAACAATGGACTCAACCCCATGAAGGTCTTATTCCTCTCCAACATGTATCCCCCGCACGTCATTGGCGGGTACGAAGCCCTGTGCCAGGAAGCGGTGGAGGGATTCGCCCGCCTCGGGCATCAGGTCTCGGTGTTGACCAGCACCTATGGTTACGACCGCGAGTTCTCCGAAGGGAACATCCACCGCCTGCTCTCGCTGGAGGGCGACCTGCAATTCTACAAGATGCGGGATGCGTGGTCGTATCCCCGCCGCCGCGAGCGGAATCTTGCCCACCTGCGGCGCCTGATTGCGGAGCAAAAGCCCGACATCGTCTTCATCTGGGGCATGTGGAATTTATCGAAAAGCCTGGCGCAGGAGGCGGAACGCCTCATGGGCGGGCGCGTGGTGTACTACCTTGCCAATCCCTGGCCCATCGAAGCGAACATGCACCGGCAATTCTGGGACTCTCCCGCCACATCGCCGCTCAAAACGCTTGCCAAACGTCTCCTGCGGATTCCCGCCCGCCTCATCCTGCGGGAGGAGTGGCAGAAGGTTCCACTTCGCTTCGAACATGCGCCGTGTTGTTCCGCCGCCCAGCGCGACCAGTTGCTGGAGGCGGGCGTCCCGCTCAAGGACGCGCCCGTCATCTACGAAGGCGTGGATCTGACCCACTACCTCGCCCAGGCAGGTAAACGAACGTTCGAGCGCAAGGACGGCATCCTTTCGCTGGTCTTCGTCGGTATTCTGGCAGAACACAAAGGCGTGCATACCATCCTCGAGGCGTTGAGTCAGTTGTCGGCGGAGGAGCGGAAGCGTCTGCGCCTCACCATTTTGGGCAAGGGACATCAGCAGTACGAAGCGCGTCTGCACAGCCTGGTGAGTCAGCATCAACTCGCCGGCGTGGTCGAGTTCCATGCGCCCATCCCGCGTGCCGAACTGCCCGAATTTTTGGGCAGGTACGATGTCCTGCTCCTGCCTTCGGTCTGGGCGGAGCCGCTGGCGCGCATCATGCAGGAGGGATTGGCGTGCGGCATGGCGGTGGTCGGTTCGGCGAACGGCGGCACCGCAGAGACCCTCGTCCACGGCGAGAACGGGCTGCTCTTCCAGCCTGGCGACGCGGCGGATTTGGCGAAGCAGATCCGCCGTCTGCTCGATGAACCGTCCCTTCTGCGTACACTGGCGGAAGGCGGCAGGAAAACTGCCGAAGAGCGGTTCGACATTCATAAGATGGTTGCCAATCTCGAAGCCTATCTCCTCGGCGTAATCCGCTCGCATCCTGCATAATCGGTTCACCTCGTGCATAATCGGTTCACCTCGTGCATAATCGGTTCACCTCGTGCATAATCGGTTCACCTCGTGCGTAATCGGTTCACCTCGTGCGTAATCGGTTCACCTCGTGCGTAATCGGCGTTCTCTAACGCCGATGATACCGAAAGCGCGTCAGAGGACGCGCTCTACACAAGGCAAATCTCTACTCAAACGGAATCTCTCGTGTCCACTGAACCTCCCCTCGTCAGCGTCATCATTCCCAACTACAACCACGCCCGCTTTCTCGGCGGCGCCATCCGCAGTGTGCTGGCACAGACCTACCGCCCCGTCGAGGTCATCGTCGTGGACGACGGCTCGACCGACAACAGCGGCGAAGTGGCGGCGGCTTTCGGCGACCAGATCCGCTACATCTACCAGACCAATGCTGGTCTCTCCGCCGCGCGCAACACGGGTCTGCGCGCCGCCAAAGGCGAGTTGATCGGCGTGCTGGACGCCGATGACATGTACGAACCGAACTTCCTCGAAACGCTGGTCACGGCTTTACAGGCAGACCCCGAAGCGGATGGCGTGTACTGCGGCTATCAATTCGTGGACGAAGCGAACAACCCCCTGCCGCAAATCGAGAACCGCCCCGTTCCCCCCGCCGACCTCTACCCTGCCCTGCTCGACGGCAACTTCTTCGTCCCCGAATCGGTCTTCCTGCGGCGGCGCGTCTATGACGCCGTGGGCTTCTTCGATGAGTCTCTGCGGGCATGCGAAGACTGGGATGTCTGGCTCCGCGCAGCGAAGCAATTCCGCCTCATCCACTCGCCTCACATCCTGACCCGTCACCGCGTCCTCGCAGGAAGCATGTCCACCGACCCGTTGCGGATGCTCACCGCCCGCCTCGCCGTGCTGAAAAAGCACGTCGGCGCGGAACCCGCCTCGGCAGGCGCCTCCACAGCCCACCGCGCCTACGGACGCGCCTACCTCGGCTCGTGCGTGGAATACCTGCAATACGGTCACCCCGACCGCGCCTACGAGTGCTTCCAAAAGATGGCGAACGTCTGCCCATCCCTCCTGCTCGAAGTGGACACCTACTATCAACTCGGCTGCGGCGACCAGCCCAAGGGGCAGATGGGTGATTTGGCGTCCCTGAACGTGAAGCGCAGCAGCCTGCCTCTGCTCGGCATGATGGACCGTCTCTTTGCCGACGCCTCCACCGCAGACGAAGTCAAACGCCTCCAGCGCGCCGCCCGCGCCCGCATGTTCCACTCGCTCGGCATGCTCGCCTACGGCACGCGCGAGTTCCACCTCTCCCGCCGCTTCTTCCGCCGCGCCGTGCAAAACGACTTCAAACTGCTGTTCGACCCCGCCCTGCTCTCGCGCTGGGTCAAGTCCCTGCTCGGACCGCGCCTGCTCGAACGGCTCAAAGCCCTCCGCCCATGAGACTGCTCTTCCTCAGCAACTTCTATCCTCCCGCCAGCCGCGGCGGCTACGAACAATGGTGCGGTGAAGTCGCCGACGGTTTGCGAAACCTCGGTCATGACGTGCTCGTCCTCACCAGCACGCACGGACGCGCCTCGCTTTCCGAACCCGACCCCGCCTGGGTGCGGCGTGACCTGCACCTCGAAATGGACTTCGCCTCGTTCCGCAACGCCTTTCAATTTTTTACCAGCCGCAAGCGGCGCGAACGTCAAAACCTGACAATTTTGCGGCAGACCATCGAAACCCACCGTCCCGACGCCGTCCTCATCTGGGGCATGTGGAACTTCCCCCGCTCGCTGCCTGCCCTCGCCGAGCAACTTCTGCCTGGCAGGGTTGCCTACTACATCGGCGACTATTGGCTCATCCTGCCCAGCCAGTTCGAGAACTACTGGAACGCCCCCGCCCGCAACCCGCTTACGGGGCTTCCCAAACTGCTCCTGCGTCCCTTCGCCCGCCGCATCCTCGCCCGCGAGCCGCGCCCCGCCCTCAAAGTGGAACACGCCCTCTTTCCCTCCGCCTTCATGCAGACCGAACTCCAGCGCAAGGGCGTCACACCGCAGCATTCCAAAATCGTGTACGGCGCGATTGACACGCGTCCCTACCTCGAGGTTCAGCGCGCCAGCCGCAGGGAGACCGTCTCCCTGCTCTACATCGGGCGGCTCACCCGCGAAAAGGGCGTACACACTGCCATCGAAGCGGTCGGTCATCTGGTGCGGCATTACGGCATGGAAAACGTCAAACTGACCGTCGTCGGCGATGGGGATGCGGACTATGTGCAGACTCTCCATCAATTTGTGGCGCGCGCCCGCCTCGCCTCCTTCGTGGACTTTCTGCCTGCTCAGCCAAAAGAGGCTTTACCCTCCCTTTATCCTCAGTTCGACATCCTCATCTTTCCATCCATCTGGGCGGAACCGTTCGGGCGCGTCATCGTCGAGGCGATGGCTTCGGGCGTGGTGGTGGTCGGTACGGCGGTGGGCGGAGCGGCGGAAATCCTCGCCGACGGCGAAAATGCCCTGACCTTTCCTCCCAACGAACCCGAAGCGTTGAGCCGTCAATTAAAGCGGCTGGTGGATTCCCCCATCCTGCGCGAACGGCTTGCCCAATCTGCCCGCCAGACCGCCGCCCAAAAATTCGACCTCCGCCGCATGACCGCTGAGATCGAGTCCTATTTGCAGGGCATCGCCCAATGAAAATCCTCTTCCTTTCCCGCTGGTTTCCCTACCCGGTGAATAACGGCTCGAAGATCCGCATCTACAACCTTCTGCGGGGCTTGAGTCAGCATCACGAGGTGACCCTGCTCAGTTTTGCGGACCAGCCCGGAGTGAGTCCCGAAGCGCCCGAAGTCCGCGCGGTGTGCGCGAAAGCGAAGGTTGTTCCCTGGCGGGAGTTCGATCCCACAACCCTGCGCGCCTGTCTCGGGTTTCTCAGCCTCCAGCCTCGCTCCGTCGTGGACACGTTCTCTCCCGATATGGCGGCGGCAATCACGCGGGCGTTGACCGAAGACAGGTTCGACCTCATCATCGCCTCGCAGTTGCAGATGGCGGCGTACGCGCCCTATTTTCGGGATGTCCCTGCCGTGTTCGAGGAATTCGAAATCGGCTTGTTCCACGACCAGGCTTTTTCTGCGGATGGAAAGATACGCCTCCGCCGCGCCCTGACCTGGTTCAAACTCCGCCTGTACCTTTCCCAACTCCTCAGCCGTTTTCGGCTGGTGACGATGGCGTCTGAACGCGAACGCGGCTTGCTGGCGCGGAACTTCCCGCGTTACCGTGAGGCGGCGCACGTCATCCCCAATTGCATCAACGTGGAGGAATACCGGCAGGTGAAAGCGCAGAAGCGGACGAACACGCTCATCTTCAGCGGTCCGTTCAAGTACCGTGCCAATTACGAGGCGATGACCTGGTTCGTGGGGGAGGTCTTCCCGCTGATTTTGGAACGGGTTCCCGACGCGCAGTTGATTATCACGGGCGACCATGAAAACCTGCCCCTGCCCTCACTGCGGAACGTCACGCTGGCGGGCTATGTGGACGACATCAAGCCGCTGGTTGCCTCCTGCACGGTGAGCATTGCTCCGCTGCTCAGCGGCGGCGGCACGCGGCTGAAGATTCTCGAGGCGATGGCGCTGGGCACGCCTGTAGTCGCCACGTCGAAGGGGGCAGAGGGGTTGGAGGCGCGCGCGGGCGAGCATCTGCTCGTGGCAGATGAAGCGGGGGCGTTTGCCGAATCAACCGTCAGTTTGTTGAAAGAGGCGGGTTTGCGTCAAAAACTGACGGACAATGCCCAAAACCTGGTCCGCGCCCGGTATGACTGGGGGGGAATAATGCCGTCTTTCCTGCACTTGCTTGCGGGAATTTCCCAAACGAATTGACTTTGCAATTTTGTTACTTTTGGAGGGGGGATACGTCTTGAGTTTGTATTTTACGCACAAACGACCTTTGCATGCGTGCCATCGGTTAACTCTGGATGCAAGTTGTTGTAAAATGGAATCGCCGCTCTCTCCTTTTGAAGTGATACGATGAACTTTGATTTTCATCTCAAATTCTTTTTCATAAACCGCCGCTTCACCATCCCTGTCCGATGGGTGCAATATGCCATTATTGCGCTGGCGGCGGTTATGGCGGTTGCCGCAGCATATTGGGGGTCACCAATGATCATGATGGCAGTGGCTGGCGCGGTGATTGGGGTTGCCGGTCTTCTCATCTTGTTGCGTTTTCCCAATGTGGGGTTTCTGCTGTTATTTGCCGGCGGGATGTTCGTCCCCTTTGCGGGGCCGGGTGGGTTCAACGCTTCCATCCTGACCTTGATTCTGATGATCGGCTTATGGTTCATGGATATGTTCGTGGTGAAGCGCCGATTCAGTTTTGTCAACTCCGCTCCCATCCGCCCTGCGTTTTTCATGTTGATTGTGTGCGTCATCGCCTTTGCCATGGGGCAGATTCCCTGGTTTGTGTTTGCCAATCAGGCGCCGCTCGATGCGCAAATCGGCGGGTTTGCGATTTATTTCTTCCTCGTCCTTGCCATGATTATGACGGCAAACGTAATTCGGGAAGTGCGGTGGCTCAAAATCATCGTGTGGACGTTCATCGGGCTGGGGTTTATCTATGTGCTGGGGCGCACGCTCCAGTTGGAAATCGTTGACCGCATTTACGCGCACGGCGTGTATGCCAACAGCATGTTCTGGATGTGGATGGTCACCCTGCCGTTGAGCCAGGCGATTTACAACAATCACCTGAGTTTGCGTTCGAAGGCTGTGCTGTATGGCATCGTTGCGCTCACGTTTTTTGTCGCCCTCGTCCAGCAAAATGACTGGAAGTCTGGTTGGGTGCCGGCGGGGCTGGTGGCGGCGGTGCTGGTGGGGTGGAAGTTCCGCAAGGTGTTGCCGTTCACCATTCCCTTTGTGCTGATGGTGGCGGCATATCTCGCGCAGGATTTGATTTCCACCGATGAATACAGTTGGGGCACGCGCGTGGATGCCTGGCTGGTAGTGCTGGATATCGCCCGCGTCAGTCCCATCATTGGGCTGGGTTTCTCGAACTATTACTGGTACGCCCAGATATTTACGATTCGCGGCTATCGCATCCGCTTCAATTCACACAGCCAGTTTGTGGACATCATCGCCCAAACGGGAGTTCTGGGACTGGCGTGTTTTCTGTGGATTCTGTTCGAAATCGGAAAGATGGCATACCGTCTGATGAACGAATTGCCTGAAGGGTTCGCCAAGGCGTATGCGTACGGTATTTTTGCGTCGGTGTTTGGGTCGCTGATGGCGGCATTCCTCGTAGATTGGCTGTTACCTTTTGCCTACAATATCGGTCTTGATGGTGTACGGGCAAGCGTCCTGCCGTGGATTTTCTTTGGCGGGTTGATCAGCATCGAGCAGATTTATCTGGCGAAGCAAAAAACCGAGCCTGCCAGCGTGAGGGAACGCAGGCTGCACCCCGTACGATGAAAATCCTGTTGCGTATTTTGCGCTCTTTGCGCGGCACGCAAATGGGGCGTTAGAGAACGCCCGGCGCGCTTCAAGAAAATATCTTTGCAACAGAGCAAAACGATATATTTTTTTACAGAGAGGTCATGATGGAGGAGTTGATTGGTTTGATCCCCGCGGCGGGGAAGGGCGTTCGGCTGGGTCTGCCCTATCCGAAGGAATTGTATCCCGTCATTCGCAACAACCATTACAAGCCCATTTCGCAGTTTGTGGTGGATAACCTCGTCAATGCGGGGTTGAAGCATATCGTTTTCGTCATCAACGAGACCAAGCATCAGTTGATCGGTTATTTCGGCAATGGCATGCGCTTCGGGTGCGACATCAGTTATGTGGTGCAGGAGGTGGTGGAAGGCAAGACCAAGTCCACTTCGCCCGGGCTGGCGCACGCGCTCGATTCGGCGTATCACCTCGTGAAGGGCAAGACCGTTTTCTTCGGCATGGCGGATACGCTGATGAAGCCCAACGATATTTTCAAACGGGTTTATGAAGCCGCCTCGCCCGATGACGACGTCCTGCTGGGCATGTTCACCACCGACCGCCCCGAAAAATTCGGCATGGTGCGCCTGGACGGGAACAACCGTGTGCTCGAAATCGTGGATAAGCCGAAGCAGACCGACCTGACGCAGATGTGGGGTTGTATTGTCTGGCGCCCGAAGTTCACCGAGTATTTGCACAAGTGCGTCTTCGAAGAGGGCATCTCCGATTTTGCGAAAATCATGAACGACGCCATTGCCATGGGGATGAAGTTCAAGGGCGTGCACATGGAAAACGGCACCTACATTGACCTCGGCACGTACGACGAGATTGCCGATTTGGATCGGAAATATCGAGGGGAGGAATAGATGTCGGCAACGGCGACCCAGGCAAAGGTCCAGGAAAGAAGCGGCGAAGCAGTCGTGGATATGTCCATTGTGCTGGTGTGCTGGAACAACAAGGCGTATCTCGATCCGTGTTTGAAGTCTTTGTATGAGGGCGGGTTGAAGAGTTCGTTCGATGTCGTCGTGGTGGATAACGGCTCGACCGACGGCAGTCAGCAGATGCTGGCGGAGAAGTACCCGCAGGTGAAGTTGATTCAAAATGCGGGCAATGTGGGGTTGGGCAAGGCGAGCAATCAGGGCATCGAGGCGACGAACGGACGCTATGTGCTGCTGCTCAACAACGATACGATTGTGAACGGTCCCGCGCTGGATGTGCTGGTGGAGTATCTGGACGCGCATCCCGAAGCGGGGGCGGCGGCGGGAAAACTGCTCAACCCCGACGATTCGTTTCAATCGGGATATGCGCCGTTTTCGACGCTGCTGGAGGAGTTCCTGATTGTCACGCACATTGGCGAGAGGTTGTGGCCCGGTTATCCCTCGCACGGCGATTCGAATGAAATCAAGGAAACGGGCTGGATGAGTTCGGCGTGCCTGTTGGTGCGGCGGGCGGCGCTGGAACAGGTGGGGTTGCTCGACGAGAGTTATTTCATCTACGGCGACGAAGCGGATTTGCAGTACCGCCTCAACAAGGCGGGCTGGAAGGTGGTCTTCCTGCCGAATTCATCCATCATTCACTTCGGCGGGCGGAGCATGGATCGCTGGAAGCGCCGCAAGATGGTCTATCGCGGCAAGATGATGTTCTACAAGAAGAACTATGGCTTTTTCAAGACGTTCCTTCTGCGGGCGATGTTTTTTGTAATGAGCCTGCTGAAACTGCTGGTCTGGTGCGTGCTGTTCTTCGTCCCCAGCCGCAACGACCAGGCAAAAAAGGAACTGCGCTCGAACCTCGAAGTGATGGGACTGTGCCTTAACTTGAAGTAGTGTTGTTTATCCGCTAATCTTCGCCAATCTCCGCGAATTGCTTCAGGGTTTATCATTCAGATTTCGTGCAGATTTGCCGGGATTGGCGGATGATTTTTTTGAATTCTATGAACATTCTCTTCCTCACGCAAATCGTTCCGTACCCGCCCGATGCGGGACCGAAGGTGAAGACGTATCACGTCATCCGTGCGCTGGCGGGGCAGGGACATTCTGTAACTCTGGTGTCGTTTGTCCGTCCAGAAGAAGTGCGGCACCTGACCGCCTTGAAGGAAATTTGCACGGCGGTTCATGCCGTACCGATTCGCAGGTCGCGGCTGGCGGACGCCTTTTACATGCTGCGAAGTTACCTCACCGGGCGTCCGTTCCTCATCGAGCGCGATGACCTTCGTCCGATGCAGGAGACGGTGAATCGGCTGGTTCGGGAAAACGACTTTCACTTTATCCACGCCGACCAGTTGACGATGGTGCAGTTCGCCGTCAGAGGGGCGGCGGCGGTTTCGGGCAGACAGCCGAAAGTCATTTTCGATGCGCACAACGCCGTCTGGACCATCGTGGCGCGGATGAAGGATAACGCCCGCTGGTTTCTCAAACCCATTCTTTCGGTCGAGGCGGCGCGCGTCAAGCGTTACGAAGGCGGATTGCTCAGAACGGTGGATCATGTTTTGGCTGTGACCGATATTGACCGTGCGCTTCTCGAAGAAGCCCTGCACATTTCCAACCAACGCACAGCCCGCCCCCCTGCGCCCATTACCGTCATCCCGATTGCGGTGGATACCGAAAAACTCCAGCCCGTACGGCGCAAGGCTGGCTCGAAGAACATCGTCACACTCGGCACACTGCACTACCCGCCCAACGCCGACGGCATCCGCTGGTTCTTCAACGAGGTCTTTCCGCTGGTGCGGGAACGTATGCCAGACGCCACGCTGACTATCATCGGCAAGAACCCGCCGCAGGATTTCCTCGAACTGGCGGAGCGCAACGCCGGCGTCATTCAGGTCACGGGCTATGTGGACGACCTGCGCCCCTACCTGGAGGAGAGCGCCCTGATGGTGGTCCCTGTGCGGGCGGGCGGCGGGATGCGGGTGCGCATCCTCGAAGCCTTCGCCTATGCCATGCCGGTTGTCACCACCACCGTCGGGCTGGAAGGCATCCACGCCGCGCCCGGTCAAGATGTCCTCGTGGCAGATACGCCCGCCGACTTTGCCAGCCGCACCGTGGAACTTTTGCAGGACGTTTCCCTGCAGGACAAACTGGCGGCAAACGGCAGGACACTGGCAACGACGAAGTACGACTGGCAGGCGGTGTTATCCGCCATGCGACCGATTTATGAAGAAGCGTAAGACGCGTTCTCGAACGCGTCGCGCAGAACAAACGATATGAGCCGAGAGAGTTATTCACACATTGCCACGTCCTTCTTGAATCGCATCAAGGCGCAGCCTCTGATGGCGATTATCCTTGTCTCGGTGACCTTGCGGGTTACGGCGGCGTTCCTCATGGGCAACCAGGTGGTGGAACTGCCCGGCATCTTCGACCAGGTTTCGTATCACAACCTTGCCCTGCGCGTGCTGGGCGGGCACGGCTTCACCTTTGGCGAATTGTGGTGGCCCATCACCCGCGCGGGCGAACCGACGGCGCACTGGTCGTTTCCGTACACGCTCTATCTCGTCGGCGTGTATGCGCTCTTCGGCGTTTCTCCGCTGGCGGGGCGCATCCTGCAAGCCGTCATCGTCGGCGTTTTGCACCCCTTCATCACCTGCCGCATCGGCGAAAAACTCTTCGGACGAACCGTCGGTCTCATTGCCGCCGCCGTCGTCTCCATCTACATCTACTACGTCTATTACGGCGCGGCGCTCATGACCGAACCGTTCTACATCACGGGCATTCTCTTCAGCCTGTACTTCGCCATGCAATTGGCGGAGAGCGGCGACCGAAAACGCGACCTCAAACTCGCCCTCGCGCTGGGGATTTCTTTGGGACTCACCGTCACGCTGCGGCAGGTCTTTCTGCTCTTCCTGCCGTTTCTCTTCCTGTGGATGTGGATCGCCCGCTTCCGACTCCGCCGAAACCTGCCCCTCCTCCCCACAACCCTGACTTTCGCCCTGCTCTTTGCCTTCATCCTCCCCATCACCTTCTTCAATTACACCCGCTTCCATCGCTTCGTGCTGCTCAACACCAATTCGGGATACGCCTTCTTCTGGGGCAACCATCCCCTCTACGGGACGAAGTTCATCCCCATCCTCTCCACGCCCGAATACCAGGCGATGATTCCCGAAGAAGTCCGTCATTTGGACGAAGCGGCTCTCGACAGCGAACTGCTCAAGAGGGGCATCCAGTTTGTCGTCCAGGACCCGAAGCGTTACGTCTTATTATCGCTGAGCCGCATCCCGCCGTACTTCATGTTCTGGTACTCGTCCGACTCCAGCACATTGAGCAACCTCTCGCGCATCGGAAGTTTCGGACTCTTCCTGCCGTTCATGCTCTACGGACTGATTCTTGGCATTCGCAGGAAGCCCTTCTGGTCGCTCGTCTTTTCCCCGCAGGGACTGCTGCTCCTGTTTGCGCTGGTCTATTCGGGCGTCCACATCCTCACCTGGACGTTGATCCGCTACCGTCTGCCTGTGGATGCGGCGCTCATTCCCTTTGCCGCCCTGGCGTTGCACGACCTGTCACAGCGGCTTTCCGTGAAGTTTCCCCTCGTTCAGAGATTGATCAAGGCAGGAGAATAAGATGACACTCAACCGTATGATCCTGATTGTGCTGGACGGCGTCGGCGCAGGCGAAGCGCCCGATGCGGCGGCGTATGGCGATGCGGGCAGCAACTCGCTCGGCAACGTGGCGCGCGCCATCGGCGGGCTGAACGCTCCCCACATGTACGAACTCGGCTTGGGCAACATTACTTCCATTCAGGGCGTGCCGCCCAATCCCAACGCCAAAGGCGCATTCGGCAGATTCCAGCCCCGCTCGGCGGGCAAGGATACGGTCATCGGTCACTGGGAGATGATGGGCATCTACCTGCCCGTCGCTTTTCCAACCTACCCCAACGGCTTCCCGCCCGAAGTGCTGGACCCGTTCCGCAAGGCAATCGGGCGCGACGTGCTGGGCAACAAGCCCGCTTCAGGCACCGAAATCCTCAAAGAACTGGGCATGGAACACATGCAGACGGGCAAACCCATCGTTTATACATCGGCGGACAGCGTCTTCCAGATTGCGGCGCACGAGGAAATCATCCCGCTCGAAGAGTTGTACAAAATGTGCCAGACCGCCCGCGACATTTTGCAGGGTGAGCATGGAGTCGGGCGCGTCATCGCCCGCCCGTTCCTCGGCGACTCGCCCGAAACCTTCAAACGCACCTCCCACCGCAGGGACTATCCGCGCAACCCCGAATACCCCACCATGATGCAGAAACTCGTGGACGCGGGCAAAGACGTGTACTCCGTCGGCAAGATCGACGACATCTTCAACCATCAGGGCATCACCAAAAAGAATCACGTGCTGACCAACAAGGAAAGCCTCGATGTCACGCTCGACCTGCTGGAAGAGGACTTCGCAGGCTTGCTCTTCGTCAACCTCATCGAGTTCGACATGATCTACGGTCACCGCAACGACCCGCGCGGATACGCCGACGCCCTCGAACAGTTCGACGCCTACCTCCCCGAAATCCACAAGCGGCTCAAGCCCGGCGACCTGGTCATCGTCACTGGCGATCACGGCGTGGACCCCACCACCCCCGGCACCGACCACTCCCGCGAATACGTCCCCCTGCTGGCGTTCGGTCCGCAGATCAGGCATGGCGTGAACCTCGGCGACCGCGACACCCTCGCCGACATCGCCGGCACGCTCGCGGAAATGTTCTCGCTCGAACCTCAACCCATCGGCAAAAGCTTTCTGAAAGAGATTGTGTAACCCGTTTACAGGATTTTCTCACCCATGAAATTCATCTCCGTCGTCGGCGCGCGCCCCGAATTTATTCAAGCCAGCCCGGTCAGCCGCGCCCTTCGCAAACACCATCACGAAATCCTCGTCCACACCGGTCAGCACTACGACTACCTCATGTCGCAGACCTTCTTCGACGAACTCGGCATCCCCGCCCCCGACTACAACCTCGAGGTCGGTTCCGGCTCTCACGCCTCTCAAACTGCTGAAATCCTCGTCCGCTTCGAAGAAGTGCTGCTCAAAGAGAAGCCCGATTGCGTCATCGTGCGCGGCGACACCAACTCCACGCTGGCGGGCGCATTGGCGGCGAGCAAACTGCACATCCCCACCGTCCACATCGAAGCGGGCGAGCGCAGTTTCGACCGCCGCATGCCCGAAGAAATCAACCGCCTCGTCGCCGACCGCCTCGCCTCCGCCTTCTTCTGCGTCAGCCAGACCGCCGTGCGGCACCTCGCCAGCGAAGGCATTACCAAGGATGTCTATTGGGCGGGCGATGTGATGCTCGACGCCAATCTTGCCAACCGTCCGCTTGCCCGCCGAAAATCCGCGGTTCTGACTACGCTCGGGCTTGCTCCCGGACGATATAGCCTGGTCACCGTCCACCGCGCCGCCAACACCGACGATCCCGCCCGCCTGGCGAACATCGTCACCGCCCTCAGTCAGGTCGGCGAGACGGTGGTCTTCCCTGTCCATCCACGCACCCGCGGCGCACTGAGCAAACTCGACGTGCGCTTCGGCGGCAACATCCGTCTCATCGAACCCGTCGGCTACTTCGACATGATGGTGCTCGAAGAGAATGCACGGCTCATTGCCACCGACTCAGGCGGGGTCCAGCGCGAGGCGTACTTCATGCAGAAACCCTGTCTCACCCTACGCGACGAAACCGAATGGACCGAAACCGTCGAAGCGGGCTGGAACAAACTCGTCGGCGTGGACGTGGAAACCATCGTCCGCGAATGGAAGACCTTCACGCCGCCCGCCGAACAGCCTCCCATCTTCGGCGACGGTCATGCCGGTGAGAAGATTGCGGAGATTTTGGGCAATATGACTTTATCCATCAATTAACGTGAGTTCGGGTTAGGCAACCAAAGCGGGCAGGGTGCCCAAGCCGAGAGAAGGTTTCTTGGGCTGACGACAATACGC
>JABRVZ010000078.1:0-16478 GCA_039961775.1 Chloroflexota bacterium
ATGTGATACTGCCCAGCGGACGGTACTGCGTCCCACCCTCCCCGCCCGGCTTCTGCCCTCCCTGTTCGGCAGACGGAGGGCTCGCACGCGGCGGTTCGCTGTCTTTTCCCAGCCAGTGATACTTCTGCTCCGGCTCGTCGGCGTGAGCGCGGAGCAGCCGCGGCAGGGAAAACGGCAGTCGGAAGGAAATTTCAAGCGTCATTTGCGATAAGCATACGCCCAAACTCCCATCCCTGCAAGTAGACATTCTCTACCGTCCCCCGAACAATCTTTCCCGAATCTCCCGCTTCGACAGCACCGCTTCCAACACCCCGCCGCCAATCGCCAGCGCCTTGTCCGACACCAGATAGCAATATGACGGGTCATTACGCGGGTCCACGTCGCCGACCTTCATGCCCTGCCTCACCATCAAACCGTCATGAACAATTCCTCGCAACACGCCCGCAAACGGACTTTCGACTTTCGATTTTCGATTTTCGATTTCCGATTGAATTTCTGCGATGAGTTGACCTTCTTTCACGCGCTCGCCGATTTTTGCGTGTGCGGTGAGGATGCCATCTCCACTTGCACGCAGCACGCGGCGCGGGTCGCCTTCGGGTTCGCCGCTGTCGGGTTGAGTCGGTCCGTGCCAGATGACACGTCCCAGCGTGTGACTGCGGCGGGTTTCGATGACAGCGTGGCAGTCGCTCCCTGCGGTGAATCCGGGTCCAAGTCCGATGTGAAGCGGGACGGGGTGCGGCAAAGGCTCCGCAGGTCGTTTCGTCAGCCGTCCATCCACAACGACAAGAAAAGGGATTATGGTCAGGATGTCCAAATCGGGATCAATCAGCACGGGAATTTCGCCCGCCTCCAGCGCCGCCGACAGTTGATCCGCCCCGACCAGCCTCCCCCTCACCCCTTCGACTTCGCATACCCCCTCATACACCGCCTCTGCAAACGCGACCGTGCGCCGCACCGCCAGCGGTTGAGGGAGTTCAGTGACGACGACGCCGATGCCCGCGCGATGCAGACGAAGCGCAACGCCCGTCGCCAGGTCGCCGCCGCCGCGCACCAGCACGAGGTTATCTCTGGACATTGGTCTTCTGTGTGGGTTCGAGTTGCTCTGGCAGCGCCTTCGCCCTGACCGTTTGCTCCTGCAGAAGGTGACCGAACGAATACAGCAGAAGATAGACGAACAGGAAGAAGAACGCGTACAGGAAGGTGAACGCGGCAAGCCTGCGGCTGGGGTCAATGACCAGACCGAGGATGTTCATGGCGGTTTCGGCGGGGTTCTGCAAAATGTCCCACGAGTTGAGACGCACGAAACGACCGATGTACATGCCGAAACTGCTCAACCCCGAAATGACAAAAACGAACGTCCAGCCGAGGAAACGCCCAAACGTGCGCATCACGATGTCCTGCATGAGATAGAGCGAAACCACGCCCAGGAGCATCGCGGTCCACGAACACCAGACGACGATGATTACGTCGTACCAGAGCGGCGCGCCGCTGGAAGCGCGAGCGAGGTCTTGCAGGTCGGTCAGCATGTAGGGCGCGTTGGGGAAGAAAATCAGCCACAGAAACGCCACGAACGGGATGACGAGATACAGCCAGATGCGCCGCCACGACACGGCATGGGCAACGTAGGCAAGGATGAACGGAATCCACGCCAGGAAGAGATTCCAAATCAAACCGAGGTGTCTGCCGGTTTCGGTGTACACCACGCGCGCCGCCACCAGACCCACACATACCGCGCAGGCAAGGTTGAGCAGGGCAAAGACCGCAATGTTATAGCGGTGGCGTATGAAGAAATTACGGAGTCTGTTGGACATGGTTTTCTGCCACGGATTCTAAATCAGTGACTAATGTATTTCACACCTCGTTCAAAAAATAGACGAAATCAACATCACCCGGCGAGTGACCGAAATCCGTGAGCAAGGCGGCGGCTTCGGCTCGATGCTGTGTTCCGTGATTGACGAGATGCACCATCGTCTGCCAGAGGACTCTCTCGTACGGCTCGCCCTGCGTGGACTTGTAAGAGAAGCGGCTGTTCAACCGTTCGTCCGTCACGTTTTCCACAAACGCCATGAGCAGTTTTTCCTCTTCCGCCCAGCGCGCCCGCAGCGCGTCAAAAGTGGGGAAGTCTTCGGCTTTGAGTCTTGTCGCCGGCGAAATCCCCTCCCAGCGCAGACGCCAAATCCACTCGGCAAAGAGCGCGTGCGTGAGCGTGCCGCGCAAGCCGCCATGCGGAAAAGAGGCGGGAGCAAGGAATTGCTCGGCGGTCACATGTGCGGCCGCGTTCAGGATTTTTGCGTTCGCCCATTGATTGTACCGGTAAAGCAGGGTAATGTCTTGTTTGTTCATATTGGTTGCCTTGTAAGCCTGTTCGGCGCAAGAGAGCGCCGTCTACGCATTCTTTTTTAGAAACTCCAGCAAAAGCGGGTTGAACTCTTCGGGCTTTTCGTAATGCGGGATATGCCCGCACTCTTCGATGACATGGAACTCCGCCTGCGGCACAGCGGCGCGGAGGTCGTCACTATGAACGAAGGGGACGGTCGTATCGTTCCGTCCCCAAACCAGCAGGACGGGCTTGTCCATTTTACCAAGCGTCTTGTACGTCTCGATGAACGCACCGAGCATGTTGTTGCGAATGGTGGAAAGAATGGCGCGTTTGAAGCCCTTGTATTGCATCTGGACTTTGTATTTTTCGAGGAACATTTCCACCAGTTCGGGATCGAAGAAATCCTTCGCCGCGCTCTTGAGCAAACTCTCGCTTCCCACCAGACCGAAAACCGCCTCTGCCAGCCCGGGCAGTTTCATCGCCTTGAGCATCGGCGAAAGAGACACCGCTCTCGCGCCCGCCGGGTCAATCAATGTCAGAGACTTGACCCGCTCCGCGTGGTGGGCGGTAAACGCCGCAGTGATGGGTCCACCCATTGAAAGCCCGACCAGGTTCACGGGACGGTCGAAGCGCAGCGCATCCAAAAGTTCGAGCAGTTGACGGACAAAGAGGTCAATATTGTAGCGCGTGCGCGGGCGGTCCGAAAATCCGCGCCCAAACAGGTCGTAGCGCAGGGTTCGGAATCCGCTTTGGGTGAGAAAGTCGAAGGTCGGGTCGAAGATGAAATAGGGGACGGAAAAGCCGTGGACGAGGACGACGGTCTGTTCGCCCTCGGGATTCGACAATTCGTAATGCGTGACGCCGTCCGTCAGCCTGACAAACGAACCGCCCGCGGTCTTGCGGGCTTCCTCGTCCAGGTGTTTGGTCTCAAAGAGGGGGAATGACATTTTTATCGTAGGGGCGAAGCGCCTTCGCCCATACAAAGAATCAAATTTTGCCCAGGGCGCGCAAGACGCGCTCGGGCGTGAAGGGGAATTCATCAATCCATACGCCCGTCGCGTTGTGGATGGCGGCGGCGATGGCGGGAGCGACGGGCAGGTAGGGAAGTTCGCCTACGCCGCGCGCGCCCCAGGGTCCGTTCGGGTCCTGCACTTCCACGAGGACGGTTTCGACCTTTTCGGGAATGTCCAGCACGGTGGGGATGAGGTAGGTGCTGAGTTGGTCGGTGAGGACATAGCCGTTCTTCGTCTTGTACTCTTCCTGAATGGCGTAGCCCTGCGCCTGTACCACTGCTCCCTCGACCTGTCCCTGCACGAGCGCGGGGTTGATTGCCTGTCCCACATCGTCGGCGGAGACGAAGCGGACGACGCGCACATGCCCGGTTTCGGTGTCCACTTCCACCTCGGCGGCTTGGGCAACCCAGGCATAGGCGAAGTTGGGAGTCGAATAGCCGGTCTCAGGCTCGAAGTTGGTGGTGCGCGGGGCGAGGTATTTGAACTCGCCCACAGCAGGACGCTCTTCCGCTTTCCATTTTTTGAGCGCAATCTCCGCCGCGCCGCGGATAGCGTTGCCCGACATGAACGTCATGCGCGAGGCAGAAACCGAGCCGGAGGTGCCCGTCACCGCCGTATCCGAAGCCACCAGCCGCACTTTTTCCAGCGGCAAGCCGAGCGCCTCCGCCGCCATTTGCGTCATGACCGTGTGCGTGCCTTGCCCGACCTCCGCGCTCGCGTGGTAGAGAATCGCTTCGTCCACTTCCGCCTTGCCGCGCAGTTCGATCTTTGCCCAGCAGTTCTCCTGATACCCAAACGAAAAGCCGATGTTCTTGAACCCCGCCGCGAAACCCTTGCCGCGAACGATAGACGGCAGACTGTGGACGGTGGACGATGAATCACGGTCTTCGGTCTTCGGTCTTTGGTCGGACTGCCACCCAAACTTTTCCCTCGCCGCTTCGATGCACCGAATCACGCTGACCGGGCTGGGCGAAGGCGTGCCCACGCCCATTGTGTCGCCGTCCTTCAGCGCGTTCTTCAAGCGGAACTCCACCGGATCCATGCCGAGTTTTTCGGCAAGTTTGTTCATCTGCATTTCCGCCATAAATAACGCCTGCGGCGCGCCAAATCCGCGGAACGCCGCGCTGGGCACGTTGTTGGTATAGACGCCATACACGTCCGTTTTCACGTTGGGGATGAAATACGGACCCGTCGAGGTGATGGTGGAGTTGCCCAGCACCTTGTTGGTTGTGTACATGTACGCGCCGGCGTCGCCGATGATTTCGTTTTCGATGGCAATCACCTTGCCGTCTTTCGTTGCGCCCCATTTGGCTCGCAAAACCACCGGATGCCGCTTGCCATGCCCGATGATGGATTCCTGCCGCGACCAGATGATGCGCACCGGCTTGCGAAGTTTCCACGCCGCCAGCGCCAGAATAATCTGCACCGACATATCCTCGCGCCCGCCGAACGCGCCGCCGATGGCGGGATACATCACGCGAATATGGTCTTCGGGCAGGTTGAGGGCATGCGCAATCTGTTCCTGGTCTTCGTGTGTCCACTGCCCGCCGCAGACCACCGTCACGCGTCCCTCTTCGTCAATGTACGCCAGCCCCGCTTCCGGTTGCAGGTAGGCATGTTCCTGCACAGGCGTGCGATACTCGCTTTCGACGATGACGTCCGCTTTGGCGAACGCCTCCTCCACATTCCCTTTGCGGATTTTGTAATGAACGCAGATGTTCGAATCGCCAATCTCTTCGTGGATGCGCGGCGCGCCGGGCTTCATCGCCTCGAGCGGGTCGGTGACGACAGGCAGATCCTCGTACTCGACCTCAATCAACTTCACCGCCGCTGCGGCTTGCGCTTCGCTTTCCGCCACGACGACTGCCACCTGATCCCCCACAAAGCGGACTACATCCGCGCCGGGCTTTGCCGAACCGGGTCCGCACAAAACGGGCTGATCCTGCCACTGCAAGCCATATTCGTTGACCGGCACATCCTTCGCTGTGAACACCGCCGCCACACCGGGCGCGGCTTCCGCCTTGCGGGTGTCAATGGACTTGATGCGGGCATGCGGACGCCCCGCAAACAAAACCTTCATGTGCAACATGCCCGGCATCGAAAGGTCGCCGGAGTAGGGCGTTTCGCCCGTCACTTTGCCGCGTGCATCCACGCGCGGCAGGGATTTGCCAATGCTGTTATAGGTGGTCATGGTCTTTTAGCGTTTGTACTTCTTCGTCTTGACGCGAGGCGGCGGCACATCCATCGGTCCATATTGGGAGGGGGCAAGCAGCGAATACATCCACCCAAAGATGACCGACATGATCCCGCCGATGATGATCATCACAACGACAGTAATCGCCAGCGTGGCAGGCAGGTGAGGAATTCTCGCCAAAAACTGCAAAACGGCGTTCAAGCCCGCCAGATTCGACAACCAGGCTGGGAAGGTGATGTACCCGTACCATTCGCGCGGGATGACCGGTGAGCCAAATCCCTGCCCGGCGAGCAAATCGCCCACGCCGTAGGAAAACGCCGGCACAATCAACATCAACAGACAGCCGATGCCCCGCATGTACGGGTTGACCGTGTTGCGCTTCGGCATGGAAGGCTTGACAATCCGCGAACTATACTTGCCCATTCCTCACCTCACTGGTTGAATTGCGCCGCATGCTCGATGGCTTGCAAAATCTTGTAATAGCCCGTACAGCGGCACAAATTGCCGGTAATTGCCTGTTCGATTTCCTCCCGCGTGGGGTTGGGCTTCTCCTCCAGCAGTTTTGCCGCCGACATGATAAAGCCCGGCGTACAATACCCGCATTGCACTGCGCCGTCCTGCACAAACGCCTCCTGGACGGGGTGCAATTTGCCATCCTGCGCCAAACCTTCCACGGTGACAATCTCGGCTCCGTGCGCGCGCGGCGCAGGGACGAGACACGCCATCACCGCCTTCCCATCCAGAAACACCGTGCACGCGCCGCATTCGCCCTCGGCGCAGCCTTCCTTCGTGCCAGTCAAGCCGATGTCTTCGCGTAGAAATCGCAACAGGGTTTTATCGTGCCCGCTGTTGACCGTGTATTTTCTTCCGTTGACAATTGTCTCGATGGGGCTGGCGGGAAATTCCGCCCGTTGGCTTCTGACCTCCGACTCTTTTCCCCACAACAAAACCGCTTCTTCCGGGACCTGTGCCCGACTCTCCCCATCGCGCAGTGACCTCAGCCCGCGCCGGGTGCACACGCGCACCATCTCGCGGCGGTAGGCGGCGGAACCGCGAATATCGTCAATGGGGCGGGAGGCTTCCATCGTCAGGCGGGCGGCTTCTTCGATGACCTCGTTGCTGAGCGGTTTGCCGGCAAGAAAGGCTTCCGCTTCGGGGGCGTGGATGATGGTCGGAGCAACCGCTCCCAGCGTGATGGAGGCGTTTCGGACGGTATCCGCCTCGAGGTCCAGAATGACCGCCACGTTCACCACCGAGATTGCCTGGGCGCGGCGCAGCGCCAGTTTGACGAATGTCCCGCGCTGGGTGGAAGTCATTGCCGGGAAGGAAATCTCGATGAGCATTTCGTCGGGCTGCATCACCGTTTTGCGGACGCCGGTGTAGAAGTCTTTGAGGGGAACCGTGCGCGTGCCGCGGACGGATGCGAGGCTGACGGACGCGCCGAGCGCCATGAGCGGGGTGATGGTGTCGTTGGCGGGCGAGGCGGTGATGAGATTGCCTGCCACCGTGCCGCGGTTGCGAATCTGCGGCGCGCCCACTTCCCAAGCCGCGCGCGCCAGAGGCGCCGCCCGCTCGCGGATGAGTTTCGAGGCGACGCACTGGTTGTGGGTGACGAGCGCGCCCAGGTGGATGACACCGTCTTCGTCGAGGGTGATTTGGTCGAGGCGCGGGATGCGCGTTACGTCTATGAGGGTGTGAATGTCTTTGCGGACGCCGCGTTCCAGTTCGAGGATGAGGTCTGTGCCGCCGGCAACGATGCGGGCGCGTTCCCCCTCTTTTGCAAGCACAGCCAGCGCTTCATCAATTGTCGTTGCGTTGATATAGGTTTGCCACATAGATGAATTTGCAGAGGGGGAGAGGTTCTCCCCTGGTTATGAATTGGATCCTGTAATGGCTTCGGTGCGTTTGTCGTAGGTTTCGTTGGCAAGGCGCGCCAATGTGACGAGGTTGCGGATGGCGGCGGGCAGGGCGGATTCGTCCCCCATGCTGGCTTCCACGTTGTCGTTGGCGCGCGTCACCTGTTCGGCAAGGTCGAAGAACGCCGCGTCGAACTGATAGATTGCTTCGAGTTCTTTTTCGTTGATTTTGACCGCGTCGAACAGCCCGGAATAACCGCGCGGCGCGTTGCTGATGCGGTCAATGAAGGTGCGCAGTTGGATGGCGGCTTTCTCCATGTCGTCCACATAGGCAATCATGCCGCTGCCGACCATTTCCTCCTGCAGTTGTGAAGTGCGCTTCCATTGTTCCTCGAAGCGGCGTGCGACAGTATCCCGCAGGAGTTTGTCGGCATCGCGCCGGGTTTGTCGTTCCACGTATCCGCCAAAGCCGGGGATGTAGGACGCCAGTTTTTTGAACGGGTCCTGCATGCTGGTCACTTTTTCGAAAAAATCGTTCATGGGTGCCTCCTGTCGAAGCGTAACGAAGATGGCGCTGTGGCGCTATGATGATATACGGGTTCTGTTCGAATTTGTCGCACGAACCCATTATAGCCTTACTTTCTGGTTATAATCAAGAAACAAACCTTCAAATCGGAGCGGCTCGCTGAAATTTTCGGGGGACACCCTCCGCTGAAACCAAATTAAATCATCGGCGCCTCGAACGCGCGCCGGTCAAGGAGATGCACCATGACTACTGACATTCAATCTCTCTTGGGCGATAAGGCGGAATACCTGCTGGGATTCAATTCGCCCAAAATTCCTAAAGAACGCCTGCATTTGCCGGGTCCCGATTTTGTGGACCGCATCTTTGCGCAATCCGACCGCAACAACCGCGTACTAGGCAGCCTGCAGCGGATGTACACCCAGGGCCGCCTCGGCGGAACGGGTTATCTGTCGATCCTGCCGGTGGATCAGGGCATCGAGCATTCGGGCGGCGCCAGTTTTGCCAAAAATCCCGATTACTTCGACCCGGAAAAAATCATCGAACTTGCCATCGAGGGCGGGTGTAACGCCGTCGCTTCGACCTTCGGCGTGCTGGGCGTCATGTCCCGCAAGTATGCGCATAAAATCCCGTTCATCGTCAAAATCAACCATAATGAACTGCTGACCTACCCGAACAGTTTCGAGCAGATTTTGTTTGGGACGGTGGAGCAGGCGTACGATATGGGCGCGGCGGCAATCGGCGCGACGATTTACTTCGGTTCGGACGACTCTCACCGCGAACTGATCGAAATTGCCGAAGCCTTTGCCCTCGCCCATCAACTCGGCATGGCGACCATCCTGTGGTGTTACCTGCGCAACCCCGCCTTCAAAAAGGACAAAGATTACCACGTCTCGGCAGACCTGACCGGGCAGGCGAACCATCTCGGCGTCACTATCGAAGCGGACATCATCAAGCAGAAACTGCCGGAGAATAACGGCGGGTATCTTGCGTTGAACACCGGCGAAAGTTCCTACGGCAAACTCGACAAGCGCATTTACAGCGAGCTGACCAGCGATCATCCCATTGACCTGTGCCGCTATCAGGTGGCGAACAATTACATGGGGCGCATCGGGCTGATCAACAGCGGCGGCGCTTCGGGCGAGAACGACTTCGCCGAAGCCGCGGCGACGGCGGTCATCAACAAGCGCGCCGGCGGCATGGGGCTGATTTCTGGACGCAAAGCCTTCCAGCGCCCGATGGCAGAGGGCGTGAAACTGCTCAACACCATCCAGGATGTGTACCTGGATAAGAGCATCACGGTGGCATAGTTTCCATGCGGCGGTCGGGTGGGGCTCGAAACGAACTCCGCTTCCCGCTCGACCGCCGTTTCCGCATCCATGCCTCAAACCGACCAGGGTGTAACGAAGGATAGATACACTGTCATTCCCCGCACTGCAATTTTTTTGCGGCGCGGGGATTCGTATTTGCTGCTCAAAGGCGCGCCGACCAAGCGTCTGTGGGCGAACAAGTACAACGGTCTCGGCGGACATGTGGAGCGTGGGGAGGATGTCCTTTCGGCGGCGAAGCGCGAACTGCTCGAGGAGACCGGCCTCAGCGCAGACCTGTGGCTGTGCGGCATCCTGATTGTAGATGCCGGTGAGACGGGGATTGCCTTGTATGTTTTCAGCGGGGAGGGGGATGGCGAGCCTCAGCCTTCAAAGGAAGGCTTGGCAGAGTGGGTGCCTTTTGAGCGCATCGGCGGCTTGCCGGTAGTGGAAGATTTGCCCGTGCTGTTGGGCAAAATCCATACGATGAAGCGAGGCGATGCGCCCTTCAGCGGCCGCTCATATTACGACGAAGACGGCAAATTGACAGTGGTGTTTGGGTGAAGAAATCCTGCTACGCCGCCGGACGGGGGCTGCCGGCGCGCTTCAGGATGATGGTGAAGATGGTGCCATGCTCGGGGTCACTCACCACTTCGAGCGTGCCATGGTGCTGTTCGATGACCTGGCGTGTGATGGCAAGTCCCAGCCCGATGCCGCCGAAGAGATTTTCCTCGTGTTTGTCGAGGTGATAGAAGCGGTCGAAAATCTTGCGCATGTTCTCTTTGGGAATTCCGATGCCGTGGTCATGGACGTCAATCAGCACGGTCTCCGGTTCGGCAATGATGCGGATGTCCACATCGCCGCCTTTGGGGCTGAATTTGATGGCGTTATCCACCAGCGCCATGAGCGCCCGTTCGAGCGATTTGAAATCTCCTGAAACGGGAGGCAGGTTCGGGGTGGGGGTGAAGCGCAGAACCACGCCGCGTTCGCGGGCTGTGGCTTCATAGCGTTCGATCACCGCACGCGCCACCAGGTTCATGTCCACTTCCTGAAAATCGGGCAGGACGAGATCCAATTCCTGAAGGAAGAGGATGTCGTTGACGAGGGCGGCGATTTGCTGGATATTGCGGGAAATCGTTTCGATCCCCGCCGACAACTGGTCGCCGCTCAAGACGCCGTTCTGAATCATCTGCAAATACCCAAGCGCCACCATGAGCGGCGTGCGGAGTTCGTGGGCAACGTTGGTGAGGAACTCGCGGCGGGCGAGCTCCTGCTCGGCAAGTTTTTGATAGGCGTGGGCAAGTTCGCCCGCCCGCATGCGCAGGTCTTCCACCGCCATCTGGTCGTTCGAGCGCAGGCGGTCGCTGATTTCGCTGACCATCGCCATGGCGATGCTGCTCGATTTCTTGAGGACGCGGTCGAAGGGGGCTTTGTCGAGTTCAAGGGTGGTGAGAGCGGTGCGAGCGGTGACGGTGGCGGCGCGCGGCGCGTTGTGAATGAGCGCCATCTCGCCGAAGAAATCCCCCGGCCCCAGCATCTTGAGCAGACGTTTGTCGTTATTGTTGATGACCTTGGTGACCTCCGCCTCGCCTTCGAGAATCATGTAAAACGTATCCTCCAGGGCGTTTTCCTTGCACAGGATGGCGCCGGGCGCATAAGAGCGCACTTTGCTGTGGGCAATGAGCTCCTCGATTTCATCGGGTTTAATGCCCGGAAATGCGCGCGGAATGATGCGGGACGGGGCACGGGTGGTGGTCACGGCAACCTCCAAAGATTGTTTATCATTCTAGCATGCCGCCCCTGTGGATTTCAACACCTTTGGAAATTATATTGATTTTGCAAGGCTTGGCTGAAGCGGAGGGTTTTTACCCAAGTTTGTAGCCGAAACGGCGCAGGAGGCTCTTGCGCCAGGCAATGCCCTGTTCGTCTTCCACCCCTTTGGGGGAGAAGCCGTCCACCACGCCCAGAATGCCGCGTCCCTGCCCGGTTTGGGCAACCAGCACCTCGACCGGGTTGGCGGTGGCGCAGAAGACCCTCGCCACTTCCGGCACGTTCTTGACCGCGTTCAGCACGTTGATGGGATAGAACCCCTCGCCCAGAAACAGGATGAACGAATGCCCCGCGCCGATTGCCAGGGCGTTCTTCTTTGCCAGTTCGATCATCGCCTCGTCCGTCCCCGTCCAGCGCACGAGACAGTCCCCCGAAGCCTCGCAGAACGCCAGCCCAAACTTGATGCCCGGCACCGCAGTGACCAGCGCCTCGTGGATGTCCTCCACCGTTTTGATGAAATGCGACTGCCCGAGAATGAAGTTGATATTTTCGGGTTTTTCGATGGATACGGTTTGAATGTCCATTTTTCCTCCTTTGCGTCAGAGAGCGCGCTACTCGATTTTTTCTTCCTTCCGCTGATAAAAGACCAGCAAGGTGCTTCCGTATTTCCGCTGGTCGAACTCCTCCAGGTTTTGGATGGCAGGCGCGGCGGTCTTGTATTCTCTCGGCGCAATCTGCACGATGACCCAGCCGTCCTCCGCCAGCCAGCCGGGGTTTTCGTCCAGCAATTCCAGCGCCTTTGCCCACATCTCCTTGTATTGCGGCGGCGCGATGTAGATGTACTCGAACGTTCTATCCGGCTCCGCCGAAAGATACGCAAATGCATCTGCGCGGCGCACCTCTGCCTGCGCCTCGAATTTGCACTGCTTGAGGTTCTCCTTGATGACCTCCACCGGCTCGCGGTTCAAATCGGTGAAGCGCACAAACGCCGCGCCGCGGCTCAACGCCTCGATGCCCACCGCACCTGTCCCGCCGAACAAATCCCACCAGTTCGAATCAATCACATCTGCGCCGAGGATGTTGAACAACGCCTCCTTCACGCGGTCGGTGATGGGGCGGGTGGTGTCGCCCTCCACCGACTTCAACTTGCGTCCCTTTGCCTTGCCCGCAATGACTCGCAGACTCATACGCCCTCGCCCCTGACCGCATGCCGAGCCGCCAGCAGATTTCCATGCGGCGCAATGACCGGGACCACGCATCCCGTGCCGAGCAGGAAGCGTTTGCCGCCCGTCTGCTGGAGGGCATCCGCCGCCTCTTTCTGGACCTCAGCCTGAGTCCCGTACACAAGCGTATCCTGCCTCATGCCTCCGCACACCACGCCCCCAAACTGACCCTGCGCCTCCGCCAGCGACGGGGAGGTCTCCCGGTCGTGCCAGTTGACGATTTGAAACTCGAACGCCTGCACCAGCGAAAAGTACACATCGCTTCCGTGCAGGTGGAGCAGATTGCACCACAGCCCCTGAGCGGGTTCCAGCGCTTTGAGGTCATTCGGCAGACCGAACGTTCGATACTCTTCAAGCGAAAGCAGGCTGGCTTGCGCATGTTGAACGGCGTAGAACACGCCGTCTATGCCGGTTTCGAGACAGGCTTCCACAAAGCGGCGGGTGGTCTCGGCAATGACGGCGAGCCCCATCATCACGGCTTCGGGGTGGAGGCGCAGGTGTGCAAGCAGCGTCTCGTTGCCTGCCAGGTTCTTCGCCTGCGCCAGGGGACTGAACACCGTCTGGAGCAGGGGAGTCTCGGGGTCGAGTTCGGCGCGGATCAGGCGCAGGCATTCCAGTTGCGCGGAGAGATGCCCGGAGGTTGGGTCGAGGACGGGGAGCCGCTCCCAGTCTCGAGGTCCGTGAATGACGCGCCGGGTGTATTGACGAGTCCCCTCGGTGTGACCTCTCCATTCATCTTCCACGCCCCAATCCTTCAAACAAAAGGAGGAAGCAGGCGTCACTTTGACGAGGTCGAAGTCGTAGGTTTGCTGAAAGTGCAATGTGGCTTGGGCAAGCGTGCCGGGCGCTTGGTCGTCCACGGGGAAGTGCCGCCACAGCGCAACAGGCGGACGGTCAATCGCCTCGCCGCTCATGCCGGCCCGGATGCGTTCTTTGTGTGTGGTCATGGAACCTGCCTGATGGTGCAAAACTTTGCGCCGACGCGCGAGATTTCCAGCACGATGGGCGCTTTGGGATACGTGGTGGAGTTATCGTTGGTGCGCGAATTGGCGAGCACGTAATCGCCTGAGCGGACTTCCACCGCCGGGTCGCCCAACTGAAAGACCTGCACGTGTTCGCCTGCAAACGGTTCTGCCAGGTATGCCTCGCGCTTGACGAACAGCCTGACGGGCGAGTCCACTTTTTGGTTGAGCGCCTGCAGGGCGTCTTTGTAGCAGGTGAGCCAGTAGTCGGTCTCGTAGGTGCGGAAAGCGCGGCTCGTGCCGCCGATGTAGAAATTGTAATACGTATATTCGTAAGGGTGGAGTTTGAGAATGCCGTAGAGGCTGGGGACGAGAAGGATGACGCCGCAGGCTGCGCGTAGCCAGAAAAGGGAAGACGCCCAGACGGGAAATTTCAGCCGCCGCAAAAGGTCAGCCGCTTTTTCTGTGATGCACTCATACGCCAGCCCGGCGAAGATAAACACCGGCGGCAGGATGAACAGGAAGTGGCGGATGCCATCGTACATGGACGGGCGGCGCAGGAAGATGTATGCCGCCAGGGTGAAAAACCACAAGAAGACCAGCGCGAGCGAAGTCACCCGGTCTTTGCGGACCTGGGGGCTGGGCGCGTCGTCCCTGAGCGTTTTCCAAAACCCGAGCAGGATCCCCAAAACCGCCAGCGGGATGACCGGCTCGGTCAGGGTGGTGACAAGCATGAAGGGAAAGTAACGCAGCGGCAGGTTGTTGGCGCGATAAATTTCGCCCTCGAAGAGCAATCCCAACTGTGTGGGGTTGTCGGACATGAAGCGCAGGACGGCGAAAAAGTTGCGGAGGGGATTTTCCCAAAGATAGGGCCAGGTGGCGAGCATGACTGCCGCCGAGGTCAAGCCATACCCGAAGAAGATGCGCCAGGCAGAGCGCTCCCGGCGGAGGCTGGGTTTCGAGAGAAAGTAGAGGAAGACCAGCAGGCCGGCAAATGGTCCGAGCACGCGGATGGAGGTGGCGATGCCGAGGAAGAACGCCGCGAGGAGCATGCTGCGGGTTTGGGCTTTGGCGTTTTGCGCGAGGGCGTCCACCATTTCGAAGCCGAAGCAGACGGCGCCGAGGAAGAACGTCAGAAAGGGCGGGTCTTTGGGGTTGATGAAGGCATGTCCCCACAGGAGGGGCTGGAGGGAGAAGAAGACGGCGGTGAAGAATGCGGCGGGTTTGCTCATCCAGCGTTGGGCGAAGCGGTAGAGCAGGTAGATGCCGAGTTGAAAGAAAAGGAAGTTGACGAGGTGCCAGGCGTCGGCGGAGTCTGAGCCGAGGGCTTTCAATCCGTAAACGAAGGGGCGGGCGAGGAACAGGTAGGCGGGTCCGCGGTTTTTGTGGTCGTCGGCGCTGGCGCCGTAGGAGTTGTAGAGGTCGAAGTGCCCGCTGAACCATTCCTTTGGGGAGTAGGCATAGCCGAGGGCGTCGGCGTAACTGTAGAAGAGCGGCTCATCCCAGGCGGTGCCGTACTGGCGGTAGGTGAGCAGACCGGCAAGGACGTTGACGATGATGAGCAGAAGGATGGGTTTTTCGGCGAGGCGTTTGAAGGCGAAGGTCATAAGAGCGGGGCGCCGGCGGCGTCGAAGACTTTAATCTGTGCCTGCGCCGCGGGGCTGGAGGGGTATTCCTCTTCGAGCAGTCCCCAAATCATCGAGTCGCTCCAGCGTTCGCGGAAGGGGGTTTTCTGGCGCAAGGTGCCTTCATGGGTGAAGCCGAGTTTGCGGGGAATGGCGGCGGAGGCGTGGTTGCGCGGGTCGCAGTGAATTTCGACGCGGTGGATGTGGATGACTTCGAAGGCGACCTTGACAAGCGCGGCGGTGGATTCGGTGATTAGCCCGCGGTTGATGTAATCCTTGTGGAGCCAGTAGCCGATTTCGAGTTGTCGCTCGCCGATGCGCGTGTGCAAACCCGTGCCGCCGAGCAATCGGGTTTCCTGGGGGTCGAAGATGCCGTAGACGTAATCTTCCTGCATGTCGAATCTGCCGCGAAAGCGTTGAACGCCCTGAAGCCGCAGTTCAAAGGAGCGCGGTTCGTCGTGCGCCCAGGGCATCCAGGGTTTGAGGTGTTCGAGACTTTCGAGGATGGAGTTTGCCAGCAGTTGTGTGTCGGCGGGCTGGTAGCATCGAATGACGAGTCGTTCGGTCTCGATGCGGTAGGCGGGGTTGAGGATTTTGGATTCGGTCATTTGCGTCGGGTTTTCTTGGGGGGGCGCTTCTTTTTGCCGAATTCTTCGAGCAGGGTTTGCATTTCGCGTTCTTCGCCCTGCTGTCCTTTGAAGTATTCGGTCATGTAGGAGGAGCGGCGCAGGCGCAGCGCCATGGGGGCGACGGCTCTCAGGTCGGCGAGGGTCACTTCGTCGCGGTTGTCGGCGGCGGCGTAGGCGCGCGCGGCTTCGAACCAGGTGATTTCGGCGCGCAGGGAATCCACGCCCATTTTTTGTACGAGTTGGATGGCGGGATGGGCGACTTCATCGGGCAGGCGGACGGATTTGACTCGCTCGCGCGCGATTTTGATCTCCGCTGCCGCCGCTTCCATCTCCGCTGCAAACTGAGCAATCATCTGACGCGGATTCGCCAGATAAGCATTGACGCGGCGGTAGGCTTCCAGGCGTTCGGCGGCATCTTCCAGTCCGCGCACGATGACTCGCAGGCCGAAGCGGTCGAGGATTTGGGGGCGCAGGCGTCCCTCTTCGGGGTTCATCGAGCCGATGAGGACGAAGCGCGAGCGGTAGGTTGCCGCCAGCGGACCGCGCCGCACGGTGTAGGAGCCTTGGGCGGCTGCGTCGAGGATGGAGTCGATGATTTCGTCGCTGAGCAGGTTGATTTCGTCAATGTAGAGGATGTTGCGGTCTGCCTGGGCGAGGATGCCGCGGCGGACGCGCATACGGTCGTGCGCGGCGGCGCGTTCGTCTATGCCGCCGACCACGTCTTCGAGGCGGGCGTTGAGGGGGAGTTCGACCAGCCGCACCGGGTCGGGGGCGGTGAGGGGAATCCCTTCGCCGTATTTTTTGGCGCAGTCGGGGCAGACGGCGTCTATGCCGCCGAGTTCGATGTCTTCGGGGAGACAGCCGTAGAAGCAGGTGCTGCGTTCCACCTGAGGGAGGAGTTTGAGCAGACTGCGAACGGCGGTGGTCTTTGCGGTGCCGCGCGGACCGATGAGAAGGATGCCGCCCACGTTGGGGTTGATGAGCCCAAGCAGGAGAGCAAGTTTCATCTCTGTTTGCCCGACGATGGCGAGGAAGGGGAAGGGGGTGGGTTCGGTG
>JABRVZ010000079.1:0-11938 GCA_039961775.1 Chloroflexota bacterium
CCCCCTCACCGCTCCCTGCAACCCCATCAGCGACCTCGGAAATCCCCCCGCTGCCCGCTGCGCCAGCATCGGCAACTCTCAAGCCTGCCGTGGAAGGCGAACAGCCGCACATCCCCGTTCAAGCGCTCTCCCCCGTCAACATCGCACAAATTACCGAACTCGCCCGGCTTGGCTACGGCAAACCGGAAGACGCAGACGCATCTGCAACCAACCAGATTTTTGCCGTTGCCGCATCTGGAGGAGTCTTTATCTTCAAGGAAAACACCTACCTGAAATGGATAGACCCGCAAGGCTGGGCGACCAGCGTGCAATTCTCCACCAACGGCGATACACTGGCAATCGGTTTGGAGACGGGAGAAATTCAGTTATGGGATTGGAAAAACGAAACCCGCAAAGCGGTTTTGAGCGGACACACCGCCCAGGTATCCAAACTCATATTTTCCAGCAACGACCGCCTGCTCTACAGCGCCTCCCACGACCAGAATGTCATCGTGTGGGACTTGAATCAGAATCGAATTGTCCGAAAAATCCAGGCGCACGCCGTCCCGATCAACGACATCGCCATTTCCAGCGACGGCAGGACGCTGGTCACCTGCGCCGACGATCAACTCATCCGCATTTGGGATGTGCAAGTGGGCAGCAAGATTTACGAATTCAACTTCAAGGGCAAAGCGCAGGCAGTTGCCATTTCATCCGACAACGCCTATTTTGCCGCAGGCGGCGACAGCGGTTTTATCTACCAGTGGAACCTCATCAACTCGCGCTCATCCGCAGTCAACCCACTCCAACTGAGAACCGACCCGATACCCGCCAAAGCAAGGATTTGGAGTCTTGCCTACATCAATAACGATACAGGCTTGCTCGCCGGCCTGGACAATGGGCAATACACGATCTTCAACCCCGCGCGGAAATCCTACACCACCGGGTTGAATTTTGTCGTCCCGCCGCCCGTCAAAAATCTGCTCGATGTTTTCGGTCCAAAGTTCAAATTCGAAAGCCGCGCATTCACATACGACGAAAAAATCATCTCCATCAACTGGGATGGCAAAGTGACCGTCCAGCAAAACGAAATCCTTGCGCCCGCCTACGACATCCTCGACCGGTTGGATTTCTCACCCGATGGAAACATCCTCGCCGCAGGCGGCAAACGCGGAACGGTCAACGTCTGGAATCTCACCACCCATCAGGTTTTATACCGCTCCAATGTCCCCATTCCGTTTGGCGACTCCCTCGCCCCCGATGGCTCGTCCATTATCGTGCTCGACAAAAAGACCGTTCGCATTACACAGAGCGGCGAACACATCGTCGAAGAATCCTACCGGCAGGTTTCGCTGAATGGCAAATCGGTTGTTGGCGGTCTTTCCGAAAGCGTACGAGGAGGCTGGGTCAGTTTTGCCCGCAGCGGGACGGTTCTCGTCGCGGGAAATTCGAACCAATCCAAAACCTGGGATTACACGAACGGCTTCGAGACTTATTCCGCCTGGCGCAAAGACAACGGCTGCCTGATCACCACATCCAAAAATGACGGCGAAACCCTTCAAATCCTTTCCCCTGGCGGACTTCTACCGCAATGGAACGATCTGGCAAAGCGCATTTGCACCAAAAGCAGCGCAGCAACCCTGCCCGCCTTCTCCCAGAATCTGACCTTCATGACATACGTCAACTCCAACGGTTTGATCGAGGGCTTCGATGTGGAAACCGGTCAATCGCGCTGGCGGTACAAGCCGCAAAGCCGGGTCACTGCCCTGGCGGTTTCTCCCAAAGGCGATATTGTGGCGGCGGGAACTGAAAAAGGCGAGTTGATTTTCCTCGACTCAAAAACCGGCAGCGTCCTGGCAACCGTCACGGGCAACTTCAAGGCGGTGCGCGCCATCAAGTTCTCCGACGACAGCATCAAACTGGCAACGGCAGGCGACGACGGCGTAACCCGCGTATTTGGCATTCCGCCTTCCCCATAAGCACAGCGGCGATCAGATGAAAAACCTCATCGGCACCACCATCCGTCAGTATCAAATCCTCGTCAAAGTGCGGGAAACCGGCACGCGGATTTTATTCAAGGCGTATGACCCTCATGCCCGCCGGCATGTCGGGCTGGAAGCGCTAAAAATCCACTGTGCCGACCAGACTGCCCTGCTGACGCTTTTACAAGAACAGGGAAAAAAGAACGCCAAACTCACCCATCCCAACATTGCGCCCTTGATTGATTCGGGGATCGAAGATGGCATCCTCTTTCTTGTTTATGATTTTCAGCCCGAACGCCCCTTGCGCCGCCTTTTCAACCGCAAGTACACCTGGCAGGAAACCGCACGCGAACTGGTCTCCGTAACGCAAGCGGTGGCATACGCTCATGAAGCGGGCATCTGTCACGGCGCGCTCAACCCATACAGCATCATCCTGAACGACAGGAAGAGCCCGATCCTTTTCGACTTTGGCTTTGAACAAATCATTAGAGACTTTACGCTTGCCCGCTTCCCCGGCGCATGGATCAACAAATGGGGTTACGAATACCTTCCGCCCGAACAACTCAACGGCGAACCGCCAACGCCTCACAGCGACATTTACGCCATGGGCATGATTCTGCATGAATGGCTCAACGGTGAAATTGCCCTGCTCGATCCATCACCACTGGGCACTCTGCGCAAACGCCTGTCTCCTCCGCCGAAGAAAAACAAGCCCGCCAAAGAAATCCCTGCGCCAATCCACGAACTCATTGAAAAGTGCCTTGCCTCAACGCCACAGGGACGGTATCGTTCCATGCAGGAGGTGGGGTTGATTCTGGCGCGCGGCGCGCTCGACCTCACCATCACCCGCTCGATGGTACGCAAACCATTGGCGGCAGTATCCGCACGAACCGCCGGGAGCCGCGTGCGCGCGGCGCTGGTATTTTTGGCAGTGCTGGCTTTGGGGGCAGGTGCGGTTTGGGGGACAGGAGCAGTCTTTCGGTCCAGAGAAGGAAGCGGGGAAACTGCCTCTGCCCTGCCGCTCACGGCAATGCCATCCCACACGCCTCGACCGGCGCCCTCGCCTGCTCCTGTTCAAGCGGCTGTTACTTCCGCCGCCGCCGCGACCGTCTCCTCTCCAACGCCAGCCTCCTCGGCGGTATATCCACTGTTTCAAGGGTTGCCGGTCACATCCGTCACACAAACCATTACAAGCGGCAATATCCGGCAGGTTGTACCCATCAGTATTTGGGGGATGGGCGATTTGAACGATTTGAGCGCCTCGCCGGAGGACGATTATCTTGCCGCTGGAACTTCGCGAGGGGTGTTCCTGTTCGACGCTGCGACTTTGGAATTCCAGAAATTCATTGACACTAATTCGCAGGTCAGTGCGATTGCATTTTCAGCAGACGGGAAGTGGATTGCCGTGGGCGACCGCGACGGTCTCATCCGCCTGTGGAACACCGACACATGGCAAATGGAAGGGAGAACCCTCAGCGGGCACAGGGGAGCGGTTCTCGACCTGGCATTTTCTCCGGACGGAAGCAGGCTGGCGTCGGTTGGCGCAGACGACCATTTACTGCAGTGGAAGATTAACGCGCAGACTGCCCTGCCGCCTGCCCCCTTGAAAATTCAGGGCGTCAGCAGCGTGACCTATTCACCCGACGGTTCTCGCATTGTAACTGGCGACAATCTTTTCAAGGTCAATGTTTGGGATGCCGCCGCCTACACCCTGGTGCGAAGCATTACGCTCTCGTCGAAAGTGGCGGATGTTGCCGCCATTGAAGGAACTTCGCTCGTCGCCGCCGCAGGCTCCGACCGCCGAATCGTTCTGGCAGATATTGAGGGCGAGAGCGGCGTGCAAACAATCGGCGTACTGCAATATCCACTGGCAGGGTTTGCTGTTTCGCCGGATGGGACTCTGTTTGCAGGCGCCGATGTCACAGGCGGAATTGTGGTGTGGAACCGCGAAGGGGTTCAACTTTGGAAGAAAACCGGGAATCCTGCTGCTTCCACCGCCGCTCCGGGAAACGGGCATCGTCTGTCTTTCAGCCCCGATGGGAAGACCTTGTATTTCGGTTTGTTTAGCGGCGCTTTGCAATCCTTCGACGCCGCCAGCGGAAAGGAAATCCTGCAAAACCAATCGTTCGACGTTCACGTCAGCCGCCTTGCCCTCTCGCACAACGGAAGGTATCTGCTCACGCAACATCAGGAGAACAGCGTGGGGGTATGGGATGTTTGGAACGGGAAACTGCTTTATCGCACAAGGGGGGAACTCAAGAATGACAATCCGTTTTCTGCAAGCGACCAGTATTTTGCCGTCGCGTTCGATCCGTTTACTGCAAAGGTGATTTCCACCATCACCGGCAGCGAGCAGTACACGTTCAACAACCAGGGAAAAATCGAAGCCATCCAGTTCATCCGAAACGATTCGCTGCTTGCCGCCGGACATGACCGGGACATCCATCTATGGTCCATGAGCAGCGGACAGGAATTGAAAATTTCCAGAGACTACAGCGGCACCGGCTGCGCCAATTATCTCGACCTGAAGGGCAATCCCGTACTCTCTGTGACCACCACTTTTCAGCACATTATGGAAGAGAAACGCCGTTCGACCATGATGTGCAGTTTTACCCGCGTGGACTGGATGAAGGCGTTTTACATTGACGAAGAGAGCAAAAGTCTCGTCTATGGCGGAAGCAGTCAGTTGCTCTTAAGAACATCCGATCATCAGGAACGCCGCATGGAAGGGGTGGATTTCCGTAACGTCGTCAGCGTTGCGCTTCACCCCGATGGCAGCCTGCTCGCCGCCGCCTTCGACGACCACACCATCCACATCTGGGATACGACAACGCGCAAGGAAGTGATGACGCTGTTCGGGCATAACGCCTCAATCACCGACCTCCGCTTCTCGCCCGACGGCAAGTTTCTCATCTCCGCCTCTCTGGACGGCACAATCCGCCTGTGGGGCGTGCCAGATTAACGCAAAGGTCGAACTGCAATGAACGATATCTTTGGCAAAAAACTGGGACAGTACATCCTCCTGGAGCAGTTGGGCGAAGGAGGCATGGCAAAGGTCTATAACGCCTTCGATTCGCGCATGGAAAGGAACGTGGCAATCAAGGTCATTTTGCCAAGCAAACGCACTTCAAAGACCTTCCTCGAGCAGTTCGAAATGGAAGCCAAGGCGCTGGCAAGCCTCACCCACACTAACATCGTCAAGGTGCTCAATTACGGCGTGGAAAACGACCAGCCGTTCCTTGTCATGGAATATATTCCGGGCGGCACACTCAAGGATGCGGTTAGCCAACAACTTCCCTGGCAAACCGCTGCGGCAATTCTGGCGCCGATTGCGCGCGCGCTCGAATACGTTCACCGCCAGCAAATCGTCCACCGCGATGTCAAACCGTCCAACATCCTCCTCCAGGAGGATTTCCGCCCGATGCTCTCCGACTTCGGCATTCTCAAACTGCTCGAAAGCAAGGACGAAAAGGTCAGTTCTGCCATCGGCGTGGGCGTTGGCACGCCGGAATACATGCCGCCCGAACAGGGTATGGGCAAAGACGTGGATTTCCGCGCCGACATCTACTCGCTGGGACTGGTCTTTTACGAACTGGTTACCGGTCAAAAGCCCTTCACCGCCGATACACCGATGGCGATGGTGCTTAAACACGTCACAGATGAAATTCCCCGCCCAACAAAAATTGACCGCAGAATCCCGCCGTTCGTGGAAGAGGCAATCCTGCGCGCCGTCCAAAAGAACCCTGAAGGACGCTACGCGAGCATGGGCGAGTTTGCCGATGTCCTGGAGTTGATTGCCCTGGGAGAAAAAGCGCCGCAGAAAAAAATCATCAAACTCGCCAGGCTCAAGCCACAAAAGCGGAATGTGGCTCCCCTCCTGCTGGTTATCCTGCTGGCAATTATCACGGGCGCAGCGGCGTGGAGATACTTCCAATTCGACGGGCTCCTCGCGCCGCCGGCAGCGACTCCCACCGCAACTCATCCGCTGCCAACCGCCAGCCCGCCGGCGGCGCCGGTCACAGCGACCTCCTCCAGCGCAGGGAACGCTCTTCCAACAACGGCTGCGACGGTTGCCGTCCCCACTGCGGCGCCTGCACAAAGCGACGGCGTCGGCGTCAGATTGTTGGGCACCCCGCTCCCCGTCGGGCAAAGAAGCGATTTTACAGAAATTGCCCGCTGGGGCATCGGCGGGGTGAACGTCGTTGCCTGGCTGCCGCAGGGAGATGTCATCGCGCTCGGAACCACCAGCGGAATCTTCCTCTACGACTCACAAAACAAGGACCTCAAACGCTTCATTGACACCCAATTCGATGTCGTCGCCATGGCGCTCAGCCCCGACGGAACGCTCATCACTGCCGGCTCACCAAACGGCGACGTGGGAACATGGAAAACAGCATCTGGAGCCCTTGTACAGCAAATCGCTCCCGCCGCCGACAATGCCGTCACAGCCATCGCCTACTCGCCCAACGGCAGGAACTTCGCCGTCGGTCAGCGTGATGGAAAAATCCGCTTTTTTGCGGTCAATCAGACCACCCCCCTCCTCTCCCTGCAGGAATATCCTGCAGTGGAAGACCTTGCCATCAGCGGCGACGGACGTTTCATCTACACCAGCAACGGCGGGCGCAACATCTCGCTTTGGGACATTCAACTGCAGAAAAAAACCGCCGAGCTGACCAACCCCGGTTCCATCTCGCGCCTGAGCCTGTCTCCAGACCGAAACTTTCTGCTCGCTGGCGGCAGCACCTCTGCCGTCTACTTGTGGGATATGGTGAATCAAAGGCACGTCAGCACATTCCCCAATCTCGGAAGCGCCGCCGTTGACTTCGACTTCTCTTATGACGGCAAATACGCTGTCATCGGCTTGCTCAACGGAGACATTAAAGCATTCCAGGTTCCCGAACCCGGTGAATATTCCAAAATTCAACTCCCAATCTTTTCCGCCAGCGGATACACAGACCAGGTGCGTGCTGTCGCTCTCTCGCCCACTCAACTGATCGCCGCCACCGCCAACTGGGAGGAAGGACTGAAACTCTGGGACATATTGAGCGGCGAAAACACCTTCTCGCTCAATCAGAGCATGCGCGCCATTCAGGAACTCTACTTCTCGAAAGACGGCAAATGGCTGGCAACCGCCCATGAAGGCGGCATTGTCCGCGTCTGGCGCGTGGACACCGCGGAGCAGGCACACCAAATCGAAGGTTCCCTCGCAAAGGGATCCCCCTTCTCGCCCGATAACCGATTCCTTGCCACCATCTACGCTCCCGCCCAAAACAGAGACTTCTCCCTTCGCATCCTGGACCTTGCGAGCGGCAACATCGCTGCCACCCTATCCGGCTACCCGCAGAATGCCTTTGTGCAATTCACCGACGATTCGAAACTCCTTGTGGCAGGCACCCCCTACACTGCCGCCATCTGGGACACTGCCACCTGGGAAAAACTCGACTCGCACGGCGGACCAACCGCCGGCTGCGGACAATTCTTCACGCCCCAAAACAAATTGCTCGCCGTCATCTCCAACGCCGGCGTTCTCTTCTCCTACGATAAAAACGTGCAGGACATGTGCGGAACGCGCATCGAAGGCGCCACCCTCATGTACTACTTCCCCAAAAACAATCTTCTGCTCTTCGTCCTGGGCAACGGCACCGTATGGCTCGGCAACAAAAACTCGCTGGATATATCCCGCCTGAGAACCAGTTCGTCCTATCCCACCCCGCACCTCATCTTCCTGGGCGCCGACCGGGAAAGCGGCTGGTACGCCTATGTCGCCCAAACAAAGGTACGCCTCATGACGCCCAGCACTTCCGGTTGGAGCATTGACCATTACGACGACTACTTCTACCGCATCGCCCTGCTGCCCGGAAAGAAACTTATCGCGCTTGGCAGCCGCTACGGTTCCATTCACATCTGGTCTGTACCATAAAAGAGAAGACACATGGAAGAAGCAAAGACCGGTTCACGCATCAATCGCTACGAAATCATCGAGTCTGTCCGCCGCTCGGAACTGATTGCCCTCTACAAGGCATACGACACCAAACTCGAACGTAACGTCCTGCTCAAAACCATCCTGCACTCCGCCGCCTACTCGCAGGAAGCCGTGGACTACTTCCTCACCGAATCGCGCGCACTCGCCAAACTCTCCCACCCCAACATTGCCAAAGTGCTCGATTTCGGCAAAGAGAACGAGACCCTCTACCTCGTCAGCGAATACATCCCCGGCGCGCCTCTCTCTGAACGAATGACCCGCCCCATGCCCTGGCAGGAAGCCGTCGAAATCCTGCTCCCCGTCATGGACGCCCTCGCCTACGCCCACTCCAAAGGCATCGTCCACCGCGACCTCAAACCCGACAACATCCTCCTCACCGCCGACGACCAGCCGGTCCTCAGCGACTTCAGCCTCATGCGCATCATCGAAGAAGAAGAAACCCGCGACATGACCGGCACAACCGTCGGCTTGGGCTCGCCCGAATACATCTCCCCTGAACAGGGCAAAGGTCTGCCGGCAGATTTCCGCTCCGACATCTACTCCCTCGGCGTCATCTTTTTCGAAATGGTCACCGGCAGAAAACTATTCTACGCCTCCAACAGCATGGAAATCGTCATCCAGCACGTCATGGCAGACCCGCCCAAACCCCGCAGCATCGTCCCCACCCTGCCGCGCCCCATCGAAGAAATCATCCTCAACGCCCTCTCCAAAGACCGCAGTCAGCGCTACCAATCCATGGATGAATTTGCACAAGCGCTGAAAACCGCCAAAGAAACCCTGTTGGAAGGAAAAAAGCGCCCCGCCTCTGCCCGGCACACACGCCTTGCCCTCTCCCTGTTCGGACTGATCGCCCTCCTTGCCGCCGCCATGTTTGCACTCGGCATCCCGCCATTTGGACAAACTACCGCCTCCACCCCGACCTCGACCCTGCCAGCCATCAAAACGCCTTCCCCCGCCGCCTCAGCCTTTTCCTCCCCAACCACCGCCCTCAATCCTCCTCCTGCACCCACCGCCTCACCCACCGAAATTTCCTCCCGCTACCAGTTCCCCAACATACCGGCTCTGCCCGGCAGCTCGCTCCCCGCGGCAGGCAGTCCCCTTTCCGCTGCCAACCTCTCCAGCCTCACAGAACTCGCCCGCTGGGGAACGCCAAAAATCGCATCCTTTGAATTGATAGACAACAACCAACTCCTTCTGACAGGCACAAGCGCCGGCGTCTATTACCTCGATGCAGGCGACCTCTCATACAAATACTTCTTCGACACCGGCGGCTCGGTCACCGCCATCAAAGTCTCCAACGACGAAGAATGGATCGTCACCGGCGACTCGCAGGGAACCGTCGCCGTGTGGGACGCAACAAACGGCAAACTCATCAACAAGCTCGAAGGCGCGGCAAAAAGCATCGTCCTGCTCGACATCTCTCCCGACAAATCCAAAATCGTCTTCTCGGATTCCGCCAACCTCATCCGCCTGTGGAACATCAAACAAAACATCCACCACACTTTCGATAGAAGGCATCTCCTCAATATCAACGCGCTCCTGTTTGCATCCGACAGCAATACGGTTTTCAGCGGCGGCGACGATTTCCAGGTGTACATTTGGGATGCCCCCAGCGGCAAAGCGCTGGGCAACCTGCCCCTCTCCCAAAAAGTCCTCGCCCTCGACCTCTCCTCCGACGATCAATTCCTCGCGGCGTCGCTCAACAACGCCAACGCCACCCTCCAACTCTGGGATTGGCGCAACAAAAAGCTTATCAACACCATCACCGACAGCGCCCTCCTCTCTCCCTTCACCAGGCTGGCGCTTCTGCCCGCGAATCAAAACATCCTCACCGCTTCAGCCGACGGCGTTATCAGACTGTGGAACGCCTTCGGCACAGAAAAGGTCTGGGAAACGCCCGCACAAAACCAGGTCCCAATAAAGACCGTCAGTGTGGCAAAAGATGGCACTAAATTTGTGGTCATGTTCGAAGACGGGCGCATGCAACTCTGGGACCTCGTCAACCAGAGTATGGTGACTTCCAAAACCTTCCCATACGCAGAGGTCAAACACCTCGCCGTCTCGCCAGATGACAGTCTTGTGGCGGCGCAGGGCGGGGATTCCATGGTTCGCATCTTCTCCGCTGACAATGGCGTCGCAATAACGCAAATGAACGGCGTCCTGCCGCGCGGCAACCCCATATCTCCTAACAGCCGCCTGATTGCCGTCAAAGCCGATGACCTGTTCCTCTATTCGCTTTCCGCCGGCGGCTCCAGCCAGACCTTTACCCTTTATGATTTCCCCGTAAACGGCTCCGTGAACTACTCACCCGACAGCAACATCATCGCCGCGTATGGCAACCGCGTGATGAAGTATTGGTCAACCGCCTCGGGATATGAGTTACTCCCCAGTCTGAGAAGAACCGCGGGGCGCTGTATCGAATTTTTCAAACAGGATGACACCTTCCTGACCGCCGGCTCCGAGGTCGGCGTCATCTACATCAAAGATAACCTCGAGCACTTCTGCAAAATCCTGCGCGGACCCCGCACCACATCCGAAACCTTTCTGCCCGACGCAAGTATCATCGTCCTCACCTCAGAAAACCAGACCGTGCAAATTTGGGATGTTCACAGCAGTGGTCAAATGAAGGAAATCAAACTCGCATCGCCGGGGCGTGTACTGGACGCCGCCATCTCAATGGACGGGAAACTGCTCGCGGCGGCATCCGCCAGCGGCACAATCGAAATCTACAGCCTGGAAACCTACGAACTCCTGAAAACTTTGGAGTTGAAAACGGGTTCTGTCAATCAGGTATCATTTTCCAATAATGGAAATTTCATCATCACAGGGTCGGCAGATGGAACCGTGAGAGTGTTCGGACTGCACCCATAAGGGAGAGTAACCATGGACTGGATTGGAAAGAACGTTGACCGCTACAAAATTGTCGCTGAACTTGGCGCAGGAGGCATGGCGGTAGTGTACCGCGGCATTGACACCCTGCTCGACCGCAGCGTCGCCATCAAAGTCATCCGCACCGAAGAAGCCAGCCAGGATAAATTCATCCGGCGGTTCATGCGGGAAGCCAAAACCCTGGCAAATCTCTCCCACTCCAACATCGTCAAGGTGCTGGATTACGGCGAATACGAAGGCGTCCCCTACCTTGTCATGGAATACATCTCCGGCGGCGCGCTGAAAGCCTCTCTCGGCAAGCCGATGCCCTACGCCGAAGCGGCGGCTCTGCTGGCGCCTGTAGCGCGGGCGCTGCACTATGCCCACCAGCAGCGCATCGTCCACCGCGACGTCAAGCCCGAAAACATCCTCATCAACGACTCCGGTCAACCCATGCTTTCGGATTTCGGTATCATCAAACTGGCGGATGTAGAAGAATCGCAAGGGTTGACCGGCACCGGGCGGGTCGTTGGCACTCCAGCCTACATGTCCCCGGAGCAGATCCGCGGCAGAGAAGTGGATGGGCGTTCCGACATCTACTCCTTGGGGGTTGTCTTCTTTGAAATGATCACCGGCAGAAAGCCCTACAACGCCGCTACCCCCATCGAACTCTCCATGCAGCATCTGCATGCCCCCATTCCCAAAGCCAAACAATTCGTCCGCGATCTGCCCCCGGAGGTGGATCACATCATCGTCAAGTCCCTGGCAAAAAGCCCCGAAGACCGTTACCAAACCATGCTCGCCTTCGCGCAGGACCTCGAAAAACTAAGCGGCGCATCCGAACGCACCACATCCGAAAGACGCGCCGTTAAAGAGAGCCGCTCCGATGCGCAAACACGAAAACGCTCCCTCCTGCCCGCCTTCATCGCCGCCTTCCTGCTCATCATCATCGGCGTCTCCACCGTTTTCTTTGGAGAAAAAATCCTCGGCTTTTTTGGACAAACCCCTGAACCCAGCCCCATTGCCACAGAGACTACAAACCTCGCTCCCTCTCAGCCGGCGCCTGTGACAAACACCCCAGCCTCACCCACCCCGACGCCGACGAAAAGCCCGCCTACCCCCACGC
>JABRVZ010000080.1:0-9446 GCA_039961775.1 Chloroflexota bacterium
GGTGTCGGGGTCGCGTTTCCAGAAGTCCAGAAGGGAGGCGAGTGGCATTTTTCTTTACCCGCGAAGGTCACGAAGGAACACGAAGGGGAGCATTATCTTTTTTTGCGGTTGAGGATGCGCAGGGCAAGGGCGCCCGCTGCCAGCGGAAACCAGAAGGTGATGCCGCGATAGGCGAGGGTGATGACGACTGCCTGGCTCCACGGTACGCGCAGGGAGGAGAGGGCGAGGGGCATGACGCCCTCGACGATGCCGATGCCCGAGGGGGTGGGGGAAACAATGAGGAAAAGGTAGGAGATGGCGAAGCCGCCGATGATGGTGCCGGCTGAAAAGGGGACCTGGAAGGCGAGAAACATCACCATCAGGACTGCCATGAGGAGGGATTTGTTCAGGAAGGCGAGCGTCATGGGTTTGACCAGGCTATGGAGGCGGCCGGGCAGGGATTGCAGGTCTGCCGCCATTTCGCTGGCGAATTGGTGGGCGCGTTCTTCGTTGAGGTAGGGACGGTGAAGGAAGGGGTGCGCGAGACGGTTGACGAGGCGCGCCATCCATGCCAGGACGCCGCCGAGCGCTTTGGCGGAGCGCGAACCCAGGTAGAGCAGAATGCCGAGGGCGGCGGCGATGGCAAACATAATGACGGAGGCGGCGATTTCGCTTGGGTCGAGGTCGTTGCGGCGGATGAGGACGATCAGTCCCAGCGTGAGGACAATGAGGAAGGCGGCGTAATCGAGGAAGAGGAATACCATGCTGGCGACGGTGGCTTTGCCGGGAGTTTGGTCGCTGCGGCTGGCGTTGCTGATGAAAACCGCCATGCCGCCCACGCCTGCGCTGGGAGCAATGGTGTTGACGAAGTTGGCGGCGGCGGACATGAGCGTAAATTCGTACAGCGCGCCGTCCATGCCCAGCAGACGGTAGAGCGAAAGATAGGTCATGCCGGAGACCACGAACCATCCGCACTGGATGAGGACAGCCAGGAGGACAAACCAGGCGTTTCCCCGTTTGAGGGTTTGTAGTATCGTTTCGATTTCACCAAAACTGGAATATACAAACGCCGCGCCCAGGAATAATACAAAAATGAAGAGAAATTTCCGCATGTTGAGGGGATTATACACGGACACCCCCCATAAAAAAACTTCGGAAGTCTTTGCAACTTCCGAAGTCTGCGTGATGATTAATCCCTGCGCCTGCCGAGGCCGCCCAGCAGGAAGACGTAGTAGAGAACCTGCAGGATGGCGGTGACGAGCGCGGCAACATACGTCAGGGCGGCGGCGTTCAGAACCTGGTTCACGCCGCGCGCCTCGTCTTCGGTGCGGATGATGCCGCTGGCGGTGAGCATGGCTTTGGCGCGGGCAGAGGCGTTGAATTCCACCGGCAGGGTTGCCAGCGCAAAAACCGCACCGCCGGCAAAGAACAGCACGCCCAGCCAGGCGAGGTCGAGCCAGCGCAGGAACAAGCCTGCCATGATGAGGATCCAGCCGAGGTTGGAGCCGATGCTCACCATAGGCACCAGCGCCGAGCGGAAGCGGAGCGGGAAGTAACCCTCCGCGTCCTGCATGGCGTGACCGAGTTCATGCGCGGCAATGGCGACCGCTGCCACCGAGGGGACGTTTGCCACGCCGGGCGAGAGGTAGAGGGTCTTGTCGCGCGGGTCGTAGTGGTCGGTGAGGTGACCACCCACGCCCAGCACGCGGACGTTGCGCAGTTCGGCGCCGCCCTCGAACCCCGAATAGACCGCGCGCGAGACCAATTGTTGGGCGGCTTGAGCGCCGGTCAGCCCGCTGGAGGCGCGTACCTGGCTCCACTTGTTGTAGGCATGCCTCACGTACCATGAGGTGATGCTCATCAGAATGAAGGCAGGGATCATGAAAATCAGGTAGGTTGGGTCAAAGAAGAACATGTTCATCTCCTTTCCCGGCTCCGCCGCTGCTGCGGGGAGCCGTTGGCTTATTTTTGTCCGATCATTTCCAGTAATACTTCTACGGCTTTGTCCAGCTGCGGGTCGCGCTTGTTTTCGTAGTCGGCATCGGTCATCTCGACGATGTAATCGGGAGTAAGCCCCACGCCCTGGATGGCGCGTTCCTTGGGGGTCAGCCATTTGGCGATGGTGACGCGCGCCGCGCCCTGATTGTTGGAAAGCGGCTGGATGGTTTGCACGGAGCCTTTGCCGAAGGTCTGCACGCCGACGAGTTTGGCGCGTCCGTAATCCTGCAGGGCGCCTGCCACAATTTCAGAGGCGGAGGCGGAGCCTTCGTTGACCAGCACCACGAGGGGGATGTCGGTGGCTCTGCCGTTGCCGAGGGCGTTGTAGGTGTCGCGCGTGCCGTTGCCGTATTGTTCGATCAGCACCACGCCCTCGTCAATGAACTCGGACAAGACTTCAACGGAGGTGACGAGGTAGCCGCCGGGGTTGAAGCGCAGGTCGAGGATAATGCCCTTGGGGTTTTGCGCCAGCAATTCGTCCAGTTTGGCGCGCAGTTCGGTGGTGGTGCGGTCGCCGAAGAAGTTGATGTCAATGTAGGCGATGCCGTCCTCGCGCATTTCGCCGGTGACGCTGGGAACGGTGATTCTGGCGCGGACGATGGTGAACTCCAGCGGTTCCGCCGCGCCTTCGCGCAAGACTGTCAAAACGACCGTTGTTCCCGCCGGTCCCAACACCTTTTGGCGGGCTTCCTCGGGCGTGACGCCGGTCATGTCTTCGCCGTCAATGGCGATGATCTGGTCGCCGGGGCGCAGACCGGCGGCTGCGGCGGGTGACCCTTCGATGGGGCTGACGATGGTCAGGTATTCGCCCTGGGTGTCCACATAGGCGCCGATGCCCTCGTACTGACCGGAAAGCGAGGAGGATTCGATTTCATAGACCTTGGGGTCCATGTAGTAGGTGTAGTCGTCGCCTACTGCTTCCATCATGCCGCGGATCGCGCCCTGCATGAGCAGGGTGTCGTCCAGGGGTTGATTCACATATTGTGAGTGGACGATGTTCCACGCCTCCCAGAAGGGTGCAAAGAGAGTCTGAAGTTCTTCCGGTGTGGCAGGCGGCTGGCTGTCAGGAGAGGGAGCGGCTGTAGGCGGCAGGATGATGCTGGACGGGGGGGCGTCGCTAAAGCCCGGCAGGATGGATGTCTGCCCAAGCACGTGCCGGGTCACAAAGCCGCCGGCGAAAGAACCTGTCAGCAAAATGAGTGCGGCGAAGATGCCAAGAATGGTTTTGGTTGTTTTATCCACAAATGCCTCCGATAAGGTGAAGGTCGCGTTATGCAACCGATGACGAACGATACTATGGCGTGATTAGAGAATAATGAATTTTCCCGTATGAGGAGCGTAAGAGCGCCGTTACTCCGCTTTTTTCTCATCGTTTCCCCGCAATTCCTCCACTTTTTTACGCAGTTCATCCATGGATTTGTTTGCGGAGCCTTCCAGCGGTTTATCGAGGGATTTGCGCAGGGCGCTCATCCAGTCTGCTTTGCCGCCGCGCACGAATCCGCGCACGATGCCGTACATGACGAAATTTGCGCCGACGACGAGCAGGAGGAAGATCAAGGCTCCAATTAGAAGGCGGTCATTGTCCATGATGGGTTCTCCAAAAGAGGGCATTTCGCCAACGGGCGCGTGAGAGAACGCGCTCTACGCAGGGTTTTGCTAATTTGCAAAATCTCGCGCTGCCGCGTAAGGTGAGTTAATCGCCCAGAAGGATGGGCAGGTGATTCCAATCCACAAACACGCCGCTGGCGTCGGGGGTGGGCTCCTCGGTGCCGTAGAGGATGCTCGCCATGCCCACGTTGAGGGCGGCGCGGGTGGTGCGCGGCAGGTCGTCTATCACCACGCATTTGCGCGGGTCGGGTTCGTCGGCAAGGTCCTGGGCGATGGCAAAGGATTCGGGCATCGGCTTGCAGTAGGGGGCGACGGCGTTCACGTCAACGATGGTTTCGAAGAGGTCGTCCAGTTGCAGGACGGCGAGAACGCGCCGGGCGTGGTGAACGTCGGCGTTGGTGAAGATCAGGTTGCGGGTCGGGAGCGAAGCGATGATTTCGCGTTGACGAGGATTGGGAGTCAGATACTCTTCCAGCGGCAGGTCATGCACATAAGCCAGGTAATCCTGTGTGTCCACATTGTGATGCGCCTGCAAGCCGCGCAGGGTGGTGCCGTAGGTTTTGTAATATTGCTCGCGCAGAGCGGGCACCTGGTCGGCGGGCAGACCCATGCGCTCGGTCATGTAGCGGTTCATGCGCTCTTTGATGGCGTGCCACAGCCCGCTGGACGCCGGGTAGAGCGTGTCGTCGAGGTCAAAGAAGATGGTTGTAAATCGCATAGGGAGATTATAATCGTCTCATGCCCATCCGTTTGCTTTCTCCGGATGTCGCCTCGCAGATCGCCGCCGGCGAGGTCATCGAGCGCCCTGCCTCAGTGGTGAAAGAACTGCTGGAGAATTCGCTGGACGCCGGTGCGCGCACGGTTTCGATTGCCATCGAAGAGGCGGGGAGGAAACTGATCGAAGTGGCGGACGACGGTTCCGGCATCCCCTCGAACGAACTGGAACTCGCCGTCTCGCGTCATGCGACCTCGAAACTGGTCCGCTCCGATGACCTTTTTTCCATCTCCACGCTGGGATTCCGCGGGGAGGCGCTGGCTTCCATCGGTTCCGTTTCGCGGATGACCATCACCTCGCGGGTGGAAAGCGAGAGAGAGGGAGCGCGGATTCGTGTGGAGGGCGGGATGGCGGGCAAACCGACCAAAGTCGGCGCTACGGTGGGGACAATCGTGCGGGTGGAAGACCTGTTCTACAATGTGCCGGCGCGCCTGAAGTTTTTGAAGACCGATGTGACCGAACGGCGGGCAATTGACTCGCTGGTGACGCGCTATGCGCTGGCATATCCCGGGAAGCGCTTCAAACTTTCGGAGGGGAGGAATGTCATCCTGCAAACGGCGGGCGACGGCGACCGGCGCGCCATCCTTGCCGCGCTTTATGGCGTGGATGTGGCGAAGCAGATGCTCGAAGTGATGGCGGAGGAGGACGGTTACCGCCTGACGGGGTTCATCAGCCCCGCTTCGCTCACGCGCTCGAACCGCAAGGAGATTACGTTCTTCATCAACGGGCGCTGGGTGCAGGAGGCTGCGCTCAACACGGCTTTGCTGCAGGCGTATCACACCCTGCTCATGGTGGGGCGTTATCCGCTGACGGCGCTCTTCCTCGAAATGAACCCGCGCGATGTGGATGTGAACGTGCATCCCGCCAAGGCGGAGGTGCGCTTCCGAGATCAGGACCGGGTCTTCAGTTTCGTGCAGCGGTCGGTGCGGAAGGCTTTGTTGGCGTATTCGCCGGTGCCGAATGTGGCTCCCAGTTTGTGGGGGTCGGTGCGGACGGAGCCGCCGGAGGAAAAGTCATCATCCGTTGGGCTGGATTGGGCGATTGGGCATGACAAGGCAGTGGGTGATGGACGGTTGGTGGTTGGCAGTGATCCGTTGTCCGTGGGCAGTAAACAGGAAATCGTCAATCATCAATCATCAATCGTCAATCGTATTCCGTTGATGCGGCTCATCGGTCAGATCGGCGGGACCTACCTCGTGGCGGAGGGACCGGACGGGTTGTATCTCATTGACCAGCATGCCGCGCACGAACGGGTGTTGTTCGAGAAGTTGATGGCACAGCATGAGCGGAAGAACATTCCCTCACAGGCGCTGTTGAATCCTGAAGTTGTGACCCTCCCGCCGGGCGCGGCGCAATTGCTCGTTGCTCAATTACCCATTCTCAAACATTTCGGTTTCGACGTGGAGGAGTTTGGTCCGAACACCTTTCAAGTGAGGGCGATACCGGTGTTGTTTGCGGGCAGTGATGCGGTGTCGGCGCTGCGGGCAGTGGTGGAGGATTTCGAGGAGGACGAGACGCCGCTGCAGAACGAGGTCGAAGCGCGGCTCGCGGCGCGCGTCTGCAAGCGGATGGCGGTCAAGGGCGGGCAGACGCTTTCCAGCGAGGAACAGCGGGCTTTGCTCAACGATCTGGAAGCCTGCGACTCGCCGCGTACTTGTCCGCATGGACGTCCGACGATGATTCATCTCTCGGTGGATATGTTGGAACGTCAGTTTGGGAGGCGCGGTGCACGCTGATACTTCCTTGTCTGTGAAATATCGAAAACTTCTGGCTGATTTTCAGAAGCTGGAAATCGAGTACGAGAAGACGAAGCGGAGCCTGGAGATTCGGGAAATTGAGGTGCGGGCGATCCTGGCGCAGGCGCATGAACTTGCCAATACCGATGTGCTGACGTTTCTGCCGAACCGCCGCAAGATTCTTACCACCCTGCAGGAGGAGGTCATCCGCTCCAGCCGCTACGGGACGCCGCTGGCGGTTTCCATTCTCGACCTCGATCATTTCAAGAAGGTGAACGATACCTACGGTCACACTGCCGGCGATCAGGTCCTGCGGAGCGTTGCCGCGCGTCTTCGCACGCAAATCCGCCATCCTGATACCATCGGGCGCTACGGCGGGGAGGAGTTTTTGATTGTCCTGCCCAACAGTGAGATGCAAGCCGCGGCGGAACAAGCCTCGCGGCTGTGCCAGCAGATTCGCACACTCCGCATTGACATAAATGACCATGTGGCTTCTGTGACCATCAGCGTTGGAGTCGCTCAATTCAAAATCGGGCGGGAAACCTGGGAGGAATTGCTCCACCGCGCCGATGAGGCGCTCTATCAGGCAAAAGAAAAGGGACGCGACCGCTGGGTGGCGGCAGAATAGGGTAAAAAAAAAAGACTTCCGAAGCCGCTGCGGCTTCGGAAGTCTGCTTGTTTATTCTTTCACTTCTCCGTCAATCACATCGCCGTCAGCGGGCGGTGGGGTGGATGGACCGCCTTGTGGCTGAGGCTGTCCCTGTGCGTAGAGTTGCTGGCTCAGCGCGTGGAACGCCTGCTCCACCTGTTCGCTGGCGCTGCGGATGCGGTTGATGTCGTCGCCTTGCACAGCCGACTTCAAATCGTTGATTTTGGTTTCGATGGCGCCGCGCTCCGCCGAGGGGACTTTGTCGCCCAGTTCGCGCAGGGCTTTTTCGGTCTGATAAATCAGGCTGTCGGCGGTGTTGCGGGCGTCAATCAATTCGCGGCGTTTGCGGTCTTCGGCTTCATGCTGGCGGGCTTCATTGACCATGCGCTCGATGTCGTTCTTGCTCAGGTTGGTCGAGGCGGTGATGGTCACCTTTTGCTCCTTGCCGGTGGCTTTATCCCTGGCAGTGACGTGCAGGATGCCGTTGGCGTCAATGTCGAAGGTCACTTCGATTTGCGGAATGCCGCGCGGCGCCGGCGGGATGCCGTCCAGGCGGAAGCGCCCAAGCGACATATTGTCCGCCGCCATCGGGCGTTCGCCCTGCAGGACGTGGATGTCCACAGCGGTCTGGTTGTCGGCGGCGGTGGAGTAGATTTCGGTCTTGCGCACCGGGATGGTGGTGTTGCGTTCGATCATCTTGGTCATCACGCCGCCGAGGGTTTCGACGCCCAGCGAGAGCGGGGTGACATCGAGCAGGAGGATGTCTTTGACCTCGCCGCCCAGCACGCCGCCTTGAATCGCCGCGCCGACTGCCACGACCTCATCGGGGTTCACGCCCTTGTTCGGTTCCTTGCCGCCGGTCAGTTTGCGGACGAGTTCCTGCACCATCGGCATGCGCGTCGAACCGCCCACCAGCACCACTTCATCGAGTTGATCCGCCGTCAATCCTGCGTCTCGCAGCGCGTTTTCGAACGGTTTGCGGCAGCGTTCCAGCAGGTCTTCGGTCATCTGCTCGAATTTGGCGCGGGTCAGTTTCAACTGCAGGTGTTTCGGTCCGCTGGCGTCGGCGGTGATGTAGGGCAGGTTGATTTCGGTCTCCATCACAGACGAGAGTTCGATCTTGGCTTTTTCTGCCGCCTCGCGCAGACGCTGTAACGCCTGGCGGTCCTGGCGCAGGTCAATACCCTGCTCCTTCTTGAACTCGTCTGCCGCCCAGTTGACGATGCGTTGATCCCAGTCGTCGCCGCCGAGGTGAGTATCGCCGTTGGTGGCTTTGACTTCGATTACGCCCTCGCCGACTTCCAGAATGGAAACGTCGAACGTACCGCCGCCCAGGTCGAAGACGAGAATTGTCTCATCCTTCTTTTTATCGAGACCGTAGGCAAGCGCCGAAGCCGTCGGCTCGTTGATGATGCGCATCACTTCGAGACCGGCAATCTTGCCCGCGTCCTTCGTCGCCTGACGCTGGCTGTCGTTGAAATACGCCGGTACGGTGATAACCGCCTGCGTGACCGGCTGACCGAGATACGCCTCGGCATCTGCCTTCAACTTTGCCAGCACCATCGCGCTGATTTCCTGCGGCGAATATTCGCGGTTGGTCACCGGAATACGGACGCGCACATCGTCGGCGGGTCCCTTCACCACTTGATACGGAACCATCTTGCGTTCCTGTTCGGTTTCCTCGTAGCGGCGCCCGATAAAGCGTTTGATGGAATAAATTGTGTTCTCAGAATTGATGACTGCCTGTCGCTTCGCCGTCTGACCGACGAGCCGTTCGCCGTTTTTATTAAACGCCACCACCGAGGGGCAGAGTCTGCCGCCCTCCGCTGTAGGGATGACGGTCGGCTGTCCGCCTTCCATGACCGCAACAACAGAGTTGGTGGTGCCCAGGTCAATGCCAATGATTTTTCCCATAGTTTCTTCTCCTTGCTTGATATTCAACGTCCACATGTTACCCAGCCAGTGCAAGAAAACTATTAACGGTGTGTAGAAATTGAATTGGAGGCGCTGTCCCTCTCTCCGTTCTCTATGCGGCGTTCACGAAGAAGTGCAAGCAGATGTCTTCCAACATCCGCTTACGGCTCACGGATGGTCACCCAGTTGAAGACGGCGATGACGGGCGCGTTCTCGAAGGAGGAGGCTGTCAGCCCCGCCTTGCCCGGCGGCAGGTTGTAACGTTCCACGTTGACGCTGCGGATGACGCTGCCGTTGAGATAAAGATACAGGGTAGCGCCGGTGCAGGTCAGAGCGATTTGTTGAATATCGCCGCTTTGTTTGATGCCCGGGGCTGTGCCGTCGAGGATGGGAAGGTAGTCGGCGACGCCCGTGTCCAGCCATTTGCCGTAGAGGACGTTGTAGGTTCCGTCGGTGAGGACGTTGTATTCCAGCCAGCCTTCCGTTGGGCTGTAGCGGCAAATCAACCCGGCGGCGGCAGGCGTGAGGGCGCTGTTGACGTATTCGGTTTCGATGTGCACATCGGCGTAGTCCTCCGGGCTGTACACGGCGTAGAGCCAGGCGTAGGGAACGTCCATTTGCAGGCGGAGCGCCCCGCCTTCCACGCTCACGTTGGGAGAGGTTTCACTGCCCGCCTGAAGGATGTCCCAGCCTGCGAGGGGGGAGTCGAATTCCTGGGTGAAGAAGCGCGAGAGGGGAGTTGGGGAAGGCTCGAGGGTGGGCGTCGGTTCGGGGGTGGAGGTGACAG
>JABRVZ010000081.1:0-3127 GCA_039961775.1 Chloroflexota bacterium
GGTGACGGTGGGCGCGGGGGTATCGGTGGGCGCAGGCGTGGCAGAAGCGGAAAGCGCAAAATCAAAAGGAATTGCAGAGCATCCGCTGAGCGCAAGGACGAGAAGAATGACGACGGTTTTCACGAAAGGGCTGTGCATGGCTTCCTCGAACGAATCGGCGGGACGACTGCGTCTATTGTATCCTGTTTGCGGGGGATTCATTGCGCTTTGACCTTGCTTCCTTGTTGGGGAATTGCGCTTCACGCCGCCCCGATAATTGAATCTGCAGCCGAGCCTTCACTCACCTGCGGCTTGTGCGCAGCGGCGGGAGAGGCAGAGAAGGCCGGATAGCATTTCAATTTGTAAAGGCGGCGCGAGATTAATCTCGCGGTACGAATTTACGCAATTTTCGGCGTACTGCCGGAGGTCACGGCTCCCATTGCGGCTGCCAGTCGGGTTCGGGGTTATCGGTAATCTGACGGAGGTCCGAGCCGTCGGCGCGCATGACGAAGAGGTCTGCCTGGTCGTTGTTACGCAAGGAGTTGAAGGCAATCCACTGCCCGTCGGGGGAGTAGGAGGCGGCGGCGTTGTTGCCGCCGTCGGTGAGTTGAGAGGCGGTTTGGGCTTCCACATCGATGCGGAAGATGTCCTTGTCGCCGGGCGGGCCGGCGTAGATGAGCAGAAACCTGCCGTCGGGCGACCAGTCGAGACTGCCGCCGATGCCTTCCAGTCCGCGCGTGAGTTGGCGGATGTTCGTGGCGTCGGGGTTCATGAGGAAGATTTCGTGGGAGCCGGGGCGGTCGGTTGCCATGGCAAAGGCGATGGTATTGCCGTCGGGCGACCAGTCTGCGGCGACGATGTCGGCGGGGGCGGCGTAGAGCAGTTTGGGGGTCTTGCCGGTCACGTCCACCGTCCACAGGGAGGTGGGTCCGTCGCCGGCGCGGTTGGCGAAGAGGAGGGTCTGCCCGTCTGGCGAAAAACTGGGAGAGATGACGTTGCCGATGTTTTCGGTGAGGCGGAGGAGGCGCGAGCCGTTGAAGACGAAGAGGAAGAGGTCGAAATAGCCGCCGTTCTGGTTGGAGGCGTAGGCGATGGCGCCTCCCAGCGGGGAATAAACCGGGTAATAGTTGTGCGCCTGTACGTTGGTAATCTGGCGGTAGCCGGTGCCGTCGGCGTTGACCATGCACAACTGGTTGAAGTCGCCGCGCGTGCAGGTGAAGATGATGCGCCCGATGTGCGGGCGGGTGGGGAGCGGGAGAGGGGTGAAGGTGGGCAGGGCAGTCGGCAGGTCGGGGGCAGAGGCGCTGAAGTCTCCCAGGGTGATGTTGGCGGAGGGGACGAGCAGACACAATCCGAGGGCGGTCAGCACGAGGATCCATCCGATGGGCAGGCGAAAACGTGGGGACCGTCGTTTGGAAAAGATGCACCGCTGGGACATGGGCAAATTTTACCCCACCCTTTCAGCCGCACTTCCCCCTCTGGTTGCGCTTCAGCCGAGCAGGCGGGTGATTTCATCCGCCGGCATGGGGCGGCTGAGCAGGAAGCCCTGGACGCTGTCGCAGGCTTGGGCGCGCAGGAAGGCGAGTTGGGCGTCTGTTTCCACACCTTCGGCAATGACTTCAAGGCGCAGGGAGCGCGCCATGGCAAGGATGGCTGTAATCAGCGAGCGGGTATTCTGACCGGGATGAATGTCGCTGACGAAGGAACGGTCAATTTTGAGCGAGCGGAAGGGAAATTTTTTGAGGTAACTGAGGGAGGAGTAGCCGGTGCCGAAATCATCCAGCGACGATTCCACGCCCAGCGCTTTCAGTTCGGAGATGATTTTCATGGTGCGGTTGGCATCCCGCATGGCAAGGCTCTCGGTGATTTCGAGGCGCAAGCCTTCTGCGGGCAAACCTGTCTCGGCGAGGATCTGGGCAATTTTTTCGACCAGACCTTTCTCTTGAAATTGACGCGGAGAGATGTTGACAGACACCCACAGGTAAGGACGCCCCGCTTCGCGCCAGGCTTTGGCTTGCTGGCAGGCGGTGCGCAGGATGTAATCACTCATTGGGAGGATGAGAGCCGTATCCTCCGCCACCTGAATAAAGTCTCTTGGGAGGAGCAGTCCCCGCTGCGGGTGATTCCAGCGAATGAGCGCCTCAACTCCAATCAACTTGCCCGTTCCCAGGGAGATGACCGGCTGGTAGTGCATCACCCATTCGCTGCGCTCCACAGCGCGTTTGAGTTCGCCTTCCAGGCGAATCAAGTCCACGGCGTTGATGTGCATGGAGGCGTCGAAGACCTGATGCTGGTTGCCGCCGAACGCCTTCGCCTGGTACATGGCGGCGTCGGCGTCGCGCAGAAGTTCGCCGGCGGAGGTGTAATGCGGGTTGAAGAGGACAATCCCCACGCTGGCAGTAGTGGAGCGTTCCACTGTCCCCAGGAGGGTGGTGGTCATCAGCCGCCCTTTGATGCGGTCTGCCACGCGGCGGGCATCGCCAACGTCGCTTACGGTATCGAGCAAGATGGCAAATTCGTCGCCGCCCAGGCGTGAGACGGTATCTTCCGGGCGGATGCAACTCTTGAGGCGGTTTGCCACAGTGACGAGTAATTCATCTCCGACGGCGTGTCCTAAACTGTCATTGACCACCTTGAAACGGTCAAGGTCAATGAACATGACTGCAAATAAATCGTTGGGGCTGCGTTTTGTGCGTTCAATGCGGTTCTGCAGACGGTCGAGGAAGAGCAGGCGGTTGGGCAGGCCGGTCAGCGCATCGTGGACGGCGTCGTGCGCCAGCCGCTCTTCCGCCAGTTTGCGGGCGGTGATGTCAGACTGCGACCCAGCCATGCGGTACGCCGTACCAGCAGCGTCCCGCACCGCCAGTCCGCGGGTGAGCACCCACAGGTACGACCCGTTGGCATGTTGAATGCGGTACTCGCATTGAAATTGAGGCGCTGCGCCTCTCATGTGAGCAACAAGTTCCGCCTGCACATTTGCCTGGTCGTCGGGGTGGATGCGTTGAAACCATTCCTCAATCGTCGAGCCGATTTCTTCTTCTTTATAGCCTAGTACCTCAACTTGATTAAGTTGTAGGGTAAAGATAAGATGGACGAATAGCAAACGAAAAACACGAGGTCCATCTGAAAGACGAAGAGCGACGGAAAC
>JABRVZ010000082.1:0-22127 GCA_039961775.1 Chloroflexota bacterium
TCCATCGCCAGGTCGTTGAGTGGCTGCGTGAACGTGCCATCCTGGATTGGCTCATGCTTCAATCAGCACTGCCGATGCGCAACTGACAAAGTAGTACTAAAGGATGTTATTGATTACTTTGCAAGTTTTGGGGGATTGAGCTTTGATGAAATCATTTCAAAGATACAATTTGACTGGGATAAGATAGATTGGGCTAAAGTAAATGAAAAACTAAACTTCTCAATTGCAGGGCATGACTGGTCAAGTGTTGGTAAATTAATTGCTGATATTTTTGTTGATACAATCAAAAACATTGACTGGTGGGCATTGGGCAATAGCCTTGCATCTTTGGCTAACAATCTTTTCTTTGGCTTATTTGGTCATACAGAAGCAACAGCTCAAAAAATCATAAAAACCACCCTAAATCAAATTGCATACGATATTGAAAGATGGGTAAATAATGTGCTGGCTTATTTAGCCGGGCTTGGATTAATAAAAACTAACTTCAAATTGGTTGAAATACCAAAATTCAGTATGGCAGTTCCAGCAAGTACACCAAATGTTCCAGGTATCCCAGCGGGTAACTATACATATAATCCTGCTACAGGACAATACACACTGAATGGACGTGCTTCTGGTGGTGCTGTAATTGCTGGACAGGCTTATAGAGTGGCAGAGTTTTATAAACCAGAAGTATTTACACCTGCTGTAAATGGCAGAATAGATAAACTGGACAATTCACCCAAAGAAGTAATTGCTAAATTTGATGAAGATAAATTGATTAGAGTCTTATCAAGTGTACTTCTACAAGCTCAGGGGGTGTAATTATGACTACAACTCCTACCTATCTTGATAGTGTTTCAGTTCAATTGTACCTGAATGGGGGGTGGGTTGATATTTCTCAATACGTTGTAGAAGATATTAATGCTGACTGGGGAATATTAAACAACTCCCCAACAGATAGAATTGGTTATGTAGGGGGGATGACAATTAAACTCAATAACAACAGTGGAATTTTTACACCAAACACAGTAAATACCCTAAATGGTTGGAAGATTGGAGTCAAAGTAAGACTTGTACTAACATTTGGCGGGGAGTCTTATGTTAGATTCAAGGGAAGGGTGAAAAGAATTGGTCTCTCATATAAAGTAAATGAAATAACTATTGTTCCAGTTCATGTAGTTGACTGGTTTGATGAAGCAATAAACACAAAGATATTCCTACAGCAAATTGAATCCAATGTTAATACTGCCGATGCTGTAATAACTTTACTAAACCTGACACCAACCCCACCAGACAACACGGATATAGATGATGGGGAAGATATTCTAAAGGCTGTTTTTACTACGGCTGATACAAAATCCACTGTTTATTCAGAACTTTCAAAACTTGCATTAAGTGAATTTGCCTTTATCTATCTGAAAAAAGATAAGATTCATGGTGAGACTCTAAGGGTTGAAAAAAGACAATCAAGAATAGCAAAGAATGTTTCTACAAGCCTGGTATTTAATAATATGTATGAGATGGAAACTGATTTTGGGGAAAATCTAATCAATGAACTTACAGTAAGAAATAATCCTGTAAGAGTTGATGATACCCTTCAAGTTCTATTCTCTCTTGATGAACCAATAGAAATAGGTGCAGGTCAAACTCTACCGGACATGATGGTTACCTACAAAGACCCTACAGGTGGTGGGCTAAGAATTAATGGAACTAACCTACAAACACCAGTAATCAATACAGATTATAAAATGTGGTCAAACCGTAATGGTACGGGTACAGACCTAACCAGTAATCTTAGTTTTACAGTTGAATTTGGAACTTCTGGGGCTATAATCCGTTCCCTGACTAATACAGGTGATACCACAGGTTTTATTACAAAACTTGACCTAAGAGGTTATGGAGTCTATACAGATAATCCTATTGAGCTATTTTTTGAAGACACCCCATCAATTAGTAATTATGGAATTGCTCCATTTACCTATAACAACCATTACCAGAGCAATATTAACATCTCTAAAGCAATTGGTAAACTTGTCCTAAGTCAGAATAAAGAAAATCAAATTATTCCCAGAGAGATAAAACTAATAGCAAACATTAGCCCAGATATGATGAATGCTTTCCTAAACCTTGATGTAGGGGATTTGATACAAATTCAGCATAATGAACATAACATTAATGGAAAGTATTTTATCCATTCTGTAAACTTCAGAATTTATCAAGGTGGAAAGATAGAATTCAAATGGGGATTAACAGATGCTTATCTGGCTGATAAGGTTTATTGGATTTTGGGGAGAGTAAATTATTCAGAATTAGGAACAACTACGATTGTTTCCTTCTAAAGGAGATATTATGACAAATTGGACTACCCCTAAAACATGGGAGTTTGATGAATTAGTTGATGAAAGTGATTTGAATACACATATAAGAGATAACCTTCTGTACCTGAAAGAAAGAATTGATTTGTCTGGGTTGGTAAAGAGACAGGGAGGTTCTTCAACAAATTGGGATACTTATGGTACTACAAACTACACACCTACATCCGTTAAGATGCAAGCTGGAGTCATCAATGTACCAAATGTGAACACTCCAGCTGGTAGCTGGTATTATGGCAGTTCTGTTATTACATTTCCAGAAGCCTTTACATATAATCCTCTGGTTCTGGTTTCTTGTGAATTTGCAGGAACAAATATCGTTAAAGCATCTGTTAGTTCTATTTCTCCCACACAGGCAACTATCTTTCTTCTAAGCACTACTTCCGCGACCGGAGTTACTTTACCCGTAGCTTGGTTAGCAATTGGAAGTTAACAGAGGGTGAGGTATGGAAAAAATGAACCAAAACGACAGAGACCTTCTAGTTAGGCTTGACACAAAACTAGATAGCTTGGGTAAGGAACTGAGTGAGATTAAGGGAATGATGTTAGCCCACGATTCCAGAATTAGGGAAGTGGAGCTGGAGCAATCCCACAATAAAGGTACTATAGAAACACTCAAACAGGAAGTAGAAAAGCTAAGAACCAGAGGAAACACAAATGACATCATTATTGCAATAGGTACAGTATTAGTGGGTATTCTGTCCTTTGTAAAGTAGAGGTAAATATGGACATTATTGAAAAAGAAACCAGAGAAAGTTACCTTTCAGATGAAGAAGTAGAACTCTATTGCAAAAAGTATCTTGAAACCTGGAATAAAACAGAAGCATATCTAGCAGTACACCCAGAAACAAGCAGAGCTTCAGCCCTGTCAAATGTCACCAGATATCACAATAACCCCAAAATCAGAGAATATTTAGCCTTGCTTCTAAGTGACAAAGTGATGGGAGTGGATGAGGTGGTGACAAGAATTGCAGAAAGAGCTAGAGACAGCTCAAATAAGCACACACAACTAAAAGCTCTTGAACTAATTGCCAGAATCAAAGGCTTATTTATTGATAGAACTGATATTACATCTGGTGGGGAGAGAATTAGCTGGAATCGGTTTATCTCTGAAAACCAGGAGACTACTGAGAAATAGTTGGCTTGTTTACTCCCCTTCAAGAGAGAATCTACTGGCTGAAAACCAGAAGATTATTAGTCACTAAAACAGTAGTTATAGGGTAGATATTCCTCCAGTCTGCCCTAGAAGAAGACCCCCCATAATTGAGGGGTCTTTTTTTTAGAATGCCCTTATTTGACACCAGGAAGCCCCAGGATGCACGAGAATCAAAAAAGGGTAGGGGGGTATGGGTAGATGAAAAAAATTGAAATTCATCGGTGTTTTTTGTCAAATAGGGGCATAAGACTGAATATCACACCAAAAGAGGTTTTCATTACTCATCTACCACACTTCTGTAGCTATTTTGTAGGTCAAGGGTGGTTTGCTTGGCATATCTCCCTATTAATTGAGTCGTGGTATGTCCCATCAATCTAGCTATTGTTATCTCTGGTACTCCATTATTCAGACAGTTTAGGCAGAAAGCCCTCCTGAAATCATGTAACCCTATTCCCTGTAATCCTGCTTTCTCTCCCAACCTTCTTACTATCTGCCTTAGAGTACCATAAACCAGCTTTTCCCTGCTTCTGTTTATAAATAGATAATTATCTTCCAATCCCCTAATCTTTAGGTATTTTCTAATCTGTCTTCTAGTAGTCTTACCGAAGAAAACAAATCTTGGCTTTCTTCCCTTACCCTGTGAAATGAGTATGGATGAATCTGTCAAGTTTATATCCTCTAGCCTGATTTTACATAATTCATCTGCCCTTATCCCAGTATCATAGAGTACATACAGAATAGCCTTATCCCTCTCTCCTAGAAAGTCATTACTACACTGTGAAAGAAGGCACTCAAAATCATTTCTGCTAACTCCCTCTATGCTTTCCTGTGGTACTTTTGGGGCTTTTACCTTATTTATTGGATTGGGATAGTCTGGTTCTAGCTCATCCCAAAACCACTTTAGAAAAGCTTTTATAGCCCTGTAGTAACCATGTACTCCCCCAGGATTATGTCCTTTTTCCTCCAAGAATAGTAGATACTCCCTAATTGTATTGGGAGTAATTTGAGAGATATACTTTATTTCCTGAGTACCAAGATAATCCGTAAACCCCTTTAGATTTATCCTGTAGTATTTGATTGTACCTTTTGCTAGATTTTGAGATTTCCGTTCCTTTAGAAAAGCCTCCACCCACATCAATACATAATCGTCCGCTAGAATCTGTTGGTTTACTCTGGTTATGGTATTCATTTTTTACCTAGAATACCTAGTAAATGTGGATTTTGAAGGGTGGTTTGCCAGTATTTACCCCATATTTAGACTACAGCTAGAATTCCTGGAATTACGAATCGTCTGCACTGCCAGCTGTGCTACGGTGGCTTATTGAGGTCACAGCGGCGGGGATTATACAGGATTAAAATATTTCACGCAAGTTTCAAGCCGCTCATGTCGTCTGAACCACGGTGAACCTTATGCTGCGAATTGCCATGCTCTCCTACCACACCTGCCCGCTGGCGACGCTCGGCGGCAAGGACACAGGCGGTATGAACGTCTATGTCCGCGAATTGACGCGTCAACTCGGCAAAATGGGCATCCATGTGGACGTGTTCACGCGCTCACAGGATGAGCATGTGCCGCACGTCCTGCACGACCTCGGCTACGGCAACCGTGTCGTCCACGTGCCTGCGGGACCCGAAACCCCGCTCCCGAAACAAGAACTGGCGGGCTTCATCCCTCAATTTGTGGAAGGCGTGGATGCTTTTGCCAAAGAAAAAGGCATCCGGTACGACATCATCCACAGCCACTACTGGATGAGCGGCATCGCCGCCGCCTCTCTCTCTGACCTTTGGGGCGGGACGCCCATCATTCACATGTTCCACACTCTGGGTGAGATGAAGAACCGCATCGCGCGCAGCGAAGAAGAACGCGAAGGCGAGTATCGGCTCGAAGGGGAGAGACAGGTCCTCCGTCGCGCGAACCGCATTGTCGTCGCCACCCTGGCGGAACTGACTCAGTTGCGATTTCTCTATAAGGCAGACGCATCCAAAATGGTTGTCATCCCTCCAGGCGTGGACCTGGGTCACTTCTACCCGATTCCCTCCGATGAGGCGAAGATGTATGTGGGGCTCAAACCCGAAGACCGCATGGTGCTTTTCGTGGGGCGCATCGAACCGCTCAAAGGGGTGGACACCCTCATCCATGCCATGTGCTGTCTGACCTTGAAGGACAGAAGCCGCCCTGTGCATCTGGCGATCATCGGCGGCGATCCTTCTGCCAGCCGCGAGAAGATGACGGCGGAAATGAAGCGCCTTCAGGCTTTGTGCGACGAACTGGCTCTCGGGCAGACGGTTGTTTTTCTGGGGAAGCGCGATCAGGACAAACTGCCGTATTACTATTCGGCGGCGGAGGTACTGGTGATGCCCTCGCATTACGAGTCGTTCGGCATGGTGGCGCTGGAGGCGATGGCGTGCGGCACGCCCGTAATTGCCTCTGAAGTGGGCGGGCTGGCATATCTGGTGCGTGACGGCAAGACAGGTTTCACCATCCCTGCCGAAGAGCCCGACAAATTGTGCGAGAAAATTTCATGGCTCTTGAACGACAAGGAACTGCATGAGCAGATGAGCGCCCAGGCGGCGGAGTACGCGCGGGACTATGCCTGGGAGAAGATTGCCGTGCAAATTGTGGATGAGTATAAAAAGTTGGTGGAACATCCGATGTCCGAACAGTAACGGGGTGTCCGCTTTTTCAAATTGGCGTAAAATAGCGTACCATTTTAAATTTGGAAAAGGAAAGTTTTGAATGACTGCCGAACGTTTGCAAAAGATACTTGCGCAGGCGGGGTACGGATCGCGCCGCGCCTGTGAGGAGTTTATTACCGCCGGGCGCGTGCGCGTCAATGGGAAGGTTGCCCAACTCGGTCAAAAAGCCGACCCGAAAACCGATTCGATTACCGTGGATGGCAAGCCCATTGCCGCGGCGGAGACGCTGATCTATATTGCCCTGCACAAGCCGCGCAATGTCCTCTCCACGGTGGATGCCGAGCCCGGCGACGGGCGTCGAACCGTGCGCGACCTGGTGGATGTGCCGGAGCATATTCACCCGGTGGGCAGGCTCGATTACGAAAGCGAAGGTCTGGTGTTGATGACCAACGACGGCGACCTGACCAACCGCCTCACGCACCCGCGTTACGGGCACGAGAAGGAATACCGCGTTTTGCTGGCAAAGCGCCCGGATCAGGAACAACTGGAAACCTGGTCAAGAGGCGTTGTTCTCGAAGATGGGTACAAAACGGCGCCGGTGGATGTCCGCCTGGAGACAACCCAGGGGAAGGGCGCGTGGGTGCGGGTGATCATGCAGGAGGGGCGCAAGCGGCAGATCCGTGAGACGTGTAAGCAGTTGGGGCTGCCGGTAGTCCGCATTGTGCGCACCCGCATCGGGACCTTGCGCCTGGGGAGCCTTAAACCGCGTCAGTGGCGGTATTTGACGAAGACCGAGGTGGACGAATTGAAAGCAGGCAGAACGTTAAACCACAAGAACCGCCGTTGAGGCGGTTCTTGTTTTCATGTGCGGAGGGCTAACTCTGCCGGATATCCCAGAATTTTTTGACGACATCCTTCAGCGCGGCTTTGACATCGTTGGGCTTGACGCCTTCCACTTTGAAAGTCAGGATTTTGGTGCTGGCATCTTCTCCGGCAAAAAATCCGAACGAGACAAAGTTGCCGCCTGCATTGGCAATTGCCCTGGTAACCTTGGCGAGTTCGCCGGGTTTGTCTTCAATGGTTGCCGTCACGCGGACGCCTTTGTCGCGGGCGCCCATCAGCTCCAAAAAGACCTTGAACAGGTCGGTTTCGGTGATCATGCCGATCACTCTCTCGCCGTCCACCACCGGCAAGCCGCCGATTTTCTTATCTGCCATGATGCGGGCGGCTTCCTCGATGGGCGTATCGCGGTTGACCGTGACGACCTTCTTGGTCATGACATTCTTGACCTTGACCTTGCTGATCAGGTAGTTCATCTCCCATACGCTCAGCGTGGTGGCGGAAGACGGGGAGGCGTTCAACAAATCCTTTTCCGAGACAATGCCGACCAGTTTGCCGTCCTTCATCACGGGCGCGCGGCGGATGTGTTCCTTCTTGAACATCACCAGAGCGTCGCTAATGGGTGTCTCTGGCGAGACCGAAATAACGGGACGGGACATTCTATCACCGACGAACATGGTTACCTCCTGATGTGATTAATGGTGGAGTTCGCTACTGACGATTATACAACGGGTGGATAAAGCGGGCGTCACGAAATTGGAGTGATTTAGGTCACTTTGCAAACTCTTTGATGACGCGCGCCATGTGCCGGGCATGCTTGAGGTAAAGGTCAATGCGGATGTTTTCGTTCGGCGCGTGGGCGCGGGTGTCGGGGTAGCCCAAGCCTGCGGTTGCCACCGGCAGTCCCAGGTCATGCACGAACGGATAATTGGGACCCGAGCCGCCCACCATGGGAACCAACTGCATCGGCTGTTCGTACACTTCCTCCGCCGCCTGCACCACGGTTCGGACGAAGGGGTGGTCTGGATCGGTCCGAGCGGCTGGTTCTCCGCCCAGGAATTTGATCTGCACATCCTCGAAGCCGTGCGCATCGAGATAGGCGCGCAGTTTTTGGAGGATGTCTTCAGGCTTTTGGTCGGGTACGAGGCGGAAATCCACTTTGGCGGAGGCGAAAGCAGGCTGGACGGTCTTGGAGCCCGGTCCCTGGTAGCCGCTGGTCAATCCGCAGATGGTGCAGGTGGGGGTGAAGACCTCTTCCATTTTGAGGTCGGTGCCGCCGGTCAGCCCTTTGATGAATTGTTTGACGCCGTAACGGGTTTTGTATTCGTCCGCCACGTCGGGCAGGGCTTCCATCAGTTCGCGGTCGCGTTCGCTGGGCGGGACGATGTTGTCGTAGAAGCCGGGGATGCGGATGCGTTCATCGGGGCCCTTCAGCGTGGACAATGCCCAAACGAGACGCCACGCCGCATTCGGGAAGATGGAACCGCCCAGCCCCGAGTGAACGTCAATGCCGAGCGCTTCCACCGAGAGTTCCACATAGCAGATGCCGCGCAGTCCCAGGTATTGCATGGGCACGTCGCGGTGATCCACGCCGCCAAATTCCCAGATGCAGGCGTCGGCTTTGAGTTTTTCCTTGTTGGCGCGGATGAAGTCGTGCAGGTGCACGCTGGAGGTTTCCTCCTCGCCCTCGATGATGAATTTGACGTTGCAGGGCAGGTCGCCGTCGGTAGCGAGGATGGCGTCAATGGCGTGCAGGCGCGAGACGATGTGCCCTTTGTCGTCGCTGATGCCGCGCCCATACATCTTACCGTTACGGATGACAGGCTCGAAAGGCGGCGTTTCCCACAGTTCGAGCGGTTCGGGCGGCTGGACGTCGTAGTGATTGTAGAAGAGCAGGGTTTTGTCGCTTTTGCCCTTGCGTTCGGCAAGGACGACGGGCGCGCCTTCGGTCGCGGCGATTTCAGCAGTGAAGCCCCGCGCGCGGAGCATCTCTGCAACGAGAGCGGCGCACTCCTTCAAGCCGACGCCCTGCGCGCTGATGCTGGGCTGCGCCACCAGCCTGCCGAGTTCGGCAAGGCTTTTTTCAAGGTTGGCTTCGAGATACGCGTCAATTTTTTGATATTCCGACATGTTGTATTCTCCTTGATGCAATAGTCTCCTTACATGCTCGTCGCACACTTGGCGTAGAATGCTTGCCGCAGAATGCCTGGCGTAGAATGCGCTCTCTAGCGCATCGGTGATGGTAGAGAACGCCTGCTGCGTCCAATTTCACGATTTTCAAGATACGTTCTTATCGCATAAAACTGGTCAGCCATTCCAGCGAGTAGTAACCCGCCATGGCAAAGAAAAGCATTTTGATGATTTGTCCTGCCCACGTGAACACCAGAAAGGTCTGCACCGGCATTTTGACCATGCCAGCCGCAATGCCTGCCACGTCGAAGAAGGGATTGGGGATGGCGGAAAGGACGAACACAGCCCAACCGCCGTATTTTTCCACCCACGGATGGAAACGCTCGTAAATGTGCGTCTTTTCGACGATGGCTTGCCCGCTGAAACCAGCCAGGTAGCCCGAAAGTTCGCCGACCGCGCCGCCCGTCCCTGCCGCAAGCCCAACCCACAGCGGGTTAAACACCGCTCCCATCGCGTAAATTATGGCGACGCCCGGCGCAGGCAAAAGCACAGTCGCGTTTGCCATCAGGGCGATGAGAAAGACGCCCGCATAGCCAAACTGCTCGAACTCCTCCACACGGCTGCGGATGCTGTAAATGTAAGCGGTAATGCCGATGACCGCCAGCAAGGCGAGGGCGCGCAGTAAATTGGCTTGGAGGGATGTCTGTTTTTTTTCCGGCTGGATCGAGGTGGGGAGCGCCGCCGCTTCCACCGGGACGATGGCTGGAGCGGGCTGAGCCGCCGTTTTGCGGACGCTTCTCTTCGCCCCGGCAGTTGTTTTCTGCTCTTGTGCAGTTTTCTCCGCCTTTGCCTGAGTCTTCTTCGAGACGCGCGAAGAGCGCGCAGAACCTCCACGTTTCTGCGTGCCGGCAGGTTTCTTCGAGACTTTATTCGCTTTCTTCGATGGTGACACGGGTAATCTTTACTGCAGGGGCATTACGGTTGTTGGGGTCGCGCGGCGGAATGGACATGAGCACATCGAGTCCCTCCACCACCTGCCCGAAAACGCTGTGCTTGCCGTCCAGCCAGGGGGTGGGGACGTGGGTGATGAAGAATTGCGAGCCGTTGGTTCCCGGTCCGGCGTTCGCCATGGAGAGAACGCCTTGTTTGTCGTGGCGCAGGCTGGGATGAAATTCGTCCTCGAAGCGGTAGCCGGGTCCGCCCATGCCGGTGCCGGTTGGGTCGCCGCCCTGCGCCATGAAGTTGGCGATGACGCGGTGGAAGATGACACCATCGTAGAAGCCTTCGCGCGAGAGGAAGACGAAGTTGTTGACGGTTTTGGGCGTTTTGTCGGCAAAGAGTTCGATGACCATCGTGCCTTTATCGGTCTCCATGCGAGCCTTGTATTTTTTCTTCGGGTCAATTTGCATTGCGGGCGGTTTGCTCCATTGTTTGGGCATTGGAATCTCCTTTTAGAAAGTGGGAAATGGGCGGGCAGGTTATTTCAATAGCGCTTCGATGCGGGCGACGACCATGTCCAGCGCGGCGGTGTTATGTCCGCCTTCGGGGATGATTACGTCGGCGTAACGCTTGGAGGGTTCGACAAACTCGAGGTGCATCGGGCGGACGGTTGCCTGATATTGTTTGATGACCGATTCGGTGGTGCGTCCGCGCTCGGTCAGGTCCCGTTCGAGGCGGCGGATGAAGCGGATGTCGGAGTCAGTGTCCACAAAGATTTTGACGTCGAACATTTCGCGCAGGGCGGGTTCAGTGAAGATGAGGATGCCCTCCACGAGGATGACGGCGCGCGGCTGGACGGTGTAGGTGCGGTTGGTGCGGCTGTGGGTGGAGAAGTCGTAGATCGGGACCTCAACAGGCTTCCCGTCGCGGAGGGAGGCGATGTGTTGGATCAGCAGTTCGGTTTCGAGGGAGTTGGGGTGGTCGAAGTTGACTTCCGCCCGTTGAGCGGGAGGCAGTCCGCTCAGGTCTTTGTAATATGAGTCGTGTTGGAGAAAGGCGATTCGGTCCGGACCGACTCGCTGGAGGATTTCCTGGGCGACAGTCGTTTTGCCGGAGCCTGATCCGCCTGCGATACCGATAACCAGCGGATGTGGATGTTTCATGCTCGAATTATACCCGTAATGAAAAGCCCCTCTCCTGCGGGGAGAGGGGCGGGGGGCTACATGCCTGCCATGTAGGCAAGCCCGACTGTGCCGGGACCGGCATGGTTGGCGACGACCGGGCTGACCTCGGCGAAGATGCTTTCGGCTGGGTTGAGTTCCTTTTCGGCTTTGGCAAGCAGGGCTTTGGCTTCTTCGGCGGCGTTGGCGTGCAGGGTGGCGAGGCGGACGGGCGTTTTCCCCTTTGTGTGTTCGACGACCAGCTCGATGACGCGTTCATGCGCCTTGGTCTTGGTGCGGATGCGTTCCAGTCCCTCCACCTTTCCGTCGAGGACGGCGAGGATGGGTTTCATGTTGAGCAGGGTGCCGAGGAAGCGCTGGGCGCCGCCAATGCGCCCGCCGCGATGGAGAAATTCCAGGGTATCCACGGCAAAGAAGACGCCTGTGCTTTGGCGGGCTTTTTCTGCCAGCGCCATGCAGTCTTTGATGCTTGCTCCGCTTTCGGCGGCGCGCGCCACAGCAAGGACCTGGAACCCCATCGCCATGGCGGTGGAGGCGCTGTCGAAGACGGTGACTTTCTCGCCCGCCGCGCCCATCAGTTCCCGCGCCTGGGTGGCAGATTGGATGGTGCCCGAAAGTTTGGATGAGATGAAGATGCCGAAGACATCGTATCCTTTGTCCACCAAGCCCTGAAAGATGGTCTGCATATCTGCCACAGAGACCTGGGAGGTGGTTGCCATGGTTTTGGAGTTTTTCAGGCGGTTGAAGAATTCTTCCGATTGGATGTCCACCCCGTCGCGGTAGGTTTTGTCGTCCCAAATAAGCACCTGAGGCGCCACTGTGATGTTATGCTTTTGCACAAGGTCGGCAGGGATGTAGGCGGTGCTGTCGGTCACAACGGCGATTTTTGACATACTTCCTCCTTAATGTGAGATGAAAAAATGGGTGCGTTCTCGCATATCTTTAACCCTTTCCGTAATCCGGGGATACGAATTGTTAGGTATAATATTCGAGCAATTTTGTGCTTGAATTTTCATCGAGGAGCCTGCTTTGGCGTTCAACCCGATTAACTGGCTGTTGGGCTTGTTTTCACTGGACATTGCGATAGACCTGGGGACCGCGAACACATTGGTCAACGTGCGCGGCAAGGGTATCGTCATTAACGAACCTTCGTGGGTGACGATTGACAAGCGTCTGCGCCAGCCTCTCGCCATTGGCTTGGAGGCGAAAGAGATGATGGGACGGACGCCCGCCAATGTTGCCGTGGTGCGCCCGCTGCGCGACGGCGTGATTTCTGAGTTCGATGTCACTCAAATCATGCTGGAGTATTTCATCGGGCGGGTGCACGAGCAGAGCGTGGTGCCGCTGCCTCGTCCGCGGGTGGTGGTGGGAATTCCCACCGGCGTGACCGAGGTCGAAAAGCGAGCGGTCTATGACGCGGTCATGGCGGCGGGGGCGCGGGCGGCGTACATGATCGAAGAGCCGATTGCCGCGGCGCTAGGCGCCGGCCTTCCCATCCGCGATGTGCGCGGGAGCATGGTGGTGGACATCGGCGGCGGAACGACGGAAGTTGCAGTGTTGTCCTCGAGCGGCGTGGTCGCCTCGCGTTCCCTGCGTGTGGCGGGCGATGAAATGGATCAGGACATCGTCCAATATCTGCGCAACAAGTACAACCTGTTGATTGGCGAAGGGATTGCCGAACAGGTCAAGTGGCAGATCGGCAGCGCCTATCCGCTGCATCCCGAAAAAACGATGGAAGTGCGCGGGCGCAACCTGGTGACCGGTTTGCCGGAAAGCATTGAGGTCTCTTCGATTGAAATCCGCGAAGCGCTGTCGGGGTCGGTGCAGGTCATTGTGGATACGATCCGCGATGCGCTGGATGAAGTTCCGCCAGAGATTGTGGCGGATTTGATGGATGTGGGCATCTGTCTGGCGGGCGGCGGCGGCTTGCTGCAAGGGCTGGCAGAACGTCTCACCGATGAGTTGAAACTGCGCGTGTGGGTGGCGGAAGATCCGCTGACTTGTGTCGCCCGCGGCGCTGCTATGGTCTTCGAAGATTTTGACGGTTTGAGCCGCTATCTGGTTGGTTTGGAGCGCGGCAGCACGCGCCACAGCGCATGATTGTGAAAGCCGCGCAGGCGGCTGTTCACTGGAATTGGCACGCTAACATTAGAGAATGAGGAATCAACTTTCACGCACGATTCAGACGACGATCATTTTTCTGGTCGTGGGGGGTGTGATGGCGCTTGCATTGGGCGGGTACTTCAGCAGCGCCTCGAATATATTTACCGATTCGCTGGTCAACCTACAGTTCTGGTTTTCTTCGCGCTTTACCGCCCTGCAGGATTTTTTCACTGCGCCCCGCGACATCACCTCTCTGCGCCAGCAAAACGCAGAATTGCAAACGGAAGTCGCCAGACTGCAAGCGCAGGTCATTCAATTACAACAGCAAGTGGGTGAGACTCAAATCCTCGCTGCGCTGGTGGATTTTTCACGCGCGCGCCCCGAAAACACCTACAAAGCCGCCGCCGTCATCGGGCGCGACCCCAGTCCTTTCCTGCACTACGTCATCATCAACCGCGGCTCGAATGACGGAATTTTGCGTGGCATGCCGGTGGTCACAAGCCAGGGACTCGTCGGACGGGTGGACGCCGTCATTGCCGATGCGGCTCGCGTCCAACTGATTACCGACCCTGCCTCGACGGTCAACGTGCGCCTCCAGAACGCCGAAGAAGAGGGGACTCTCGTCGGCTCGGTGACCGGCGATGTGATTTTGCAAATGATCCCGCAGGACGCCAACCTGGAAACTGGCGATCTCGTTCTGACCTCCGGCTTGGGAGGCGGTTATCCGCCTGATTTAATCGTTGGGCAGGTGGTCAATGTCCGTTCGCGCGACTTCGACCTGTTTCAGCAGGCGACTGTTCAACCTGTGGTGGATTTCAACCGCTTGCAAATTGTGCTGGTTATCGTCAATTTCAAGCCGGTGGATATTTCCCCTCTCATTCCATAATTCGATATGCGGACTCTCGCGGCGTTCCCTGTGATTGTTATGGCAGTGATTCTGCAGTCGGCGGTTGTCAGCCGCCTCACCTTGCTCTCCGGTTTTGGCGACCTGCCGATGGTCATGCTGGCAGCGTGGGCGCTGCAGGATAATGTCGACTCCGCGTGGCATTGGGCAATTGCCACCGGTTTTCTGGTAGGGTTTATCTCTGGCGCTCCCTGGGCGATGTATGTGCTTGGGTATGCGCTGGTTGTGGCAATGGCAAAAGCCTTGCGCATGCGTGTCTGGCAGGCGCCTTTGCTGGCGATGTTCAGCGTAACTTTTTTGGGGACAATTTTGATGAGCGTATTGTCCCTGGCTGTGTTACGCGTGTTGGGGGTGGCGATCCCTCTGCAGGATGCCTTCGGCTTGCTGGTGTTGCCGGGCGTCCTCTTGAACTTACTGCTGGCGATTCCAGTGTACGCAGTGATGCGTGACCTGGCGCGCTGGGTGTATCCATCCCTGGAGGTAGAATGAGTTCGGGTACGACGAACAGGTATCAGGTCCCGCGATGGCGCGTGTGGATTGTCTATGGCGTGATTGCGGCTTTTAGCGTTGTCATGGTCTTCCGCCTGGTCAATTTGCAGATTCTCACCGCTGAGACCTGGAAGGCTCAAGCGGTGGAGAATTACACCCTGACCATCAGCGATCCTGCCTTGCGCGGCATTATTTATGATCGCAACGGGTATGTGCTGGCGCGCAATATTGCATCGTACAATGTTGTCATTACTCCCGCCAGTTTGCCGGATGATGACGCCGATGTTCAGCGCATCTACCGTGAACTTTCTGCGCTCACCGGTGTGCCGGCAGGCGGGCCGGTCACCGAGGAGACTTTGAACTTTGCCAAGTTGTTCTCCGCTTGTGTGCCGGGTCCCAGCATTGCCGATATGGTTGCGCTGGGCGCTTCGCTGGCGCCTTACACGCCTGTAAAAATTGCCTGTAACATCAGCGAAGAACTTGCCCGAATCATTGGCGAGCGCGCTGTCAACTGGCCGGGCGTATCCATTGAGATCGAGCCGGTACGTGATTACCCGACTGGCTCTCTCACGGCGAACGTGGTGGGGTTTTTAGGTCCCATCCCTGCGGCGTTGCAGCAGAGTTACGAACAGCGCGGCTTTGTCGTCAATCGCGATAAGATCGGCTATGCCGGCGTTGAAGCGTCTTTGGATGACATTCTTATCGGCAAAAACGGCTTGCGGGTGGTACAGCGTGATGTGGCAGGCGCGATTTTGCGCAACCTCGAACCGCCCATTCCGCCTGTGCCCGGCAATAATGTGGTGTTGACCATTGACACCCGTTTGCAGAAAGCCGCCGAAAGCGCCTTGCTGGATGAAATTGATTATTGGAACAACCGTTACTACGGCTACATTCGTATCTCGAGCGGTGTAGTCATTGCGATGAACCCGAAGACCGGCGAAATCCTTGCCATGGTCACTTATCCCACTTACGAGAATAACCGCATGGCGCGCTTCATCCCCGGATATTATTACGAGCAATTGAGTCAAGACCCGCGCCGCCCGCTGGTGAACAATGCCATTTCCGCTGAACTGGCGCCCGGTTCGGTCTATAAACTGACGACTGCCACCGGCGCTTTCAATGAAGGCGTCATCAAACTGGGGCAAATCGTACAAACGCCCGGCAAACTGACCTTGTGCGAGCGCTTCTCTCCGAACGACCCCTGCATCGAGGGCGTCAACGTGCGCCCCTTCGTGGACTGGATTTATGAACGCAACGGAGTTATCAATGAAGCCGGCTTTGGCGCGCTGGATTTTTACCGCTGTATTGCGTATTCCAGTAACGTATGTTTCTACAAATTAGGCGGCGGGTTCGAAGATGAGATTCCCGAAGGACTGGGAATTTTCCGCCTGGGAGAGTATGCCCGCGCGCTGGGGTACGGGGCGCGTTCGGGCATTCAACTGCCAGGTGAAGAAGATGGTCTGGTTCCGTCTCCGCAATGGAAGCGTATCAACACCGGCGAGAACTGGTCAACCGGCGACACGTACATTGCCAGTGTGGGGCAGGGATATGTGTTGGGGACGCCTTTGCAGGTTCTCATGTCTGGCGCGACGATTGCCACTCGCGGAAAACTGATGCAGCCCACCATTGTCCGCGAGGTGCAGGACAATGAGGGGCGCGTCATCCCCGTCTGGTTCGACCCGCAGACGTTTTCGCTCTATGAAGTGCGTCAGGTGACGGATCGAACAGGCGCGACCCGCGAGTTGTGGGTGAACCCGGTCAACCCCGCCGAGACGTATTCCTCGCCGCCGGAAGGAAGTTATCAGATTTCTCCGTTCGTTCCCAACATGAAGTGGGATATTACCCAGACCCCCATCATCCGCGAATGGAGCTGCGAAGCCGGTTATTGCGACCCGACTGGCAGAATGAAAACTGTTTCTCCCGAAACCATCGAAGCAGTGCGCACCGGTACACGTATGGCAGTGACGGAAAACCCGCTCGGCACGTTGTATCGCGTATTTAATCGTGACTATCCTCTGGATGTTGCTGTAGCAGGCAAGACCGGCACCGCCGAATACTGCGACAATGTGGCGCGTGAAGCGAATCGCTGTCAGTTTGGCGCCTGGCCTACTCACGCCTGGACTCTCGCCTATGCCCCTTACGACGACCCGGAAATCATCGTGGTGGCTTTTGCCTACAACGGCGGCGAAGGCGGTACAGTTGCCGCGCCGATTGTGGCGAGGGTGCTGCAGGCGTATTTCGAACTGAAATCCATTGACATTGCCCAGGGAGCCGGTCAGTGATGACCGGGCTTCATGCTATAATCCCGCCAACATCCAGCAGTATGAATGAGACGAATTCACTGATTCAAATCAAAGGTCTGCGCGACGGTTTGCTCGTCTCATTGAACGATGCTCCCTGGGACGAACAGCTTTCCGCCCTGCTCTCTCATGTGGACGCTCAACCGTCGTTCTTTCAGGGCGCACGGCTGGCTCTGGATGTTGCCAGCCAGGTGTTGAAAGTGGATGATTTGGTGGCTCTGCGCGATCACCTCTCCGAACGCGGTATCTTCCTCTGGGCGGTCATCAGCGAATCGCCCACCACTCAGCAGACCGCCCAACTGCTCGGTCTTGCCACCCGCATCTCGAAGCCCAGACCTGAGGAAACTCGTCAATTTGCCGTCGAAGGCGTCGGCGAGGAAACGGCTCTTTTTCTGGATCGCACCCTCAGGTCGGGAGTGCGAATCGAGTTTCCCGGTCATGTTGTCGTTTTGGGAGATGTCAATCCCGGCGCTGAGATTGTCGCCGAAGGCAATATCATCGTATGGGGACGTCTGCGCGGCATGGTACATGCAGGCGCAAAGGGCAATCGCAAGGCAGTGATATGCGCGCTTGAATTTTCGCCCATGCAATTGCGCATTGCCGATGAGGCTTCCGCCGAGATGAGTCCGCAAACACAGTCGAAACCGCAAATTGCACGCATCAACCAGTTTGGCAGTCTTCAGGCTGAAAACTGGTCGCCCGCCTAGTTGCTAGTGTAGAATTCGAGTACAGGACAAACATCATGCCCGCACAAGTTATCACAGTCACATCCGGCAAAGGCGGCGTGGGAAAGACCACCGCCGTCGCCAACCTTGCGGTTGCCCTTGCTTCCGACGGTTCGAAGGTCGTTTGCGTGGACGGCGACATCGGTCTTCGCAACCTGGATGTCATCCTGGGGCTGGAAAACCGTATCGTGTACGATATTGTGGATGTGATTGAAGGTCGTTGCCGCCTCAAGCAGGCAATGATCAAAGACAAGAAACTTCCCAACCTTCACCTCATTCCTGCGGCGCAAACCCGCGACAAGAATGCAGTCTCTGCCAGCGATATGAATCGGCTCATCAAAGACCTCCGCCCGGAGTGCGACTTTGTACTGATCGATTCGCCGGCTGGCATCGAGCGCGGCTTCAAAAATGCCATCGCGCCAGCCGACCGCGTCCTCGTGGTCACCAATCCCGAGGTCAGTGCGGTGCGCGATGCCGACCGCGTCATCGGCATCCTCGAAGCAGAAGGCAAGGGTCCTGGCGCGCTCATCATCAATCGCCTGAATCCTGCCATGGTGCGGCGGCAGGAAATGCTCTCGGCGGACGATGTCCTCGACTTGCTCGCCATCGAACTGATTGGCATCGTCCCGGAAGACGAGGGCGTGTTGATTGGCTCCAACCGCGGTGCGCCGGTGGCGCTCGACTCGAAGAGTAAAGCCGGGCAGGCCTTTCGGAACATTGCCCGGCGGCTCAAAGGTGAAGAGGTTCCTTTCCTCGATTTGGACAGCGGCAGCACCCTCTGGGAACGCATTCAAAAATTAGCGGGGAGGAGGTAGCCATGTCGTTTTTGGACAAACTCTTCGGAAAAAAGAACAGCGCCGATAGCGCCAAGGAACGCCTTCAACTTGTCCTGATTCATGACCGCACGGATCTGACCCCCGCCGAACTTGAATCGCTGCGAGACGATTTGATCGCCACCGTCAGCCGCCACGTCGAAATTGACGTCACTGCCATGCAGTTTGGCATGGAGCATGACGGTCGTTCCCAGCGCCTGGTTGCCGACATCCCCATCAAAAGCGCCGCCCGCCGCAAGCGCGCCGCCTCGAGGAAGCCCAAAGCCAGATAAGCAGGCGTATGCTTCGCAACATTTCGTGGCGTTATTTCGATTTTTGGCTGTTGGGCGCGGTGGTGCTTGCCACTGCTTTTGGCACAACCATGATCCGTTCGGCGATTGCGGGGAATGAAGAACTCCTGCCGCTCATCAACCGCCAGATTTACTTTGCCCTTGCAGGTCTCATCCTGATTTTTGTCGTTGCCGCGATTGACTATCGGTTCTGGATGGCAATCTACCGCCCGATCTTTCTCGTGATGAGCCTGCTGCTGTTCTTCCTGTTTCTGAGTGCCCAGGCAGTGTTTGGCGCGGCGCGCTGGTTCCAGGTGGGCGTGTTGTTCGTCCAACCGACCGAGTTTGCCAAAATCGCGGCAATTCTCCTGCTTGCCCGTTACTTCGACAAAACCCAACACCAGCCCCGTGACTTGCGCTGGATCGCCGGCGCCTTCTTTTGGGTGATGGGGCTTGCCATCTGGATTCTGCTGCAGCCCAACCTGAGCAACGTGGTTGTGTTGATGGTCATCCTGGCGTCCCTGCTGTGGTTCAATGGTATGGAAGTCAGGCATATTTTATTGATCGGTGTTGTTGGCTTTCTTCTTGTTACTACAGTTGTCGTTCTCTCTGTGGCAGGCGTGAATATCCCTTTTTTGCGGGATTATCAGCAGCAGCGCATCGTTAATTTCATCCTGCCGGATCCCAACGCAACCTTCGGCGAAACCTACAATATTGACCAGTCTAAAATCGCCATCGGCTCCGGTGGATTGTTTGGCAAAGGTTATGGACACGGCACGCAGACGCAATTGCGCTTTCTCAAAGTGCGGCATACCGACTTCATCTTCTCTGCCATTGCCGAGGAATTCGGTCTGGTTGGCGCTTTGTTCGTAATTGTTGTCATACTAACCATCGTTTGGAGGTGTTTGCGCGCCGCTCAAAAAGCGCGCGACGTTGCCGGCATGACCATCGCCTATGGCGTGGCAACCCTGATTTTCTTCCAGGGCATGGTCAATATCGGCGTGAACCTCAACATTGTGCCGGTTTCCGGTCTGCCCCTTCCTTTCATCAGTTACGGCGGCAGCGGTCTGACATCGCTCATGCTGGGCATCGGTCTTGTGGAAAGCGTGGCGATGCGTTATAAGGAACTTGATTTCTAACCATTGGAGGAACTTCACTCTTGAAACCCGCCCGTACTCGCATGGCTCCTTCGCCCACCGGGCGCTTCCATTTGGGAGGCGCCCGCACTGCCCTTTTTGACTACCTGCTCGCTCGCAAAACGGGCGGACAGTTCATCCTGCGCCTCGAAGACACCGACCAAAAACGCTTCGTCCCCGGCGCGGAAGAGGAAATCATCCGCAGCCTCGATTGGCTGGGGCTCACTCCAGATGAATCCCCTGTTCACGGCGGTCCCTATGGACCCTACCGCCAGACGGAACGACGCGAGATTTACCAGCATTACGCCAAACTGCTCGTCGAAAAGGGGCATGCCTATCCGTGCTTTTGCACGCCGGAGCGCCTGGAACAAAGCCGGCAGGAACAACAAGCCCGCAAAGTTGATCGGGTGAAATACGACGGCTTGTGCAGGCGCATTGACCCCGACGAAGCAGCACGCCGAATCCGCTCCGGCGAAAAACACGTCATCCGCTTCAAGATGTCTCAGGAAGGCGTGACGATTGCCCATGACCACTTGCGCGGCGACATCGTCACAGAAAACAAATATCTCGATGACTACGTTCTTCTAAAATCCGACGGCTTGCCCACTTATCACCTCGCCGCCATGGTGGATGACCATGAGATGAAAATCACCCACGTCCTGCGCGGCTCGGAGTGGCTCCCAACCTTTCCTCTGCACGTGAACATCGTCCGCGCTTTTGGGTGGGAGGAGCCGGTTTGGATTCATCTCTCTGTCTTCCTCAAGCCGAGCGGCAAAGGCAAAATGAGCAAGCGCGAGTCGGCGCAGGCAATCAAAGACGGCTATTCCATTTTTGTGGACGATATGAAAGACCTGGGCTACATTCCCGAGGGCGTTTTGAATTGGATTGCGCTCATGGGCTGGGGCGTCCCTGAAGACGACGTGATGACCCTCGACCAGATGATCGAACGCTTTAACATTGACAGCCTGACGCCCTCGCCCGCCGCGATTAACTTCCAAAAGCTGGATCACTTCAACGGGACTCACATCCGCCTCCTGACGACCGAAGACCTGTCCGCCAGGATCAAGCCTTATTTTGCCGCTGCAGGCTTGGAGGTCCAGGATGAAACGCTGCTCAAGGTGACGCCGCTTATCCGCGAGCGGCTGGTCACCCTGGATGATTGTCTGGCGTTTGCCGCGTTCTTCTTCAAAGAGGCGGTCGAGCCAAACCCCGATGAGTTAATCGCCAAAGGCTTGGACGCGAAACAGTCGGCGGAGGTGGCGCGGCGGGTGTATCAAATTTTGGAGGCGCAGCCAGACCTCAGTCACGAACGATGCGAACCTCCTCTGCGGGCATACGTGGAGGAGAGCGGCTTGAGCGTCAATCAGGTGTTTGGTATTTTGCGCGTGGCGGCAACGGGGCAAAAGGTCAGCCCGCCATTGTTCGAGTCGCTGGAAATCATCGGGCGCGAAAAAGTTCTCAAACGTTTGAAACGCGCCATCGAGTTGCTCGAGAGAATGTAAGCAAACCGCCCGCGAAAGCGGGCGGTTTTGGTATTAGAGGGTTTTGCGGGTTTTGCGAGGGACGCGCCGTTGTTTGCGAGGGGCGGTTTTTCTTCGTGGCGCTGCCCAGCGCTCGTACTTGCGCCAGATGCGGCGGGCGATTTCGCCGGTCATCGTGGCGATGCGCTCTTCATTGCGCTCGGAGATGGTCATGCCCTTGCGGGTAAGCACCCAGTCGAAGATGAGGTGCTGAACCTCGTGCGCAACGAGTTCCTGCGCCAGAGGGGAGTGGTTGAGCTCGCTCAGGTAGATGTGCCCAAACAGCCCCCGCCGCTGTTTGCGGACGTCAGCCGCGATGTAATAGGCGTGACACTGGTTCTTGCGTTTGAAGTGTGTGGGGTTGTTTGCCACGTAGATGTTGACCCACTGCTTGTTGTTGTTGAAGTACACCCGGAAGGCTGGCTTGGACATATTTTCACCTCTCACATGGCTTGGGAAGTTCGCCACATTATATAGCCATTGCGGCGGGGTGAAAAGAACTTTAATTTTTTCAACATGTTATTTTAACGTGAATTCGGGATAAGGGGCTCCCTGGTGTAAACTTGGATTTGCGAAAACAAGCATTCCAAGGAGCCCCTGATGGATAGTCT
>JABRVZ010000083.1:0-14434 GCA_039961775.1 Chloroflexota bacterium
ACCCAACCCTACCCGCCCGACACCCGCCTGACCGTTGAAATTGCTCCAACCATCCAATCTGCCAGCGGATTTGGCGCTCTCGCCTCCCAATCCATCACCTTCACCGTCGCCGACTACCTGCGCCCGGTCAACCTGCTCCCCAAACCCAACGCCACCGATGTGAACGTGAACGCCGCCATTGCCGTCTCGTTCAACCAGCCGGTGGTCCCCCTCGGCGCAGAGACCTCCTCCCTGCCGCCCGCTTTCGTCATCACCCCAGCCGTGCCGGGACGCGGCGAATGGCTCAACACCAGCACCTACATCTTCCATCCGCAAACCGCCCTGCTCGGCGGCACCGAATACACCGTCAGCGTGAACGGGGACCTCGAAACCGGAACAGGCGTCGGCTTGGACCGAACCGTAGTCAACGCCTGGAAGTTCGTCACGGCGCGCCCGCGCGTCGTTTCCCTGACTCCCTCGCCCGACGACTCCCTCCCTCCCGACGCCCGTCTCGAACTGACCTTCAACCAGCCCATGGACCGCCAAAGCGTGCAGGCGAACTTCTCACTGAATGGACCCGGCGGCGCGGTGAACGGAACGTTTGCCTGGCAGGACGATGGCGCAGGAGTTGCCTTCATCCCTGAGGCGCCGCTGGCGCGCGGCACAACCTATAGCCTGCGCCTGAACGCGGCGGCAAAATCGCAGGGCGGCGTGACGCTCGGCGGCGACTACACTGCCTCCCTGCGCACCTACGACAACTTCGCCGTGCGCACTACCGAAAGCAGCGTCAGCGGAATCAATTTTCGCTTCACCGCGCCGCTGGCAAAGGCAGACTACGCCAGGCTGGTGAGCATTTCACCTGCCGTCGAAGACCTGTCGGTCAACTACGACGGCTCGACCCTGTATCTCTATAACCTCAAGCCCGGCACCACCTACCTCATCGAACTCTCTGCCCAAATCGGCGACCCCTGGGGGCAGACGCTCGGCTCACCTTACCGCATCGAGGTGCAGACGCCCTCCATCACCCCCACTCTGTATGTCATTCCCTTCTCGTCCACGCTGTTCGTCCGCCCGGAGGAACCCCTGCTCGCCGCCAGAGCCGTCAACATTCAAAGCGCGGATGTGACCGTTGCCCCGCTGACCGTGCAGGAATACTTTGCGCTTCAATCCTCCTTCGACCTGCAACAGACCTACGCGCCGAACAACCCCGTCTCCTTCACTCAGACCTTTTCCCTGCCCCCCAATCTGCAAAGCGACGTGAAACTGCGCCTGGCGGAAGCAAACAACCAACTGCCGCCCGGCTTGTACTACGTGAACATCGCCTCGCCGCAAATCCAGACGAAATCCCGCCTCACCGAGTTCGTCGCATCCAGCCAGGTCAACCTGACGTTCAAACTCGGCGCGACGGAGGCGCTCGTTTGGGCGGTGGACCTGCCTTCGCAGACGCCCGTCACCGGCGCGGCTGTCACCCTCTACGACGAAGCCGGCAACGTCCTCACCAGCGGCATCACCGACGCAAACGGGCTCTGGCAGGGCGTCATCACCCCCGTCACGGGTCAGGTCTATGCCATGCTCGCCGCGCCCGGCGACCCGAACTTTGCGCTCGCCGCCAACACCTGGAACAGCGGCTTGCACGCCTGGGACTTCGGCTACTCGCAAAGCGTCCAGCCGCCGCACACCACCATTTACCTCTACACCGACCGCCCCATCTACCGCCCCGGGCAAACCGTGTACTACCGCGGCGTCGTCCGCGAGGCGTTCGACGGGCGCTACGAACTGCCCGCCGTCGCCTCCATTCCCATCCTCCTGACCGACGCGCAAGGCACGCAGTTGGCGTCCATCAACGCCCAACTCTCGCCTTACGGCACTTTCAGCGGTCAATTCGAACTTTCGCAGGAAGCCGTGCCGGGCAACTACACCTTCCAAAACAACGCCCTCGGTTTCTACTTCAACTTCCAGGTGGCGGAATACCGCAAACCCGAAATTGACCTCAACGTCGCGTTCCTCAACAACCAGGTTCAGCAGGGCGGCTCTGCCCAGGCAGATGTCACTGCGCGCTACTTCTTCGATGCGCCCGCCGGGAATGTGAACGTCCGCTGGGCGCTGTATTCCAAACCTGCATTCTTCCACTTGCCCGGCTACCAAACCGGTCTGATTGACTTCAACTGGCTGGATGTCTTCCGCCTCCCCGGCGGACCCGACTCCCGCTTCTTTGGCGAACTCCTCAAAGACGGTTCGGCTCAGACCTCCCCCAACGGGACCCTCGCCATCAGCCTGACCTCCCTGCCTAAAGCGGATTCGCCCCGCCTGCTCACCCTCGAGGTGACCGCCGCCGACGAAAGCGGACTGCCCGTCAGCGCCCGCACGGAACTCACCCTCCATCCCGCCGACTTCTACATCGGCGTGCGCCCCGACCGCTGGGTGGGCGCGGCAAAATCCGAAATGGGCTTCGAACTCTACACCGTGGACTGGGAGCGGAACCCCGCCGGCAACAAACCCCTCGCCGCCGAATTCAAACAGGTGCGCTGGGAAAAATCGCTCGACGAAAACGGCTATCCCCAATACACCCCCGTGTACACCACCGTTGCCAGCGTCAACCCCGCCACCGGCGCAGATGGCAAAGCGCGGATTGCGTTCACCCCGCCCTCCGCCGGAACCTACATGCTCGAGGTCAGCGGCGGCACGGCGCGCACGCAGGTGCTCGTTTGGGTGGGAGGCGAGGGCGCCTCCCCCTGGCCCGACCTGCCCAATCAGCGCCTCGAACTGACCGCCGACAAGGACTCCTACAAACCCGGCGAGACCGCCAGAGTCTTCATCCCCAACCCATTCCCCGTCAACGCCCTCGCGCTGGTGACGGTGGAACGCGGGCGCATCTCCAAAGCGGCAGTGATTCCCGTCAGCGGCAGCGGCGTGGAGTATCCGCTTCCGCTCACCGAAGAGGACGCGCCGAATGTGTACGTCAGCGTGACGGTACTGGGGCAGGGCAACGACTTCAGGCATGGGCTGGTCAACCTCCCCGTCGCGCCCGAGGCGAAGGCGTTGAAGGTGCAGTTGTTTGCCAATCCGCCCGAGGCAGGTCCGCGCGATCAGGTCACTTTCGATGTAGTCGTCACCGACCATCAGGATCAGCCTGTGCAGGGTGAATTCTCCCTCTCGGTAGTTGACCTCGCCACTTTGAAACTGACCGATTCGAACGTGGAGGACATTCTGCCCGCCTTCTACGGCAACCAACCGCTCGGCGTCGAGACTGCCCTCTCGCTGGCGGCGTATGGCGGACGTAACTTCATCGAAGCCGGCGGACTGGGCGGCGGAGGCGGGGACGAAGGCTCGTTCATCCGCGAAGACTTCCCCGATACCGCCTACTGGAATCCGTCGCTCATCACAAACGCCGAAGGGCGCGGACAGGTGACGATGACCCTGCCCGACTCGCTCACCACCTGGCAGGTGGACGTGCGCGGGCTGACCGTGGACACCAAAGTTGGTCAGGCGCAGACGCAAATCGTCTCGACCAAGCCTTTGCTCATCCGCCCGGTCACGCCGAGGTTCCTTGTCAGCGGCGACCATGTGCTGATGGCGGCGGTGGTCAACAACAATACGCCCAACCGTTTGAAGGTGTCGGTCAATCTTGAGAGCGAGGGCTTTGCGCTCGATAACCCCGAATCCGCCACGCGTACCTTCGAGATTTCTCCCTACGCTCAGGCGCGCGTCGAATGGTGGGGCACGGCGGGGCTGGAGGAGGCGGCGGATCTGGTCTTCTCCGTCACCACCAGCGGAACGCCCTCCCTGCAGGATTCGGCGCGCCCCGTTTGGGGCAAATTGCCCATCCTGAAATACGTCTCGCCGCAGGCGTTCGTCACGGGCGGAGTGTTGCGCGGCGCGTCGGCGCAGCAGGAAGTCATCTCGCTTCCGCGCACGTTCACGCCCGGTCCCGGAAGCGGCTTGGATGTGGAATTAAGCCCTTCGCTGGCTGGCAGTTTGTTGTCCGCGTTGGAGGCGGTGGAGGTCCCGCCCTACACGGTCAGCGCGGAGGCGAGTCTCTCGTATCTGCTTCCGAATATCGAAGTCCACCGCGCCTTGAACAACGCTGGTTTGAACGACCCTGGTCTCTCACAGCGCGTCGAAAAGAATCTCAACGCCAGCGTAAGCCGCATCCAATCCCTGCAAAACGTGGACGGCGGCTGGAGTTGGTGGGGGCAGGGCGAGTCCGACCCGTATATCTCGGCGTATGTGCTGTTTGGCTTACTGCGCGCGCAACAGGTGGGAGCGCCGGTCAATCAGGAAGCGCTCAACCGCGCCGCAGCCTACCTGCAGGGAACGCAGACGGAAATCACGGCGAACACAACCGGCGTCGACCTCGACGAAGCCGTCTTCGTTCAATTTGCGCTGAGCCAGTCTGGAAACGCTGACGCAACCCGCACCGACGCGTTCTACGCGGCGCGCGACCGCATGAGCCCCGCCAGCCGCGCCCTGCTGGCAATCATCATCCACACCCTCAACCCCGCCGACCCGCGCGTGGGCGAACTGCTCAACAACCTTGCCGGGGAAGCCATCCGCACCGCCTCCAGCGCTCACTGGGAAACGCCTCCGCAGAACCTGCTGCGGCGCGGTTCGCCGGTGTACACCACCTCGGTTGTCGTGTACGCCCTCGCTCAACTCGACCCCGCCAATCAGGTTCTGCTCGACGCCGTGCGCTACCTCAACGCGCACCGCAACACGCGCGGCTTGTGGAGCGCCGGTCACGAAAACGCCTGGGCAATGCTGGCGCTCAACGAGGCGATGGTCGGCATCGGCGACTTGCGCTCCGATTTTTCCTACAGCGCCTCCCTCAACGGCAGTCCGCTCACCAGCGGCGACGTGAACGGCATTCAACTCGAACCGCTGCGGGCAAACGTCCCGCTCGAATTCCTTTTCCCCGCCTCGCCCAACCTGCTCACCATCCAGCGCGAAGACGGGCTGGGCCGCCTCTTCTACAACGTCGTCCTGAAAGTCAGCCGCCCGGTGCAGGATGTTCAACCGCTCAACGCCGGGATGGGCATCGAACGCATCTACTGTCCCGCCGCGCAAAAGGACTGCACGCCTCTCACCGCCCTGAAACTTGATTCTGACCAAACGGTCACCGCCCGGCTGACGCTGACTCTGCCTCACGACGCCTACCATGTCATCGTCGAAGACCACATTCCCGCCGGCATGGAAATTCTGAATCGCGGCTTGAAAACCAGCCAGTTGGGCGCAGACAAAACCGATGTGCAAGTCCAATTCAAAGACGAAGACCCCTTCGCCGAAGGCTGGGGCTGGTGGCTGTTCAACGAACCGCAAATCCACGACGAGGGCATCCTCTTCACCGCCGACTACCTCCCCGCCGGCACCTACGTACTGACCTACAGCCTCATCCCCGTGCAGGCGGGCGAGTTCCAGCTCCTTCCCGCCCACGCCTGGCAAGCCTTCTTCCCCGAAGTGCAGGGCACCAGCGCGGGGATGCTCTTCGAAATCAAGCCGTAACAACCAAAACGCCGCGGATTGTGTTGACACAATCCGCGGCAAATTACCAATCCCCAACCTCGCCTTACCTCACCATCCCCCACACTGCCAACCCGCCGAAGATAATCAGCACCAGCGCCGCGCCGGTCATCACATCGCCTGCAGAACGACGGTCTGCCACATACAGCAGGGGGGCAATTCCCTCAACCTCCCACAGCGGGCAGGCAAACCAGGTGAACATCAACCCGCCCAGCAGCCCGCCGATGTGACCCCAATTGTCAATGCCGGGCAGCGACCCCACCAAAAACAGATTGATTGCAATGATAAAAAGCACATTACTGATGGCGCTTCGGAAATGCCCTGCCAGCAATTTGCGGTTGCGGTACAGGAAAACCGCCTCCGCCCCAATCAGCCCAAACACTGCCGTGGACGCGCCAATGGAATAGCCGTCCGTCAACAGGAACGACATCACATTTCCCGCAAACGCGCCCAGCAGATAGAGCGTGAGAAACCTGCCGCGTCCAAAGAATTGCTCCAGCGCCGTTCCAAACGAAAGCAGGGCGTACATGTTGAAGAAAATATGCGTCACCGAGCCATGCAGCAGCGCCGGAGTAAGCAGACGCCACACCTGCCCCGCACGGATAAATTCATTGATGCGCGCACCATACAACGACAGCCAGTCAATGTTGGAAAACGACGTCGGATACCCGAAAACCACCACGCTCGCCGCCTGCAGGAGATACACCGCCACCGTCACGCCGATGATGGTGTACGTCACATACGGAACGGCTTGCGGCAGCGCTACACGAACGGGCTGGGGAGCAGGCTCGGGCGCGGCGGGATGCGTCTCGTAATTCACAGGGAGACCTTTCGATGATTCACGCGGTGATGCTCCGCTGTGATGATGGCGCGAATCACATCCACTGTTTCGTCCAATTGATAGTCGCGGTTGACGATGACGTAATCGAACGCCTCCACGCGCTTCAACTCCTTGCGCGCCGTCGCAATGCGAATGGCGAGCGAATCGGCGGTTTCGGTCTTGCGCGTTTCGAGGCGGTGCACCAGTTCCTCTTCGTTTTCGGTAGTGATGAAAATCAACAGCGCATCCGCCGCCAGTTTGCGCACTGTCTCCGCGCCCTGCACATCGAGGCGCATTACCACATCCTTGCCGCTTTCCAGCGCCTCGCGCACCTGCTGCTTGGGGATACCCTTGTAATCGCCATAGACGATGGCATGTTCGATCAACTCATCCTGGTCAATCATGCGCGCAAACTCTTCCTTCGTGACGAAGAAATAATCCTTGCCATGAACCTCGTTTGCGCGCCGCGGACGCGTGGTGGCAGTGACCACAAAATGAAACGGCATGCCGCGTTCTTTCATCCGCTGCATCACCGTGTCTTTGCCAACGCCCGAAGGACCCGAAATGACAATCAACAGCGGCTGGGGATGAGGAAGATTGAACTCTGAATTGACAGATGAAGAAGACATGCCCGAAATTGTACCAGATGGCAAACGCAGAATTCCAAAGCCCTATCCAGAGAGCGCCCGCTCGACCATTGGACCAATCTCCCCGCCTCCGCCCTCGACCTCAGCCTGACTCAACCAAACGAGGAACTCGGCATTCCCCTTCGGTCCCAGCAGCGGACTCTTAATCAGCCCGCGAACGTTGAACCCCTCCCTTTGAGCAAACCCCAGCACATCCAACAGCACCTGGCGGTGAATTTGCGGGTCGCGGATTACGCCGTCTCCGCGCGAAACGTCCTTTCGCCCGGCTTCGAACTGCGGCTTGATGAGGGCAATGACGCTTCCCGCCTGCCAATTTCGGATTACCGGCAAAAGTATTTTCAACGAGATGAACGACGCATCCACCGTCACCAGCGACACCGCCTCCGGCAAAGCTTCGACATAACGGGCGTTGGTCTCCTCCATCACCGCCACGCGCGGATCGTTGCGCAGTTTCCAGTGTAAAATGCCCTTCCCCACGTCTATGGCATAGACCTTCGCCGCGCCGCGCTGAAGCAGACAATCGGTAAAACCGCCGGTAGAGGCGCCCACGTCGGCGCAAACCAACCCGTGTACATCGAAAGCAAAGGCATCGAGAGCCGCCTCCAGTTTTTCGCCGCCGCGCGAAACGAAGCGCGGGCCCGACTCCACCGTCAGCGGGGCAGAGGCGTCCACGGCGGCGGCAGGCTTGAGCGCGGTCTGACCGGCGACGCGCACCTGTCCTGCCATGATGAGCGCCTGCGCCTTGGCGCGCGATTCGGCGAGTCCGCGTTCCACAAGTAACACATCCAATCGAACTTTCGTCATGGTGTTGCTATTGTACTGCCCGGCGGCAAAAAAGGTAAAATTGTCCCATGCTCAAACATCTGCTCAAAACCATGCGCCCCCGTCAGTGGATTAAAAACGGCTTCGTTTTTTTTGCCCTGATCTTCGACAAGCAACTATTTCAAACGGAGCCGTTCCTGCGAACGCTGGAGGGCTTTTTTCTGTTTTGTCTGATTTCCAGTTCCGTGTACCTGTTCAACGACATTGCCGACATCGAAGCCGACCGCATCCACCCGGAAAAGAGAAACCGCCCGCTGGCTTCGGGGAAGTTATCGGTGAACGTTGCGCTGTCCGCCGCTGTGACTCTGGCGCTGGCGGCGCTCGTGATTGGCTTCCTGCTCAAGCCGGCATTTGCAGGGATACTGGCGCTCTACTTTGTCATCAACCTCTTGTATTCGCGCTGGCTCAAACACGTTCCCATCATTGACGTGCTGATCATTGCGGCGGGGTTCGTCCTGCGTGTGGCGGCGGGCGTGACGTTGATTACCGTCGAGCGTTTCTCGCCCTGGCTCTACATGATCACCGTGTTGTTCTCCCTCTACCTCGGGCTGGGCAAGCGCCGCGCCGAAATGAGCCTGCTGGCGCAGGGCGCCGGCGCCCACCGCAAAGTGCTGGACGGCTACACCCTGCCCCTGCTCGACCAGTACATTACCATCGTCTCCGGCACCACCATCGTCGCCTACTCGCTCTACACCTTCTCCGCGCCCAACCTCCCCGACAACCACGTCATGATGCTGACCATCCCCTTCGTGGTGTATGGCATCTTCCGCTACCTGCAACTGATTCAAGTGGGCAACACTGCCGGCTCACCCGAAGAGGTGGCGCTAAGCGACCGCCCTCTGCAAGCCACCGTCCTGCTTTGGGGGTTGACCGTCATCGCCATTTTTTACCTCTCGTGAAGACCTCGGCTCCCGGCAAAATCATTCTCTTCGGCGAACATGCCGTCGTGTACGGACGCCCGGCGCTGGCAGTACCGGTGACACAGGTTCATGCGGATGTGGAAATCACCGCTTCAGACCGCCCCGGCGCCTGGATTCACGCCCCGGGCATTTCCCTCCGCTCGGAACTGAATGCCCTCCCCGCCGACCACCCAATCGCTTCGATCATCCACAACTTTTTCTTCCTCGCGCGCGTTCCTCTTCCTGCAAGCCTGAACATTCACATCACCTCGACCATTCCCGTCGCTTCGGGTCTCGGCTCCGGCGCGGCAGTGACCGTTGCCCTCGTGCGGGCGCTGGCATTGCACTTCGATTTTCCAATGACCGACGAAGAAATCAACGCCTTTGCCTACGAGATCGAAAAAATCCATCACGGCACACCCTCGGGCATTGACAACACCGTCGTGACGTACGCCAAGCCTGTCTACTTTGTGCGGGGTCAGCCCATCGAAACGTTCACCGTCGGCTCGCCATTCACCATTGTCATCGGCGATACGGGCATTCCCGCACCGACGAAAGAGTCAGTGGGCGATGTGAGGAAATTATGGCAGGCGGACAAGGAGAGATGGGAAAGGACGTTCGACCAGATTGGCAGGATCGTGAAAGAGGCGCGCGGGAAAATCGAAAGCGGAAAGTGGCAAGAACTGGGCGGCTTGATGGACGACAACCACGCGCTTCTGCAAGAGATGACCGTCTCCTCGCCCGAATTGGATGACCTGGTCGAGACGGCGCGAAAGGCTGGGGCGTTGGGAGCCAAACTTAGCGGCGGCGGACGCGGCGGAAATATGATCGCTTTGGTCGAGCCGTCGAACGCGGAGGCAGTTGTCAGGTCGCTGAAAGAGGCGGGGGCAAAAAACGTCATCGTCACCCAAATCGGATGACGATGGATTTTAAAACCAGTCCCGTTTGTAGAAAATGTAGGTGGCAATTGCCGTCACCCCAACCGTTACGCCAATGATGAACAAAAAAGCCAGCGGGTGATCCTGAGCCGGCAGGGTGACGTTCATGCCGTAGAAAGAGGCGACGATGGTCGGCAGGTTGAGGATGATGGTGAGCGCGGCGAGGGCTTTCATCACCACGTTCAGGTTGTTGGAGATGATCGAGGCAAAGGCGTCCATCATGGAGGCAAGGATTTCGGTGTTGATGTTAGTCATCTGAATAGCCTGCTGATTTTCGGTGAGAACGTCCTCCAGCAAATCCTGATCTTCCTCGTAATAATTGAAAATCTGCATGCGCTGAACGCGCTCCATCATCACCTCGTTCGAACGCAGGGCGGTGGCGAAATAGGTCAGGCTCTTTTGATATTTAAGCAGTTCCAATAGTTCGCGGTTGCGCTGGGATTGTTGCAGTTTATCTTCAATGGTTTCGGTGGCGCGGTTGATTTCGCGCAGATGCGCCAGATAGCGTGTGGCGGTTTCAAGGAAGATATACAGGGCAAAACGGTAGCGTTTGCCGGTTTTCAACATGCGATATTTGCCATTGGCAAGCACGTTGAACATTTCCTTGTCGTATTTGCAAATGGTGACGATGATGTTCCCCCGAATCATGATGCCCAGCGGAATGGTAATGTAGGGAGGGTCGCTTTCGAGTTGACGGTGGGGAATACGAAGGAGGATGAAGGTGTACTCTTCATCGCGTTCGATGCGCGGCATTTCATCGAGGTCGAGAGCGTAGTTGATGTAGTCAATATCCACGCCCCAGTTGACGAGTTGCTCGATCTCTTCCGGCGTGGGGTCAATGGCTTTTACCCACGAACCGTTCACCATGGTGTCCAACTGCTCGATCCCCCGCTCGGTGGTCTTGTAAATGGTGAGCATGAATGCCTCCTTGCGTGAGATCATCACGCAGAGGCACGGCTCATCTGCGTGATGTCATGGATGTCGCAATGCGTAGATTCCGTCCGTACTGGGCGGCTGGCTCTCGGTATTACTTGAAGCGCTTTCGTTCGTAAACATCACGTTTCCTTGCGGCGGCTATTGTACGCCTGATGAATGAATTCCACAACGGTAACGCCGGGCTTTCCTGCAAATCGGCACGACATCCCGGCGTTTATTCTCCGTCATCCGATGCGACGCCCGGCTGGTTGACGCTCAACACCTCGCCATGCACGTTGATGACCACTTTGAATCCCATCATTCCCAGATACGCACGCACATCTTCGGGAATTCCCAGTTTCATCAATTGCTCGAACTGTTTGTCAATATTCTTCAACTGCTGTTCGATGGCGGCTTTGGTGAACACATCCTCCTGCCCGAGCATTTTGGCGGTTTCCTGCGAGATCAGGTCTTCGCTGCCCTTCATCAGTTCGGCAATCTGACCCAGCACCTGACGATCCACCTGTTCGGATGGAATATGGCGGCGGAAGCCTGCATCGTTCACCACATAGCAGGGTTCCTCGCCCACAAAGGCAGTCTCGGCGGGGCGTCCGAATTCGTCGAAAACAAGACCAGAGAAGAGAGGAGTTTTAGGCATTAATTGCTCTGCCTTCCCTCCACAGCCGCGAGCAGGATGCCGGCGGCAATACCCAGGCGGCGGTCCAGCCTCTGGGAGGGGTCCATGCTGAAATCGAGGTTCAGTTCGTAGCGAAAGAGGTTGAAATTCTGTTTCAAGTCCGCGACGCGCGTCTCGCCGAGGACAATGTCATAGTTTTGAGGCAGCAGCGAGCCGAGCAGAAAGCGGCGCAGGAGCGCCAATCCCATGCTATCCTCGAACAGCGCGCCAATCTGGTTATCGTTGGCATCCAGCACCTGCCACTCGTCGCGCAGTATCGAACTCCAGCCCTTGCGGCGCAGAGTTCCCACCTTCTGGTTGTACGCCGTATCCACCACATCGTACGCCGCCGAAAAATCAACAATCTGCCGCGCCTTGATGCTCAACACCTCCTGCGACTTACTTTCATCCGCATATACCCGGATATCCTCGCGCAACTTGAACATCTTCTGCTCGCTGAACATGACCAGATTGCCCAAAGGGTCATAAATGCGGAACTTGCCGGTCAGCGCCAGCACCTGACGCTTGAGCAGATAATTCGGGAATTGAAAGATGGGATTCATGCCTCTCCTTCAGACGACCTGGACCCGCGTGCCTTCGCCCGGCAGATGGATATACGACGCATCCACCGGGACGTTGGGCAGGCTCCAGCGATAAAGAAACTTTGCCGCCTCTGACGGCAGATTCACACAGCCGTGACTGCGCGGACGACCATAGTCGTTATGCCAGTACGCACCATGCAGGGCGTGACCCGCGCCTGTAAAGAATGAGCACCACGGCACGCCGGGCAGGTTGTAGATATTCTCGAGCGCGTCGCCCTGATTGGTCATGTGCACGGCGGGACCTTTATGATATGTACGGAATTCGCCACGCGGGGTTTCCGTCCCCGGCGCGCCGGAAGAACAGCGCTCGGAAAAGACCAGTTTCTCCCCCTCGAAGGCAGTGACCATCTGCGTCTCCAGTTCGATGACAATCAACTTTTCTTCGTTCGGCACCTCGGGTGAGAGCAGGGTCAGTTCTTCGTAAGGCACGAGCCGCATGGCATAGGAAGGGACATACAGCGAGCGTTTAAGTTCGCTGTCGTAAATTTCGTACCAGATGCTCTTTTCCTCGCGCGTCACGACAACCCGTTTGACCCAATGCGTACTTCCGTAATAGACGCGGTATCCGCGCTCGGCATAGACGTAGGGCGACTTCTTCGTATCCACAAAGGGAATGGTGACTTCGCCCACCCGTCCCTTTTCTGGCACGTCGAACAGCGGCTTCTGGTAGCGGGTCTCCACAGGAAGCACCCAGCCAGAGTAGGTATATCCCTCATTGTTGATTTGATACCAGACACGGTTGAAGGGATTCCCTTCGTCGCCGTTTTCCTCGACGGCGGTGATGTCCACCACCTTGTCTTTGCCAAAAAAGTCAATTTTATTGGCGTTGAACGAAGGCGCATCGTAGAGGGGAACGCCGCTAATGGTCATACATCCCTGACGGGGGACGGGCGCGGCAAACGCGCGATGGAGTTTCAGGTCGCGCAAGGCAAAGGCAAGCGAACCGGCAGCCGCCAGTTTCAGAAATTCGCGTCGGGAAAGTTGAGGGTTGAGCATAAGATAAGTTTACCTGCAGCCGAGAAAAATCTCGGGCTTTATTACTGAATTCTTATAATCGCACAATCACTTTTGTGCCTACAAAACCATAAACCAGCGGTTTCTCCGGCGGGACGGGGGGAACCGTCCAGCGGTAGAACCATTTGGCGGCTTGCGGCGTGAGGTTGATACAACCGTGACTGCGCGGGCGTCCGAAGTCGTTGTGCCAGTACGTCCCATGCAGGGCGATGCCGTTTTCCTTGATGTAGATGACCCACGGCACACCGGGCAGGTCGAAACCGTTGGAAGCCAGGTCGCCGGTTGCCATGTGCCGCGTGGGGCGTTTGTGGTAGGTGATGTACTCGCCGACGGGGGTGGTGTAGGTGCCGCTCCGCAGACGTCCGCCAGTGGCGGCGCGTGTAGCAAAGACCAGCCTGTCTCTTTCATAGGCAAGCACCAACTGCTCTTCGAGGCGCACTTCGACTCGCTTTTCGCGGTTGGAAAGGCTCGGGGAAAGAGGCGCCAGTTCGTCGTCGGGGATGAGGCGGATATGTTCCCCGCGCACAAAATATTGTTGTTGGTACTTGTCGTCCAACAGGGCATACCAGATGCTTCCATCCGGCAGGACGACGCTGGCAGTTGCCCAGTGGACGGTTTCGTAATAGAGCCGATAAACGACCTCGGATTCAGGATTGGCTTCGATGTGGGCGTCGGTGTAGGGGACGCTGACCTCGCCCAATGCGCCGTTGAGGGGAATGAGTTGCGGTTCGTTCAGGACCGTGCGGACGGGCTGGACGCTCCCCGAATAAACATATCCCCCATCTTCAAGTTCGTACCAGACACGGTTATATGCCGTCTCGTCGTCGCTGAGGGCGGTGTTGGCGATGCGGAGGATGAGGTCCCGCCAATACAGCCGCTTCTTGCGGGACTTGCGGGTGGGTTCCTCATACGACCAGAGCGTACGGTCAATGACGCGCCCCTGAAAAACGTCGAAGTCATCGGCGGGGAAAGTCAGGGGCAGGCTGGGCAGAAAGAGCCCCATCAAGCCATAGCCGCCAAGTTTGAGGAAGTCGCGGCGGGAGACGCAAATCTTGCTCATGGATTGCCTCGCCCATCTTTTGCCGGTGCGGAAGAGGGCGGATGACGAAGGCTAATAATGAATATTGACCAGTGTGCCGACCGACGCCCAGTTGAACAGCCATTCGGCGTCGCTGGTGCGCAGGTTAACGCAGCCGTGGCTCATGGGCGTGCCAAAGTTATTGTGCCAGTAGGTGCCGTGCAACCCATAGCCTTTGTAAAAGTACATGATGTAGGGGACGTTGGGCAGGGAGTATCCGGGACCGGACATCCGCGCGGAGCGAATTTTGACGTAGATTTTGTATTGCCCGGTGACGGTGGGGGTGCGCCAGGTGCCGGTGGAGACGACAAATGAATTTACAACCACATCGCCTTCGTAAGCGAAGACCATCTGACGGGTCAGGTCCACGTCAATCCAGCGGACGCCGTTGCCGGCGCTGGCAACGCTTGGTTTATTGGGAGACGAAGTGGGGGGGATGTATTGAGGCGTGGGGGTATCCGCGAGGATTTCCATTGCCAGCGGCGCGGGGGTTTCGGTGGGTTCGGGTGTGGAGGTGGGGGCTTCGG
>JABRVZ010000084.1:0-10984 GCA_039961775.1 Chloroflexota bacterium
GAGGAGAGGCGGTGAAGGTGGCGGCGGGAGGGTTGGCAAGGCTGGCTTGCGTCTGGCGGGCGGCAACGGTCTGCACGATGGAGGTGGCAAGGGCGTTCGGGTCTGTGGTTGCGGCGGGGGCGGGCAGTCCGCAGGCAAGCGAAGCGGTGAGCAGAACGATGAGGGCGGCAAGGGGAATGTGTCGCTTTTGCATACGGCTCCTTTTGTTGACGTCATCATACCAAATTTTGCAGCCGCAGGATGAGGTAGCCGCGGGTGAGCCATTTTCGCTGAAGCGCCAGACGCCAGCCTTTGGCGGCGAGCCGTTCCGCTGCGGCGATGAACCATTGACGGGCGCCGTAGGTTTTTGCGGCGGCGGTTTCGGCGGCGGCGCGTTTCCATGCCTGGAAGAAGTGGTGGATGGGTTCGCCCGGCACGACGCGGTGGATGAAGTTTTTCGGCAGGATGGTTTGAAATTCAGACGGGTCGAACCCCAGCCGGAAGTTGGTGCTGAAGACCAGAGCCTCCATGTCCCATTGACCATTTTCCAGCCGGCGGGCGAGGTTTGCCGCCCAGAGTTGACCGTAGGGGGGGGAGGTGCCTTCGATCATCAGCCCGCCCGGCAGGACGTACTGCGCCAATATCTCATAAGCGGGGACGAAATCGGCTTCCTCGTATTGGCGGAGGACGTTGAAGGCGCGGATGAGCCGCACGTGTTCGCCGGGCTGAAGCGGCAGGTTGAAACCGCCGAGGCGGAAGAAGGTGCGTTCGTCGGCGAAGGGCTGGGCGGCTTCGACGCGTTCGCGGTCAATTTCGACGCCGAGAATTTTCAGGCGGGGATTGATGCGGCGGAAGCGCTGCGCCGATTCGAGCGTGGTGCGCGGGTCGAAGCCGTAGCCGAGGTCAACGAAGAGGGCTTCGGCGAAGGAGCCGTCGGTCCGCGTGAGAAGCGAGGGTTCGTAGAGCAGGAGGAAGTTGTCCACGCGGCGGAGGCGGTTGGAGGCGGTCTTTCCGCGGGTGGGCTGTCCGAGCGGTTTTTGAGAGCGCGGCATGTCCGTTATTATAAAAAGAAACTCACCCTCGAGGCGTTCTCGAGGGTGAGTGCAGATGAACGAGTGGGCTGTTTAGTCGCCCGCTTCGGCGTCGGGAAGTTGGGTTTGTTGCTCGGCGTCGCTCGAGGCGGCTTTTCCCATTTGCTGGGCGAGACGGTTGCGGTTGAAACCCGTCCCTGCGGGGATGAGTTTGCCGATGATCACGTTTTCCTTCAAGCCGATGAGCGGGTCGGTGGCGGAGGCGATTGCCGCGCCCGCCAGCACTTTGATGGTGTGCTGGAAGGAGGAGGCGGAGAGGAACGAGTCGGTGCTGAGGGAGGCTTTCGTCACGCCAAGCAGAACTTCGGAGAATTTGGCGGGTTGTTTGCCTTCGGCAAGCAGGCGTTCGTTGACTCGGCGGATTTCGAGGCGGTCCACCGTATCGCCGGGCAGGTAGGGCGCGTCGCCGGGACGGGTGATCTGCACTTTGCTCATCATCTTGCGGATGATGGTTTCGAAGTGCTTGTCGTGGATGTTTTGACCCTGCGAGCGGTACACCTTTTGGACTTCGGTGAGCAGGTACATCTGGCAGGCTTCGCGTCCCTGAATTTTGAGCACGCGGTGCGGGTTGAGCGAGCCTTCGGTCAGCGGTTGACCGGCTTCCACGTGCTCGTTGTTCTTCACCAGCAGGCGGGAGGTGGTGGGAATTTCGTAGGTGACGGATTCTTTCTGGTCATAGGAGACGACAACCTTGCGTTCCTTTTTCTCGACGCGGACGCGCCCGGCATGCTGGGCGACGATCTTTGCTTCGCCGAGAGTTGCCAGCACTTCCCCAGCCTTGACCTCCGCCTCGTCTTTGACTTCGATCTTCCAGTCTTCGGGGATGGTGTATTCGTCGCTGACCAGCTGGCTGTTTTCGATGATGACTTCGCGCAGGTCGGCATATTTTTCAGACTGGTCAATGCGGAGCGTGCCGCTGATTTCTGCGATGACGGCTTCGCCCTTCGGCTGTTTGCGGGCTTCGAAGAGTTCCTCCACGCGGGGGAGACCGGTGGTGATGTCGGCGCCGCCGGCGGCAACACCGCCGGTGTGGAAGGTGCGGAGCGTCAACTGGGTACCAGGCTCGCCGATGGATTGCGCCGCAACAATACCGACCGCCGCGCCGAGTTCCACCATGGTGCCGCGCCCCAGGTCAATGCCGTAGCATTTGGCGCAAATTCCATGCTGAAGTTCGCAGGTCATGGGCGAGCGCACTTTGACTTCCGCCACGCCCGAGGCGGAAATGCGGCGGGCAAGTTCGTAGTTGATGACGTCACCGCTTTCGCCAATCACTTCGCCGCTCTGCGGGTCAATGACGGTTTCCGCCAGGACGCGGCTGTAGAGGCGGCTGGACATGGATTGCCCCGCCACATCGTCCTTGCGGCGGATCATTACGCCGTCGGTGGTGCCGCAGTCGTATTCGTTGATGATGATGTCCTGGGCGATGTCCACGAGGCGGCGGGTGAGGTAACCGGCGTCGGCGGTGCGGAGGGCGGTATCTGCCAGACCTTTGCGCGCGCCGTGCGTGGAGATGAAGTATTCCTGGGCGGTCAGCCCTTCGCGGAAGTTCGAGCGAATGGGCATGGGGATGATGCGCCCGGACGGGTCTGCCATGAGACCGCGCATGCCCGCCAACTGCGAGATGGTGGAGAAGCCGCCTTTGGTGGCGCCGGAAGTTGCCATGGTGGAGAGGTTACCGTCCGGGTCCATGTGTTTCTTGACCGCATCCGCCACCTTGTCGGTGGTCTCCTGCCAGATTTCGATTTCGCGCTCGTTCTTTTCCTGCTCGGTCAGCAGACCGCGGCGGAAGTCGCGCTGGACGAGTTCCACCTGTTTGAGCGCCTCTTCGATGATGGCTCTGCGTTCCGGCGGGATGGAGATGTCGGCGACTGCCAGCGTGGTGCCCGATTTCATGGCGTATTCGAAGCCAATGGCTTTGATTCGGTCTGCGACTTCGGTGGTCTTTTCCTGCCCGCAGAGTTCGTACACGTCGGCGATGAGGTCTTTCACGCCGCCTTTGTCGAGTTTTTCATTGACGAACTGCACTTCTTCGGGAAGGACGCGGTTGAAGAGGACGCGTCCGACGGTCGTGTCAATGACGCGCGTCTGCGGTTCGGAGAGGCGGTTGCCCTTATCGTCGTACCAGGTCTTTGTCAGCAGTTTGATTTCGGTGTGAATCTGCACCTGCCCCAGTGCATACGCCATCTCCACTTCGTCCATGTTGGAGAAGGCGCGTCCATCGCCTTTGTGCGCCGCCTTTTGCGCCATGGTCAGGTAATACACGCCCAGCACCATGTCCTTGGAGGGCGAGATGATGGGTTCGCCATCGGCGGGTTTGAGCAGGTTCTTCGAGGCGAGCATCAATTGGCGGGCTTCCTGCACGGCTTTCTGGGAAAGCGGCACATGCACAGCCATCTGGTCGCCGTCGAAGTCGGCATTGAAAGCGGTGGTGACGAGCGGATGCAGTTGGATTGCCGAGCCTTCGATGAGGATTGGCTCGAACGCCTGAATGCCCAGACGGTGCAGGGTGGGCGCGCGGTTCAAGAGGACGGGGCGTTCGCCGATGACGCTTTCGAGCGCCTCCCACACTTCGGGGCGGTTGCGCTCGATGAGGCGGCGCGCGCCTTTTACGTTGGCGGCATAGCCGTTTTGCACCAGTTTGGCAATCACAAAGGGGCGGTAGAGTTCCAGCGCCATAGTCTTGGGCAGACCGCACTGGTTGAGTTTCAATTGGGGACCAACCACGATGACCGAGCGCCCGGAGTAGTCCACGCGCTTGCCGAGCAGATTGCGGCGGAAGCGTCCCTTTTTGCCTTTGAGCATGTCGCTCAGCGACTTGAGTTCGCGGCGTCCGCGGCGGGAGAGCGCCTTGCCGCGCTGGGAGTTGTCAATCAGGCTGTCCACGGCTTCCTGCAGCATGCGCTTTTCGTTGCGGATGATGACGTCCGGCGCGCCGAGTTCGAGCAGGCGCTTGAGACGGTTGTTGCGGTTGATGACGCGGCGGTACAGGTCGTTGAGGTCGGATGTGGCGAAGCGTCCGCCGTCGAGTTGTACCATCGGGCGCAGGTCGGGCGGAATGACCGGCAGGATGGTGAGAATCATCCATTCGGGACGGTTGCCGGAGCGGCGGAAGGCTTCCACAACCTTGAGACGGGTGGTGGCTTTCTTGCGCTTCTGCTTAGACTTGGTGGTTTTGACCTCGTGCCAGAGTTCTTCTGCCAGTTTATCGAGGTCCAGGCGTTCGAGGATGTCGTAGAAGGCTTCGGCGCCCATGTCTGCGCGGAAGACCTGCCCCCAGCGCTGTTTGAGTTCACGGTAGCGGGTTTCGCTGAGGAAGGTGAAGGGACGCAGTTCGAGCAGTTCGTCGCGCATGCGCGAGGACTGATTCGAGGAAGCGGAGCTTTGTTCTTCCAGTTGGGAGCGCAGGGCTTCCATCTGCATGTCGGCGTCGGCTTTGACGCGCCCGGCTTCCATTTTGAGTTCTTCGATTTCTTTGGCGCGCCGGTCTTTAACCTCGTTTTCGACGGCTTCCAGGCTCTTCTGAACGATTTTTTGAACCTGCGTGAGGTGTTTGGCGGTGATTTTTTCACCGGCATCCACGATCTTTTCGCCGGTCAGTTCGAAGATGACGGCTTTTTTGGCGGGTTCGCCCATTTGAGCCTGAAGCAACTTTTCGAGTTTCTGACCTTCCTTGGTGAAAGGTTCGTGTTTTTCGGCAATCGCTTCGTCGTAGCCCTGCTCGAGGCTGGCAATCTTTTGCTTGAGATCGTTCAGGGTATGGTCGCGTTTGGTTTTGATTTCGGCGATCTTGGCGTTGATTTCCGCCGCCTGTTCGCGCTCAGAGACGGAGATTTCATCCTCGAGGCGTTTGAGGGCTTTGGTGCGGGCTTCTTCGTCCACGTAGGTGACGATGTATTGGGCAAAGTAAAGCACACGGTCCAGGTTGCGGCGGGAAATGTCCAGCAGCATGCCGAGGTAGGAGGGAATGCGGCGGGTGTACCAGATGTGCGCCACCGGGGTCGCCAGGGCGATGTGTCCCATGCGCTCTCGGCGGACGGAGGAACGGGTCACCTCGACGCCGCACTTGTCACAAACGATGCCTTTGTAGCGGGGGTTCTTATATTTGCCGCAGTAGCACTGCCAGTCCCGTTGGGGACCGAAGATGGCTTCACAAAACAAGCCATCCTTCTCGGGGCGCAGGCGGCGGTAGTTGATGGTTTCGGGTTTCAGCACCTCGCCATATGACCATGACAGAATGGTCTGGGGTGATGCGAGGCTGATGCGGAGTGCGGTCAGTCCCTTGGTTTCCACTGGTTCCTCTCCTTAGAAAAAGTCTATCAACAAAATCCGGGACGGCGTGTAGGCGTCCTGTATAAGAGACAAACAAAGGCAAGCGCTTCGAGGGTTTTCCTCAAGCGCTTGCAGTGTTTCGTCTTTTGATTTTATCCAACGCTTGAATTATATGCAGAAAACCCCTTGAGTCAAGGAAAAAATCGCCGTTTTTGGGCGTCTGCCCGGCGATTCGTCCGTAAAAGGAGTGCGTCACCTGATGACGGCGGATACCGCTCTGAGCTCAACACTTATTCTGACCTCAGGAAGTTCATCCCTCTCGCGCGGAGATGCGGACACGGCAGTATAATGCTGAGAAACCGGAGTGCAACGCTCATGTTACAACCCCTGAAAGAGATGCTGAATGTACTGGCTTGCCCGGAGACGGGGCAGCCGCTGGAACTCCTCACGCGCCAGGAGGCTGAAGCCGAATTTGGAGCGCCGCTTTGTCTGTTGCGCGCCTCAGACGAGCGCTCTGCCGCCCTGGAGGTTCATTTTGGGACGGTTACCCACATCCTGCGGCGCAAGGATCGCCAGGCGGCATATGCCATTGTGGAGGGCATTCCGATTCTGATGACACCGGAACAAATCGGACCCTGGACTCAGCGCCGTTCCTTCGATTTGAAAGACCCCCGTTACGCTGAGGCGTATGCGGAGATGGAGCATTACAATCAGGTTTCGGGCAGTCTGGCGCAGGACATCACCCGCTCTGAAGCGTACTCACATGTTGCCCGCGTGCGGCAAGCCTCGCCTGCCGAACGCGCCTCGTTCCCTGCTCCGCCTGAGGTCTGGCTGGATGCGGTTTATGACAGCGCCAGTCAATGGGACGCGTACCGGCATATCGCGCCGGTGAGCGGGGGGCGGGTGATGCAGTTGGGCGGTCAGGGAATTCATGCGGTCAAGTTTTTGATCGGCGGGGCGGAGGAAGCCTGGCTGGTCACGCCGATGTTGGCGGAAGCCCGTTTTGCCTTTTCGCTGGCGGCAGCCTTTGGAGTGGAGAACCGTCTGCGGTGTGTGGTAGCCATTGCGGAAGAATTACCATTGCAGGACGCCGCCTTCGACGCGGTATATTCGGGCGGATGTGTGCATCACATGGTCACTTCTCTTGCCTTGCCGGAAGCGGCGCGGGTATTGAAAGAAGGTGGACGGTTCGCGGCAATTGAGCCGTGGAGGGCGCCCTTTTATTCGCTTGGAACCCGCATTTTCGGCAAGCGCGAGGCGAATGTGTTTTGCCGTCCGCTCGACAGGCAGAGGGTGGCGCCGCTGGAGACCGCCTTCGACTGGTCGCAGACAATCCAACACGGAACCTTTGTGCGTTACTTCCTGATTGCTTTGAAGAAACTGGGGGTGAAATTATCCCTGATGACGGTGTGGCGGTTGATTCGCATGGATGACAGCCTTGCGAACGTGGTGCCCGGTATGCGCCGGCTGGGGAGCAGTATTGCCTTGCTGGGAACCAGGTCATCTGCCGCAAACCAGACGCCGCCCCGCCCGGCACCGGCTTCAGGACAGTAAACTTCTGGCGAATGCCAGAAATCCCTGCACGTCTTTGAAGTTGGTGACCATGCCAACGGAAATCCGCACTGCGCCGCTGGATTTACCGTCAATGCAGTGACGAAAGTCCTCGATGGTGAGGCGGTTTTCGTGTCCGGGCTGGGTGAAGCAGACATCCAGTTCGACGCGGGAGATGCCGAGCGCCACTTCGCCGGCGCCGGGGTTGCAGAAACATCCCGTCCGCAGGGAGATGTTGACCTTGTTCGCCTGCTCTTCGATGAAGCGATGGTCGAACGCCTTGTCGTCCTTGTCGTAAAAGTTGACCGTAACCGCGCCGCCTCTGCCTTCCATTCGGGTGGGTCCATAGACCCGCACCAGCGGCACGCCGCTGCTGTGTTTCATTTCGGTCAGGTTTTTCAACAGCCAGCCGGTCAGGCAGTGAACACGTTCGCTGATGACATCGTAGCCGATGGATTCGATGTGTTTCAAGCCAATTTCGATGGCGGGGATGTTGAGGTAGTCGAGCGTGCCGTCTTCGAAAGCGGCGGCGCCCTCGGCAAGGTAGTATTTGCCGCCCTGCACCGAAGCGACGGTGATGGTCCCGCCGGCAAACCAGGGGCGGTGCAGTTTTTCCAGCGCGGTTTTGCGCGCCAGCAGCGCGCCGATGCCGGTGGGGTAGCCGAACATCTTGTAGAAGGAGATGGGAACGAAGTCTGGTTTGACGCGGCTCAGGTCGAGCGGGCTGGTGGGGACGAAGGCGGCGGCGTCGAGCAGAACGTCCCAGCCGTGCGCGTGCGCTTTTTCGATCCACTCCAGCGGGTGCTTGACGGAGGAGAAGTTCGATTGGGCAGGATAGGCAAAAAGGTTGTGTCCGCGTTTGGAGGGCTGGGCAAGTTCACGGTCCAGTTGAGAGGCGTCCACGCGCATGTCGGGCAGGGCAACGGGGATGTAGGTCACGGAGCCGCCGCGCGCGTGGGCAAATTCGCGGATGCCGTTCACTGAGTTGTGATTGTCGAAGGTCAGCAGGTAGCGCCCGTTGGCAAAAGGGTACGATTCGCCGATCAACTTCAGCGCGCCGCTGGCGTTTGAGGTGAAGATGGCAATGTATTCATCGGGGTCGGCGTTGAAGAATTTGAGGATGTATTCGCGCGTGTGTTCCACCAGTTGGGTGGCGGCTTGCGAGGTGGGGTTGCCGGAGTGCGGGTTGCCGAAGACATGCTCGGCGAGCAGGCGGTGATGACGGCGCAACTGCGACTCGGCGTACAACCCGCCGCCGGTGTAATCGAGGTAAATGTGACCGCCCAAATCGAGGCGGGCGTATTCCACGGCGCGCAGGTCGTCAATGATGTGGGTGGTGGGGTACGTGGGAAACTCTCTCAAAAAAGCCACAAAGTCCGGGTCATGTTGGGTCATCTTTACCTCCCCGGCTATTTAACCACAGAGTCGGCTGTGACACAAACGGCTATAATACTCTCATGCCTCGTGTCTGTATCGTGCCGCGCGCCGACGGTTTGGCGGGTGTGGCGTCTTTTCGCCTCAAATTCGAGAGCGGATTGCGCGCCCGCGGCGTGGATGTGACCTATGACCTCGCCGCGCCAGCGGACGCCGTGCTCGTTCTCGCCGGGACCCGCCACCTGCTCCCGCTGTGGAGAGCGCGTTCACGCGGACGGCGAATCGTGCATCGCCTTGACGGAATCAACTGGGTGCATCGCGCCCGCTGGGCAGGGCTTCGCTACACCGTCCGCGCCATGTATGGGAATTGGAATCTCTCTTTCATCCGCTCGCACCTGGCGGATGAAGTGATTTATCAAAGTCAGTTCATCCGCCGCTGGTGGGAGGAATGGTATCGCCCGGCGCCCGTCCCTGCCTCGGTGATACTCAACGGCGTGGATTTGACCCAGTACACGCCGCACGGTTTGCACGAGCGTCCGTCCCTGCATTACCGCCTGCTGGTTGTGGAGGGGAGCCTGGCAGGCGGCTTGAACGCCGGCTTGTTGCAGGCGGCGGAACTGGCGGGGCTTCTCTCGCGCAAATTCAAAATTGAATTGCATGTTGCCGGGCAGGTGGACGCGCGGACGAAGAGCAGGGTGGAGAATCAAACCGCCTTTCGCTGCCGTTTCCTGGGGGCGGTCAAACGCGAGCACATTCCCTGGCTGATGCGCTCCTCACACCTGTTATTTTCTGCAGAGGTCAATCCGCCCTGTCCCAATTCGGTTATCGAAGCGCTGGCGTGCGGATTGCCCGTCATCGGTTTCGACACCGGTTCACTCTCCGAGCTTGTGCAGGGGGAGGCGGGACGGCTAACCCCTTACGGCGCAAACCCCTGGAAACTGGAACCACCCGACATCCCTGCGCTTGCCGAAGCCGCAGAAGAAGTTCTGCGGGACAACGAGAAGTTCAGGCAGGCGGCGCGGGCGCAGGCAGAAACTCATTTAGGTCTCGACCAAATGGTCGAAAAATATCTCAACGTTTTGCTGGGATAGGAGTTGCCATGTCTGACCGTGAAGTCATCGAATTCCTCAAGAAGCACCTGCAAGCCATTCAAGATAACGACATTGCCGCCTACAAAGAAACCACCGCCGACGACCTGACCCTCTACGAGTGGTGGGTCACGCCGCACCGCATTGACGGCATCCCCTTTCACGAGTTCATGATGACCTCCAACGCCGAGCGCGGCACGGTCTTTGGCTCCGAAGGGAAGAGTAAAGCCGCCGCACGCTTCGACCTCTCGAATCTGCACATTCAGCGCTATGGAAACACCGCCATCGCCAGTTACACCCTGCTCATCAGCACCGCCGCCCCCGATGGCGTGAAAGTCGCCGCGCACAACGAAAGCCGAGTGATGGTCAAACGCAAGGGTGCGTGGAAGGTTGTCCACGTCCATAAATCCCCCGCCTGGCAGGCGCCGCATATCCCTTCATGAGCGAACGTCCCCTTCGAAGTTACGACCTCATCTGGCTGAGCCTGGCGCTTCTCGCGCTTGTCGCGCTGTCCTTTCTGTTTGCCGTCCGTCCGCAGGATTATTGGTGGTGCCTTCGGGTGGGAAGAGACATCGTCTCCACGGGAGCGGTGCCTGTCACTGAAACCCTGAGTTGGAGCCGGGCTGGAGAGCCCATTTTGTACGAACCCTGGCTCGCCTGTGTGATCTTCGAGCGGGTGCACGTTTTGGGCGGAGCCAGCGGCGCCTTTTTGTTGCGCGGCTTGTTGATAGGGCTGACCTACGGACTGCTTTGGGTCATGGCGAGGCGTCAAGTGGGTCCGCAGATGGCGGCGCTCCTCGTGTTGATTGCCGGGTTGGCGGGCAGCAATAACTGGGAAATGCGCGCGCAACTGTTTGCATATCCGCTGTTCGTCCTTTGCCTCTATATTCTGCTCGAATGGCAGTCGGGCAGTGACAAAATGCTCTGGATTCTGCCTGTGATAACCATCTTGTGGGCAAACCTTCACGGTTCATTCCTCTTGAGCCTTGCGCTGACAGGTTCTGCCCTGCTCTTTGGAAAGGGAAATCGCAAAGCGTTATTCATCGTCATCCTGCTCATGCTGGCGGGAACCCTCCTGACGCCGCATGGTATTGCCCTGTGGGAGCATCTTCACTTTATGCTCACCGTTCCTTCCAATCAGGAATTCAGCCTGGAGTGGCGGGCGCCGGTCAATGAAGGCTGGCAGATGAACGTCTTTTTTGCGTGGGTTCTGTCTTTTGCCCCGCTGGCGGCATTTTCTTCCAGGAAACTCTCCGTAATGGAGTGGGTGTGGTTCCTGGCGTTTGGCTGGCTGGCATTCTCCGGCGTGCGCTATGTTATCTGGTTTCTCTTCCTCATCATCCCATTGACCGGCAAAGTATTGACGGGCGTTCTTCCGCACAGACCAAACCCGCCCGAAAATAACCGGCACACCCCCTTCCACATTACCTTTGCGCTTCTCTGTGTTTTGCTCTCGCTCGTCTATCTGCCCGGTATAAGGGAAAAGTGGTGGGCGCAGGCGCCGGCGGCGTATGACTCGGAAATAACGCCCATCACGGCTGTGGAATGGCTGAGCCGGCATCCGGATCTGCCCGGCCCCATGTGGAACGATTACGCATTTGGCAGTTATCTCGCCTATGCCCTGCCCTCCCG
>JABRVZ010000085.1:0-6684 GCA_039961775.1 Chloroflexota bacterium
GCCAAGAATGCCAGCATCCGTTGGAACTTTACCGTTGATGACGCTCGTATCGTTTTTAAAGATCACTACCCTACATCTTTAACTTGTTGATGTACTAGGCGTAGGCGCCGGTCCAGGTTTCGAAGCGGCGGTCGTCGTGTTCGTCTTCTTTGTAGAAGGTGATGTAGGTGAGCGCTTTGTAGGGGACGAATTTCTTCTCTTTGGGGTTTTTGCGGGCGAGGTCGAAGTAGGTGTGCCAGGTGCCGGAGTTGAAGTAGATTTGGTTGCCGCCGCGCTCGTCGAAATCGAGCGGGATGGTCTCCTGGTGGTGGGTGTGACCGTAGAGGATGTAGCGCGCCGTGTCGTCCCGAAAGGCGGGTTCTTGGAGGGCGAATTTGGTGAAGGAGCCGTCGCCGCCGAACAGCCGCCGGTTTTGCAGTTTGTAGATGAGGTTGTCGAGGGTTTCGAGGGAGATGAGTTTGGAGATTTTGATTGCCGCCTGCATCTTGTCCACGATGTCAATGCGGAAGGGAATGTCTTTGCTGCGGACGAATTGGAGGTTGATGAATTTTTCCGAGAGGTCGTCCCAGATTTTTTTGAGCTGGCGTTCGTCCCAGCCGTTGATCATGTGTTCATTCGAGAGGCGTTTGATTTGTCCGGAAATCCACAGCGGGGTTGCCAGCGCCGGGCGGACGTTGGTGATGTGCCGCAGGTTGTCCACAATTTGGGAGTTGAGTTCGGCGGTACGTTTGAGTTCTTCGGGGTAGCGGTTGCAGACTTCCATTGTGAAGGCGTCGCCGAGGGTGGCATGGTCGCGCCCGAATTTGGCGTTGAAGTTGAAGGGGTCGTAGTAGTCGCCGTGGCGGCAAAAGACCTGATACTCGCGGAAAAGCCGCTCGATTTCGGGCGCTTCGTCTTGCCGCCATGACTGGCTGGGGTCAATTTTCCGCAGGTCGTAGGGAAAGGGGCTGGGCGGGTTGCTCAAGCCCATTGCGTCAATCAGTTCCTGGCGAATGCGGTCGAAGGCTTCGCCCGGCAGGTGATAGTACCAGTCGTGATTGCCCACCATGTAATGAAAGCGCACCTTGAGGGGGATTTTGCTCTGGCTGGCGGCGTCGCGCTCTCCGTTTGCGGTGGCGGGGTCGAATTCGATGAACTCACCTTTTGCCAGTTTGCGCATCACTTCCAGCGAGTCGCGGTTGTGTTCGAGGATGGCGCGGGTCACTTCGAGCAGTTTGGGCGCAAACAGCGGGTGGTAGGGGTCGCTCCACGGGCGGATGTAACCCGTCTCTCCCTCCTCCGTGATGCGGATGAGTCTCTCTCCGCCCACCTCCACGTACTGCTCCTGTCCCTGCGGTGGGAACAGCCATTTCGTCGAATGCAGCGGGTCAATGATGTCGCCCATCAGGATGACATCCAGCTCCTCGATGGGGCGGTATTTTCCGCGCCGCATGGACGCAAAGTGAGCGTCCTGCCGCAGACGCTTGGCGAAGAGATAAAACGCGCTGGCAGGGATGGATGCGGCGGTGGTGCCGTCGCCCAGGTGCAAATCGCTGATGATGACGAGCATATCTCTCTCCTTGAGATGGGTGGATGCCGCCGCGCTTATTATAGCCCCAACATCATGCGCTTCGGCTGCCAGACTGGAAGTTGACTCTGCCATTAAACCTTTTTCCCCTCCCAGGCATGGGAGGGGAAATCAAGGGGGAGGATGTGGTTGCGATGATGACTCAATCTGCGGCGGCGGTGACGGGCGCGGGCTTCGGCTGTCCGCGCCAGAAGAACGCCCAGTACATGACCACCGAGATGGTGTAGAGAATAATCGTCCCGATGAACGGCGGACCGAACCCGTAGCGCACTTGCAGCCACCCGCTGACAGTGGGACTGAACGCCCAGCCGAAGTTCCATGCCATGCTCGTCAGGCTGGCGACGGTGGCGCGGGCAGACGGGTCCACGTGTTCCATGATGAAGGTCTGATACACGGGCGAACTCATGTTCATCAGCGCCAGGCGGATGTAATAGGTTGCCGCGCCCACCCAGAAGAGCGGCGAAAAGCCCAGCAGGATGAGGAAGGGAATGGAAAGCGCCTGCGAAATGACCACCAATTGAATCTTGCCCGTCCGTTCGGCGAGCGGCGGGGCAATCAGCAGACCGATGCCCATTGCCAGCGAACCCCAGGCAAACAGCGTCCCGATGACCGGGTCTGGCTGGTGATGCACCACGCGGAAGAAGACATTCATGAACGGCATGACCAGCCCCGCGCCAAGGGAGGTCAACAGCATGGGCAGGATGAGTTTCGTCAGCAGGACGGGATGTTCGGCGGCATACTGAAAGGGGGCGAACACGGCGCGTTGACTGCGTCCCAGTTTCGGGGTCCGCAAAAAGAGAAGCGGCAGAACTGCCAGCCCCGCCCCGATGCCGATGACCAGCACCGAGTTCCCATAAGCCAGGCTGCTGGTAGGCGAGGCGCCCTGCGCCTGTCCCATCCAGGTGGGCAGGTAGCCGCCGATCCAATTGCCGACGGATGCCATCGTCATCTGCAAACCCTGACCGAAACTGAAGAGGTAGGTGCGTTCCTTTTCGCCGCTGTTTTCCATCAAAAACGGCGACATGGTCACGCCTGCCAGGCTTTGCGCGATGCCCGAAAGAACGTTCATCGAGTAGAAGGAGGTCTCCGTCTGCCAGACCGCCATCACCAGGATGGACACGCTCAACAGCGCGCCGGACAGCAGGAGCGACCCTTTGCGCCCGAGCAGGTCTGCCAGGTAGCCCATGGGCAGGGCGGCGAGCAGAGCGACGAAACTGCTGGCGGTGATGAGACTGCCGAGCAGAGCCTCGTCGAAGCCAAGGCTCAACACGTAGAAGTTGAAAATCAGGCGAAAGCCGCCCATCACTGCGCCGGTCAGTATGACGTTGAGCAGATACAGCCGCGCATTCGGCGTGAAGGCGCGGACATGGGAGGCGTATTCGCCCATCAGGCGAAACGGACGAAAGAAGAAAGCGTTCATTCGTTGGTGGATGTGTGTTCCAAAAAGGATTTCAGGCTTCCAAAGAGATTTTCGAGCGCCTGTTTGCGGACGGTGTAGCGGTTCTCCTCGTGCAGGAGGGAGAGTTCCACCAGGCTGGCAAGGCGCAGTTCCCTCAGGTGATGCGTCACAGTGGGCGGGCGGAGTTGCAGGCGGCGGGCAATTTCGGACGGGGTAAGGTTTTCATTGGTCAGGTAACGCAGAATCTTCAGGCGGGTGGGGTCGGCGAGCGCCTTGAGCGAACGGACGAGCGCATCGGGCACCACCTCGCCGGGGATGACGGACATATCCGCCGGGCGCGCGCCAAACGCCAGCAGGATGGTGTCATCATCGAATTTTTCGAAGAACACCAGCGGCGTAATCCAGAACGCAGGCGCAATGATGAAACGCGAGGCGTTGAATTCATCCCCCAACTGCAAACCCTGCGTAATCTCGGTGAAGAGTTCCTCGAAACTCACAGCGGCGGAGAGCGCCTGGGCGCGTTCCAGCGCCGCCTCCAGGACGGGCGCGACCCGCTTTTCCTCTTCCTCGAAAAACGCCTGATAGTAGGACTGGAACGCCTGCAGATACGCCTCCCCCAACTCCGCCGGGCGGCTCCACCAATCCAGCGCGAACTCGACTGCCTCGCGCTTGATGGTTTTGTTCTTCTTGCTCAGGATTTTTTGGAAGAAATCCGCATCTTCTCTGGACCATGAGCCTGATTCGGCAATCCGGCTCAGGCTTTCCTTGAACCTTTTATGGCTCTCCGCCTCCGCCGAGCCGTCGCTTTCGTAAGGCTCGTTGACGCGGTACAGAAGCGGCATCCGCTCGGCAGGCGGAATCTGCTTGAGCGCCCAAAGCGCGCTGATGGCGTCCTTTGGCGCCGGCAGAGAATGAATCCATTTTAGCGGCACGCCCAGGATGGGGTACAGATCCTCCAATAGTTTGCGCTCTGCCTGCGGAATGCGCGCGCGGACGCCCGCTGCATACGCCGGGCGAATGCCGAAATATTCCGGCTCGATGAGCACGTGCAGACTGATGAACAATTCATAGGCTGTGCCGCAGTCCCATTCGATGGCGGGGGAGAAGGGTTGCTTGTCGGTCAGGGTATCCATGAATTGCCTCGTCGCTCCTGGGCTTACTCGGAAAGCAGTTTTCTGCCGATGGAAATCAACGTCTCGCCTGTGTTCTCGTGGATGGTCTCGTTGAAAGGCGGAACGTGCTTGAACAGCATCCCGAAAACCACCAACACTTGCCCGGTTTGGCGGGTGAGGGTGGTGCGCCTGCTTTGCCTTGTGTCTTCGGCAGTTGCCGGTGTCATTGGTTCGATTACCTGAATATTAGACATGGCTGCTCTCTCCTCGGATAAAACTTGCGATTAGGCAACTGCCTGTGTTAGACCAATGTCTAATTAGATATTAGTCTAATTCTGGTGCCGTGTCAAGAGGCAATTTCGCACAAACTGCCGCCTGGCTGGCGTATAATCCCCCAAAAGGAGACCGCTATGGCTCGAAAAATCCTGGCGTGGACTTTGATTGTGGTGAGTTCCCTCTTCCTCGTGTTGAGCGTTGCTGGCATCCTTGCGGCATGGGTCTATAACGAGCCTCTGACCCGCCGCGCAACCGCTCAACTCCAAAGCATTGACGGCGAACTGGCGCAGGCGGAAGTCACGCTGGCAGCCACCAGGGTGGAACTCGAGCGCGCCCTGCGCATTATGGACGCGGCGCAGACTGCGCTGGAAAAGCTTGCCGCCCAATCCACCAGCGCCGACAATCTGCTCGACAGCATCCAATCCTCCCTTGATGAAAAACTGCTCCCTGAACTCAAGTCAACCCGTGAGCGGCTGGGCGCCGCCCGCGCCGCGCTCGAGGGGCTGCAAGCCCTGCTCCAAAGCATCGGTTCCATTCCCTTCCTCGACCTGCGCTTTCCCGATCAGGTTCTGACCGACCTCATCGCCTCCGCCGAGACGCTCGACACGGAAATTTCCAGCGCCGAAGAGCTGGCGCAGCGCGCTTCAACCTTTGTCAGTGATACGTCCTACCTGCTGGGCGGCGACCTGACGGAGACGCGTCAGAGCCTGCAAAATTTTCTTTCGGCGGTGGATGAATATCAGGGGAAGGTGGGGGAGTGGCGGCAGCAGATTTCGGATTTGACGGAAGCGCTACCCGCCTGGCTGGACCGCGCCTCGGTCATCCTGTCCCTGCTGTTGTTCTGGTTCGGTCTTTCTCAGTTCAGCCTGCTCCTGCATGGACGCATGGTCCTGCGCGGAGAGAATCCGCTGGAGACGTGGCGGGCGTAAAAGTTTTCGGGGAGAGGATGCCAGTTGAGGCGGAGCAGGTTGAGGGGCGGGAAGAGGCGCACCTCAAGCCGTTTGTCGGCGGCGGTGTTTGTGTTCGTACATCGCCTTGTCTGCCTGTGCCAGCAGTTCTTCCATGGTGATGGTGGATTCAGGCGGCACGCGGATCACTCCCAGGCTGAAGGTGATGGCGGCTTGTCCCGCCTGACGGTTGTAGGTGTCTACGTTTTCTTGCAGACGCTGGCGCATGGCTTCCACGTCGCTTTCGGCGGCGTCTGCCATGAGGACGACGAATTCATCGCCGCCCAGCCGCCCGATGATGTCGGATTCGCGGAAGGTGTCGGTGAGGATGCGGGCGAAGCGCAGGATGAGGGCGTCTCCTGCCGCGTGACCGAGAGTGTCGTTGAGGTATTTGAGGCTGTCGAGGTCTATGTAGAGCAGGCAGAGGGAGTAGCCGACGCGGCGGGCGAATTTCATCAGCCCGGTGGCGAGGACCATGAAGCCGCGGCGGTTGTTGAGCCCGGTCAGCCCATCGGTGAGGGAGAGGCTGCGCAGGCGTTCGTTGGCGGTTTCCAGTTCGGTGACTTTTTCGTAGAGTTTGTTGGCAAGCACCTGGAGGTGTTCGCGCTGAAGTTGCCCGGTTTGCGGCAGGCGGGTGGGCGCGGCGGGGCGTTTGAGGGCGTCGTTGACGACGCGCAGGATTTCGTGAGGTTCGCTGGGTTTGCGGAGGATGTGCTGGATGCCGCTTGCCCGCGCCAGTTTGTGAATTTCGGTGTCGTCGTAGTTGGCGGTGTGGAAGACGACCGGGACTTTGGCGAGCAGAGGTTCCGCCCGCAGGCGGCGCGTCAGGCTGAAGCCGTCCATGTTGGGCATGAAGATGTCGGTGATGACCAGGTCTGGGAGTTGGTCGCGGGCGATTTCGAGCGCTTCGGCGCCATTGCCGGCTTCGAGGATGCGGTGACCAAAATTTCCCAGGAGGGCAACATAGGCGTTCCGATCTACTGCGTTGGTATCTACGACGAGAATTGTTGCCATGTCTCTGTATCCTTCTGTGAATTTTCTTTCCGTTCCCTGGAAAGAGCGGCTCATGTATAGTTCGCGCACGAGTGTTGGGGAAAGTCCACGATGCGCTGGGGTATTGCCCCTTTGTTAGATGAGCGTAAAGAGCGTGTAGGTAAACGGCGCAGAGAAAATCATAGCATAATTTTGCCGCCAATGTGGGCGTGAACTCTCCCCCTTTCAATTTTATCAGGAATTTGTTTGTACAAATTTTGGGCTATTCACTCACCTTACGCGGTAGCGCGAGATTTTGTACTTTTCCAAATTAGTCGAGCAATAAAACCGGCTTAACGTGAATTCGGGATAAGGGGCTCCCTGGTGTAAACTTGGATTTGCGAAAACAAG
>JABRVZ010000086.1:0-8833 GCA_039961775.1 Chloroflexota bacterium
CGGCGACCGCGGAGGCAGAGGCGGGGGCGACCGCCGCGGCGGACGGGATCGAAGATAAAAAAAGACTTCCGAGGCGCAAAGGCTTCGGAAGTCTTTTTTTTCAAGATGATGTTATGCAGTTTCTACAGAGCGCGGCACATCGTCCCCGAATGAACCACTGAGACACAGAGTCACGTTTTTTTAGGGACTTTTCTCTGTGTTTCTGTGACTCCGTGGTTTGATTTTGGCTTTCGTAAGCCGGTTTTTATTGCTCGACTAATTTGGAAAAGTACAACATGTCGCACCTCGTATTTGGTATGTGCGCACAAATGTGAGACAAATCTCGCGCTACTGCATAAGGTGAGTTACAAAATCAGCATTGCATCGCCAAACGAATAAAAGCGGTATCCCTCCCGCACGGCAGTTTCGTAAGCGCGGAGGATTGTTTCGCGCCCGGCAAACGCGCTGACGAGCATGAGCAGGGTGGATTTTGGCAAATGAAAATTGGTGATCATCGCGTCCACCAGTTTGAACTGGTAGCCGGGGAGGATGTAGAGGGAGGTAGTTCCAGAGTAACTGGTAATTGGTAAGCGGCGATCGGCGGCAGTTTCAAGCGTGCGGACGGATGTCGTGCCGACCGCAATGACGCGTCCGCCGGCGGCGCGGGTTTGGTTAATGAGGTCGGCGGTCTGTTGCGGAAGTTCACACCATTCGGTATGGATTTTATGCTCGGTGGGGTTGTCTTCGGTCACCGGCGCAAAGGTGTCCAAACCGACATGCAAAGTGACGTAAGCGATTCGCACGCCCTGCGCCTGAACCTGTTCCAACAGCCCCGGCGTAAAATGAAGCCCAGCCGTCGGCGCGGCGGCAGAACCCGGCTCGCGGGCATAGACGGTCTGGTAGCGTTCGGGGTCTTTCAGTTCTTCGTGAATGTACGGCGGGAGCGGCACATGCCCCACTTTGGGAAAATACGGCTCGATGGGTTCGGAAAAGCGGATGAGCCGCTCGGAGCCGTTCAGCATTTCCACGACTTCGGCGGCGGGTCCTTCTTCGACCTTCACCTTCCTGCCCACACGCAGACCTTTTCCACCCACCAAGGCTTCCCAGGTCACCGAGTCGCGGCGGCGCAAGAGGAGCAATTCCACACGTCCGCCGGTTTCTTTGCGGGCGTAGAGGCGCGCCGGGATGACGCGCGTCTGGTTGAGGACGAGCAGGTCGCCGGGGCGGAGATACTCCCCAACGTCCCGGAAGATGCGGTGCTCCAGCCTTCCCGTTTCACGGTGCAGGACGAGCAGGCGCGAAGAGTCGCGCGGCTCGGCGGGCGTCTGCGCAATGGAGGCTTCGGGGAGACGGTAGTCGAAGTCGGAGGTTTTCAAGTTCACTTTTTCAGCAGCCGAACGATGATGTTTAGCAAAATCGTCAACACCACCGAGACCAAAACCGAAGTCGCCAGCGGGAAGTAAAACGAGAATCCCTCGCGCTCGATGCGGATGTCGCCGGGCAGGCGGCCGAGCGGCAGGTGCAGGCGGGCGGCGAGGAGAATCAAGCCGCCGATGAGAAGGAGTATCAGACCAATGAAGAGAAGGATGCGGCCAAAGGTTTCCATAGTCCTCGAACATGTAGATGTTTGAACGTGTAAACGTTACAAAAGCCTCGCCTGCCCTTCCTCCGTGTACGGCAGCCCCAAATGCTCATACGCGGACCTGGTGGCGACGCGTCCCTGCGGGGTGCGGTCGAGGAAGCCGAGTTGCAGCAGGTACGGCTCGACCACGTCCATGATGGTATCCTGCTCCTCGCTGATGGAGGCGGCGATGGTGTTCAAGCCAACCGGTCCGCCGCCATATTTTTCGATGATGGTGCGCAGGACGCGGCGGTCAACATCGTCGAGTCCGAGCGGATCCACCTGCAGCAAATCGAGCGCTTCCCGCGCGACCTCCTGCGTGATGACGCCATCTGCGCGAACCTGGGCATAGTCGCGGACGCGGCGCAGGAGACGCAGGGCAATACGCGGCGTTCCGCGCGCCCGCCTCGCCACCTCGCCGACGCCTGATTCGTCTGCCTGAACCTTGAGCATCCCCGCCGCCCTTCTGACGATTTGACGCATGGCTTCGAGGTCGTAATAATCCAGCCGGTAAACCGCGCCGAACCTTGCCCGCAGGGGCGCGGTGACCAGCGCCAGCCGCGTCGTTGCGCCGACAACGGTGAAGCGCGGCAGTTTCAGCCGAATGGAGCGCGCCGAGGGTCCCTTGCCGATGACGATGTCGAGCGAAAAGTCCTCCATCGCGGGATAGAGAACCTCCTCCACAGCCCGCCCGAGGCGGTGGATTTCGTCAATGAACAGCACATCGCCCTGACGCAGGTTGGTGAGGATGGCGGCGAGGTCGCCGGCGCGCTCGATGGCGGGTCCCGCCGTCACTTTGACATTGACGCCCATCTCGTTGGCGACGACGTGCGCAAGGGTGGTCTTGCCGAGACCGGGCGGTCCGTAAAACAGGACGTGGTCGAGGGCTTCGCCGCGTTTCTTCGCCGCAGAAATGAGGATGGACAGGTTTTCTTTGACCTGATCCTGACCGATGAGGTCGGCGAGTTTTTGCGGGCGCAGGGCGTTGTCCACGCGGTCGTCGGGTTTGGATTCGGGGTCGAGAGGACGAGGGTTTGGCATGGGAAGATTATAAAGGATAAAAGAGGAAGGATGAAGGAAGGGGAAGAAAATGCAGGGGAGGATAAGGTTGATGGGCAGAGTCAGGCGTTGGTGAGGGTGAGGCGGGTCTTCATCCAAAGAAAAAGGGGACGGCTATGTCTGCCGTCCCCGCAGTGTCGAGGTCAATCATTCGAGGGGTTCGAAGGTCACTTCCACGGTCATGCCCCATTTGAGGCGCGGGTCGGTTTCGTCCACTCGGATATAGACGGTGTACAGGACGTCGCCGCTTTGAACGTAGGAGGCGCCGCTGATTTCGGTGACGACGCCTTTGAGGGCGAGGCTCGGCAGGGCGTCGGGAGTGAAGGTAACTGCCTGACCGACGGCGAGTTCCACGACTTCGAGCTCGGTGATGTCGCTGGTTTCGATGATCCAGGCGGAGGCGTCGGCAATGCTGACGGCGCGCGACTCGGGACCAACCTGTTCGCCGGCGCTGACCGCCACATCCATGACGACGCCGTCGAACGGGGCGGTGAGGATGTAGTTGGCAAGCGCCGCTTCGGCTGCGGCAACCTGCGTTTTGGCGGCTTCGAGGCGGGCTTCGGCAAGGGCGAGTTGGTCTTTATTGGCGCCATCGGCGGAGATTTCCCATTGGTATTTGGCTTCTGCTTCGGCGGCGAGGGCGGCATCGAGCGCGGCGCGGACGGAGTCGCGTTCGCGCTGGATTTTTTCGAGTTCGGCGACGGCGTTGTCGTAATCCCGCTGGGCGGCGCGCAGTTTGTCTTCGGCGGTTTTGCGCTTGGCGTTGTCTTTGTCGAGGTCTTTGTATTTGTCGAACTCGGTTTGGGCGTCTTCGAGGTTCTGTTTGCGCTCGTTGACCGTTGCCTGCTGGTCGTCAATGCGCTTTTGGATGTCGCGCGGGCTGAGGTCGTTCCATTTTTTCTGCGCTTCGGCACGGGCGATTTGCGCTTTCTGGTAGGCATCCCAGGCGGCGGCGCGATTTGCACCTCCCGTGCGGTTGAGCGCATCCAGCGCCTGCTGGGCGTTGAGCAGTTCCAGTTTTGCCGCGGCAAGCCCCGCTTCGGCTTGCGGCGCGTTGGAGAGACGCGCCAGCACGTCACCCTTGCGGACGCGGTCGCCGATTTTCACGTTGACCTGTTCGACGATGCCGCGGGCTTGAAACGACAGGTTTGCGGCGCGGACAGGTTTGAGGTGTCCCTCCGCGACGATGGCTTTCGAGGATGCGGCAGGGGCAGAGGGGGTATTCTCCGCCGCAGGGGTCGCCTGTTGATTCGCGCAGGCGGTCAGCCCCAGCACGAGGACGAGGATCAGCAGGATCAGTTTGTTCGTTGTTTTATTCATTGTTACCTTCCTTATACCCTCACCCCAACCCCTCTCTCAAATTGGGAGAGGGGTTGGGGTGAGGAAAAATTATTCATACGCCAGCACTTCACGGATGGTGAGACGCGCTGCATTGCGGGCAGGCAGGACGCTCGCCACGGCGGACAAAATCAGCACCAAGCCCAGCCAGATGGCGTAGCCCATGTATGTAAAAACCACAGCGATGGGAGTTTGAAACACTGCCAGGCTGACGATGTACGAAAGCCCGTAGGTGAACGGGATGGAAAGGAGGATTGCCAGGGCAAACGAAATCATGCCGATGACCACGCCCTCGGCAATGACCGTCCGCATGACGGCGCGGTCATCTGCGCCGATGGCGCGGGTGATGCCGATTTCACGGGTGCGCTCGAGGACGTTCATGCCCATCGTGCCGGTCAAGCCCATCGAACCGACGATGGCGGTGAGGATTGCCATGATGAGCAGGAAGGTGACGAGGATGTCGAGGCTTTCCACCGCTACATCCAGCGAGGCGCTGCCCGCCTGCGCCACGCGCACCTTGAAGCCTTTGTCGCGCAGGAACTTGTCCAACTCTTCGGCTTTGGCGTCCTGATAGGCGCGGTCGTGGCGTTCGGTCACCACACGGTAGGAGAAGGAGCGGTTCGCCTGTTTGTTCATCACCGAGATGTACTCGAAGGGAGCGTACCCAATCAGCCCCTCCTGATCCACGAACTTGAAGAGACCGATCACCTGCCAGACCTCATCGCGTCCGTCAATGCGCAATTTCACATAATCGCCCGCCTGCAAGCCGGGGAACGATTTCCGCAACCCTTCGCTTACCGCCATCTTGCGGACATCGTCCGGGCGGATCCAGCGTCCCTGCACAAGGAGGGGTTGAACCAGGCGGCTTTCGGCGGGCGGCGCCAGCAAGGTGATGTTTTGCACCACTCTGCCCTGCTCATCCAGCAATTCGCCGCCGGCAAACTGCCAGCCTTCCACCGCGACAATCCCGTCCACGCTTCGGACCACCCGCTCGACCTCCTGCAGGCGGTAGGGCTGGTCAAAATCGAGGCTCACATCGGCGCGGAAGTATTTACCGATCTGCCCGATGTAATCGTGCAAGGTCACGCGCACGTTGAAGACGGCGATGAAAATCGCGCCGCCCATCGTCAGCGTGAACAAGGTCAGCGCGAGGCGGCTCTTGCGGCGGAAGGTGTTCCTCAGCGAGATGATGAACGGACGCGGGATGTGGATTCCGCGCGCGGCGAGCAAACGAGTCGCCTTGACCTGCGCCCAATCGAACCACGAGAGACGCATCTCTCCGTCTTTGAACTGAATCTCGTCTTCAGCCGCGTCTCCGCTGAGAGCGCGCAGAACGGTGATGCGCGAACCGTTGACCACAGGCGCAAGCCCCGCAATCAGCGGCACGAGCAGTCCCACCGCGACCTGGATGAAGAACGGCAGAGGCAGGATGCGGTAGCCCAGCAGGCTGAAATCCAACTGGCTGGCGATGAAGGAAGCCAGTTGATACGCCCCAATCCCGCCGAACGGGACGGCGATAAGCAAAGCCAGAACGCCAAACGCCATGATGAGCGCGATGTACATTGCGAAGACCTGACGCCTCTGCCCGCCGACCAGTTTCATCACGCCAATGTGACGCAAGTGCTGGTTCAGCAGAGCGCTCAGGGTGTTCGAAATCAGCGAACTGGAGAGGAACACAATCAGAATGCCCAGCGCCAGCAGGATGCCCAAGATGGCGTTGACCGTGCTGGCAAGCGGATGCCTGTGCGTTTCGGCAAACCGCGAGCGGATGACAAACCCGCCCGATTTCTCGATTTTGTCCTTCAAGTCCGCGCCCACTTCACGGATGTAGTGCGGGTCGTCGCCGTCGCCCGCTACACGAATCAACATGCGGTTGTAGAGTTTCGGCTGACCGAGATACTGTAAAGTGTCGGTGGTGATGTACCCGAACGGAGAAGCGAGGAAGTCGCCTGCTCCCGCTGCGGTATCCTGCACAAAACCAACAACGGGCAGGGTTTTGGTGGAGCCGTCGGGGAGTTGAAATTCGAGGAGACCTCCCACGCCCACGTCGAGGTCGCGAAGCGCATCTTTTTCCAGCAGAACTTCGCGCCTGGCGGGGGCAGTCTTCCCTTCGAGAGGGGTGAGGAGGTTGATGGTGTTGTCTTCGAAACTGTCAAAGGCGACCATGTCGAGGGTGGTCCATTTTTCGGTGCCGGGCACGCGCACGCGCATGTTGAAAACGCGCCGCGCTTCGGCATCTGCCACCTGCCTGTTGTTTTGCACCGACGACAAGATGGCGTCGTCGAAATTGGTCATGCGCATTTCGATGTTGGCGGGCTGATTCGCCGCAAACGAGGCGCTCATGTCGTTCGAGATGATTTGATACGCGCCCGCAATGACCCCAATGGAAAACACGCCCACCGCGATGGAAAAAACCACCAGCAGGGTGCGTCCTTTGTTATCGAGCAGGTCGTGCAATATTTTTCGCCAGCGAGGTCTCATGAGATTTCAGATTTTAGATTTTAGATTTTAGATTTTAGATTTTAGATTTCAGATTGACGGTTATTGCCGTCTGCGGAAGAATGAGAACAGGCCGCGACCGGTGCGGCTGTCGGCAGTGCGGTGTTCCTTCAATCTCTCCTGTACGATTTTTCCAACCGCTTCGGCAGTGATGGGAGATTGTTCCATCACGCGCTTGAAATCTTCGCGCCGGATGGTCAGCAATTCGACGGGACCGTCGGCGCTGGCGCGCACATTGGCAATGGACTTGCCTCCGCGCATCAACTCGATTTCTCCGAAAAATTCGCCAGGCTTGAGACGTGAAATAATGGTCTCGCCGCCTTTGCGGTCGAACAACACCACTTCCACCTCGCCCTTGTGAATCATGAAAAACTTTTCCACGTGCTCATCGCGCGAGATAATGGTGGCTTTGGCGGGGTAAATCTCTGTCTGCGCGAGTTTGGTGAACTCCATCATGTGACGGTGCCTGAGCCACGGCAGGGCTTTGGCAACCGTCTCATTGATCAACTCGCCGTCGGAGATGATGATGTTGCGGGTGGTGCGCGAGGTCAGCGAGGGGTCGTGCGTTACCATGACGACTGTCTTGCCGCGCAGCGAGAGTTCCTCGAACAAATCAATAATCACATTCGCCGATTTCGTATCGAGGTTGCCCGTCGGCTCGTCCGCCACCAGCAGAGGCGGATCGCAGGCAAGGGCGCGGGCAATCGCCGCCAGTTGCTGCTGCCCCGTCGAAACCAGCACGGGCAGTTTGTTGGCGAATTTTTCCAGCCCCACCAGTTCGAGCAGTTCCCTGGCACGTTTGGGTCGCTCGTCGAAATCGTACATCTCGGCGTAATCCATCGGGAGCATCACGTTTTCGAGCAGGGTCAGCATGGGCATCAACTGGAAGAACTGGAAGACGATGCCCAGATTGCGCCCGCGCCATTTCGAACGCTGACTTTCGGTCACGCCGGTGTAAATATCGGTGCCGCCGATGACCACACGCCCCGCCGTGGGATGGTCAATGCCCGTAATCATGTTCAACAGCGTGGACTTTCCGCTCCCCGACTTGCCGACAATCGAAACAAACTCGCCGCGGTTGATGGTCAGGTCAATGCCTTTGAGAACGGTGAACTCGCCCGCCGCGCTTTTGAACGTCTTGACGACGCCGTGCATGTCAATCATGGCGTCAGCGGAGGTCATGGCATGTTGGACAGAGACAGGCTGAGGGGCGGCGCGACGCGGACTCATTTCTTTCGCCTCCCGCTGGACCTTTGGTCTGCTCCCGCCAAATCCGCCTGACTCAACTCCCCATCCGTGATCTGCAATGTGCGCGAGAAGCGCGGCGCCAGCGACGTATCGTGCGTCACCATCACGATGGTCTTGCCCTGCTCCTCGACCAGACGCCGGAAGAGTTCGAAGATGTGATCGGCTGTGACCGAGTCGAGGCTGCCCGTTGGTTCGTCGGCGATGAGGATGGGCGGGTCGTTTGCCAGCGCGCGGGCAATGGCAACGCGCTGCTGCTGCCCACCGGAGATGAGGGAGGGGAGTTTATCCGCATGTTCCTCGATTTCCATCAGGCGGAGCAGTTCGAGCGCGCGCTCGCGGGAGCGTTTGGGGTGAAAGTTGCCGCATAAATCCATGGGCAGGGTGATGTTCTCGACAAGGGTGAGCATGGGAAGCAATTGAAAGGACTGGAAGACAACACCCATCGTCCGTCCGCGCCAGAAGGCGATTTCGTCCTCCTTCATTCGGTGAACGGAGACAGGCGAACCGTTTGCATTGACCACGACCTCGCCGGAGGTGAGGTGGTCCACGCCGGTGATCATGTTCAACAATGTGGATTTGCCCGCCCCCGATTTGCCGACGATGCCAAGAAACTCTCCCGCCTGCACCTGCATGGTGATGCCTTTGAGCGCGGGAAAGTCGCCCGCCGCGGTGGAGTACACTTTCACCACGTCGCGCAGTTCGATGAGGGGCTGGGAGGAAATGTTGGGTTGCATATTTCAAAACTTGCCGCTGAATTCTGCCGCCGCTTCAGTTGTTGCAAGGACGGAAACTATCAACATACAAAAACGGTCGCCGTGGGCAACCGTTTTGCGGACGTGCCATACGACATTCATTTTACCCCCTTTGACCGCTTGTGACAATTTTCCTAACTTGAAACTCATGCAGAAATGACCGCCTTCGCTGCCTCCGTTTTGCGGGGCAATGAGTCAAAAATCACCTTGAGGGCTATAATAAAGCAACTTGCTCTATTGCAAGGATTTTTTTGAAGCGTACTGGGCGTTCTCTAACGCCCGAAGTTGCGCTAGAGAGCGCAAAATACGCAAGATTTTTGAATGATTGCAACAGAGC
>JABRVZ010000087.1:0-5994 GCA_039961775.1 Chloroflexota bacterium
TGCAATCATTCAAAAATCTTGCGTATTTTGCGCTCTCTAGCGCAACTTCGGGCGTTAGAGAACGCCCAGTACGCTTCAAAAAAATCCTTGCAACAGAGCAAAACTTGATTTACAAAGAATCCTTGCCATCTCAAGTAGTGTAAAATCCCCCCGTATGTTTCTCAAAAACAAACTGTTCTGGATCATCGCCCTCGCCTTTGCGGTGCGCCTGCTCGTTGGCGTTTCGCTCCATCTGGGACTGCCCCTCTACGGTCACGCAGACGAGGACGACCGGACGGGTTACGTCTTCACCGACGCGCACCTCCGCGACGACCAGGCTTGGACCCTCGCCGCTTCCGACCGTCCCATTTGGGATGCGTTCAGCCGTAAATTCTCCTCCGACCAGTACGGCGGTCTGCTGGCGTTCAGCGCGTTCCTCTATCGCTACCTCTCGCCCGATGCGCAGCGCCCGCTCCTGTTGATTTTTTTCTCGGCGCTGACGGCGGCGCTGGGCGTGCCGTTTTTGTGGCTGGGGACGCGGCAGGTCTTTGGCGAAAAGGTTGCCTATCCCGCCGCGTGGATTTTTGCGCTCTACCCCGAAAGCGTCCTGCTTGGTTCGTCTGCCATGCGCGAGCCGTACCTGCTGACCTTCAGCGCGATGGCGTTCTGGGGATTTGTGGCATGGCGTGGCGCTGGTCTCGATACATCCCCTTCGGGGACTACTCGACCAGCAGTGCGAAGCGCGTGGATTTGGCTCGCCCTCGGTCTGCTTGGGATGCTGTTGGTCTCGCCGGCGGCGGCGCTGGCGCACCTCGTTCTCTTCGCCGGCTGGGTCTTCTTCACCGATGAACGCCGCACGCTTTCCTGGAAGCCCATCCTCATCTTCGCGCTCATCTTTGGGGTGGGTTTGTTCGCCCTTTCCGCTGCGCTCAACCGGGCGGGACAGTTCGACGCCTCGTCGCCGCTGGGCGTGGTCAACGATTGGCTGAGGCTGACGGTGAAGTGGGACATCTATCAACTGGAGCGCGGCTCGGGCTGGGTGCAAAAACTCTTCGACGAGATGCCCGAATGGATGCGCCTGCCTTTCGTGGCGGTTTACGGCGTCCTTCAGCCGGTTTTGCCGGCGGCGGTCTTCGAGCCGGACAATCGTTTCTGGCAGGTCATCTACCTCGTCCGCGCGGCGGGATGGTACGCACTGCTCCCGGCGTTGATTCTGTCTTTCGGAGCGGGAACAGGACAGGGGTCCGACAGGAAGCGGAACGTCATCCTGTGGCTCGCGCTTCTCACCTGGACCTGGATCCTGCTCTCCGCCCTGCGAGGCGGCGGCGACACGTGGGACAATCCGCGTTACCGGGCGATTCTGTTTGCCTGGCAGGCGGTGCTGGCGGGCGTTGTCTGGATTTGGTGGCGGGAAACGCGCAATGCCTGGGCAACGCGGACACTGCTGTGCGAAGCGGTCTTTTTGCTGGTGTTCACGCAGTGGTATGCGAGCCGTTATTTCCATTGGGGCGGTCAACTGCCGTTTGCGGTGATGATTGGGCTGATTGCGGCGGCGTGGGGTCTCATCGTGGGGCTGGGGATATGGCTGGATAAACGGCGCATTGCCGCCCGCCGATTGTAGGTTATAATTCAGCCGCTGAATTTTGAATTAAGGAGATTGCATGCCTACCGCATTAATCACAGGAATCACAGGGCAGGATGGCTCGTATCTGGCGGAATTGTTGCTCAAGAAGGGCTACCGCGTGGTCGGCGTGGCGCGCCGTTCCAGCACGGTGACTTATGAGCGCATCAATCACCTGCTGGATGATATTCTGGTGGTACAGGGCGATTTGCACGACCAGGGTTCTCTGCTCTCCCTGCTCGAGGAACACGAACCGACCGAAGTGTACAACCTGGCGGCGCAGTCGTTTGTGCCGACCTCGTGGAATCAACCGGCGCTGACCGGCGAGATCACCGCTTTGGGCGTGACGCGCCTGCTGGAGGCAATTCGGTTCGTGAACCCGAAGATCCGGTTTTATCAAGCCTCTTCCAGCGAGATGTTCGGCAAGGTGCTGGAGGTGCCCCAGCGTGAGACGACGCCGTTCTATCCGCGCAGCCCGTATGGGGTGGCGAAGGTGTACGGGCATTGGATTACGATCAATTACCGCGAGTCGTTCGATATTTTTGCGGCTTCGGGCATTCTGTTCAACCACGAGAGTCCGCGCCGCGGGTTGGAGTTCGTCACGCGCAAGATTTCGGACGGCGTGGCGAAGATCAAACTGGGGCTGGCAAAGGAACTGCGCCTCGGCAACCTGGAGGCGCAGCGCGACTGGGGCTTTGCCGGCGACTATGTGGAAGCCATGTGGCGCATGTTGCAGCAGGACAAGCCCGATACCTACGTCATCGGCATGGGCGAGACTCATTCGGTGCGCGAGTTTTGCGAAATCGCCTTTGGGCACGTGGGATTGGATTACCGCGACTTCGTCGTTCAGGATGAGCGCTTCTACCGCCCGGCGGAAGTGGATTTGCTCATCTCCGACCCGACCAAGGCGCGCACACAACTCGGCTGGGAGCCGTCGGTCTCTTTCAAGGAACTGGTCATGATGATGGTGGATGCCGACCTGGAGCGCCTCGCCTCCAAGAAGTAAGCCATGACCGACCTCTCGCTTGTCATCCCCGTTTACAACGAAAAGGACAACCTGCCTTTATTGATGGACGCCATCACAACGGCGCTGACTCCCCTGAACCGCACCTGGGAGGTCATCTTCGTGGATGACGGCTCGACGGACGGGAGCCTGGAGGTTTTGACCGCCCTCGCAGAGAAGCGCCCCGAACACGTGCGCGTGGTGGTCTTCCGCCGCAACTTCGGTCAGACCGCCGCCATTGCCGCCGGCATAGACCACGCCGAGGGGAGCATCATCGTCCTGCTCGACGCCGACCTGCAGAACGACCCCGCCGACATCCCCATGCTGCTCGCCAAACTGGATGAAGGCTACGACCTGGTCAGCGGCTGGCGCAAAGACCGCAAGGACAACCGTCTCACCCGCACCATCCCTTCCAACCTTGCCAACGGTCTCATCTCCTGGGTGACGGGTGTGCGCCTGCACGACTACGGCTGCACGCTCAAAGCCTACCGCCGCGAAGCGCTCGAAGGCTTCCGCCTCTACGGCGAAATGCACCGCTTCATCCCGGTCTTCGCGCACTCGGTGGGGGCAAAAATCACGGAACTCCCCGTCCGCCACCACCCCCGTAAATTTGGCGTGGCAAAATACGGTCTGGAAAGAACCGTGAAGGTCATCCTCGACCTGTTCACGGTCAAATTCCTGCTCGACTATTCCCACAAACCCATGCGCCTGTTTGGCGGGACGGGCGTCAGCCTGATTGCCGTCAGCGTCCTCCTGCTTGCCTATCTGTTCATCCGCAAGGTGTTCTTTTTCGTGCCGGTGCTTACCTCGCCCTTCTTCCAAATCGGCGTCATGCTTCTCATCCTCGGTTTTCAATCCATTCTGATGGGATTGATAGCCGAACTGCTGGCGCGCACCTACCACGAATCGCAGAGCAAGCCCACCTACACCATCCGCGCCGTGCTCGGAAAGAAACGCTGAAATGTCCGCATGGTGGGCGAGAAATCGCCGGCTCATCCTGCAATCGGCAGGGACAGCGCTTGCAGTCATCCTGCTCATCGTACTGCTGCGAGGGGAAGGGTGGAACGAAATCCTCGCGGCTTTCGCAAAGATCCAACCTGTGGGCTTGCTCTGGGTGACGCTTTTGTTCGTCATTTCGCGTCTTGCCACCGCGGCAAGATGGCACGTCCTCCTGCGCGCCGGCGGCGTAAACATCCGTTACAAAGACAGTCTTGCCCTTACCTTCATGGGCTTGTTTGCCTCCAACTTCCTGCCCACCACCATTGGCGGCGACATGGTGCGCTTGGGGGGCGTCATGCAAATGGGCTTCGACCGCGCCGTCTGCCTTGCCTCCATCGCCGCAGACCGTCTGATTGGAATGGCAGGCATGACCATGACCCTGCCTCTCGGACTGACCCAAGCCTGGGGTCTGTTGGGAACCGCACCCGCCACTTCCCTGACTTTTGCCTGGGTTGCCAAACCCGTTGCCTTTCTCAAGCGGACGCTTTCCGTCTTCACCCTCTGGCTGCGAAAACCGGGCGCCCTGTTGTCGTCGCTGGCGTTCACCTGGGTGCACATGCTGTGCCTGTTCGGTTCCATCTACATTTTCGCAGACAACCTCGGAAGTCATGTTTCCTTTTGGATGATTGCCGGGTTGTGGAGCCTGACATATTTCATCACCCAAATTCCCATCTCCATCAACGGCTACGGCTTGCAGGAACTTTCGTTCACTTACTTCATGACCCACGTCGCCGGCTGGACGCCGGCGGTCAGTTTGAGCGTAGCAGTACTGATCCGCGCTTTCTTCATCCTTTTCAGCCTGCCCGGCGCGCTTTTCCTTCCGTTCATTGTGACAACCATCGCAGAACAGAAAACAGGCGGATTGTCTGGCGACAACCTGCTGTAAAATTGGGGCTTAATGGATCAACGCGCTGTTTCCCGCTCCTTTTGGTTAACTCTCCTCTCCTTCCTCGCCATCGCCAACCTGACCTTATTCCGCTCTGCGTACCTGCGCCTGGTCGAACTGGGCGTGGACCTGGCGCGCGCCGCCTGGAGCGGGATACTGGTCATCTTCCTGACAATCGCCGTGCTTTGCATTTGGCTCATTGTCCGCATTGCGGCGAACCGATCCAACTTCGTCGAACGCGCCGAACGCCTCACCTTTGACTCTCCTGCTCTGCGCATTTTGGGCGGCGTTCTCTTCATCGGCATTCTCTTTATCATCCCCTACCTCAAATTCACTTATCGAATTGGGCAGGATGTCAAGCAACCGGTGTACGACCCTGTTTTGCTCCTGCTTCTTTACTACTGGGTGTGTGTCTGGCTGGTTTTACTTGCCTCCGCCGCCCTCAAAGCCGCCTTTCGCACCACCTGGCTGGGAGGCTTTGCCGCCGCGCTCATCCTCCTGGGGCTGGCGTATGAGATTCAATTCCGCTACGGCTATGTGACCGACTATCCGTTTTCGCTCGGCTGGTCTGAGGGAAGCCGCTACTACTACGCCTCGCTGTGGTTCTCGAAAAAGATTTACGGAGAGACCTTTCCCCTCTCCACGCTTCATCCCACCCGCTACCTGCTTCAATCGTTCCCGTTTCTTTTCCCCAGCCTGGGCATTTTCGCCCACCGCTTCTGGCAGTTCTTCCTCTGGATCAGCCTGACTGCCGGCGCCTCCCTTGCCCTGAGCGGACGAGCCGTCGGCAACCGTGAAAAAGCCCTGCGCTGGCTCTGGACAGGCTGGCTCTTTCTTTTCCTTTTACGAGTAGGAGTTTACTATCACCTCGAAGTCATGGTCATTCTGCCTCTACTGTTCGTGTCCGTAAAAAAGCCCCGGCAGACGCTTCTGGCGGTGATTGTCTCCTCCCTGTGGGCGGGAATCAGCCGTGTGAACTGGTTCCCCATGCCAGCCATGATTGCCGCTGCCATCTACCTGCTTGAAGTACCTTTTCGCTCACACAGCGTCGAAACACCATCCATCAGACAATTTGCCCGCTATCTCTTCCAGCCTGTCTTGTGGATGGTAACCGGTCTTGCATCTGCCCTGTTTGCCCAATGGGCATACATCCCTCTTTCGGGCAACACGGAAAATGCAAAAGCCTTTACGTCCAGTTTTACATCCGACCTGCTGTGGTATCGCCTGTGGCCCAACGCGAACTTCCCCCTCGGGGTCATTCCCGCCATTCTAATTCTGAGTGCCCCTCTGCTTTTGATCATCCTCCTCGCCGCCTGGCGGACTTCACTGCATGGCATTCGCTGGCTGGGATTAATCGCCATGCTCCTCGCACTGTTTGCCGGGAGCGCAGTGGTCAGCGCCAAGATCGGCGGCGGCGGCGACCTGCACAACATGGATACTTACGCAGTGTTGGTCAGCCTCATATCGCTCTACTTTTTCAGTGGGCGTGTCGAATCAGAACCAGGC
>JABRVZ010000088.1:0-39491 GCA_039961775.1 Chloroflexota bacterium
GGTCGGGCGTGGGCATAGTTTGGGGGCTGGGAGAAGCCCCCCCGCCATCGAAAAATAGCCCTGCAGTCAGCAGGGCTATTCCAAGAGAAACGACAAGCAACCGGATCAGGGATCGGGTTGTCACGCGGGTTTCTAGACTTTGCCGCGCAGGCGCGGGTCGAGCACGTCGCGCAGGGCGTCGCCGATCAGGTTCCAGCCGAGGACGAAGAGCACGAGCGTGACGCCCGGCCAGACGATGAGGTACCAGTAGGTGTTGAGGCTGGTAATCCAGTTGCGGGCAAACGCCAGCACCTGCCCCCAGTCGGCATAGCCCACTTCCACGCCGATGCCGAGGAAGGAGAGCGCGGCGAAGGAAAGCACCACGTCGCCGATGCCGAGGGAGGCAAGCACCAGGGTTGGGAAGATGGCGTTGGGGATGATGTGACGGAAGAGGATGCGGCTGTCGGGCACGCCGATGACGCGGGCAGCGAGGATGAAGTCGCGCTGTTTGACGGAGAGGATGTCGGCGCGGATGATGCGAGCGTATCCCAGCCAGCCAAAGGCAATGAGCGAGATCATGACCGGCAGGGTGGTGCGTCCGTAGAGCGGGGTGAGCACCGCCGCGAGGATGAGGGTCGCCATGAGACCAGGCAGAACGTAGAGGACATCCACGATGCGCATGAGGATGTTATCCACAATGCCGCCGTAATAAGCGGCAACGGAGCCGACAATCACGCCGATAAGCACCGTCGAGATGACCACGATGAGACCAGCGCGGAAGGCTGTGCGCGTTCCCCAGATGACGCCGTAGTAGATGTCGTATTGTCCCTGGGCGGTGCCGAAGATGTGCACCCATTCTTCCTTGCCGGTGACCGCCTTCCACCAGAAAGGCAGGGGAGGCTGTTTGCTGCGCCATTCTGCGCCCATGGGCTTGGGTTCGGCTTTGAAGCCGTCGCGCGGGATGGTGTAGGGGTCTCCCAGCGGGGGGGCAAGGACCGGCGCCAGCAAAGCGACCAACACAAAGAACACAATCAGCACCGTGCCCATGATGGCGGCAGGCGTTTTGAAGAGTCCCTGCAGGATGCGGTAGTTATCGGGACCGAGGAAACGTTCCAGACGCCCGATTTTGCGCATGGCGACGGCTTCGCCAAGCAGTTCGTTGTTACCGGATGGGGTAATGGTTGTCATGCTGTATCTCCATTAAGAGAGCCGTACGCGCGGGTCCACCACGGCGTAGAGAATGTCCACGACGAGGTTGGCGACAATCAGGATGAGCCCGTTGAAGAGGGCAAAGCCAAGCACGGTAACCACGTCCAATTGCACGGAGGCTTCTGCGGCGGCGGAACCGATGCCGGGGTAGTTGAAAACAGTCTCGGTGATGATGACGCCGCCCATCAAGCCCACCACGGTGAAGCCCGCCAGCGTCACCACAGGGAGCATGGCGTTGGGTTTGGCGTGTTTGTGGATGACATCCCGCTCAGGCAAGCCTTTGGCGCGCGCAGTGACGACGTATTCCTGGCGCAGGGTTTCGAGCATGGAGCCGCGCGTCACGCGCAGGAAGGTCGCCCAACTGATGTAGGAAAGGGTCAGGATGGGCAGTACCATGTGACGCAGGGCATCGAGGAAGATGTCAATGCGCCCGTTGAGCAGGGAGTCAATGGTCAGCAGGGTGGTGTAGTGGGTGAACTGGTCGGAGTTGACGACGCGGGTGAATTCGTCGGAAAGGCGTCCTGGCGGGAACCATTGCAGGTTGGCGTAGAAAATCATCAGCACCAGCAAGCCGAACACAAAGGTGGGAAAGGATGTGCCGATGATGCTGAAGATGCGCGCAACCTGGTCAATGATGCCGTTGTGATGCACCGCCGCCTGTACCCCCAGCCAGATGCCCACAAAGATGACCGGTCCGATTGCCCACAAGGTCAGGTCCAGCGTATTCGGGAAGCGGCGGGCAATCAATTGCGCCACCGGCTGGGAACCGGTCTTGGACCAGCCGAAATTGCCGTAGAGGATGCCGCCTTCGCGTTCGCCGGTGACCGAGTCGATTGTGCCGAGGAGCCAGTTTTTGTATTGGACGTAGAAGGGGCAGTCGAGACAGTATTTTTTGATGAAGGCGTTCACCTGCGCATCCGATTTGGGGTCGCCGCGGATGTACAGCGAGACGCGTTCATCCGCATCCAGGAGTTGCAGCATCCCAAAGATCAGGATTGTGACGCCGAACAGCAGGACCGGCACGAGCAGTAAACGACGGATGATGTAATTGATCATGAAAGACCTCGTGTCTGGAATTCAGACTTGCCATCTGGAGCAGGCTGGAGTTCCACTCCGGCGCGCGCCGCATGACAAGGCTGAGGGAGTTCTGGGGACCCGTTGCCGGGTCCCCAGATGTTTCCGTTCGCTCTTTCCGAACGACAGACTACTCCTTGTACATGGTGTAGTAATAGTCGCCGGAGAAGATTGGGTTGAGGATGCGCCCCTTCACCCAGCGCTGGTCGAAGCCGTGGCTGGTGGCGGTGGCAAGCAGGATGGTCGGGACCTGCTCGTAGAAGAGTTTGTTCGCCTCTTCGTAGATCTTCTGGCGCTCGGCAGGATCCGTCGCCGCGACGCCGCGGTTGAGGATGTCCTGGAACTGCGCCTTCAGATCGGCAGGCATGTTCTGGCGGCTCGCATAGGTGCCAACCATGTAGGGCTGGTACCAGTTGTGCGGGTCGTGGATGTCTTCCAGCCAGCCGCTCACAAAGTAGGGCGACTGCTTGGCGCGGATGGTGCGCAGGAAGGTGGGCCAGGGCAGACCGACGGTCTCGATGACGAATTTGTCGTTCACTTCAGCGACATTGCTGGAGAGGATTTGAGAGACCACCTGGCGGGAGGTGTTACCCTGGTTGTAGAGCGCCTGCAGGCGGAAGCCGGTCGTCCAGACGTCGCCTTCGGGGTCGTCACCAGCGGGGATGCCGTCCTTGTCCAGGTCGGCGGCTTTGAATTCTTCTTCGCACTTGGCGAGGTCGAAGGTGTAGACCGGGGCGTCAGCCTGGTAGCCGGGCATGCCCATGCGGGCGAGGACGGGCTGTTGAACCGCTTCACCGTCGAACACGTCGCTAATGTAGGTGTCCCAGTCGAAGCAGTAGGCGAATGCCTTGCGGATGTGGACATCGGAGAAGAAGTCCCGCGGGATGCCGTTGCCGTCCAATTGACCAGAGCCAATGTAGTTGGAGCCTTCAGCAATGTTGAAGGTCATGAACAGGTCCTGGCTGGCGAGGGACGGGCGTCCGATGTAGAGGCGGATGGGATTGGTGCTGGTTTGGCCCGCTTCACAGGGGATGAATTTTTCTTCTGCCTGCTTGGAGGGATCATAGCCGCAGACTTCCACTTCGGGACCATAGGTGCCGGCGGCGAGATCGAAGACGCGCATCGAGCCGACCAGGGCGTCCACCTGGGAGCGGTTTTCAGCGGGCACGGCAGCTATATCGGCATCGCCGGTCTGAAGCATGGCGAAGCGGGTGCCCCACTCGTCAATGTACTTGAAGACGACGCGCTCGAGTTTGGCAGGTTCACGCCAGTAGTTGTCGTTACGGACGAGGACGAGTTCTTCGCCCTGGGTCCAGGATTCGAGTTTGAAGGGACCCGTGCCGTTCATGATGGTGGTCAGCGGGTCGGTCTCGGAGGGTTCGGCGTAGTAGTTCTGCCAGGTATCGCAGGAGCCGTCCCACGCGCCATTGGCGACCGCCCAGTCCTGATCGAGGATGGAACCCCAGCCCGCCGCAATGGTCGGGATGAAGGGACCCCACGGCTGAGCGAGGGTCATGGTGACGGTGCCGGTGGCATCGTCAGCCACGATGGCGCTCTTGACCTTTTCACAGGCGGCAACGAGCTGCTCGGCGGGCAGGGCGCTCAAGCATTCGCGGTCATCCGCACAGGCGCCTTCGCCGTCCACGACGATGGAGATGTCGTCAACGCCAATGCCGAAGAACGGCTCAGCCAACAGCCACTGCGGACCGCTGTACCCGCCGAAGAGCAAGCCGCGCTGGAAGGAGTAGGCGACATCCGAGGCGGTCAGGTCGGCGCCATCGTGGAATTTCACGCCGGAGCGAATCTTGAAGGTATAGACGGTGCCATCCGGGGAGATATCCCAGGATTCCGCCAGCTGAGGCACGAATTTATCGGTGGCTTCGCCGTCGAAGAAGACCAGAGTCTCATAGACGTTCTGGATGATCTCGCCGCCGGCGGTTTCGTAGGCGAGGGCGGGATCAAGGGTTTCGGGACCACCGAAGGTCGCTACGACAAGCGTGGTGGGGTCCTTGGACTTGAAAGCCGGAGCGGCAGGCTGGGCGCCGGGTTCGCTCGGTTGAGCGGGCTGGGCAGGTTGGGCGGGTTCCGCAGGCGCCTGAGTGGCAGTCGCTGCGCCGCCGCACGCCGAGAGGAGCATGCTTGAGACGATCAGCAGGCTCACGAGGTAAAACAGTTTACGCATAGTTCTTCTCCTCACGTAATTTAGGGATTTGACTTGACACTACGAACAAATGGACACAAAGGTCTATGGCGGGGCTGGGCAACCACCTCCTTTCGTTATAAAAATTTTTCGGCAAAGAAACAGGCAACGAAGTGACCTGGTTTCAACTCGCGGAATTCCGGGCGCGATTCGGCGCATTGCGGCTGGGCAATGGGGCAGCGTGTGCGGAAGCGGCACCCCGAAGGAGGATTGGCGGGGGAGGGCACGTCGCCTTCGAGGATGGTGCGTTTGCGTTTGGCATCCGCGATGGGGTCCGGGATGGGAACCGCCGAGAGCAGCGCCTGAGTGTAGGGGTGAAGCGGGTTGGCGTACAGTTCGTCCCGGTCTGCCAGTTCGACAAACACACCCAGGTACATCACCGCCACGCGCTTACTGATGTGCCGCACCATCGAAAGGTCGTGGGCGATGAAGAGGTAGGTCAGGTTGAATTTTTCCTGCAGGTCTTCGAGCAGGTTGACCACCTGCGCCTGAATGGAGACATCGAGCGCCGAGATGGGTTCGTCGCAGATGATGAAGGAGGGTTGTAACGCCAGGGCGCGCGCCACACCAATGCGCTGACGCTGTCCGCCGGAAAATTCATGCGGGTAGCGGCTGGCAAAGGCGGGGTTGAGGTTGACCAGTTCGAGCAGGTGGGCGACGCGGTCGTTGATCTCCGCGCCGGTGGCGACGTTATGGACCTGCAACGGCTCGCCGACCAATTGACCGACGGTCATGCGCGGGTTGAGGCTGGCGTACGGGTCCTGGAAGATCATCTGCATTTTGCGGCGCATCTGCCGCAGTTCTTCGCCTTTGAGTTTGACCAGGTCTTTGCCTTCGAAATGCACGTTTCCGCTGGTGGGCTTGTACAGTTGCAGGATGGTGCGTCCGGCTGTGGATTTGCCGCATCCCGATTCGCCGACCAGACCGAGCGTCTCGCCGCGATAGACATCAAACGTGATCCCATCTACCGCGCGAACGGCTCCCACCTGACGCTGGAATACGCCGCGATAGATGGGGAAATGCATTTTCAAATCTTCGACTCGAAGAAGGACTTCGTTGTTGGTGTTCATGAACGGGGCCTCCCAGTTTTGGTATCCACCCAGCAGGCAACGCGGTGTTCAGGAGCGATGGGTTCAAGGGCAGGGTTCTCCTTCCAGCATCGTTCCATTGCCCATTTGCAGCGCGGGGCAAACGGGCAGGCATTCGGTTTTTGATAAAGGACGGGGGGCAGTCCTTCGATGGAATAGAGTTTGGTGCGCTGTTTTGCGTCCAAACGCGGAAGGCTTCCCAGGAGACCAATCGTATAGGGGTGGGTGGGATCGGTGTACAGGTCGTTGACCAGGGCTTCTTCGATGATGAAGCCGCCGTACATGACGATGACGCGCTGCGCCAATCCCGCTACCACGCCGAGGTCGTGTGTAATCCAGATGACCGCCATGCCCAATTCCTGGCGCAGGCGCTTGACCAGGTCCATGATTTGCGCCTGGATGGTCACATCGAGCGCTGTGGTCGGTTCATCTGCAATCAGGATCTGCGGACTGCACGAGAGCGCCATGGCAATCATCACGCGCTGACGCATGCCGCCGGAGTATTGATGAGGGTAATCTTTCAAACGCTCTTTGGCGTTGGGGATTCCCACCATGGCTAACAACTCAGCGGCGCGTTCGCTGGCTTGTTTTTTGGTCATGCCGAGATGAAGCATGAGCGGTTCTTCGAGCTGGCGTCCAATCGTCAGCACGGGGTTGAGCGAAGTCATCGGATCCTGAAAGACCATGCTGATCTGCGCGCCGCGCACCTGGCGGATTTCATCATTGGACATTTTGAGCAAATCGCGCCCGCCAAATATGGCGGACCCGGCAATGACTTTGCCCGGCGGGTTGGGAATCAACCCCAGCACCGAGAGCATGGTGACGCTTTTACCGCATCCGCTCTCGCCGACGACGCCCAGAGTCTCACCCTCTTTCAATTGGAAGGAAACGCCGTTGACTGCATGGATCGTTCCATCCGGCGTTCTAAAAACAGTCTCTAGCCCTTGTACATCGAGAATGGTATCGGGCATTATTGAATTCCTTTTGTGGAAGTGGAATATGGGAGTAAAAGGTTCATGGAACCAAGAGCTAATTATACCTAATTCACAAAGTCAGTCAATCAGAGCATACCGCCGCCCAAAGCGCAAAGTGGAAAATTCCTCCAAAAACCCTTCTGGAGTATGTTTCCTGGTAATACTTGAGTGGGAGGAAATTCTTGCGCCAAAAAATGCGCCGTGCGCTGGTAGGAGAGGAATTCCGTCTCCATTACTGCACGGCGCGTTTTCTCTCACAGAAAGTTGTTGAAATTTACTGATGGAACCGCTCGTCGTCGTCCTTTATGTTTTTGATTCGATACTGCGCAATGCCGATAATGCCCAGGAATAATCCCGACACCGACGCAGCAAAGGAAAGAAAATTCAGAAGCAAAGTGGACGGCACTGCCTGCGTTACCATGAGAAACGGCATGATACAGCCGAACAACAGCAGGAAGACAGCAATAATCAGCAGTCTCTCAGGGCGCTCGAGCATTATCTGTATAACCAGCAGGCAACCAGGTGACCGGGCTCCGGTTCAAACTCCGGCGGGTCTTCCTTGTCGCATAATCCTGCGATAGCCTTCGGGCAGCGCGGATGGAAACGGCAGCCCGCAGGCGGTTTGACCAGGCTCGGCGGCTCACCCGGCGGCACATCGCGGAAACGGGTGGCATTCTCCGCATCGGGATCGGAGGTTGCCGCAAGCAAGGCATGCGTGTACGGATGGAGGGCATTGTGCAGTAACTGCTGGACTTTGGCTTTCTCCACCAGTTTGCCCGCGTACATTACGAAAATACGCTCGGAAAAATAGCTGACGGTCGCCAGGTCGTGAGTGATGTAAATGACCGACAGATTGTGATTTTCCTGAAGGTTGCGCAGAAGTTTCAAAATTTCCACACGCACAGAGGCGTCCAGCATGGAGACGGGTTCATCCGCCACGAGCAGTTTCGGCTCCATGATCATGGCGCGGGCAATGACCACACGCTGCTGCTGTCCGCCGCTCAACATGTGGGGGAACTTCGGCAGGAAATCCTCCTGCGGCGTGAGTTTGACTTCTTCCATTGCCTTCATGATACGCTGTTCGCGCTCCGCTTTGTCCTTCACGCCTGCCACAATCAGGGGCTCTTCCAGAATACGGGCGATTGACATAAACGGCGGCAGGGCGCCATACGGGTCCTGCTGGATGTACCCTACGCGCGAGTGATACCAGCGCATTTTGGCGCGGTCATACTCGCTCATCTTCGTTCCGTCAAAAAGAATATCGCCTTCGGTTGGTTTATACAGTCCCAGGATGGTTTTCATCAAACTGGACTTGCCGCATCCGCTCTCGCCGACAACTGCGATGGCTTCGCCCGCAGCCAGGTCAAAGCTGACGCCGTCCACGGCGCGCACCCAGCCGGCATGTCCGAACCCGAAGCGCCGCAGTTCGAACCATACCCGCAAGCCCTGAATGGAAACCAGGGCTTTTTTGTCGCTGGAGGTCGCCATTCTTGTTTCGGCTGTATTTGTTTTCACGTCAGTCATATCAATTTTCCTCCATCCGTTTATGCATACAGCCAGCACTTGACCTTGCGTCCGTCCTGTTCGATGACAGGCGGTTCTTCATCGCATTTTTCGAAACGTTTTGAGCAGCGCGCCGCAAAACGGCACCCTTTGGGCGGGTTGATCAGGCTGGGGGGCTGACCGGTGATGAATTCCGGGTCCTTTTCCTGACGCAGACGCGGCACGCTCGCCATGAGTTTCTGTGAGTAAGGGTGAAGCGGCTCGTGGAAGAAGCGTTTGGCGTCGCACACTTCCACAATCTGCCCGGCATACATGACTGCCACGTCGTCCGCCAGTTCGCTGGAGGTGGCGATGTCGTGTGTGATCAGGATGAAACTGGTTCCGAGTTCCTGCTTGATGCGTTTGAGAACGTTGAAGATGTTTGCCTGGGTGAGAACGTCCAACGCCGAAGTCGGCTCGTCCAGGATGATGAGGGCGGGCGAGGTCACCAACGCCATGGCAATGGCAACACGCTGACGCATGCCGCCGCTCAATTCGAAGGGGTAGCGGTCAATGAAATCGTCTGGCACGCCCACGTGGCGGAACATTTTCAAGGCTGGCTGAAGGGCTTCGTTTCTGCTCAAGCCAAGATGGACAACCGCCGGCTCCGCCACCTGGTCGCCCACGCGGATGACCGGGTTGAGCGCGTTCATTGCCGCCTGCGGCACCAGCGACATGGCAACCCAGCGGACGTTCTGACGATATTCCTCATCGCTCAGCTGCATGACATCATTGCCTTCGAAAATGATCGAGCCGGCGTATTTGCCAACATTGCGCGGCAACAGGCGCAAAATGGCTTTGGCAAGCGAACTCTTTCCGCAACCCGATTCGCCCAGGATCACGACCGCGCGGTTGTAATCGAGTTCGAAGTCCACTCCATCCACCGCCTGCACGTCGCCTTTTTGGGTGCGAAAGTGCAGGGTGAGATTCTTGATTTGCAGAAGTTTTTCGTGTTTCGGCATGGCTTAGAGACCTCGCAGTCGTGGATTAAAGATGCGGTCGAGCGAGAAGCCCAGCATGGCAAATGCAAAACCGGTGATCATTAACAGGGCGGCGGGCTCCAACACCCAGTAGTATTGACCGTTATAGAGCGCGCCGTTTGAAAAGGCATTGTTGATGATTTTGCCCCAGGTCGGCAGGACAGGATCGCCCAAGCCGAGCACTGCCAGGGACGCTTCGAGGAACACAAAGGAGGGGATACCGGAGATCAAGCCGGGAATCAGCACCGGAATGATACGCGGGATGAGGTACAGGAAGATGATGCGCATATCGCTGGCGCCATAAGCGCGCGCTGCTTCGATATAGGTCGTTTCCTTGATTTGCATGAAAATGGCGCGGTAACTTTTGATGCCGCCTGTAAAGATGCTAAGCAGAATGGTCACTCCGAGAATGACCCAGATACTGCGGGAATAGAAAGTTCCCACCATGATGAGGATGGAAAGGAACGGCAGAACCAGGTTAATTTCGGTGATGCGCTGAATGAGTTCGTCCACCCAGCCGGCATACCAGACGCCAAGCGCGGCGATAATCATGGTGAGAAGCCCTGTGCCAAGGGATGCCACCAAACCGAAGGCAAGCGCCACAGGGGTTCCCCACAGAAGCGGAATCATCAGGTCGCGGCGCTGGTGATCGGTGCCAGCCCAGCCCGCCAGTTTTCCCTGCATGACGAATTCGGCATTGATGTCCGAATCAGGCTCGAAAACCACACCCTCGATGCGAATCTGATAGGTGCCTTTCAACGGGACGGGATTTTCAGGGTCTGGCGAGTTGGGGTCGGCAAAGAGTCCCACTTCGGGCGACAAGCCGCCCAGACGCCGCTTGAGTCTTTCGTCTTGCACGGCGCGATAGGTCTGACGGGCATTGATGCCAAAATCAGCCACGCGCAATTCGCGTCCATCGGGGGTAACCCAGCGAATGGCAACGAAGGGCTGCTTGGAGGCAAATGTGCTGGTGAAGTAGAAGGTCAGCTCTGTGGGAAAGTCGTCGTATGGATAGTCGAAGGTGTAGGTGAGATTGATGTCGGTCGCATCGGCGCCGCCTGGCACCACTTCTCTTTCGGCTTCGCCGCGCGCACTGCTGAGGGTTAGGGTAACCGGTTGTTTTTTGCGAGAGAAGAAATTGAACCAGGCTGGCGGAGCGGTTTTGGGGCTGGCATACCAGATATCCTCGCCTCCCCGCCAGAGGCGCACCGCTTCATCATAAGGGATGGTGACCAGCGCGTAAACAGAGACGAGAATCAAAATGCCGATGATCACCAGCCCGGCAATCGCCGAGGGATAACGTCCGATTTCTCTGAATGTGTTCAGGAATGCTTTCATGAGCCACCGCCGCCGCTTCCGCCCACTTTGACGCGAGGGTCAACCAGGGCGTAGATGATATCGAGAAGGAAGACCGTGATTGCAAGAAGATAGGCATAGATGATGGTCAATCCCACAATCACGGGCGTGTCGTACAAGCCGATGGCGCGGAACAAGGTGCGTCCCAGCCCGGGCCAGTTGAAAACCGTTTCGGTGATGATTGCGCCCGTCCACAAGCCGATGAGGAGCAGGGCAAAACTGGTGATGATGGTGGGCAGGGTGGGGCGGAGAATGTAGCGTCGTTCGATGTCGCGCGCACTCAGCCCTTTGGCTTTCGCCATTTCGACGTAATCTTCGCTCGAGTAAATCAGGAAGAATGTGCGCCAGTTGTAGATGCTCAGGAAGATGGATGCCAGAATCAACGCCAGAGACGGCAGGATCATGTGCTGAAGGACGCTCAGGGCGTAATCAAACCAGTTATCCGGCGGAGGAGCATCCACCATGCCGCCAAAGGGTAGAATTTTCAACACAGCGGCGAAGATCAGGATGAGGAAGATGCCGTAGAACCAGGGCGGCGCCGCAGAGGTGGGCGTAAGCACGAGGATGACCTTATCCCAAAAACTGCCATAATGGCGCGAGAGGTTTAAGGCGATGAAGACGCTGGAAAAGAAAAGTGCAAGGTTGGCTACGCCAAATAATAACAATGTGGAAGGCAGGCGTTCCCGAATGATGAGAGTGACCTGCTTCGAGCCGCTGTCGCTGGTCATGTTGATGGCGCGCCCCAGGTTCAAGGTCAGGGCGTTGCGCAAAAAACTGAGGCTGCGCACGGCGAAAGGACGATTCAATCCGAGACGTTCCTCCTCCAGCGCCACCCGTTCGTCAATGTACTTACTGCGCTCTTCGGGGGTGTAATCGCGAAAGGCGGGGTTGTTCGAAACGCCAACCGCAATCCGCTCGCGGATTTCGCCGCGTAAAATCTCATCTACAAAGCCGCCCATGTTGGCAATGAGAATGGTGAGATAGATACCGATGACGACGGTCACAAACAACGTAACCAGACGGAGGGCGGTATATTTGGCAACGCGGGTCAGGGTGTTGGAAAACGCCTTCCGCTTGACCTGGATGGGCTGGTTCGAGGAAAATGCCTGGGGTTCTGCGCTCATTATCACTCCTCAATTCACACGAGTGAGCAGGGGTAGCGATAGGGGCAAGGGAAATGCCCTTGCCCCTATCATTTTATTACATGGGTGATTGCCCCAACCTACGGAGCAGTCACAAATTCGAACGGCGCGAAGGTCGGGATACTGACCAGTTTGGAGACAACCACGACCTCAAGCTTGTTGGAGCCGGCCGGGAGTTTGGAGGTCACATCCGCGGGCAGGGTCACTGTGTACTGTCCTTCGCCAGCGGCTTCCGCAACACCAGTCGCGGCAAGTTCGCCATTGGCGTTGAACAGCAGGTACTTGACTTCGGCGATGTCGGCGGATGCATACGGCTCACCTTCGAAGGTGACGAAGACATCGAACACCGCTTCCTGACCGATGGTGACGCGGCCCTCGCCGTCAACTTCGGCTTCGGCAATGCGCGGAGAAGCGAAGCGCGCCCATTTGTCCGCCAGGTCAATGTAGTTGTCGTTGTTCTTGAGCGTCAGGGTCTTCTCGACGGAGAACACTTTGTCGAGCATGTACGGACCGCTGTTGACCCAGTAGTGACCGTGTTCCGCATACCAGGCTTTCATGTTGGCATAGCGGGCAGCGGCTTCCTCAGCCGTGATGTATTGACCGAGGGTCGGGGCGTAGGGGATGTAGCTCTCGGCTTCCGCCTGATCGAGGTACTTGCCCAGGATTTCGAGGCTCGGACCATCAATGAAGCTCATCCACTCGACCTGTTTGGCGTCGGCTTTGTCGGCGGTGTACGCCAGTTCACCGGCGGCTTCCGCCAGGTTGCCCATGGCGATCATGTGCCACGGCGCATTGCCGTACCCGTATTCGGGCCACAGGGTGGTGACATTCAGTTCCGCATCCAGAGCATAGGCATCGGTGTACCATTCCGCAGTGAAGGGATCGGTGGAGGTGATGCGAACGCCCTTGAAGTTGGACAGGAAGAACTCAAGGTTGCTGACAGCCGCTTCATCGAAGATCGGGCTGGCGGGTTTGCCGGGATCGAACTGCATGATCAGCCACATGATGAAGTCGGCCGGGCTGAAGGTGCTGCCGTCGTGCCACTTGTAATCGGTGAACAGCGAGGACGGGTAGGTCACAACGCTCTTGCGCAGGGCAGTGGTGTAAGGCGTGCGGGAAGCCAGCCCAAAGGTTTCGGGATCCTGAGCCGACAGGAATTCAATACCGTAGTTCGCTAGCGCTTCCGCCTTGGCGGCGTCTTCGAGCGCGGCAATTTCTGCTACTTTGGCATCCAGAGCGGCTTTGGCTTCTTCGCCTTCAAACTGAGCCGCCACATCCACCGTCAAACCGTATTCGGTGGTCAGCGCGGTAAGGAAGGCGGTGACAGCATCGGCATTGAACGCCGCAAAGTCCACGCCGCCTGCCAGTTCGGTCGCCTTGGCTTTGGCGGCATCCGTCTTGGCAACCGCGTCTTCGATCATGCGGTTGACTTCCTCAGCGGTCATGAAGGTCTGGGTCTCGGCGTTCCAGTCAACCCAGGCGTCGCTCGGGATCTGGATTTCGGGGGAAAACTCAAGGCTCACCCAGTCAAGGGTCTTACCCACCGGCAAACCTTCTTTGACAGTTACAGAGGCCGATTCAATGCGCTGGGGCCAGGCAAGGCCCGTGAACGGATCGGAGATGACGCCGTAGTCGGAGGTGGCGCGCTTGGGAGCGGTGTCGTACACCCAGTTCGAACCGCCAACCGGGTTCCACGGCTCGACCAGCAGGTCAGACATGGCGTATTTCAATTCACCGCCTTCCTGACCTTCATAGCGGGCAGTGAAGCCCCACAGTTGAGCGCCCTGAATACCGCCAGCCAGGTCACCGGTGATGGAGATGCCCTGACGGAAGGGGCTGAACGCCTTCTGGTCAACCAGCCACACGCGGACGGAATCTTTCATCGCCAGTTCGAGCGCCTGAGCAAACAGTTCACGGCGTTCATCGAGCGTCTTGAAGTCGTTGGCGGCAAGTTTATCGGCAATCGCATCGAATTCTGCCGATGGCTTGTAAGCCTGCCAGAGCGGCTGTCCCAGACCTTTGGGGGTGTAGTAGAACTGGAAGTTCGAACCGTCATCGCGGCTCACCGCAGTGGTGATCCAGCCGCCGGTGTAGATGTGCCACAAGCCCTCCGCCGGGTTGCCGCGGATCCAGATCGGGGAAGCCTCAGACGAGGTCTTGTACTGGCGGTCCACGGTGAAGCCGATGTTCTCGAGCTGGTTGGAGACGTAGTCGCCGATGGGCAGGCGGGTGCCGTCGCCATCGTTACGGATGATGAACTTCAGAACAACGGGAGCGCCGTTGAAGGTCCATTTACCATCCGCACCTTTGGTGGCGCCCAGTTTTTCCATTTCCGCGCCGATGATCTCAGCGGCTTTATCGGGATTGTAGGCATACTGGGCTTCCAGTTTGCGGGCAACATCCGCCAGGAGGGCGTAATCGGGGAAGGCGCTGTTGATGGGGAAGAACTTGGGCGAAGCCAAGCCGCCGTAGATTTCCTGGACGATGTAATTGCGGTCAACCAGCATGTTCATCGCTTCGCGGATGGCAGGCACAGCGAAGGGATTGAGTTCGCCGGTGGACTGATCGAAGGTGGCGCCATTATCGCCGCCGCCATAGGGGTTGAAGGTGAGTTCGTAGTAACCGCCATAAACCTGGTTGTACTGCAAACCAGCCGCCTGGGCGGATTTGAAATCTTCGGCGCGGCCCAGGGCAGAGGCGTACACGTCAATGGTGCCAGCCTGGAGTTGTGTCACCACGGCATCCGGCGAAACGGCAACCATGGTCACGGTATCGAGCCAGCCGCCGTGGCGTGTAGTGCGCGGAACGGGCGTGGGCGGTACTTCAGTAGGTTGAGCCTGCGGCGGTTTGGTCGGCGCCGGGGCTTGTGTGGCGGTCTCGGCGGGTCCACAGGCGGCGAGTACCATGCTCAGCACAATCAGCAGACCGAACACCGTCATGATTCGATTCTTCATGAGAATCCTCCTCCTTGAAATAGTTGAATTGATACGTAAGGTTCTTGTTGGAAATCGCACGACAAAAGTATTCTCCCTTCCAGCCTCCTTTCATGGGTCAAAGCCATTGCGGCAAGCCCGCTGTACTTTACGGGCATTGCATCACGTTGGAACGAAATTATAACGAATTCCATACGAGCGTCAACAGCGGCGCTTCCGTTTTTAAACCATCTGGACAACTACTTTACCCAAAAACAGTTCTCAAGAACTATATAAAATCATACTTAAGCAGCAGGCATGCTTACACACGGCTTATGATTTCTTAATCTTTGCCGCGTCGTTGACATCCCCTCCCCCACACGGTAGAATGCCATCGTTCATAAAAATTTCACAGGAGGCAGACATGCTCAAGGAATTCAAAGAATTTGCCATGCGCGGCAATGTGATGGACCTGGCGATTGCCGTGATCATCGGCGGGGCGTTCGGGAAGATCATCGCTTCGCTCGTCAACGATGTGCTGATGCCGCTCATTGGGCTGTTGCTCGGCGGGCTCGACTTCAGCGGGCTGGCGTTCAAAGTGGGCGAGGCGTCCATCAATTATGGCTTGTTCATCCAGTCCATCGTGGATTTCCTCATCGTCGCCTTCGTCATCTTTTTGCTGGTGCGGGCGATGAACAGGATGAAGAAACCCGCTCCCGCCGCCCCAGCCGAACCGACCACCAAGGAATGTCCCTACTGTTTCAGCACAATTTCCATCAAAGCCACACGCTGCCCGAATTGCACGTCGCAGTTGTAAACGTCATACCCAACGGCACGAAGTAGAGAGTAGGTTTGTGATAGACTACTCTCTACTTTCTATTTCAACAAGCGCTGGACGTTCTCCAACGTCAATTTCTGCGCCAGGGTATTTCATGGACTTTCTCGATAAACTCAACAAACAACAACGCGCCGCAGTCACAGCGGGGAATGGGCCGGTTTTGGTCGTCGCAGGACCGGGGTCCGGCAAGACGCGGGTGCTGACTCAGCGCATCGCCTACCTCATCGCGGAGGAAGGCGTCCGCCCGTGGCAGATTCTCGCTGTCACCTTCACCAACAAAGCCGCAAAGGAGATGCAGGAACGCGTCCACAAACTGCTCCCCAATCAGGCAACCGAGGGCATCATGCTCGGCACGTTCCACTCCATCTGTGCGCGGATTTTGCGCCGCGAGGCAGACCACCTCCCCATCCAGTCGAACTTTGTCATCTTCGATACGGACGACCAGGAACGCATCGTCAAAAACATCATCCGCGAGTTGAACATCAACGAGAAGTTATACCGCCCTGCCAGCGTGCATGCCGCCATTTCGCGCGCCAAGAACGAACTGATTGACGCAGAGAATTACCCAATTACCAATTACCGCGACGAAGTGGTAAAGCGCATCTATGCCGAATACCAGAAGCGGCTGGTCGCCAGCAACGCCGTGGACTTCGACGACATCCTGCTCTACACCGCCCGCCTGCTGGCAGACAACCCCTCGGTGCGCGACAAGTATGCCCAGCGTTTCCGTCACGTGCTGGTGGATGAGTTTCAGGACACCAACCTGGCGCAGTACGCGCTGGTGAAGGAACTGGCTTCGCATCATAAAAACATTTTTTGTGTGGGTGATCCAGACCAGTGTTTCCCTGCCGGAACAAAGATTCAGACCCCCAATGGGCAAAGGAAAATCGAAAATTTGAAAAAGGGCGATAAGGTGATTGCCGCCAGCGGGCGCGGCTCGACCATGCTGTCGCGTGTTTCCCGTGTGGGGAAACGAACGTTCAAAGGAAACCTTGTAAAAGTAAAAACCCAACGTGGACGCGTCATCAAATTCACGCCCAATCATATTGTCTTTGCACGGCTTGGAATGAAGCCGGGATTGCATTACGTCTACTTAATGTATCGCAAGGATAAAGGATATCGCATTGGAATTGCATCGCACGCCCGCAGTGACGGGACCAAATTGAAAGTTGGTTTGCAGGTACGAAGCAATCAGGAAAATGCAACCAAAATGTGGATTTTGAAAGTCTGTGTGGACAGGAACGAAGCCCATTACTGGGAAGCATTCTATTCCGTAAAGTATGGAATTCCCACAACCGTCTTCCATGTGCGCGGACGCAGGATGCGTATGTCGCAGGAATACATTGACAAACTATTCAATGATCTCGACACAGACACCAATGCCAATCAACTATTGACCGATTTGGGAATGGATGCCCGCTATCCGCACTATACACCCCAGGGAACATTCCGAAACATTGTAAATCTTCGCTATTTTGGAGACGGGCGAGTTACGAAAGAGTCTCCCTGGCATGCCCACCGGGTGGATTTGTGGAGCAGCGACCTACAACTTGCAAAACAACTCAAGGAACTCGGCTACAGTCCCCGCTTCCGAAGCCGGGACAATTGGCGAATTGGAATTAATCGTTTGCAATATGACGATATACAAGAAATGGCGCAGCGGTTAAGCGAATCCGCCGGTGGAGCGGAGATCGTCACGGGTGCTTTTCTTGTGGACCGTGGCAGATCACCGCTTGCTCAAAAATTCAGCCTGATGCCAGCCAGCCATCTTCACCCTTCCATGATCATAGCGACCGAAAAGGACGGGAAAATCATCGAAGATGAAATTGTCGAAGTGCATCAAACGCCATATCAGGGAACAGTCTATGATCTGGAAGTGGAGAATTTACACAACTACATCGCCAACGGAATGGTGGTTCACAACTCCATCTACGCCTGGCGCGGCGCAGACTGGCGCAACATCCAGCGCTTCGAGCAGGACTTCCCCGAAGCGCAGGTGATTTTGCTCGAACAAAACTACCGTTCGCGGCAGAACATCCTCGACGCGGCGATGGGCGTCATCAACCGCGCAAAGCACCGCCGGCGCAAACAACTCTTCACCGACAGGGGCGCAGGCGAGAAAATCTTCTTCTACGAAGCGCCCGACGATTACGCCGAAGCCTCCTTCGTCGTGGACACCATCGCGCAACTCGTCGCCTCGCGGCAGTTCGAGCCGGGCGACTGCGCCGTCATGTACCGCACCAACGCCATGTCCCGCCTCATCGAAGAAGCGTTCCTGCAGGCGCGGCTGCCGTACCGTCTCGTCGGCGCGCAGCGATTCTACGGACGCCGCGAAGTCAAAGACATCATCGCCTTCCTGCGCCTCGTCCACAACCCCGCCGACGAAGCCAGCCTCGACCGGGTCATCAACGTCCCGCCGCGCGGCATCGGCGAAAAGACCCTCACCACGCTTCATCTCACCGCCCGTCAAAACGGACTGCAGCCCGGTGAAATTTTGCTCGACCTCGCCCGCGGCGCAGACTCTCGCTACTGGTCGTCCTTTACAGGACGCGCCGCCCTCTCCCTCGCCGACTTCGGCGGCATGCTCGCCGACTGGCGCATCGCCGCCCAATCGCTCACCGTCCCCGAACTCTTCGACCGCATCGTCCGCGACCTGAACTACAAGGAATACATTGACGACGACTCCGAAGAAGGCGAAGACCGCTGGGACAACGTCCTCGAACTCAAACGCCTCGCCGAGGAATATTCCACGCGCACGCTCGACGAATTCCTCGAAAACGTCGCCCTCGTCTCCGACCAGGACACCATCGCCGAGGGCAACGTCCCCACGCTCCTCACCCTGCACGCCGCCAAAGGACTCGAGTTCGGCGCAGTCTTCATCATCGGTCTCGACGACGGCATCCTGCCGCACAGCCGTTCGTTCGACGAACCCGAACAAATGGAAGAGGAACGCCGCCTCTTCTACGTCGGCATTACCCGCGCCAAAGACAAACTCTACCTCGTCCGCGCCATTCAACGCGGCGGACGCGGCTCCTTCGAAGAAACCTACCCCTCCCGCTTCCTGGACGACATCCCTGCGGAGTTGCTGGTCGGAAAGACGCGCAGCGGCAAAGGTCTGAAAGGAAGCGCGCCTGAGACGAAGTGGCTCTCGCCTCGGACTCCGACCAGGCCGGCTCCCGTCCGAGACGCCGTTTACCGCGCCGGAACCCGCGTCCGCCACCCGCTGTGGGGCGAGGGCATCGTCCTCGACAGCCGCGTTCAGGACGATGACGAAATTGTGGATGTGGTCTTCGACACGGTCGGCATCAAACGCCTCTCGGCAAACCTGGCAAACTTGAAGATCCTCTGACCATACCTCTTTGAGTTCCATGCCCGCACAGTGAAAATATGCTAGACTCACCGCATGGAACCTCTCACCACTTCCATCAACCCAAACTCCCCCGCTTTCAAAACCAACGCGGCTCACCACCGCGCCCTGGCAAGCGAACTCAAAGAACGCCTCGCCGAAGTGCGCAAAGGCGGCGGCGAAAAATACCGCAAACGCCACGAAGAACAGGGCAAACTCTTCGTCCGCGACCGCATCGAACGCCTGCTCGACCCCGCTTCGCCGTTCCTCGAACTTTGCCCCCTCGCCGCCTTCGGCATGTACGACCTAGAAGCGCCCGGCGCCGGCATCGTCACCGGCATCGGGCGCGTAAGCGGGCGCGAAGTGATGATCGTCGCCAACGACGCCACCGTCAAAGGCGGCTCCTACTTCCCGATGACCGTCAAAAAACACCTGCGCGCCCAGCAAATCGCCGAAGAGAATCATCTGCCCTGCCTGTATCTCGTCGATTCGGGCGGGGCGTTTTTGCCCCTTCAGGACGAAGTCTTTCCCGACGCCAACCACTTCGGGCGCATCTTCTACAATCAAGCGCGCATGTCTGCCAAAGGGATTCCGCAAATCGCGGCGGTGATGGGCAGCTGCACGGCGGGCGGCGCCTACGTCCCCGCCATGAGCGACGAAGCGGTCATCGTCAAAGGCACCGGCACCATCTTCCTCGGCGGACCTCCGCTCGTCAAAGCCGCCACAGGCGAAGATGTTTCAGCAGAAGACCTCGGCGGCGCAGACGTGCACACCCGCCTCTCCGGCGTGGCAGATCACTTCGCCGAAGACGACGACCACGCGATTGAAATCTTACGGGAGATCGTCTCAACGTTACAACATTCCAACGTCCCAACGTTCAAACGCCTCATCTCGACCCTTGACCTGCTTCCGTCCGAAGAGCCTCTCTACCCCGCCGAAGAAATCTACGGCATCCTCCCCACCACCTTCCGCGAAACCTACGACGTGCGCGAAATCATCGCCCGCCTCGTGGACGGCAGCAAATTCCGCGAGTTCAAAGCCCGCTACGGCACGACCCTCGTCTGCGGGTTCGCCCGCATTCACGGATACCCCGTCGGCGTCATCGCCAACAACGGAGTCCTGTTCAGCGAATCCGCCCTCAAAGCGACCCACTTCATCGAACTCTGCGACCAGCGCGGCATTCCGCTCGTCTTCCTGCAAAACATCACCGGCTTCATGGTCGGGCGCGAAGCCGAAACCGGCGGCATCGCCAAAGACGGCGCAAAGATGGTCCACGCCGTTGCCACCACCCGCGTCCCCAAACTGACCGTCGTCATCGGCGGCTCGTTCGGCGCGGGCAACTACGCCATGAGCGGGCGCGCCTACGGCTCGCGCTTCCTGTGGATGTGGCCCAACGCCCGCATCTCCGTCATGGGCGGGGAACAAGCCGCAAATGTGCTCTTAACCATCAAACAGGATCAACTTCAAAGAGAAGGCAAACAGCCTCTCGGTAAGGAAGAAGCGGACGAGTTCAAACGTCCCATTTTGGAAAAATACGAAAACGAAGGCAATCCCTACCATTCCACGGCACGCCTCTGGGATGATGGCGTGATTGACCCCGTGGATACGAGGCAAGTGTTGGGGCTGGCATTGTCCATTGTATTGAATGCCCCCAAGGAAGACGGCGGTTTTGGCGTGTTCAGGATGTGAAATGTTCAAAAAAATCCTCATCGCCAATCGCGGCGAAATCGCCATCCGCATCATCCGCGCCTGCCGCGAGCTCGGCATTCGCACCGTCGCCGTCTATTCCGACGCCGATAAGAACGCCCTCCACGTCCAACACGCCGACGAGGCGGTTCACATCGGCGCAGCGCCGCCCAGGGAATCCTATTTGAATGCGGATGCCTTGCTCCGCGCCGCCCTCTCCTCCCAAGCCGACGCCGTTCATCCGGGCTACGGCTTCCTCTCAGAGAACGCCTCCTTCGCCGCCGCAGTTGACTCTGCCAACCTGACCTTTATCGGTCCCTCCGCCGACTCTATCCGCGCCATGGGCGACAAAGCCGAGTCAAAGATTCGGATGAAAGAAGCAGGCGTCCCGACGGTGCCCGGAGCCGAGGGGCTGCAATCCCTGCCGGAGTTCGAAAACGCCGCCCGCGAGATCGGCTATCCCGTCCTCGTCAAAGCCTCCGCAGGCGGCGGCGGCAAGGGAATGCGCATCGTCTGGGACGCGAACGACCTGCCCGAAGAAATAGACGCCGCCCGCCGCGAAGCGCTCCACGCCTTCGGCGATGACCGCCTGCTCATCGAAAAATACCTCCCCCACGCGCATCACATCGAGTTCCAGGTCTTCGGCGACAAGCATGGGCGGCTCGTCCATCTCTTCGAGCGCGAATGCTCGGTGCAGCGCCGTCATCAAAAAATCATCGAAGAGACTCCCTCCCCCCTGCTCACGCCGGAGTTGCGCAGGCAAATGGGCGAAGCCGCGGTCAAAGCCGCACAAGCCGTCGGCTATTACAACGCTGGAACCGTCGAATTCATCTTCGACCCGGCTTCTTCCGCTTTTTACTTTCTGGAAATGAACACCCGCCTGCAAGTGGAACATCCCGTCACCGAACTCACCGCCGGGCTCGACCTCGTACAGTGGCAAATTCGTGTCGCGGCGGGCGAACGCTTCCCATATTCGCAGGAACAACTCACCCAGCGCGGACACGCCATCGAATGCCGCGTCTATGCTGAAGACCCCGCGAGCGGATTTTTGCCCAGCACCGGGGTACTCTTGCAATACATCGAACCGCACGGACCGGGCATCCGCGTGGATTCAGGTTTCCGCGCCGGCGACGAGGTGACTCATTTTTACGATCCTCTGCTGGCAAAGTTGATTGTCCATGCCGAGGACAGACCAGCCGCCATTCGCAAGATGCAAGCCGCTTTGCGCGATTTTGTCGTGCAGGGCGTCGTCACCAACATTGACTTCATGCAGGCAGTGTTGGCGCATCCTGATTTCGCAGGCGGCAAAGTCTCCACACGCTGGGTGGAAAACAACTTCAACTGGGAACCGCCATCTTCTCCCTCGTTTGAATCTCTTGTCGCCGCCGCGCTCGCAGATTTCACAATCGTCAATCGTCAATCGTCAATCGAAAATCGAAATGAACCTGATCCCTTCAGCCCGTGGAAGAATCCAAGCGGATTCAGGAATTAACAACAAAGACATAGAGAAGAACTCCTCGAACTCTGCGTCTCTACGGTAAAAACATGAAAATTATCTTCAACAATACCACCATTGACATCGTTCCCACCGACGCATCCTATCGCGTCGCCATCGGCGACAAAACGGTTAACGCCGAAATCCTCCGCGCCGATACGGAACATGGCAAACTGGATTTGCTCCTCGACGGCGAGCGCGTCACCGCTTACATCTCCTCCGATAACGCCAGACGCTGGGTGACGGTGGACGGTCAGACCTTCGTGCTGACCAAATCCTCCGCATCACGCAAAAGCGGAAGCGGACATCACCACGCTGCCGGCGAACTGACCGCGCCGATGCCGGGGCAGGTCCGTGTGGTGAATGTGAGCGAGGGAGATTCGGTGACAAAGGGGCAAACACTGCTGGTGCTGGAAGCGATGAAAATGGAGATTAGAATTCAGACGCCGATGGATGGAGTGGTGAAGAAATTGCTCGTGGTACATGGACAAACTGTGGAGAGGGAGCAGAAACTTATAGAAATCGTTGATAAGTTGGAAAGTTAGAACGTTCAAACGTTTCAACCTGCAACGTTCAAACGGAGGTTGTATGACCGGAAAGTATTATGACGAACTCGAAGTTGGGATGAAATTCAAACACGGCGGGCGCACCGTCACCGAAATGGACAACGTCCTCTTCTCCGCGCTGACGATGAACACCCAGCCGCTTCATCTCAATGAGGATTTCGCCTCGAAGACGGAGTTCGGTCAGCGGCTGGTGAACGGCGTGTTCACCTTCGGGCTGGTGGTCGGACTTACCGTTCCCGACCTGACCGAGGGCACGATTGTGGCAAACCTGGGCTACGACAAGGTCGTGCATCCCAATCCCGTCTTTCACGGCGACACGATCTACGCCGAAAGCGAGATCATCGAAAAACGTGAATCGAAATCCAGACCCAACGCCGGCATTGTGCGAATCAAGTGCTGGGGCAAAAAAACCGATGGCACGATTGTGGTCGAGTTCGAGCGGACGGCGATGTTTCTCAAACGTTCACACGTTTGAACATTTGCCCATTTCAACGTTGAAACATGAAAACGGAGATTTTATGCACTCACGGCGCGCACTACTCTACATGCCCGGCGATGACCGCCGCAAAATCGAAAAAGCGACCACTCTCGGCGTGGACTGCATCTGCATGGACATGGAGGATGGAGTTGCAGTCAACCGTAAAGCCGAAGCGCGGGAAGTCATTGCCCGAGCAATGAAGGAACTGGATTTCGGAACCTCCGAACGGTGTATCCGCATCAACAGCATTGGCTCAGGGTTCGAGAAGGAGGACCTCGCCTCCGCGCTGGCGGCAAGACCCGACTCCATCGTCGTGCCGAAAATCGAAACGGCGGAACAAGTCCAATGGGTTAGCGGCCAGATCGAGTCGTACGAACTCGCAAACGGGTTAGCCATCGGCGGCATTCGTCTGCTGATTGGGGTGGAAACGGCAAAGGGAATTTTGAATCTCAAAGAAATCGCCGAAGCCGATAAACGTCTCGAAGCGGTTATTTTTGGCGCGGAGGACTACGCCGCCTCGGTAGGCGCAAGGCGCACAAAAGAGGCAACCGAGGTGTTATATGCGCGTTCGGCGGTGGTTGCAGCGTGCGCGGCAAACGACTTGCAGGCAATTGACATGGTGTATATTGACTTCCACGACCTCGAAGGTTTGCGCCGCGAAGCGGAGCAGGGAGCAGGATTCGGCTTTAGCGGGAAACAGGTCATTCACCCGAATCAGGTGTCGGTGGTGCAGGAAGCGTTCACTCCATCCGAGGAAGCCATTGCATACGCCAAACGAATCGTCGAGTCGTTCGAGTCCAGTCAAAAAGAGGGCAAGGGCGCTTATGCGCTCGACGGCAAGATGATTGATATGCCGCTTTTGAAAAACGCGCAAAAGGTGCTGGACAGGGCGCGCGCGGCTGGAAAAATATAACTTCCGAAGGACTGCAACTTGTTACCTGTTCTCTACGGATTGATTTCCTCCGCGTCGTGGGGCGCGGCGGATTTCATCGGCGGGCTGGCAAGCAAACGCACCAGCCCGATGCGCGTCCTCTACCTGGCTGAGATTGCAGGCTTCATCCCGTTCCTGCTCCTGGCGCTCATCCTGCGCGAACCGATTCCATCCATCCGCGATTTGCTGACCGGCGCATTTGCCAGCCTGATGGGCTTGGCAGGGTTGATCTTCCTCTACCGCGCCCTCGCCGAAGGGCAAATGACCATCGCTGCGCCGGTCTCCGCTCTGTTTGCCGCAATCATCCCCGTTATCTTCGGCGCGCTGACGCTGGGGCTTCCCTCCGCAACAACCCTGCTCGGCTTCGCACTCGCCTTCCTTGCCGTCTGGCTGATTTCGCAAACGGATTCGACGAACGGACGCTTCGCCCTTTCGGATACTTCGACCTCGCTCATGACAAGCCTGCGCCTGCCTCTGCTCTCCGGCATTTTCTTTGGCTTTTACTTTATCCTCATCCACAAAGCCACCCTGCATGCTTTCTTTTGGACTCTGACAGCGGCGCGCTTTGCCGGTTTTGCCGCTCTGGGGTTATTTGCGCTGTTCAGCCGCCAATCTCCCATGCCTCCGCGTGAGACGTGGGGACTGTGTATTTTCAATGGAGTGATAGACATCGCCGGAAACGGCTTTTACGTTCTATCCTCCCACAGCGGGCGGATTGACGTTGCCGCCGTGTTGGGCGCGCTCTACCCCGCTGTCACTGTGATTCTCGCGCGGGTCTTCCTCAAAGAACGCACCCAGCCGCTTCAAAACGCGGGCATTGTCCTGGCATTTGCGGCAATCGTTCTGTTTACACGATAGCAGGGAGCCTGCCGGGTCGTACGCCGGGAACATTGTGTAAATTCGTACTGCGAGATTAATCTCGCACCACTTTTACACAATAAACGAAATACTATCTCTGCCGCTGGCGTCAACAAATTCCGCCTTTCGCTGCGCATTTCCAAAATAAAAGGCGTCACGCTTGAGCGTGACGCCTTTTATTCGATTATCGGCGCAAGGGTTATGCCTCGTAATCGGCGGATTCCTCTTCGACGGTGAGCATGGGTTCCTCGCTGGGTTTGCGGTCGAGCATTTGCATGGCGAGGGCAACGACTTTGGTGTAGTACTTCGTCTCACCTTTATCTTCGTACTTGTCGGTCTTCAGCCTGCCTTCGATGTACACCAGGCTTCCCTTTTTGAGATACTCCTGGCAGATTTCGCCGAGCCGACCCCATGCTTCGACGTTGACCCATTCGGTGTATTCCTTCGTTTCGCCGCCGCTCTTCCAGCGCTGGGTGACGGCAACGCTGAAGTGCGCCACCTTCCTGCCGGTCGGGGTATATTTGCTCTCCGGGTCCTTACCCAGGTAGCCGATGATCTGTACGCGGTTTAACGCTGGCATGTCTGCCTCTCTTTCTGGTTACAGGTTCTTTTAGATGCAGTGTCAAGTATCATGGTTATCTCCTTATTATCTAAAAGCGCAAAGTGGATCCCAGCCGAAGGAACCGGGCGGCGAACAAGGTTATACTTCGATTACGATTGAACTTCGGCGGGCGTTTCCGCCGCCGCTTGTTCCGCCTGAACTTTTTTCAGGGCAAGCATGCCCGTCTTCATTTCCACCACGGTGTAGCCGGCAGGCACTGCATCGAGAGCGCCTTCCTTGACTTCGCGGGAGAAGAAGAACATTTTGCCTTTGGAGTGCAGGTAATAGGTGGTGCCTTTGGAATTGGTATGTGCGTAAGCCATTGTTTCTCCTTTTTTGAGTTGGTTGGGATGTCAGTGTAGCACATATTTTCTATATCTGTCAACGACTGGAGGATGGACTATGCGAAAGATAACTTCCCTGGAGGAATTGCGCTCCGCCCGCCTCTCCCTGGACGGGGCGGTTGGATTCGTCCCCACAATGGGTTATCTACACGAAGGGCATCTCTCCCTCATCCGCCGCGCGCGGGAGGAGTGCCGCCACGTTGTCGTCTCCATCTTCGTCAATCCCACCCAGTTTGGACCAAACGAGGATCTCGCCAGGTATCCGCGCGACCTGGAACGCGACCTGAGCCTGATCGAGCCGCTCGGCGTGGATGTGGTCTGGACGCCTACAGCGGAGGAAATGTATCCGCAGGGGTATCAGACCTGGGTGGAGGTGGAGGCGATGACGCGTCCGCTTGAAGGGGCGATGAGGCCAGGTCACTTCCGCGGGGTGACGACGGTGGTCGCCAAGTTATTCAATGCCGTCCAGCCGCACAAGGCGTATTTCGGGCAGAAGGACGCTCAGCAGGTGGCGGTCATCCGCCGGATGACGCTGGATTTGAACTTCCCCATTGAGATTGTGGTCTGCCCTACGGTGCGCGAGGCAGACGGGCTGGCGATGTCGAGCCGCAATGTGTATCTCAGCCCCGAACAGCGCCAGGCGGCGACGGTGTTGTTTCGTTCGTTGAGCGCGGCGAAGGAGTTGTATGACGCAGGGGAACGAAACGCGGAGAAACTGCGCAAAAAGATGATGGAGGTGCTGGCGGCTGAACCGCTGGCAGAGGTGCAGTACGTCTCGTGTGCCGATTATGACACGCTGGAAGAACTGAGCGAAATTACGGGTAAAGCCCTGCTTTCGATGGCGGTTTTCATCGGGAGGACGCGGCTGATTGACAATTTTGTGCTGGGTTAAAAAGAAAACGTCCTGAAGGTTTGCGTCAGTATGGCTGGCGCGGGAAACCCTTCGGGACGCGGCTCAAGCAAAGAGGGGTTTAGCCGAGCGCTTTTTTGGCTTCGGCGATTACTTCATCGTAATCGGGTTCCTGCCCAAGAGTCGGCAGGTAGTTGACGTAGGTCAGTTTGCCGTCGCGCCCCACGATGAAGACGGCGCGGCGCAGGTAACGGCGCTCTTTGATGAGCAAGCCGTATTTGATGCCGAATTCCGCTTCGACTACATCCGAAACTACCTTGACCTTGTCCACGCCGGCGGCGCCGCACCAGCGTTTTTGCGCCATGGGGAAATCGCAACTGATGGTATAGATGACGATGTCATCGCTCAGTTTGGCGGCTTCTTCGTTGAAGCGGCGGGTTTCGCGGTCGCAGACATCAGTATCCAGCGAGGGAACGGCGGAGAGGATGATCACTTTTCCCTTCGATTCCTGAAGCGGGTTGACCTTTCCCCAGCCCGGCACGACGGAGGTAAATTCGGGAGCCGGGTCGCCGACTTTCACGTCATCGCCGATGATGGTTGCGAAGGTGTCCCCCAGTTTGAAAAAATTATTGCGTTCGGTTGGCATAGTCTGTCTCTCCTTTGAGTTGATGGCGATATTTAACCACAGGAATATTAAATCTGAATAGGAAGGAATGCCGGGGCAGTTTCCACATTGGTTGAGGCGCCCCTGGCTCCGAAAAAAAAACTTCCGAGACTGTCGCCTCGGAAGTTCTGCGTTATGCGTATGCCATTTGTTCAGCAGGCTGTTTGCGAACCTGGCGCTTTTTCATCTTGGCGGCAAGCAGCCTGGCTTGACGGTTGATGCCCGCGCGAATGATGAGGTTCAGGAATTTGTGATGATTGTAAACGGGGTCGTTGAGCAGGGAGAAATCCGCCGAACCCGGTTCGTGCGGGGCATAGAAAATGCCGCAGTTGGGGTTGATTTCGAGCATGTAAATGGTGCCGTCGGCGCCCATGCGGTAATCGCAGCGGGCGTAGCCGTTGCCGTTCATGGCTTTGAACAGACGGGCGGTCTGCTCGCGCAAAATTTTTTCGATGTGCGGATCATCCACCGGCGCGACGGACATCTTTTCGTACTCGACCCATTTCATGTCGTAGTGTTTGAACGACTCGCCTTCCGGAAAGATAAATTCCACCGGCTTGAAGGTGATGGGGTTCTTGGGGTCATCGGGATTCTCGGCGATGAGACAGGTGAATTCGCGTCCCTCGATGAACTCTTCGAGCAGGGCGCGCCCAAACTGATTGATCTCGACCGCCGCCTGCTCTTTGAGTTGTTCGAGAGTCTCGCAGCGGGATTTGCGCGTGATGCCGACGCTGGCATAGCCATGCGGCGGCTTGACGAGGACAGGGTAGCGCAATTTTTTCGCGGCGCGTTCCACATCTTCGACGCGATCCACCATCACCCAGTTCGGCGAAGGCACGCCAGCCTTTTTGGCATAGGCTTTCATTTCCTGGCGCGACGGGTCGAAGAATTTCGAATCTGCGCCGGTGAACGCCAGCCCCATTTTCTCCATGAGTTGCACCAGCCCGACGCCGGAGAGCGCATCATCGGGCGTTCCATCGCAAAGGTTGACAAACACATCCACGCCTTCGTTGACGAGGTCGCGTAGTTGTTTTTCCACATTCAACGGCTGCACAAGATGATGTTTCCATTTGAATCCATTCATGTGCGGCGATGGATCATAAGGTTTGTCGTTGGGATCCTCCGGTACAGAGGAGAGTACGCAAATATACATGTCGAGTCCTTTTCTACGTGTCAATCAAGATGTTCTCTTTTGAAACTGTTTATTATCTTGATTGTTTTATATCATCATGAATGACATAGTTAGATTCGATTCAAAGTTTAAACTTTGAATCATTCAATGATGATGTATAACCATTACAGATTGTATCTATTATTGAATTTATGTAAAGGTTTTTTGATGATGAAACAACTTTAAAATTTTGAACATAACATCTTCAATAAAGAGTTTGAATCGCAATGACACACAAAGCAATTTGTTTCAAACGCGATTGAGCATGCGCCTTTTTCAGTATTCCCCATAAAAGCGCGTTATCAATTCAATCAATCAAATTTCGCCGGCGACGAAACGATTCTCTCAGAGAGATCGTTATCCCACCTTCTTCGACATAAAAATATCCGGCTTGCCTCTGCCATTGGCATCAGGCACTACGCCTGTGATGACATATCCCATCTTCAGGTAAAACTCAAACGGATGACCTTTCAAATTGCGGATGTCCCGAATCTTTTCCCACGTGTTTTCATACAAATCAACATCAGACAATGAAGTCATGCCGTCTTCGTCATCCGTGCCGAGCATGATCGTCAACCCGCCGCGTTGACGTACCTGCTCCTCGAAATCCTCGACCAGCGCGCGCCCGATTCCCCGCCCCTGCATGGATGGCTGAACCGCCAGCGGATGCAATTCCCACACTCTGCCGTCATATTCAGGAATTCCCCCAATCACGCCCAGCAGATTTCCGTCATCGTCCACCGCCACACGGAAGATACGTTCGGGGATCAGCATTTCCCGAACTTCCTCCAATCCATCCTCGAAGGTTTCCCACGCATCGGGCCAATGCTCTTGGAAAGCGTCCACCAGCAGTTGGGCGGCTTGATGAATCAAGTTTTCGTCGGAGGCGTGTAAATCTTTGATGTGCATACTGTAATTGGTAATTGGTAATTGGTAATTTCCGAACCTTACTTCCAAAACTGCGGGAGATATTCCTTGTATTCGGTCAGGTAATCATCGAGGATTCTCCTCGCCGCATCCATGTCGGTGACCACCGGGTCGAGCAGGAGGCATTGCAAAGCCTTCTCCCGTGAGCCTTCGACAACCGAATCCACGCAGAGCCGGGCAACCGTAATCTCGCGCCGCAAGAGTTCGGCAATCGGCTCGGGCAGCGCGCCAACGTGGACGGGATGAATCCCGGCGCCATTCACCTGCACCGGCGTTTCGACGGTTGCGCCTAACGGCAGGTTGGAGATTTGTCCTGCATTGGGAAGATTCGCGGCGAGGTGATAATGATTCCCCGCGCCCGCCACGTTTTCGATCATCTCCAACGCGCCTTCGCTGTCAGTATCGAGCAGACCTTCGATGGTGGCATCGCCGTTTGCCATTTCATTCAAGCGGAACAATTCGAATTCACGCACCGCCGCCATCAAGTCCCAGTCATATAAGCGGATGTTGTACTTTTCCCAGGGTTTGGTGTTCGGGTCGCTCATCCACGGCAGGTATTCGCACAAGTGCGTGTCGCCGGGGACAGGGAAGGAGCCAAAAGCCGAGAAAACGTCCCTCGTGAGCGGCTCAAAGTTCGGGTCCAGTTCGAAGAAGCGTTTGCGGAAGAGCGGATACAGGTCTTCGCCGGTGCGGCGGTCTGTGATAGAAAGGATCCAGGTGAAATGATTCAATCCCGCCGCGCGAATATCCACCAGCGGCACAATCTGTTCGCGCACGCGATGCTGAAGCGGATGCTGATCCACTGCGGCATGCAAGCCCGTGAGACCCTCAGGCACTTCGATGCCCAGGTCTTTCGCCAGCGCAACGCCCACCATGACGTAGCCTGCATAAATTTGATGACACAACCCGACCGACTTGATTTTGCTGTGACGATTGACCGCGTCGCAAATACGAATCATCGGGTTGGTAAAGTTGACAAACCACGCATCGGGGCAGGCTTGCTCCATATCGTGCGCGATCTGCAGGATGGGTCCGATGTTGCGCGCCGCGTGGGCAAAGCCGCCGGGTCCGCCGTTCTCGGCATACGGCTGGCGCACGCCGTACTTGAGGGGAATCTCGAAATCGCGCTTCCACAGGTTTTCGCGCGCGCCGACTTCGATGGCATTGACCACAAATTGACTGCCCGGCAGCGCCTCGGCGTGATGCGTATGCGCCGTGATGACAAACCCCGCATCCCACTCGACGTTGAGCCTGTTCGCCAGACGATGGACAATATCCAACGCTTCGGCATTTCGATCCACGAGGGCGAGCGCCGAGCCTTTGAGTCGTTTCGAGCGCATAATGGCGGAAAGTGTGTTCTCGCCAAAGGAAGCCGAACCTGCGCCAATGACGGTGATTTTTGTGGGAAGGGTCATGAGGGTGCTCCAGTGTCAGAGTTCTTCAGTGTCAAGTATCACGTGTCACGTGTCACGTTTCAAGTATCACGTGCCAGGTATCAGATAAAAAAGACGCGGAGATTATAGTCCATCCGCGTCTTTGCAATTACCATTAACCAATTGTCAATCATTCCCCAAACGTCACATCCGCCGTCATGCCAGCCAGAGCGCCGGTGGGCTGTTCTTCGAAGCCGAGCGTGACCTCGTACACCACGTCCCCGCCGAGGACAGACGCCAGCGGAGAGATGTAGAGAACTTTCCCTTTGACCTCCTGATTGAGCGCATCCACAAGGATGACTGCCGGGTCACCGGTTTTGATTTTGACAACGTCGCGCTCGCTCAAGTCGGTGGTCTTGACCTGCAACTGGTCCACGTCACTGAGCACGATCAGCACCTTGCCCGGCGCGGCATATTCGCCGGCGGTCACGTCCACCGCCGTCACTACACCGGAGAAGGGCGCGATGAGACGGGTTTGTTGGAAACGGGTCTGCGCGGCTTGCAGGTCGGCGCGCGCCTGCTGAAGTTGGGCAAGTTTTGCGCCGCTGGCTTCGGCGGGAAGCGTCTCGCCTTTCAACGCGGCGAGATACCACCTTGCTTCCTGCAATGCGGCAGATGCGGCGTTGAAGTCTGCCGTAATGCGGGCAACTTCGGTTTCGGAGGGCTTTTCAGTAAACCAGTTGAGGTTTGCCAGCGCGGTGTTGTATGCCTTTTGTGCGTTGTAAAGGGCGGTGGCGGCTTTCGCGCGGGCTGGGTCGGCGGAGGAAAGCCCGCGCGTGCGGTTGTAGGCTTCACGCGCCAGGTCCAACGCCTGCTGCGCCAAGGTGACCTGCGCTTCGAGATAGTCGCGGGTGACATTGTCGGCAAAGCGGCGGTTGAGGCTGTCGGCTTTCTTTTTGGCTTCGTTGTAGGCTTCCTGAGCATTTGCCGCCGCCTGTTCCGCCGCGGCAATGGCGGCGGGAGAGGTCAGTTCGCGCAAGACGCGCTGAGCGCGTTCCACTTCCAGGCGGGCAAGGGTGTCATCGAGTTCCACCAGGATGTACCCTGCCGTCACCCGGTCGCCAACTTTGGCATTGACCTTCGCAACGTTCCCGCCGCTGACGTAAGCCAGATGCGCCTCCTGCGCAGGGACGAGGACCGCCGAGGCGATAACATTCCCTCCACTGACAACGGGGCGGGGCGTAGCGCTCGCGTTACCGCCACCCAGCACGAGTGTGGGAATGGGCGTGGGTGTGGCGGTCGAGCCGCAGGCGGAAAGTGTCAGCGCCAATGCAATCAATGGAATCAAATAAAGTTTTTTCATCGCAACCGCCTCAGGATTTCCCGTTGCCCGGCGCATCTTTGACAATCACGCCATCCTGCAACGTCACTACGCGATTGGCGTATTTGATGACGCGCGGGTCGTGCGTGGCAAAGACGAAGGTGGTGCCGGTCTCTTTGTTGAGTTTCTTCATGATCTCCATGACCTGCTCGCCGTTTTCGGTGTCGAGGTTGGCGGTGGGTTCGTCGGCGAGGATCAGTTTGGGGTTGGTGGCAAGCGCTCGGGCGACAGCGACGCGCTGCTGCTGTCCGCCGGAGAGTTGATCGGGGCGGTTGTTGGCGCGGTCTGCCATGCCGACGGCTTCGAGCAGTTCCATCACACGCTGACGCCGTTCCGCCGCGCTTTTGCCGTTGAGCAGGAGCGGCATCTCCACGTTCTCATAGGCGGTGAGGGTGGGGATGAGCGCGAAGAACTGGAACACAAAGCCAATGACGCCTTTACGCAGATCGGCGCGCTGGTTGCGGTTGAGCCCGGTGGTCTCTACGCCGTTGATGACCACGCTGCCGCTGGTGGGCTGGTCGAGACAGCCGATGAGTTGCAGGAGGGTGGTCTTGCCTGAGCCGGAGGGACCGACAAGCGATGTGAATTCTCCGCTTTCGATGGTCAGGTTGACGCCGTTGAGGGCGCGGGTTTCCACCTGCCCAATCTTGTAGATGCGGGTGACGTTGGTCAATTTTGCGACTTCCATGTTGATTTCTCCTTGCGGTGGACGTTAGAGAACGTCCGCTACGCGGTTGCAATGAAATTATTGCGCGCTGTGTAACGCTTCGACGGGTTCCATGCGCGCCGCCATCCGCGCGGGATAGAGCGAAGCGAGCAGGGTGATGACGAACGCCGTGATAATCAGGTTGACGGCGGAGTCGAGGGTCAGAACGGTATAAATGCGGTCTTCGAGGAGCATATCGGCGCTCAAGCCGAGGTCGCCGAAGTAAATTCCGACCCTGCCAAAATAAGCGGAGACTGCCCAGCCAAGCAGTGTGCCGGCGGTCACGCCGCCGAGCGCGAGCAGGAACGCCTCTGCCAGAAACAGCGTGACAATCTGGCGTCCCTTCATGCCGATGGCGGAGAGAATGCCGATCTCGCGCGTGCGCTCGAAAACGGACATCAGCAAGGTATTGACGATGACCGTGACGGTCACGCCGAGGATGATGAGGTTGATGACGACCAGGTAGGCGTCCGAAAAGTCATTGACCAGCACGAGCAGTTGATTCAACTCGCGCCAGGTCTTGACCTGATAGTTCGGGCTGGAAATTGCGGCGGCGACCGCCTCCGCCTGCTCGCGGTCTTTGAGCAAAACGAAGATGATGCTGGCGCGGTCGCCTGCGCCGGAGAACGCCTGTGCTTTGGCAAGCGGTAAAAACACAATCCCTTTGTCGTAGGCGGTGGTGCCGGTGGTGAAGATTCCGCGCACGGTGAAGGGCTGTTGATCCACGCTTCCGTCGGCGGTGTTGACCAGCAGGGTGAGTTTGTCGCCCACGCCCAACCCCAGACTTTGAGCCAGCGGATACCCGATCAGGATTCCGTCGCGGTCGTCGGCGGTGAGGAATTCGCCGGCCGTCAGCCTGCGGTACGGATCGTTCGCCGGGGAAGCGGGGTCAATGCCGATGATTTGGACGCCCACCGATTCATCCCGCACCGAGACGATACCGCTGGCGAACAGGCGCGGGGTCGCCGTTTGAACCGCGTCCAGCGTTTGAATCTGCGCCGCAATTTGCGAGGGGCTTTCGATGAGATAGTCCCATGCCACGCTGAGTTTGTCGGGGTCGTAGTCGGCGTCGCGCACCTGGAGGTGTCCGCTGTTGAGGCGCAGGGTGGATTCCATGGCGCTGCGCATCTCGCCCTGGAAAAAGGCGGCAATGAACATCAACAACGCCGTGCCGAGAGCAAGCGCCAGCCCCGAAAGGAACGAGCGGCGGCGGTGCCTGCCCAGGTTGCGGTATGCAAGTTTGAAATAGTTAATCATAGGATGGTCTCTTTCCTGATGGCTGCGTATCACACGTTCTCACCGTGCGAACAAGCGGGGTTAGAGATGTTGCTGCGTAACGCACGTTCTCTAACGTGCGAACAAGCAGCGTTAGAGAACGCCGAGTACGCAAAATGTACCGAGTACACAAAAAACGCCGGTTGGAAGACATTCGGTCACACATAATGCAGCGCCTCTGCCGGTTCACGCTGGGAGGCTTGCAAGGCAGGATACAACGCCGCCAGCGCGGAGATGACCGCTATCGTGACCGCGTGTTGGATGACCTTCAGCGGCGCGACCTGCGGGTAGATTCGTCCGCTGATGAGGGCGGTGTATTCGGTCAGGCTGGCGAACTGACTGTAATCGAGACCGACCACGCTCAAGGTCCCGTTGATGAGCGTACCAAGAATCGCGCCGAAGAGTGCGCCCATCAGCCCAATCAAAATCCCTTCGAGCAAAAACAGGAAGGTGATCTGATACGGCTTCAATCCCAGCGCGCCGATGATGCCGATCTCGCGCGTGCGCTCGAAGACTGCCATCATCAGTAGGTTGAGAATGCCGATGGCGGCGATGCTCAGCAAAAAGATGCCCAGGTAACTCATGACGCCGGTCTTCATCTCCATCGTCTGCTTCAGGTCGGGGAAGGAGTTTTCCCACGTGTCCACTTCGTAGCCCGGCGCGGCGCGGCGGATGGCGTCCACCACCGGCGGTTCCTGCCCGATCTGCTTGAGGGAAACGACCACTTCGGTCACCTGACCTTCCAGGCCGAAGAGGTCCTGCGCCTCTTTCAGCGAGAGGTAAATCATGGCTTTTTCGACCGACGGCACGCCGACATCGTAAATGCCGACGATGGTCATGGTGCGCTGGCGCGTCTGTTCGTGAACGGCGTTGCCCACCATCGTGATGCGGTCGCCCACATCCACGTTCATGGCGGTGGCGAGTCCCTGCCCGATGACGATGAGGTCGCCATCGTCGGGGTTGAGGTACCGTCCCTTCGAGATGTTGGCGGCGACGGGCGTGATGCTGGCTTCCTTATCGGTCTCGATGCCGATAATCGAGACGGCAAACGCGCCTTCGCGATTGGTCACCAGCCCGCCGGTCACAATGCGCTTCGAAGCGGCAACCACCTCCGGGCGCGCCTCCGCCGCCTGCACTACCGCGTCGGGGTCTGCCAGCGGGAGCAGGGGCTTGCGCCCAATCTTTTCACTGTACCCCGCCGCATGAACCTGAATGTTGCCGCCCAGCAGTTGAATGGCGTTGCCATAGATGGCTTGCTCGAATCCGCCGATGAGACCATCGTAGAAAACAAGCATCGCCATGGTCACGCCCATGCCGGCGGCGATGAGAAAGGTGCGGCGGCGCTGTCTCCACACGTTACGCCATGCCAGGCGCAGATAGAGGATCATAAGGTTGTCCTTTCCTGAAAGTTCTTTTCGAAATCCGATTCAGTCTTGCGTAATCCGTATTCCATCACATACAGCATCTTGTCAATCATTTCCTGCGTCTTTGCGGAGCGCACCCATTTCATGATGTCTTTCTGCTTCATGCCTTCCTGCAAAATGTAATTACTGATGGCGTTGCTCCACGTTTCCATGATCATCACCGCCAGGTCCACGTCCACGCTGGGGTCCACTTCGCCGTTTTGAATTGCCTGGCGAATCATCGTCTGCAATCCCTGCATGGAGCGTTCACGAATATTGGCAAAATTCTGGTAGTACAAACCTTCGCCAAACATCACGCGGCTGATTGCCTGAACCAGGCGCGGATGAGAGGAATTGAACTCCATGCCTGTCTTGATCATCCAGCGGAAATACTGGAACGTATCCATGTTCATACTCGGCGGATGTTTCCCTTGGAAGTATTCCATTTTTTCCTGCTCCAGCACAGTGAGCAAGTGCATGAACACATCCTGCTTATCTTCGAAATACTGGTAGAAACTGCCCTTGGCAATTCCGCTGTTCGCCACAATACGATTTGTGGATGCGTTCTCCAAACCATACTCGGCAAACTCGTCAATTGCCGCGTTGATGATCTTTTCGCGTTTCTCTTTGGGGAGGTTGAAAAAGGTGGGTTTGGGCATAAGAAATGACCTGCTGGTCATATGACCAGCAGGTCACATTATAGATAATTTTCCCGCCGTGTCAATGGTAATGAAAGTCACTGGGCATCCTTCGCCGCCCCAGCCCGATTCTGTTTTCCTGCCATGTCAGCGGACGTTACACTTGCCCTGGCGGGCAAGCGCCAGGGGAGAACATCCGCTGCGCACACTGATTACTGATTACTGTTCCCCTCCCCGCCCTCAACTACCAATCTCCATTTACCAATTACTATTTTCACCACAAGCCCCGCCCTCCAAAAAGCGACAGCCGCCATGCCATGCGCGAGAACGGCGAACAGCGGAGGCGTCTCCAGCGTGTAATACGTCCAGCATTCGCGGGTGGTGCCCCAGAGTTCGAGGAAGTATCCCAGCCCCGCGCCCGCGGTGAAGGTCAACAAGGCGTAACGGTGATCGGTGGGCGTGAGGATGAGCAGAACGCACAACAGGATGGAGAGAATGGTATAGGACTTGTCGAAGGTCGGGGAAACGAAGACCAGCATCAGGGTCAGGAAAGAAGCGAAGGTGATCCAATAGAGGATGGTAAATGTAGATTGGTAAATGGGAAATTGGTAATTGGGAGATTGGTGATTGGGAAAGTTGAGGCGTTTTCCGATTTGTTCAATCATCCAATGAAGAAAACGGGTGATGCGGTCAATCGAGAGACTTGCGATGGGCCAGGCGGGGATGATCCACAGCGGGGGGCGTTCGGCGGTGTAGTAGTGCCACAGGTTTGTCTGCGTGCCCCAACTCTCGATGGCAAGACCCCCGCACACGCCGACGAAGACGATGAGCGCGTCGGTTCGCAGGTCTGCGCGGGCGACAATGGTCAGCGACATGAAGCCGAAGATGCCCAGCAATAGCCAGTCCATGTAGCGCCACCATTCGCCGCTCCAGTCAATGTAGGAAAGAACTTCTTCGGCGAGGGGCCACCAGATGTAAACGATGAGGAAGATGGTGAGGAAGAATCCGCCAAGGAGGATGGAGGAGTCGCGCGTCCAGAAGGGATGCCGCTGTCTTTCCATTGGGGGGATTATATTGCAGGGCGAGACAATGCATTTGGAAACAACCCACTTTGCAAACTTGTAAGGCGGTATAATAAACATGCCTGAAATGATTCAGGCAACATCACAACAAGAAAGGAAAAATCATGAGTCTTTTCAGCAAAATTTTAGGGAAGTTGGGGCTTGGCAAAAAGGAGGAAACTCCCCAAGCCGCTTCTGCCGGGCTGGGCGCAAAGCCTGCCGCGGCGCCTGCTCCCGCGCCCGCCAAACCAGCAGCGCCCGCCTCGACAGCCGCTCCGGCGGCGAGACCGGCAACTCCCCCTGCCGCGCCGCAGCCCAAGCCGGTAATGGAAGAGGAACTCAAGGAGCGGGAAACCGCCGCCCGAAAACTCGCCCCCATTTCGGAAGTGGACGTGGTCAAGAAACTGGAGGAAATGGGTAAAGGCAAAAATCTGAATTGGAAAACATCCATTGTTGACCTGCTCACCTTGCTTGAACTCGATTCCAGCAAGCAGGCGCGCATCGAACTCGCCAAGGAACTTGGCTGCCCGGCTGAGTACATCGGCGGGGACTACTCCAAAATGAACACCTGGCTCCACAAGGAAGTGTTGCGCCAGATCGCGGCAAACGGCGGCAACATCCCCCAGGAACTGCTCGACTAACAGACATAGCAAACGACAATGTGGTTTCATCCAGAAGCCACATTGTTATTTAATCGGCAAATTCTGTGAAAAGGTTACATACGTCTTGCGCTTTTCATGCGACTCACATAGAATGAAAGCGGCGGCGCGGCTGGCACCCGCCGTCTATCGCTTCCATCCATTCACAAAAAAAGAGGAGAGTGACTGATGACTGGGAAAGTTCACAAATTTTTCACCAGTATGCTTATACTGGCAATGTTACTGGCTCTGATGCCCGCATCGTTTGCAACCGCCGCGGCGCCTTCAGAGCTATTTTTTTCGGAATATATCGAAGGCACCAGCAACAACAAGGCGCTCGAGATATATAACGGAACCGGCGCCGCCATTGACCTGGCAGCCGGCGGCTACAACATCCAGATGTTCTTCAATGGAAGCGCCTCTGCAGGCTTGACCATCAACCTGACAGGCACGGTGGCAGACGGCGACGTGTATGTAATTGCCCAATCATCCGCCAATGCCACCATCCTTGCTCAGGCAGATCAAACCAACGGCGCAGGCTGGTTCAACGGCGACGATGCAGTCGTGCTTCGCAAAGGCACAACAATCATTGATGTCATCGGACAAATCGGCTTCGATCCCGGCACAGAATGGGGCGGAGTCACTGCCGACAATACCTTGCGCCGCAAAAACACAATCTGCGCTGGCGACCCCAACGGCACAGACGCCTTCGACCCCTCGCTCGAGTGGGACTCCTTCGCCACAGACACCTTCGACGGCCTCGGCAACCATGTGGCTGACTGCGCCCCGCAAGACGCAGCCCCCGAAGTCACCGGCACCTTCCCCGTTGACGGCGCGACAAACTTCCCCATTGACGCCAACCTCACCGTGACCTTCAGCGAACCTGTGGACGTGACCGACCCCTGGTTCGACCTCTCCTGCTCGACCAGCGGCATCGTCTCAGCAACCTACAGCGGCGGTCCAACCACCTTCACCATTGACCCCGCCATATCGCTGACCGGAGGAGAAACCTGCACCCTGACCATCCTGGCAAACCAGGTCAGCGACCAGGACACCAACGACCCGCCGGATAACATGGTGGTCAACTTCACGGTCGGCTTCTCCCCCTACGATGTCTGCGCCGCCGCCTACACCCCCATCTATGCCATTCAAGGCAGCGGACTTTCCGCCGCCATCACCGGCACCGTGACCACCCAGGGCGTTGTGGTGGGCGACTTTGAAGGAACCGCCAGCGCCTCCGGCTTCTACCTGCAAGACCTCACCGGCGACGGCGACCCCGCCACCTCTGACGGCATCTTCGTCTACACCGGCTCATCCAACCTCGTCAGCGCCGGGCAGGTCGTCCGCGTCACCGGTTACGCCCGCGAACGCTTCAACCAGACCACCCTCAACGGCTCCAACAGCAACACCGCCGCAGTCCCCGCCGCCAACATCGTCCAATGCGGCAGCGGAGCCGTTGCCCCCGTGGATGTGACCCTGCCCGTCACCAGCATCAACGACTTCGAGCGCTACGAAGGCATGCTCGTGCGCTTCCCGCAGGACCTGGTCATTGCCGAATACTTCAACTATGACCGCTTCGGCGAGATTGTGCTTGCCCTCCCCCTCCCCGGCGAGACCCGTCCCTTCACCGGCACAGCCATTGACGAACCCGGCGCCGCTGCCAACGCCCGCACCCTCGCCAACAGCCTGCGCCGCATCACCCTAGACGACGCCCAGAGCGCCCAGAACCCCGCCACCCTTCGCCACCCCAACGGGCTGCCCTTCTCGCTCGATAACCGCTTCCGCGGCGGCGACCTCGTCACCAA
>JABRVZ010000089.1:0-34752 GCA_039961775.1 Chloroflexota bacterium
AAGGATTTTTTTTGAAGCGTACTGGGCGTTCTCTAACGCCCGAAGTTGCGCTAGAGAGCGCAAAATACGCAAGATTTTTGAATGATTGCAACAGAGCAATCCTAAAACCCTTCATGCCGGCAAACGGATACCCCTCTCAGGGAGGGGATGCCGGGCTTGCTCATCCCTTTCGTCTCTCGTACAATCGGGGCGGTTGAGACAATGAAAACGCAGGCGGCAAAGACCGCCAAATACACAGCGTTTGCTGACACGGGAAAGGAACCGAAATGACAGACATCAAGGAATTTGGGGAACGGCTGGTCGGAAACCTGGAGCAGGTCATCGTTGGCAAGCGGCATTCGCTGGAACTGGTGGTCATCGGCTTGCTGTGTCAGGGACACATTCTCATCGAAGATGTGCCGGGCGTGGGCAAGACCATGCTGGCGCGCAGTCTGGCGAAGTCGCTCGACTGCACCTTCAGCCGCATCCAGTTCACGCCCGACATGCTCCCCAGCGACGTGACCGGCGTTTCCATCTACAACCAGCAGAAGCGGGTTTTCGAGTTCCGCCCCGGTCCAATCATGGGGCAAATCGTACTGGCAGACGAGGTCAACCGCGCCACGCCCAAAACGCAAGCCGCCCTGCTCGAAGCGATGGAGGAGCGTCAGGTCACGGTGGATGGGGTCACGCATCCGCTCGAACAGCCGTTCATGGTGCTTGCCACGCAGAATCCCATCGAGTACGAAGGTACGTTCCCGCTCCCCGAAGCCCAACTCGACCGCTTCCTGATGCGCGTGCGAATCGGGTATCCCTCGGCTTCGGAGGAGATGAAAATCATGAGCGGTCAGCAGATGCGGCATCCGATCGAGACGCTCAAGCCGGTGGTCAAGGTCAAAGACCTGATGGCGGCGGTCAAAGCGGTGCGCGAGGTCTTCGTCTCTCCCGCCGTTCAGCGTTACATCATTGACCTGGTGGGGCGGACGCGCCAGAGCAACGATGTGTATCTTGGCGCCAGTCCGCGCGGGAGCCTGGCGTTGTTCCGCGCCGGGCAGGCGCGCGCCGCCCTCAACGGACGCGACCACGTCCTGCCCGATGACATCAAAGCGCTGGCAATCCCCGTGCTGGGACATCGTGTCATCGTCGCGCCGTCGGCGCGCCTGCGCGAATTGAGCGCCGACCGCATCGTGGATGAAATCCTGCACAGCACGCCGGTGCCCGGCGGCGATTACAAAGCCTCTGCCGCCGCCCGGCAAGTTCGATCAACCACTCAGGGCAAGGCAAAATGACTCCAGGACGCATTCTCGTCCTCTTGCTGCTTGCCGTCGGCGGAATTGGCACGCTGGTGAACGGCTCGGTTTACTACGTGCGCCTGCTCTACCTCGGCGGTTTATTGCTTGTCATCGCCTGGCTGTTGACGGTCACTGCCCTGCGCGGCGTCACGGTGGAGCGGCGCGCCCGCACCTCTCGCGCCGGCGTGGGCGACATTTTGGAAGAGCACTTCGAAATCATCAACAACAGCCGCATCACCAAACTCTGGCTGGAAGTGGTGAACGAGTCCAAAATTCCCAACGCGGGCGGCTCCCGCGTCGTCACCCTCTTGCGCGGACGGCAGCGCCGCTCCTACACCGCCCGCACCTGGCTCACCTCCCGCGGCGGATTCACGCTCGGTCCCACCCTCCTCACCTCCGGCGACCCCTTCGGCATCTTCCAGACCTCGAAACGCTTCCCCGCCGCCGGGCGGCTGGTGGTGTTTCCCATGCTCTTCCCTGTGCGCGAATTTCTCGCCCCGCCCGGTCTCCTGCCCGGCGGCAAAGCCATCCGCCGCAAATCCATAGATATCACCCCTCACGCCGCCGGCGTGCGCGAGTACGTACCCGGCGACCCGATGAAGCGCATCCACTGGACCTCCACCGCCCGCCGCGGACGCCTCATGGTCAAAGAATTCGACCAGGACCCGCAGGCGGAGGTCTGGTTCTTCCTCGACACACACAAAAGCGTACACACCGCCAAACCCGTTGACCCCCGCGATGCGCCGCCTGTGGAAGACGTGTTCCTCATCCGCCGCCGCAAGATCAAACTGCCGCCCTCCACGCTGGAATATGCCGTCAGCATCACCGCCTCGCTGGCGCACTACTTCATCGAACAGCGGCGTTCCGTAGGGCTGGTGACCGCTTCCGAACATGCCTTCGAGGTCATCCCTGCCGAACGGAGCGAGCGGCAGGAGGGTAAAATTCTCGAAGCGCTGGCGTTTCTGCAAGGCGAAAGCGCCCTCACCCTTCCCAGCCTGGTTTCGGCGCAGGCAACGCAGATGCCCCAGGGGAGCAGCGCCATCCTCGTCACGCCGATGGCATGGCATGAACTGCTCCTGGCGGTGGATACCCTCCAGCGCCGCAGCCTGCGCCCGGTTGTTGTTCTGCTGATGACGCAGTCCTTTGGCGGGCGGCAAAGCAACGAAGACCTCGCCCGCACGCTGCTGGAACGCAATGTGCCGGTCTGCCCGGTCTATTGCGAAGCCGATCTTTCCGAAACGCTCTCCAGTTTTACAGCCAATACTTTCTCGCAGGAGTTTTCATGGCGACAACCCGTATTGTCACACTTGACCTGAACTTTCAGGGACGTCCGCACGCCATCGCCGCCTATTTGATTCGACAGGGAGACGCGGTCGTTCTCATCGAAAGCGGACCCGGCTCGACTCTTTCCGCGCTCGAGGCGGGTCTGGCAAAGGAAGGGCTATCTCCCCGACACGTGACCCACGTCCTGCTGACGCACATCCACCTCGACCATGCCGGGGCGGCAGGCTGGCTGGCGCGGCAGGGCGCGCAGATTTTCGTGCATCCCGTCGGCGCGCCGCACATGCTCGACCCGCAGCGTTTGCTGGCGAGCGCAGCGCGCATCTACGGCGAGCGGATGGAGTCGCTGTGGGGGGAGTTTTTGCCGGTGCCGCAGAGTCAACTCCAGGTCCCGAAAGATGCGGAAGAAATCGTCATCGGCTCGCTGAGATTTTTACCCATCAACACGCCCGGTCATGCCGAGCATCATTATTCCTATCTGTTCGAGGATGTGATATTCAGCGGAGATGTGGGCGGGGTGCGTATTCCGGGGTATCCGTATTTACGCGTGCCCATGCCGCCGCCCGAACTGCACCTCGAACGCTGGCATGAGAGCCTCGCCCGCCTGCGCCGCGAGAAGGTTGCGCACATCGCGCCAACTCACTTCGGCATGTTCGATGACCCTGCCTGGCAGTTGAACGAGGTGGAAAAAGGATTGACTGCCGCCTTGCGCTGGCTGGAGGAAGTCATGCCCTCTGACCCGTCCATCGAGGAGTTGCGCGAACGATTCACTGCCTGGATGCGGGCGGAGGAGGAGAAGATGGGCATGGATGCCAAAGTGGCGCAAGCCTACGAATTGGCGAATCCGCCCGGCATGAGCGCAGACGGTCTGCTGCGATATTGGAAGAAGGTGAGGATGGGGTAGATTTATCATGTCAGCTCCATGCTTTCGTCACTATGGGGCGTTTTGCCTGCATGATATACTTTCGAAGCAAATTTAAACTATCCATCCGTCACTGCGGGGATGCAATTTTTCCAAGGAAACGATCCCCTAACTCACCTTACGCGGTGGCGCGAGATTTATCTCGTGGCTTCAGGCGATATGAATGTCGCGGCACGAATCAACTGCGTAACGTCAGCCCCTAAAAAGGGAAATTGCTTCGCCCCCAGCGACTCATCCAAGGAGCCTTTTTCATGAAAGACTTTCTCGCCATTTCCGATTACTCCTCCGCCGAAATTCAGGATTTGCTCGACCTGGCGGTCAGGTTGAAGGAGGAGCATTTCAAGAAGGGTAACCCGCCGTATTTCAAGGGCAAGGTGCTGGGGATGATCTTTCAAAAACCCAGCCTGCGGACGCGCGTCTCGTTCGATATGGCGATGCGTCACTGCGGCGGCGATGCGCTCTACCTTTCGCCGAATGAAATCGGACTGGGCAAGCGCGAAGCCATCTCGGATATTGCCCGTGTGATGTCGGGGTATGTGCAGGCTTTGATGGCGAGGGTGTTCGATCACGAGCATGTGCTGGAACTTGCCCGCTGGTCTGAAATCCCGGTTATCAACGGTTTAAGTGATTACAATCACCCCTGTCAGGCAATGGCAGATGCGCTCACCATTCAGGAGAAGTTTGGCAAAGGGAAAGGGTTGAACGTCACATTTGTCGGCGATGGGAACAATGTGGCGGTTTCGCTCATGCACGTCTCGGCGAAACTGGGCTGGAACTTTACGATTGCCAACCCGGAAGGATACGACCTTGCGCCGCGCGCGGTTGAAATTGCAAAAGCGATTGCCAAAGAGACCGGCAGCAAACTGACCTTCCTGCGCGACCCGCACGAGGCAGTGAAGGGCGCACATGTCATCTACACCGATACGTGGACTTCGATGGGGCAGGAAGAGGAAGCCGCCCGGCGCGAGAAGGTCTTCCCGCCGTATCAGGTCAACGCACAATTGGTCAGCGAAGCAGATAAGGATGTAATCGTGATGCACTGCCTGCCGGCGCACCGTAACCAGGAGCTGACCGACGACGTGGCAGACGGTCCGCATTCGGTCATCTTCCCGCAGGCGCACAACCGCCTCCACGCGCAAAAGGCGATACTGGCAAGGCTTTTTGGCGTACTATAAGAATGACGATTGGAGATTGGAGATCAAGCAACTCCTTTCTCTTTTTAATAGGTATCTTGCAAAAGTATCATCTTTGCCACGGATTTACACAGATTCTCGCTGATTTTTCTTGAAAACTTGTGCAAATTCGTAGCTAAAAACTCAAGGCAGATCCATCTCACGATTTGTGCAAGAATTCTAATTACTATTCTCACTTTGATAGGAAAACATGAACACACAAGACTTTATCAAACTCGAAGAACAATACGGCGCGCACAACTATCATCCGCTCGATGTGGTCATCGAACGCGCGGAAGGGGTGTGGGTCTATGATGTGGAGGGGAAGAGGTATCTCGATTGCCTGTCTTCCTACTCGGCGGTCAATCAGGGACACGTTCACCCGCAGATTCTCGCGGCTTTGCTCGAACAGGCAAAGCGCGTCACGCTGACCTCGCGCGCCTTCCGCAACGACCAACTGCCGCTTCTTTACAAGGAACTTTCCGAGATGACCGGTTACGAAATGTCCCTGCCGATGAACAGCGGCGCAGAGGCGGTCGAGACGGCGGTCAAACTGGCGCGCAAGTGGGCGTATCAGGTCAAGGGTGTGCCGCGCCATCAGGCGGAAATCATCGTGGCGGAGGGCAACTTCCACGGGCGGACGGTCACCATCGTCTCGTTTTCCACCGAGCCGTCCTACCGCGACGACTTCGGTCCGTTCACGCCGGGCTTTGTGGTTGTGAAGTATGGCGATGCCGAGGCAATCGAAAAGGCAATCACCCCCAATACCGCCGCAGTCCTGCTCGAACCCATTCAGGGCGAGGCGGGAGTGATCGTCCCGCCGGCGGGATATTTGAAGAAGGTGGCGGAAATTTGCAAACGGAACAACGTGCTTTTCATTGCAGATGAAATTCAAACGGGTCTTGCGCGGACGGGGAAACTGTTTGCCTCGCACCATGAAGACGTGCGCCCCGATGTGATGATTGTCGGCAAGGCGCTGAGCGGAGGCTTTTACCCGGTCTCGGCGGTGCTGGCAGACCGGGAGATTCTCGGCTTGTTCCAGCCCGGCGAACACGGCTCGACCTTTGGAGGGAATCCGCTGGGGGCGGCGGTGGCGCGCGCCGCGCTGCGGGTGATCCGCGAGGAAAAACTGGCGGAACGCGCCCTGCAGTTGGGTAATTATTTCATGGAGCAGTTGGCGGAGATACCCAGCCCTCACGTGAAGGAAGTGCGCGGCAAAGGCTTGCTGATTGGCGTAGAGTTGAAAGCGGAGGCGGGAGGCGCGCGCCGCTTTTGCGAGGCTCTGCAGACCAAAGGCATTCTTGCCAAGGAGACCCACGAACACGTCATTCGTTTTGCCCCGCCGCTGGTGATTGACAAAGAAACCATTGATTGGGCGCTGCCGTCCATTCGTGAAGTGTTGAATATGAGTTAACTGATGTTACGCAGTTGTCCCGTAGCGCGGCATTCCTGTCGCTTGAAAATACGAGATGTTGCAGTTTTACAAATTAATCCGATTTCCGAAGTCTCCAAGGCTTTGGAAAGCTGGTCTGGAGGTCGTATATGAACATAGGCATTCCAAAAGAAAGACGCCCGTTCGAGTTCCGCGTGGGGTTGTCGCCGGCCGGGGTGGCGATTCTGACTCAGAAGGGGCATCAGGTGTACGTCGAGCATGAGGCGGGTGTGGGGGCAGGCTTCAGCGATTTGGAGTACGAAAAAGCAGGGGCGCGTCTCGTCTATTCGGCAGATGAAGTCTTCGGGCGCGCCGATTTACTGCTCAAGGTCGCCCGTCCCACAAAAGAAGAAATCGAGTGGCAGCGCCCCGGCACGACGATTGCCGGCCTGCTGCATCTCGCTTCTACTCAGCGCAATAAGATTGACCTGCTGCTGGAAAAGAAGATTACCTCGGTGGCGTATGAGCAGATTCAACTGGCGGATAATTCCCTGCCTGTTCTGCGCCCGTTCAGCGAGATTGGCGGAAGCATGTGCGCCACCATTGCGGCGCGCTTTCTGCAGAACAACCGCGGCGGAAAGGGAATTTTGCTGGGAGGGGTGCCCGGCGTGCCGCCCGCTGAAGTGGTGATTTTGGGAAGCGGCGTGGTGGCAACCTACGCCACCCGCGCCTTCCTGGGGCTTGGCGCGCATGTGACCGTCATTGGCATTGACCTGGCGGGTTTGCAAAAACTGCACGAACGGTTCCCCGGCATCGTCACCATGATTTCGTCGGAGCGGAACATCGAAAAAGCGACCGCCTTTGCCGACGTGGTGGTAGGCGCTGTGCTGGTGACGGGTCAGCGCGCGCCCATCCTTGTCACCCGAAAGATGGTGCAAAACATGAAGCCGCGTTCGGTCATCATTGACGTGAGCATTGACCAGGGCGGCTGTTTCGAAACCTCGCGCCCGACCACGCACGAACTGCCCGTTTACGTGGAGGAGGGCGTCACACATTATTGCGTGCCGAACATGCCCAGCGTGGTGGCGCGCACAGCCACGCACGCTTTTGTCAACGCCGCCATGCCGTATATCATCGAGATTGCCGATAAAGGCGTGGAAGCCGCCGCATCCGCCGACCCCTCGCTGGAAAAGGCAATCAACACCCACAAAGGCAACCTGATGCATTTGAAGATTTTCGAGGAGGCGGCAGATGGACTGGACTAACATTTACAAATCGCGGATCGTCACCCCGCAGGACGCCGTTCGCGCCGCCATCAAGTCGGGGAACCGCGTCTTTCTCACCGGTAACGTATCGGTCCCCCAAAAGGTACTCGCCGCTCTCGTCGAATACGCCCCCAACCTCAAAGACGTGGAAATCTGCCAGGCGCTGACGATTGGCTCCGCCGATTACGTCAAACCCGAAATGGAAGGGCATCTGCGCGTCAACACCATGTTCATCAGCCACAACGTCCGCAAGGCGGTTCATGAAGGACGCGCCGATTTCACCCCCGTCCTGCTCTCCGAATTTCCGCTCCTGTTCAAGCGCGGCTACCTCCCGCTGGATGTGGCAATCATCCACGTCTCCTTGCCCGACGAACACGGCTTCTGCAGTTTGGGCGTCGAAGTGGGGTTGACCAAGTCCCCGGCAGAATCGGCGAAGGTCATCATCGCCGAGGTCAACCAGCAGATGCCGCGCACCCTCGGCGACTCGTTCATTCACGTCAGCCGCCTCAACTACATCGTCCCGGTGGATTACCCCATCGTCGAAATGCCCATGAGCGAAGAAGGCAACTCCGAAATTGTGGAGCGCATCGCCGGCTTCATTGCCGAATTGATTCCCGACGGCGCGACCATGCAGTTGGGCATCGGCGCCATCCCCGACGCCGTGCTGAAGTACCTGATGAACAAAAAAGACCTCGGCGTCCACAGCGAACTCTTCTCCGACGGCGTGATAGACCTGGTCAACGCCGGCGTGCTCACCAACGCCCGCAAGACCCTGCACCCCGGCAAGATCATCGCCGGCTTCATGCTCGGCACCAAGCGGCTGTACGACTGGTCGGACGACAACCCCATGATCGAATTCCACCGCACCGAATACGTCAACGACCCGTTCATCATCGCCCAAAACGAACGCATGGTTGCCATCAACTCCGCCATTGAAGTGGACTTGACCGGTCAGGTCTGCGCCGACAGCATCGGACCCAAACTCTACAGCGGCGTCGGCGGGCAGTTGGACTTCATCTACGGCGCCTCTCGCGCCAAAGACGGCGTTCCCATCATTGCCCTGCCCAGCGCCACCACCTTGAAGGACGGCACGCCTGTCAGCCGCATTGCCGCCATGCTCAAACCGGGAGCCGGCGTGGTCACCACCCGCAACCATGTCCGCTACGTGGTCACCGAATACGGCGTTGCCGACCTCTACGGCAAGACCATCCGCCAGCGCGCGCGGCAACTCATCAACATCGCCCACCCCGATTTCCGCGCCGACCTCGAAAAACAGGCAAAGGAACTGCATTACCTGTAACTCACCTTACGCGGTGGCGCGAGATTTATCTCGTGGTTTCAGGCGACATGAATGTCGCGGCACGAATGAACTGCGTAACGCCAGTTACCTGTAATTTAACCAACCCATAACCAAATTTGGGCAACTCACCGCCGGATGAGGTGTTATCATCCTGCGGTGAGTATAATTTTAAACAAGGAAACGCACATGAATCGTAAAGCCAAAATCGTCGCAACCATCGGTCCTGCCAGCCAGAGCGAACCAGTGCTCGAAGGACTCATCGAAGCGGGCATGAACGTTGCCCGAATGAACTTTTCCCACGGCACGCACGAACAACACGCCGAACGCATCGCCCTCATCCGCCGCGTTTCCGCCCGGCTGGGCAAAGCGGTGGGCATCCTCCAGGATCTACAAGGACCCAAAATCCGCGTCGGACAATTAGACGCCCCCCTCCAACTGACCGAAGGCGAACACGTCATCCTTTACGTCAGCGGGACCACGCCTTCCGGCAACGGCGAGAAAAAAATCCCTGTGGACTTCCGCCAACTCTTCGATTCTGTGCGGACCTCCGACCGGCTCCTGCTCGACGACGGACGCCTCGCCCTCGAAGTTGTCTCCGTCAAAGACCGCCACCAACTCACCGCCAAAGTCATCGTCGGCGGACCGCTCTCCTCCCACAAAGGCATCAACCTGCCCGGTGTTCGTCTGCGCATCTCCGGCTTCACCGAAAAAGACGAAGCCGACCTGGCGTTTGGCATCGAACACGAAGTGGACGCCGTTGCCATCTCCTTCGTTCGCACGGTGGACGACGTCAAAAAAGTGCGCTACGCCATGGAGCGCTTCTCCAAAGGCGGGCGCATGCCCATGCTCATTGCCAAACTCGAAAAACCCGAAGCCCTCGACAACCTCGACGCCATCCTCGATAACGTGGACGGCGTCATGGTGGCGCGCGGCGACCTCGGCGTCGAACTGCCCCCCGAACGCGTACCTGCCCTCCAAAAACACATCATCCGCACCGCCAACGCGCGCGCCAAACTCGTCATCACCGCCACCCAAATGCTCGAATCCATGATCACCAACCCGCTCCCCACCCGCGCCGAAGCCTCCGACGTTGCCAACGCCATCTTCGACGGCACCGACGCGGTCATGCTCTCCGCCGAAACCGCATCGGGTAAATATCCCGTCGAATCCGTTCAGATGATGGATCGCATCGTCCGCGAGGCGGAGGCGCACTTCTTCGAATGGGGAACAGAACAAACCGTGCAGGGCTTTGAGCAGAGCGACGCCGCCTCGATGGCGCGCGCCGCCCAGGCGCTGGCAAACGACAAAAACGTCAAAGCCGTGGCGTGCTTCACCACCCAGGGACGCACCGCCTGGCTCATGTCCAAAATCCGCCCGCGCGTGCCCATCATGGCGTTCACCCCCGACCCCAAAACCTACACCCGCATGGCGTTCATGTGGGGCGTGCGTCCTCAACAAGTGCAGTTTGCAACCTCGCTCGAAGAAATGCTCGACTACGTGGATACCGCCCTCATGCGTTCCGACGTCGTTCGCCCCGGCGACCAGGTGGTACTGATTTGCGGATTTCCCGTTGGCGCCGTCCGCCCGCCAAACATGGCATTACTGCACACCGTGGGGGAGGTGTGACCTTCCCCACGCCTCACCCCCGGACCTTGTGCCTGATTGCCAGAAAATCGAGCGGCTCCACGCTCCAGCCTTGACCAGCCTCCAGCGCGCTCCTGCCGTGCAAGCGTTCCCATTCCTCTGGCAACCCCAGCGCCGCCGCAGAAATCGTTTGCGGCTTCTCCGAAAAGTTCGCCAGCACAACCACTCGTTCCGCTGCATCCTCGCGCAAAAAACCGAGCACATGCTCACTGCCCGTCGCAATCACCTTGAGCGGACCGCACGAAAAAACGCTGTGCGATTTTCGTAATCGAATCAATTCCAGCAACCCCTGAAAGATGCGCCCCTCGATGGTGGAGGGGTCATTTCTTTTGGCATACCTGTCCCAGTCCGCTTTGGGGCGGTGTACCCAGCGGCTGTCATTTTGATGGGCGGGGTCTTCCAGGTAGCCGTAATCGTTGAGCGTGCCGATTTCATCCCCCAGATAGAGCAGGGGAATGCCGCCAACAGTGAGAATGATTCCATGAATGAGAAGGATGCGGCGGATGGCAAATTCGACCTCCTGTGGTCCCTCCTCGGTCAATGCTTTTTCCAGCCCAGCCAGCGAGGCGCAGGTGCCGCTGATGCGGCAATCGCCGGTCTTGGGGTTTTCCTGAAAAGGCAAGCCCCGAGCAAAACTGCCGGGAAACCTGCCGCGGTAAAACTCGTTGAGAAAATTACGATGGTCTGCGGCGTTGATGCCCAGCACGGCGGCGTCTTCATCGGAGAATGTCCAGCCGATGTCGTCGTGGACGCGGACGTAGTTGACCCATGCAGCCTGCGGATGGATTTGGAAGCGCTCAGCGAGGGCTTTGGAAAGCAGCCGCACTTTGCGCGTAGCCAGTGAGTTCCAGAGCAGCGCCATGAGCAGGGGATTGTAGGAAATCCTACACTCGCCCGGGTCAATGTATTTCACCACGTCATCGGGGTGGACGATGGCTTCCGATTTGAAGATGAGGGAGGGGGCGGCAATGCGCGCTGCGGTGTTGAACGCCTGGATGAGGGTGTGCGCCTTGGGCAGGTTTTCGCAGTTGGTGCCCATCTCCTTCCAAATGAAGGCGACGGCATCGAGGCGGAGGACCTCCACGCCTTGGTTGGCGAGGAAGAGCATCTCCTCCACCATGCGGTTGAAGACGGCGGGGTTGTCGTAATTCAGGTCCCACTGGTAACTGTGGAAGGTCGTCCAGACCCACTTTTGCATTTGGGAGTCGAAGGTGAAGGCGCCGGGGTGTTCGTCGGGAAAGATTTCCCTGAGATTCCGCTCGTAGAGGTCGGGCAGGTTTCGGTCGGGGAAGATGCGGTAGTAGTCCTGAAATTCCTCGTCGCCGGCGCGGGCTTTCTGCGCCCATTCATGTTCGTCGGAAGTGTGGTTGAAGACCAGGTCCACCGCCAGGCTGATGCCCGCCTCGCGCAAAGCACGCGATAGGGCGGCGAGCAGTTCCATCGTGCCGAGGGAGGGGGCAACTTTGCGGTAGTTGCTCACGGCATAACCGCCGTCGTTTTCGCCGGCGGGCGAGTCGTAGAAGGGCATGATGTGCAGGTAGGTGAGACCAAGTTCTTTGAAGTAAGGGATTTTGGCGCGCAGGTTTTCGAGGTTTTCCGCGAACAAATCCACGTAGCAGACGCCGCCGAGCATGGCGTGCGACTGAAACCAGAGCGGGTCGTGTTCGCGCTGACGGTCGAGTTTGCGCAGGTCGGGGGGGCGGTCAAACCATGCGCGGGCGAGGCTCATCAGCAAATCTTCGGCGTGATAGAAGTAATCGTAATGATCGCCGTAGAGTTCGAGGTGCAGGCGGAAGAGACGGGTGAAGTGCTCCTCCAGCCGCGCCTTGAATTCCTGCCAGGCTTGCGGGTCTCGTTCGATGTGCGGCTTGAATTTTTCTTCCAGCCGTGGCAGTAAACGGGCAAGGGTGCGTTGCGCTTCTTTTTCGTGATGAATACCAACTGCCATGCGATTTATTCCGTCGTTTCCAAAAGCCAAATGTATTGAAAGGGTGCGAGGGTAAGCGCGCCGCTGTCAACCTGTTTGCCCGTCAGCAAGTCCGTTCCGCGACGGTCTATTTTCACTTCCACCGGCTGGTCAGAAAGGTTTTGCAGGATAAGCAGGGTTTCATCGCTGGAGGTTCGCTGGTAGGCGGCAACGGCGTTGGTCCCCGCATCTGCCCAGGCGAAATCGCCCCGCCCAAAGGTATGGTGTTTCTTTCGGACGGCGATCATGTTTTGGATGGTCTGCCACAATGAGCCTCCTTCGCGCATCTGCGCCTGGACGTTGACCCGCGCCGGCCCGAAGGCTTCATCTTCGATCAATGGGCTGTACCAGGAGGCGGGCGGCGCTTCGGAAAACCCGGCGCCTGTTCCGTCGTCCCATTGCATCGGCGTGCGGACGCCGTTGCGGTCGTGGAGCCAGATGTTGTCGCCCATGCCGATTTCGTCGCCGTAGTAGATGATGGGCGAGCCGGGCAGGGTGAAGAGGAGCGAGTATGCCAGTTCGATTTTTCGGCGGTCGTTATCGAGCAGGGGAGCCAGGCGGCGGCGGATGCCGAGGTTGAGTCTCATGCGCGGTTCGGGGGCGTACTGTTCCCACATCCACTGACGTTCCTGCTCGGTGACCATTTCAAGGGTCAGTTCATCGTGGTTGCGGAGGAAGATGCACCACTGGCAATTTTCGGGGATGGGCGGGGTGCGGTTGATAATTTCCACCATGTCGTCCACGCGCTCTTTTTTGAGCGCCATGTAGATGCGCGGCATGATGGGGAAGTGGAAGCCCATGTGAAATTCGTCGCCGTCGCCGAAGTAGGGACGCACGTCTTTGGGCCATTGGTTTGCCTCGCACAGCAGGATGCGCCCGGGGTAGTTCTCGTCCATGAAGGCGCGCAGTCTCTTCAGGTAGGCGTGGGTCTCGGGCAGGTTTTCGCAGTTGGTACCTTCACGCTCGAAGAGGTAGGGGACGGCGTCGGCGCGGAAGCCGTCAATGCCGAGGTCCAGCCAGAAGCGCGCCACGTTGATCATTTCTTCCTGCACGGCGGGGTTGTCGTAGTTCAGGTCGGGTTGGCTGGCGTAGAAGCGGTGCCAGTAGAATTGTCCCGCCTGTTCGTCCCAGGTCCAGTTGGAGGGTTCGGTGTCGAGGAAGATGATGCGGGCGTCTTTGTATTTCTGGTCGGTGTCGCTCCAGACGTAGTAATCCCGGTAGGGGGAGTTTCGGTCGGCGCGGGCGGCTTGGAACCAGGGATGCTGATCGGAGGTGTGATTCAGCACGAGGTCCATGATGATGCGGATGCCGCGTGTGTGCGCCTCGTGGAGGAGGGTGCGGAAGTCTTCCAGCGTGCCGAAAGTTTCGGCGATGTTGTAGTAATCCGAAATATCGTAGCCGTCGTCTTTGAGAGGGGAGGGGTAGAGGGGCATGAGCCAGAGGCAGTCCACGCCCAGGGTTTGGAGGTAGTCGAGTTTTTGGGTGAGACCGCGCAGGTCGCCGTGACCGTCGCCGTTGCTGTCTTTGAAGGCGCGCACGTAAACTTGATAGAAGACTGCATCTTTGTACCAGAGAGGTTGATTTTCCATTTTGTTTTCGGTGATGTTCGAATGAGTGTCAGGAGTGTGAGCGGGAATAGCGGAAAAGCAGGACGAGGGTAAAGCCGGTCCATGCGCCGGGCAGTGCGCCGGAGGTGAGCAAGCCCGGCAGGAGGGTCAAGCCTGTGGTCCAGCCGATGAGGCTTATGACGACCCACCAACCCGCCCATTGAACTTCCTTTTTGAGGATGAGCCATTGTGGGATGCCGACGGAGAGTCCCATCAGCGGACCGAGCAGAATGCCCAGGCGGGGAAAGAAGAGGGCGAATAGAATGTATCCGCCGATCCAGCCGGCGGCGCTGAAAATTCCCCAGCGCCAGGCGTTGGGAATGCGTCCGTGCAGGACCGCCCATTGGAGGGCGGCGATGGCGGCTCCGGCTATGACGATGGGAATGCCTGTGAAGAGGAGATTCCCGATGACCCAGCCGGCCGTGGACGCCATGATCCAGTAGAACCAGAGCGCCCAATCCATCGGCGTCGTTTATCCTTTCACCGAGCCTGCCAGCAGACCGCGCACGAAGTAGCGTTGCAGTCCAAAAAAGACTGCCAGCGGGAGGAGCATGGAGACGAAGGCGCCGGCGGTGAGCAGATGCCAGTCCTGCCCGCGTGCGCCGACGATTGCCGCCATGCGCTGGGTGACCAGTTCGAACTCGGGGTTGCCTCCCAAGAAGATCAACGCCACCAGGTAGTCGTTCCAGACCCACAGGAATTGGAAAATGGCGAAGGAGGCAAGCGCTGGAACGGAAAGTGGCAGGATGAGCCGCGTGAAGACGGTGAAATGGGATGCGCCGTCAATGAACGCGGATTCGAGGATGTCGCGCGGCAGGGAACTGATGTAGTTGTAGAGCAGGTAGGTTGCGAGCGCCAGTCCAAAGCCTGTGTGCGCGAGCCAGATTGCCAGGAAGGTGCCGTTCAGGTTAAGCGCACGATAGTCCCGCAGGATGGGGACGAGGGCAATTTGAAGCGGTACGACCAGGAGCGCCACCACCATGATGAACATGGTGCGCCGCCCGGGGAAGTTCATCCAGGCGAAGGCATAGGCGGCAAATGCGGCAATCAGAATGGGGATGACGGTGGAGGGAACCGTAACCGCCAGGCTGTTGAGGAACGCGCCAGACATGTTGTCGCCGGGAACGACTTCGACCGTGCCGTCTGGTTTGGTGAATTCAAAGTTCTGACCGCCAAGCACCTGACGATAGTTGTCGAGGGTGAAATTCCACGAGACGGTCCAGACTCGTTCTTCAACCTGAATGCGCCCAAGACGCTTGTTGCCAACCCAGCGCAGGCGTTCGCCGTCGGGTGTGCTGACGCCCGCTCTGAATTCGTCGAAGGTTCCGCTGACGCCTTCCACTTCCATGATGCCGTCGGGGTTGAGCCCGGCGGCAACGGGGTCAATTTCGCGGGTGACCTTCCACTCCCGGTGTGGGAAAACGTTCCACCAGCCGGAGACGGCAATGTCGTTTCGGTTGCGGAACGAGGAGACGAAGATTCCCAGGGTTGGAACGGTCCACAGGATGACGAGCAGCAGGAGCGCTCCGTTGACGAACAGACTGCCGAGCAGTTTTTGTCTTTTTCCGCTTTCCATTTTAGAATGCCTCCCGTTCCCTGAACTGTTTCAGGTTGTAGTACATGACCGGAACGACTGCAATCAACAGGATGATGGCGATGGCGGCGCCAAAGCCGGAGTTGCGGTTGGTGAATGCCTGCCGATAAAACTGGGTGGCGATGACATGCGTGCCGAATTGTCCGCCTGTCATCACCCAGACCACATCGAAAATCTTCAAGGTGAAGATGACAATCGTCGTCCAAACCGAAATGATGGTGCCGCGAATGGACGGTATCATAATTTGGAAGAAAATCTGAAATTCGTTCGCTCCGTCAATGCGGCTGGCTTCCAGGATTTCTTCAGGGATGCCCTTCAATGCGGCGGAGAAAAGGACCATTGCGTAGCCGGCTTGCAGCCAGATGACGATGACAATCAGGAACAGGTTGTTCCAGGGGGAGATTGCTACCCACTGGGGCCAGGCTTGCGGCTGACCGCCCAAACCTGTGACAATGGCATTCAATAACCCGACCTGCGGCTGACCGGCGGGACGATATTCGTAGATAAAATTCCAAATAATGCTGGCGCCCACAAATGAAATTGCCATCGGTAAAAAGATGAGCGACTTTGCCGCTTTTTCGATTCGGCTGCGGTCTGCAAGCACCGCAATGATCAACCCAAAGACGACCGAAAACGTGCTTCCAAAAATAATCCACAACAGGTTGTTGCGGAATGCCTCCCGCATCAGGCTCTCAGTGAAAACCGCGACATAGTTGTTCAAGCCCACAAAGGAGTCGCTCGCCAGTTGTTGAAAAATGTTGAGACCTTCCGGAGGTCCATTGCGGTCAAACAGGCTGATCCAGAATGTGCGCAGAGTGGGGATGGCAAGATACCAGGCAAGGATCGCCATGGCGGGACCGACGAACACAAACGGCAGCAGACGGGTCCGCCAGGCATCGGGCAGTCGTTCGACGAGATCGTTGAAAATCCAATACAGAACCGCCACGCCGCCGACGCCCCACACGATGGCAACCAGGGCAATGACGCCTCGCGGAGCGCTGCTGTCTCGCAGAAAAATGAAACCCAGGTAAAGTACGTAAAAGGCAATAAACGGGATGCCCGCCGCCAAAACTATCCGTCCGAGCAGTGAGACAAAAGCGGCTCCCAGCGAGAGTTTTTGTGGACTTGTATCCTTTATGGATGCCATAGCCTGCTCCTTGTGAGTTGGATTACGTCAGCCGTTCCAGTAAACTTTTATAGCATGTGAAAACGCGGAGGGCGAGATTCCAGCAGCATCATCTGCTGGTATTTGATAAGGGTGGACGGCAAGCGCCGTCCACCCTGACTTGAAACTATCGAAAAACCTATTTCCTGGGCCAGGAGGCGTCAATTGCCTTCATGGCTGTATCCAGGTCTTCCGAGCCGGCAACGTAACTGGTAATGTGCTCCCAGAACGAGCCTGCGCCGACTTCGCCCGGCATCAGGTCCGAACCATCAAAACGGAAGCTGGTTGCCTGGGCAACGAGTTCAGCAATGCCGCGTTCCAATTCTACACCATACATGTCCGGCGTAGCAGTCTGGTGCGCGGCGAGCGCGCCGCCGCCTTCGAGCCAGCCGCTCGCGGATTGCGGAACGGTGAAGTATTCCATCAAAGCGCGCACTTCGGGGCGGTCATTGAACATGACCATCACATCGCCTGCAACGAGGAACGGCTTGCCGTAGGCGGGGTCAACCGGCGGCAGATAGAAGAAACCGTAGTCCACGCCGGGCACAACGCCGGAGGGGAAGAAGCCGGTGATGAAGTTGCCCTGCTTGTGCATCCAGCACTGAGGCGGATCCTGGAACATGGGCGCAGGAGAATCGCCGAAGAAGGTGGAAACGATGGAAGAGCGCCCGCCGAAGACGTAGGCATCATTGAACCAGATTTCGCTCCAGGTTTCGATGGCTTTCTTCACTTCGGGGGAGTCGAAGGGCAGCTCGCCTGCCACCCACTTGTCGTAGTTCTCCAGCGAGGTGGTGCGCAGCATCATTTCTTCGGTCCAGTCGGTGGCGGGCCAGCCGGTGGCGGCGCCAGATTCGATGCCGATGCACCAGGCGGTATCGCCATCGTCGGCGATCTGCTGGGTCAGCGCGAGCAGGTCATCCCAGGTTTCAGGGATTTGATAACCGGCGGCATCCCAGGCTTTCTTCGGGTACCACACCAGGCTCTTGCCGTTGAAGCGGTGGAACACACCCGCCTCCACACCGTTGATGGTCGCCATGTCGCGCCAGCTCTGGTTGTATTGGCGGCTCAACCACTCCTCAGACATGAAGGAGCGGACATCCACCACTTTTCCAGCCGCCACATATTGCGCTGCTTTGCCCGGCTGAGGGAAGTCTGCAATGTCGGGGGCGTCACCGGCATCCACGCGCACCGAAATGGTGGCTTCGAATTCTTTGTTACCGATGTAGTTGACCTTGATGCCGGTTAATTCTTCGAACTTGGCGACGGACTGTTTCATTTTGACGCCATCGGGGTCGTTGCCTTCGAAGGCGCCGTCCACGGTCACGGTGGTGCCGCTGTAGGTGCCTTTCAGGGCTTCCTCAAGCGCGCCGCCCGGCATGACATCAAAGCCAACTTCGGGCATGGCGGGTTCTTCGGTGGGCGCAGGTTGTTCGGGTTGAGAAGGCTGCGAAGACTGTGTGGGCTGTTCCGGCTGGGATGGCGCCGGCGTGGCGGTGGCATTGCCGCCGCATGCCGCCAGCAGCATGGAAGCCGTCAACAGCAGGCTCAAAACGATTAGCAAACGTGATTTATTCATATTCTCCTCTTTTCATTAGGTTTGATGGACGGGTAAACGGGATGGGTTATCTTGATCGTATTTTGAGGCGCACCTCCTTTATAAGTATCAGCAGACATCATTGAATCGCCTTGCACGATTTGCGAACAATGAGTTCTGTTTCCAAAATGACATGATGATTTCCCCAACTTTCCTTCTCCTGAATTAAATTCAACAGCAGACTGCAGGCATGCTGGGCAAGCGCCTCAGCGGGAAGCCGTATGGTGGTGAGCGGCGGGTCGGAATACATCGCCCAGGGAATGTCATCAAAGCCAACCAGAGATATATCCTCTGGAACGTGAAGCCCGGCTTCACGAAGGGCGGCTTTGGCGCCAATTGCCACATTGTCGCTGGCGACGAATGCCGCAGTAAATCGCTCCCCGCTTTCCAACAGCGACTTCATACAGCGGTAGCCGCTCTCCGGGTCGAAATCGGCGTAACAGACCAGCCGTTCATTGACCTGCGCACCCGCCCTTGCCATCGCGTTCCGAAATCCCTGCACTCGTTCAGGGGCGGCAGTGTACTCCGGCGGCGCATTCGAAATGCAGGCAATCTCCCGATGCCCAAGGTCGAGGAGGTAGGAAACCGCCTTCTCTGCCGCCTGAACGTTGTCCACGTCCACAAAGGGAAGCGTCGAACCAGCCACGCTTCCCATCAGGACCGTGGGGATGTCTGCGCTTTCGAGAGCCTTGATCGCCGAGTCGTTCAGGCGGGGAGTGGAAAGAATCATCCCGTCAATTCGTTTGGCGCGCGCCAGTTCGAAATACGCCGATTCCTGATGCTCGGTCTCCACCCAGTCAATCAGGGTGCGAATGTTGTGCTGTTTGGCGGTGGTCAACAGACCGCTGATGATTTTGGGAAGAAACGCGTCGGTGGCAATGTGATGATGTGTACGCGTCAAAACCAGACCGATTGCCTTGGTGCGCCGGCTGACGAGTGCCTGCGCCATGGCATCGGGAACATACCCCAGTTCGTTTGCCGCCTGAATGACTTTTTGGCGCGTTTCCGGGCTAATCTGAATCCCCTGCACGTTGTTCAGCACCAACGATACGGTCGTGCGCGAAACGCCTGCCATTTTTGCCACATCTCGGCTTGTTACACGGTTGCGGTGCAAAGGGAAGTCCTTTCCTATTAACACGTGTTACTAACTCGTGTTAGTAGTGTAGCATTTTTCAGGCATTTTTGTCAATCTCCCCTCAAAAATTTTAAGACGCCTCTGTGCTCGAAATTACCAATCCAGCCCCAATGAGCAAGCCTCCCAGCAAAAACATGGGCGTGATGTGTTCCCCCAAAAACCACCATCCCAACAGCGCGCCGACCACCGGTTGGGCAAAGAACGTCAGCGAAGCCGCCGCCGCGGGCAGGGTGGCAAAGGCATAATTCCACAGGAACATGGCGAGCGCAGTGGAAATCACCCCCAGGAACAGAATCCCCCAAATCACCCCGCTGGTGATTTCGCCAATGCCCTGCCGCTCTATTTCAAAAATGCCAAACAAAACGCTCGAAGGAATGCCCCCCGCCAGCATCACCGCGCTCGAGGCAATCAGATCGGCAGATTGTGCAACTTTCCTCACCAGCACCGAATACAACGCCCACGTCAGCGCGGCGGCAAGCAGACTCAGATTGCCCAAAAACAACGAAGAGGAAAGGTCTGCGGTACGCGGGTCAATCACCGCCGCCACCCCCAGCGTCGAAACCGCCAGCGCAAAAACGCCGCGCCAGGTCGCCCTCTCGCCGAGCAGGTACGGCGCAAACAGCAGGACAAACGCCGGCGTGGCGGAAGTCACCAGCGCCCCGTTCGACGCCGTGGACAACTTCGTCCCGACGAACTGGAAGCCCAGCGAGACTCCGTACCCCACAATGCCGACGAGAAAACTATCCCGCATCTGCCGCGACGTGAGCCTGCTGCGCCTCACAAACAGCATCACCGCCCCAAGCGTTACCGCCCCTAAAATCAGACGGATGGCAAGCAGGCTGAACGGCGGGATGACCTCCAGCACCACCTTGCTGACCACGTACATCCCGCCCCAAATAGAAGCGGCGGTCAAGCCGCTGACGAGACCGATGAGCGTTTTATTTTTCATAGAGCGGGGATTATACCCGCGGGAAGCGCTTACTCGTAAGCCCTGTCCTGCCTGCTTCGTTTGATTTCCCCGCGCTGTTTCTTTTCTTTGATGCGTTTTTCCCGCGATGCGGCGGTGGGTCTGGTTTTTCGGCGCGGCTTGGGCGGCGTGGCGGCTTTTTGCAGGAGTTCCACAAAGCGGCGCAGGGCGTCGGCGCGGTTTGCCTCCTGCGTGCGGAAGCGGCGCGCCTCGAGGATGAGTACGCCGTCAGCGTTGACGCGCTTTCCCGCAAGGCGGAGCAGGCGTCCCTTTAAGTCCGAAGCGAGCGAAGGGGAGTTGACCACGTCGAAGCGCAATTGCACCGCCGTCGCCACCTTGTTGACGTTCTGTCCCCCCGGTCCCGAGGCGCGGATGTAGTCGAATTGCAGTTCGCGTTCGTCCAGTTGAAGGGAGGGCGTGATTTCGAGCATGACGGCAGTATACCCCCCTCTGCCGCTAAAGCGCCACCTCCCCCAAAATCATTGATTTTGGGGGAGGTGGGGTGGGGGTTAAAACATCAAGGCGTTGATTTTATCGAGCAGTTCGGGCGCGGGGCGCAGGTCTGGCTCGGTGAGGCGGTTGAGGGGCGTATCCACCAGATTGAAGGTGTCGTCCAGCGTCGGCTTTTCGGTGTTCACGTAGATCAAGCCGGTGATGAGCCAGTTGTTGCGCTGCGCCTCTTCCAGCGCGCGCATTGCCTGAAAACGGTCGGTCGGGTCGTAGCCCTTTTCGAGGTTCTTGAGGATGACAATCGAGCCGTCGTGCATGGCGACCTCGCGCACCTCGCCTTCCTCCATTTCGCGTTCGAGCATGATCTCGCTGCGCGGCGCGATGTAGGTGATGTCGTGCAGGGGCTCTTCGTGATCCTTGCCCCAGGTGTAGGAGTGGTAGGCGTTCGTTTGATTATTGAAGGTGACGCACGGGCTGATGATGTCGAGCACGGCAATGCCGCGGTGTGCAAAGGCGGCTTTGAGCAGTTCTTTCACCTGCTTGGGGTTGCCCGCGAACGAACGCGCCACGAAGGTGGCATTCGAAGCAAGCGCCTCCATACAGATGTCCACCGGCATGTAAGGGTTGGTGCCCTGCTTCTTCAGCGAGAGACCCTTCTCGGCAGTCGCGGAGAACTGCCCCTTGGTCAGTCCGTACACGCCGTTATTTTCCACAATGTACACCATATTCACATTGCGGCGCATGATGTGCTTGAACTGTCCCATGCCGATGCTGGCGGTATCGCCGTCGCCCGAAACGCCGATGCCCTTCAGGGTATGGTCGCCGAAAAGCGCGCCCGTGGCGATGGACGGCATGCGTCCGTGCAGGCTGTTGAAGCCGAACGAACGGTTCATGAAATACGTCGGGCTTTTGCTCGAACAGCCGATGCCGCTGAACTTGACGACCCGCTCGGGCATCACGTTCAATTCGTACATGGCGCTGATGATCTGGTTCGAAATCGAGTTGTGACCGCATCCCTGGCAGAGGGTGGTGGGGTTGCCGCGGTAATCGTTTTTGGTCAGTCCAGCCAGGTTCACGTTGGCGGATGCGCCCGCCATGGGGAGAGGTTGTGTCATGGGATAAAACTCCTTTCGCTCTTACTTCTTCCTGCTGGATGTTTTCTTTGCAGGGGATTTTGCAACGCTTTTCTTTTTAGCAGACGACTTCGCCGCTTCTTTCCTGACCTGGCTGCGGCGCGCCGGCGCTTTGGCTTTTGCCTTCGCTGGAGCCTTCTTCGCTTCATACTTCGCCAGGATGCCTTCGCGCACCCATTTGGCAGAGGCGGGCATGCCGTCGCCGTATGCCACCGACTTGAGCCGCGTGGCAAATTGCGGATACTCGATGGTCAGCAGTTGATTCATCTGCCCGTCGCGGTTCATCTCGACGACGAAAATCTGCTCGTGCCGGGCGAGGAACTCTCCCACTTCTTTGGTAAAGGGCAGAGCGCGGATGCGCAGGAAATCGGCTTTGATGCCGTGCTCCGTCTCCAACTGGTGCATGGTCTCGAGGATGGCGGCTTCGGTGGAGCCGTAGCCGATGATGCCGATGGTCGCGCCTTTTGTTTCGCGCAGCGCCGGCGCCGGCACATATTGACGCGCCGTCTCGTACTTGCGCTTCAGGCGTTCCATGTTGTTGTACCAGACGTGCGCCTCTTCGCTGTAGCGGGCGTGCTCGTCGTGACCGGTGCCGCGCGTGAAATACGCGCTCATCGGATGCTGATTGCCCGGTATCGTGCGGTAGGGAATGCCGTCGCCGTCCTTGTCGAGGTAGCGCGCCCAGTTGCCCTTGAGTTCCTCGAGGTCCTTTTCCCAAAGCACTTTGCCGCGATCCATGGGTCTGTCGGGGTACTGGAACGGCTTGCTCATCCACTGATTCATGCCCATATCGAGGTCGCTCAGCACGAAGACCGGGGTCTGCAGACGCTCGGCGATATCGAAGGCTTTCCAGCCATACTCGAAGCACTCGTACACATCGCCGGGCAGAAGGATGACCGCCTGCGTGTCGCCGTGACCCATGTAGTTGACAAAGGTCAGGTCGCCCTGCGAGGTGCGGGTGGGCAGACCCGTGCTGGGACCAATGCGCTGAACATCCCAAATCACCACCGGCACCTCGGCAAAATATGCCAGCCCGGCGAACTCCGTCATCAGGCTCAAGCCGGGACCGGAGGTGGAGGTCATCGCGCGGAGACCGCTCCAGCCGGCGCCGATTGCCATGCCGATTGCCGCCAGTTCGTCCTCTGCCTGGACCACCGCGTAGGTGTGTTTGCCGTCCTCCCGCTTGCGGAGCATGGGGAGGTAATCGTTCAGCGCTTCGGCAAGGGACGAGGCGGGCGTGATGGGATACCACGCTGCAAACTGCAACCCGCCGAAGATGGAGCCGATTGCCGCGGCAGTGTTGCCATCTGCCATGATCATGCCATGTGTCTTATCCATCGGTTCCAGGTAGAAGGGGTCTTTCTTTTCCAGGTTTGCCTTTGCCCACTCTGCGCCGGCGTGCACTGCGCCCATGTTCATGGTAATCGGTTTCTGCTTGCCTTTGAAGTGAAATTCGAGCGCGGCTTGAATCTTTTCGATGTCAATGCCAATCATCTGCGCCAGCACGCCCACATAGACCATGTTCCCCACCAATTCACGGAAATCGGCTGGCACGTTGGGGTCTTCGCGCACGATCTTTTTGACCGGCATCGGGTACACCGCGATGTCGGTGCGGTTGATGGGCAGTTTGATGTCGTCGGCGTAGAAAAAGGCTCCGCCCGGCGCAACAGACGCCAGGTCCCGCATGAACGAATCGGGGTTCATGGCGATGACGATCTCGTTGACCTCGCGGCGGGCGGTGAATCCATCCTTGCTGACGCGGATGGTGTACCAGGTGGGCAGTCCCTGAATGTTGGAGGGGAAGAGGTTCTTACCCGAAACTGGCACACCCATCTTGAAGATGGCGCGCAGGATGGTGTTGTTGGCAGTCGAACTGCCGGAGCCGTTCTTGGTGCCAACAATGATCGAGAAATCGTTTACGATTTTGTTCATAGTGCTCCTGAATAAAATTGCCGCGCGGAAGTAGTCCCGCTGCGGCATGGGTTATGGTCTTTGGTAGAGGAGGTCGGTATGCGCAATCAACGCGCGATACCCTTCCTCATAGTTGCCGTTGCAAATTGCGTCCACCATTTGCTGGTGATAACGCCAGACTTCCTGCAGATATTCGTACCCGCCGGTGAACACATTCAAGCCGACGGTTTCGTAGGCGTCCCAATAGGCTTCCAGGATGCCGGTCACGAACGGATTCTCGAGGCGGCGGTAAATCAATAGATGCAGGGCGCGGTGTTCCTCGTGCGGAACGCGAATCGGCGAGCCTTGCAGCTTTTCGAAGGCTCGCGCAATGAGGGTGCGTAATTCGTTTTTATCTTCTTCGGTGAGTTTGCGAACCGCTTCATCCCAGAACGCGGCTTCGACATGATTGCGCAATTCGGAGTATTTGCGGAAATGCTCGCTGTTGAGCGCCAGCGCATACCCCAGACTTTGACGAACTGCCGGCGCGAAGGAATATTCCTTGCGCCTCATTCCCAGCCGGGGCTTGACCTCGACCAACCCAAGCGCGCGCGCCACTTCGAGTTGTTCCCGCAAACTGGCAATGCTCACGCCCAATTCCTCGCTCAGTTTTTTGAGCGGCGGGAGTCCGTCTTTTACCTCTTCATGAGCGGCAAGGTAACGGAGAAATTCGGAAATTTCAGGGGAAGTCCGGTCACGGGTCGCCATAGTTACGATTAATCAGATAAATCAGAGTATATGACGGTTTTGGGCGTAAGTCAAGGATTGGGAAAAAGAAAAACTGGCGAACGTTGCAAAACGTTCGCCAGTTTTGGGTGGGTTCAGTTTGTTTTTACGCAGCCGCAGGTTTGCGGAACCACGTCTTCCACTCGCGGTTTTCCCACAGCACGAGAATGGGCGCGGCGATGAAAATGGACGAGTACGTTCCGCTCAGGAGACCGATGAGCAGGATGCCGGCAAATTCGCGCAGGGTGACGCCGCCAAACATGGCAAGCGCCAGCAGGAGGAATTCCACGGTCATCAACTGGGTGTTGATGGAGCGCTGGAGGGTCTGCACGATGGAGTGATTGACGAGCGTCTCGAAATCGAGGCGGCGGTAGATGTTCGAGTTTTCGCGGATGCGGTCGAACACCACGATGGTATCCTGCATGGAAAAGCCGATGACGGTCAGCAGGGCGGTGAGGAAGAGCGAGTCGATTTCCCAGCCCCACAGCAGACTGCCGATGGCGGTGGCGCTGAAGATGATGGCGACATCGTGGATCATGGCAAGGATGGCGCAAATGCCGTAACGGAAGGCGTGCGTTACGCCGCGGAACGACCAGGCAATGAACAGCACCACCAGCAGGGAGGACACGACCACCGCCAGCGTGCCACGCGAGGTAACCTGTTCGCCGATGCTGGGACCTACGCTGTCGAAGCGCACCACGTCCACTGCGCCGATTTTTTCGCCCAGCGAGGCAAGCACTGCGTCGCGGTCGGTGTTTTCGAGGAAGCGCGAGCGGATGATGTAACTGCCCGTCTCACTCGTCTGCACCTGAACGTCCTCGATGCCAAGCCCGTTATAGACCTCGTAAATGCGGGTCGTTTCCGGCGATTGATTCGCAAAGCGGACTTCGAGCAGACTGCCGCCCGTAAAGTCAATCGAAAGCGGGATGCCGCGGAAGATCACGATGCCCAGACCAACCAGAATGATCAGCAGTGACAGCCCGAAGAAATAGTAGCGTTTTCCAAGAATATTCATATCGTCCAACTTCCTAAATGCCGAACCAGCGTTCGAGGTTTTTGGGTTTGAACACATCCAGGGCAAGGGCAAGCAGTGAATGGGTGATGAACAGCGAGGAGAACAAACTGATTGCGACGCCGATGAGAAGCGTGATGGAAAAGCCCTTGACGATGGTTGCGCCAAAGGCGCTGCCAAACCACAACAGAATGAGGGCGGTGATGACAGCGGCAATGTTCGAGTCGCGGATGGAGGGCCACGCGCGGCTCCATGCCTGACCGAAAGCCTGCTTCATCGTCCGCCCGGCGCGCAACTCCTCCTTGAACCTTTCGAAGACGAGGATGTTCGCGTCGAGGGCGGAGCCGGTGCTGAGCATGATGCCGGCGATGCCGGGCAGGGTCATCGTCACGCCAATCAACTTGAAGACCGCAAACAGGATGGCGGCGTACATCAAAATGGAGAGGTTCGCTGTGATGCCGGGCAAACGGTAGTAGATGCCCATGAACAGCAGGACGATGGCGAAGCCAATCAAGCCGGCGACCAGACTGCGCTGGAGCGAATCTGCGCCGAGTGTGGGACCGATGATGCGCGTCTCCACCACCTTCAACGGGATGGGCAGGGAGCCGTATTTCAACTGCACGGCAAGGGCGTTCGCCTCTTCGGGGGTGAAACTGCCTGTGATTTGACCTGCCCCGTCGGGGATGGCAGAGTTGATGCGCGGCGCCGAGATGACCCGTTTATCGAGGGTGATAGTGAGGAATTTGCCCACATTGGCGGCAGTGTGTTCGCCGAAGATTTTGGCGCCTTCCGGTGTCAGCGTAAAGTCAATGGCATAGTTGGTGCCGAGAGAATCGGGGGCAACCGCAACGCTCTTGATGTCTTTCCCGGTCATGACGGTGTGATAGATGGGCTGGGCGTTCCCGCCGTCAGCGGCGGGGGTGGGGATTGCCGCCGGGTCCAGACCGTAATCGGTTTGGAGGATGTCGCCTTCCTTCGGCTGGAAGTCGCCGGTATCCACAAATTCGAGCAAGCCGGTCTGTTGGATGATGTCGAGGATGGCATTTGCGTCTGCCGCGCCGGGGAATTCGCCCACGATGCGGCGGTCGCCCGCCACCTGAATCAGGTTTTCGCTTACGCCCAGGGCGTTGGTGCGGTTTTCGACGATGCTCCGTGCGGTTTCCATTTCGTCGGCGGTGATGCGGGTGGTTTCCGGTAAATCGGCTTCGAGAAGCACCTGCAAACCGCCCTGCAGATCCAAGCCAAGCCTGGCAGATGTGTTCAGTTGAAACAGGGTGGAGCCATCACGGGGGTTGGTGAATTTGATCTGATCGCTCAGGTCCACCCATAAGGCGAGACCGAGAATGACCACAATCAGAATGATTCGGTTGGTGATGTTACGTATCATGCAATGGGTTCTCCGCTCAAAAAAATGCCAGCCGGGGGCTGGGCGCGGGTGATTATACTCCCGTTAATTGGGCATGGGTAGGATGATTTTTCAGGGCGTCCTACTGTTACAGCGCAAGGTAGGCAGACGTAGAGAACGCCTGCCTGCGCTGGCAGCGTAAGAAACGCTCTCTAGCGTTGGGCTTTGGGCTGTAAGATTAGTGCCTGACGTTACACAGTTCATTCGTGCCGCGACAGTTTGCAGTTTTCTAAATTGTTCCGACAATCCAGATATGGGCGTCCGTACCGCAACATTCATGTCGCTTACCATATCTGGGGCGCCTGCGCCAAAGGCGAGATAAATCTCGCGCTACGCTATTGCCAGAATAATTTGTTAAAGCGCAACTTGTCGCTTGAAAATGCGAGATAAATCTCGCACTACTGCGTAAGGTGAGTTAATGAAAGAAGTTGGCTGTTTTGTCGCGGGGCAGGGAAAGGACGAGGGGAGGAAAAGTTGTGGGGGAGAAGCAGGCTGAGGTTTAAGTGTGATGCGTCGTTTTATCGGGAGAGGTCGTTGAGGGAGTCCAATGCCGCTTGCAGAACCTGTTCGGGAGTCAGGTTGTCTGTTTCGATGATGATGTGGGCGTGTTCGCGGGCATGGGAGAGCCGGCGGAGTTGTTCTTCGTAGTCTTTGGGCTGCCAATCCAGCCGGCGGCGGGCGGTGCTGACGGGGTAGGAGGCGTGCAGGTAGATGAGGATGTCGGGCTTGGCGATGACCTGCCACATGGACGGGACGTAGGAGTGCTCCTGCGCGATGTGGCGGCAGGCGTAGCCGTGCGCTTCGAGACCCGCGATGAGCGTGGATTTCCCCGATCCACATGGACCGACCACGCCAATCAGCGGACGACGACCTGGAGGCTCCATCAGCGGGGTTTCATGTCCGCGCAAAGCCTTCGATGGGCAGGCGGACGCTCATGCGGCGGACGTTATCTCCCGTGAGCGGCAGGACTTTGAGCGCCACCACGCTGATGTCGTCGGCGGGGCGGTTGTCGTCGAGCATGACGGCGTGTGCGAGGAGGGTATCGGCGATGTTTTGCGGGGTGGGGTCCTGGTCGTCGAGCATGGATTGGAGGACTTCCATGGCGTTCATGGGTTGTCCGCGCCGCTCTCCGGCGTGGACGAGTCCGTCGGTGTAGAGGATGACGGTGAGCCCGGGTTCGATTTCGATTTCGGTGATGGAGGGGCGCACTTCACGCGAGACGCCGAGGGGGGTGCTTTCGGAATCGATGCGGTCAATCTGCATGTCGCGGCAGATGAACATGGGGGAGGGGTTGTTGCGGGTCAGGACGATGGTGCCGCTGTGCAGGTCAATGGAGGCGATGTTGAGGGTGCAGATGACCTTGCCGCGTTTGTCGGTGAAGAGGGCGTCGGAGGCGGCGCGGGCGGCGGCGCCATCGCGGACGCCTTCCGCGAGCAAGCCTATTACTTTGCGGACGACCATCTGGGAGACGGCTTTGGCGCCGCGTCCCGAAGTTTGACCATCTGCCAGCACCACCGAAAGCCCGCCGTTGGGGCGTTCGATGACTTCCAGTGTGTCGCCGCTTTCCGAAGTGGCGTATTTGTTGACTTTGGCAACCGCGATTTGTACTTCCATGCCCTCATTTTACTATGGAGTCGGCGGTTTGCATTCCGCGCGGTTACCCGCTGATTTTGTACGTCAGCGCCTCATAGGTTTGGCGGATTTTGCGTTTGCTATCTTCGGTTAGTTTTCTGTCTGCCGCACCGATTATTTCGCGGAGATTGGCAAGGTTGGTGGTTCCAAATACGCAACTGGACACTTTTGGGTTGTCTAAAATGTAGGCGAAGGCGGCTTGCGCCGGGGACATTTCGGGGATGGATGCCAGCGCGTCCCGCATCGGTTTGGAATGCTTTGCAAGGCGGCGGCTGGACGGGCGGAGCAGGGAGCGCGCCAGATACCAGAAGAATGAGCCGCTGCTGATGGAGCCGATTTTGCCCCTTACCAGATGTCCCTGCGCCAGGACGGTTCCCGCCACGACGCCGATGCCCGCCGCGTGCAGTTTGTCTATCACCGGCTCGCGATCCAATTGCAGGACGTTGTAGTCAATCAGCACCATGTCGAAGGGTTGCGGGTGTTCGGCAATAAACAGCATGTCGGCTTCTTTGTGGGTGTTGACGCCAAGATACCTGAATATTCCCCGTTGTTTCATTGTTGCCAGCCGTTCGAGGAGCGCTTCGCTCATTTGGAAGCGGGTGATTCCGTGCAATTGGAAGATGTCGAGATAGCCGCAGTTCAGATTTTTGAGCGATTCCAGGCAGGACCGTTCGATGGCGTCGGGCGAAAAGTCCTTGGTCTCGCCGCGCCGCAGGGATAGCACCGGGCTTCTGCCGATGACCGATCCGCCTTTGGTGGAGACGATGACTTTGGAGCGGTCGGTTCTCTTCAGGATTTCCTGCAAGATTCGCCCGAGGCGGGGTTCGGCGTTGAAGTTCGAATAGTTGTGTCCGGTATCGAAAAAGTTGACGCCGCGCTCGAACGCTTCATGGATGATAGCGGCGGCTTTTTTTTCGGGGAACATTTTATCTCCCCAAAAGGCGGAGCAGCCGAGGGCGAGTTCGGAAACGTTCAAATCGGTTCTGCCGAGTTTACGATAGTTCATCTGTCTTCCCTTTGCTGCGGCATCTTGCCGAAAACTTCGGGACGGCGTGCGTAATCAATAAATCACAATCCCAGCCATCTTGCCGCCTCGCGCGGAAGGTTGGCGGCTGGTCCCTGCCGCGCCGTACAGGGAGGCAGGGATTCGAGAAAGAGCCGCCCGTATTGCTTGGTCAACACGCGGCGGTCGAGAATGGCAACCACGCCGCGGTCAGACTGGGTGCGGATGAGCCGCCCGAATCCCTGGCGGAATTTGAGGATGGCTTCGGGCAGGTAGTATTGGTTGAACGGGTCTTCGTACATTTCGGAGCGCGCCGCGATGAGCGGGTCGGTGGGAACGTCGAAGGGCAGTTTGGTGATGACGACGATGGAGAGGGCGTCGCCCGGCACATCCACGCCTTCCCAGAAGGATTTGGTGCCCAGCAGGACGGCGCGGTCGGTGGTTTTGAAAGATTCCAGCAGGGCGTTTGGCGAGGCGCCGTCGCCCTGTTCATAGACGTAAATTTCCTCGCGCGCCAGAGGAGCGGTAATGGCTTGCGAGGTTCTCTTCAAAGCGGCGTAGGACGTGAACAGCACGAGCATCCGTCCGCCGGTGGCTTTGGCGGTGTTGAGTATGGCTCGGTCGAGAATTTGTTGATAGCCGTTTTGATTCGGTTCGGGGATGTCATTGGCAAGGTAGAGCAAAGCGGCATTTTCGTAGTCGTAGGGTGAGCCGAGTTGCATCTCTTCGGCTTCGTCGGCGCCGAGGGTGTTACGCAGGTACTGGAATTCGCCGTGTGTCGTCAGCGTGGCGGAGGTGAGAACGACCGAGCGCTTTTCGTGCCACAGGTATTTTTCGACCAGCGGCGCAACGCTCAGGGGGGCGGCGTTGAGCGAGAGACGATTCTGATTCGGCTGGACTTCTATCCAATATACCGTGCCGGCGTTCGGTTTGCTGATCATGCCGGTGATGTTGGCTTCGGCTTCGCTCAGGCGGCGGACAACGTTGCTGATGTCGCCCATCAGGTCTTCGAGTTCGTCGTGACCGTCGGCGTAGAGTTCGCCGGCGTTTTTGTGAATTTCGCCCAAATCGGTCAGCAGGTTGCGCAGGGTTTCGCCGGTGGCGTCCCAAGCCATTTCCACTTCGTCCCAGTAGGGCAGTGTGCGGGTGGCGGGCAGGAGGCGCAACTGCCAGGCATAGTTGGATTGAGGCTGTCCTTCGCGCTGAGTCCGCGCAAACTCGCCCAGCACGTTGAAGAATTCGCGGTTCATCTGTTCGATGCGGAAGGCTTTGTCGGTGGCGCGGTTGACTTTTTGCTGAAGCAAGCCAAAGTCTGAGGGGCGAAGCGTTTCGTTCGTCTCGGCGAGGAGGCGTCCGAGCACGCCCGCGTTCGTCCCGCCGACTTCTTTCATCATGCGGTCCAAATCGAACTGACTCAGCCTGAAAGAGAGCGCGTTGGTGGTGGCGGATTCAAGATGGTGACCTTCGTCAATGATGAGGTGCGAATATTCGGGCAGGACTTTGCTCCCCGTGGCGACATCCGACAGAAGGAGCGCGTGGTTGACGACCAGCACGTGAGCGGATTGGGAGGCGGTTTTGGCGCGGTGGAAGGGACATGCGCCGCCCGTGCGCTTGATGCACGTTTCGGTGGTGCACGCATCATCCTCCGCCGACAATCGATTCCACACCTCGCGTTCGGTCGGTCCCGTGAGGTTGATTTCGCTTCGATCTCCGCTCGAATTGTTCAACTGCCACACCAAAACTTTCGCCAGCACTCGCATTTCATCGGCATTTTTGGGTCCGTGGTGACGCATATGTTCGAGCCGCCGCGGGCAGAGATAGTTCGAACGCCCCTTGAGCACGGAGAAACGGAAATCAAGGTCGAGCGCCTGACTCAAATTGGGCAGGTCGCGCTGGATGAGTTGGTCTTGCAGGTTGATGGTGTTGGTGGAGACAACGACGCGCGTGTTGTTTTGCAGGGCGAACAGGGCGGCGGGAATGAGGTAGGCAAAACTTTTACCTACGCCCGTGCCGGCTTCGACCATTAGATGCGTGCCATACGAGAGCGCATTGGTGACTGCACGCAGCATGGCGATTTGCTCCGGTCTTTGCTCGAACGATTCGAAGTAGCGCGAGAACGGTCCGCCATATTCCAGAATGGACGCCACTTCATCTTCGTTGAGGGGCGCCGGCTCTTCGGGGTTGCCCAGCGGCGGATATTTTTCCTCGTCGAAAAAAGACGTTTGTTTCTGCGCCTTTTTGGCTTTGATGCCTTCTTTGGCGCGCGAGCGCAGGACTTCCTGAAACGCCCAGTTGGCGTCCCATTCCAGCACTTCGCCGTGACGGACGATTTCGGCAAGTACATCGAGCGGCAGTTCGCGCGCCATTTCGAGTAGTTTGTTCAATGCCGCCATTGTGACGCGGGCATCGTCCAGGGCGCGGTGGGTGGCGGGGAGCAGGATGCCGAGTTGTTTCCCCAGCGCGCCGAGGTTGTAACGGCTGGCGGCAGGCATGAGCACGGCGGCAAGTTCGTAGGTGTCAATGACTTCGTTGTAGTGCAAAATCCCCGCCTGCTTTTGCAGAAAGCCCAGGTCGAAGCGGATATTGTGTCCTACGACAGGAGCACTACCGATGAAGGCTTCGAGTTCATGGGCAATTTCGGGCAGGCGCGGCGCGCGGCGCACTTCCACATCGCTGATGCCCGTCAGCGCGGTGATGAATTCGGGAACATGCCTGCCGGGATTGATGAGCGATGTCCATTCATCCTCCACGCGGTGACCTTTGAATTTCACCGCCCCGATTTCGATGACCGCATCGCGCTCGTCGTTGAGTCCCGTTGTTTCGATGTCAATGGCTACGAGTGATTGCATAGTAGAACAAGTGTATCATGAAACCCCTCTCCCGATTTGGGAGAGGGGTTGGGGTGACGATTATTGTTTTAGCGCGTCTCTGACCGCCGCAAGTTGATCCGCCGTAATCGGCTTTTCCTTTGCCTTTTTTCTGAAGAATTCCTTGAGTTCCTTTACCTTCATCGCAGGGATGGGAGCGTCTGCGGCGTCAATTTCAACATCGTCGCTGGTGAAGACCAGCAGGGCGTTGATCGGCGGGATTTGCGCTTCGTCCATGTGCCCGGCAAGATATTTTTTCAGCGCGTGGACTTCGCTCTCGATTTCAATGTCGGGGCGTCCGAGACCCTCCTGCCCGAAAATGCGCATGTAGCCTTGCAAAAAGCCGCCGCCGCTCATGCGCCAGCGGTTCTTTTTGTAGGTTACTTTTCCACGCTGATGATAGGGGGACAACACCCAAATTCCCGCAGGACCGACAAGCAGGTGCGAAACCGGCGCCGTGTAGTGGTAGATGGTGAATTCGTTCTGCAGACCTTTGAGTCCGGCGTCCAGCGTTTCATCGGGGCGCGGACTGCGTCCGTAGCGGTTGCCCATGTGCATGCCAATTTGGGTCAGCGTAAAACCGACCAGCAGGGCGGCAAGCGAGTAAACGAACAAATCGGTGCGCGTAAACGAGATGTACATGCCCAAGCCCAGTACGAGCAGGGCGGCAAGGCTGGTCCATTGACCGATTTGCTTGTTGCGGTTGATGAGTTTTTCGTTTTTGATGATTTTCATGATTACGTTATTTTCTCAAACTTTCCTCGATGGCAGATTTCATCGCGTCCAGCACCTTCGACTCAGCCGCCTCCTTCGCCACGCGGATGGCGTTTTTGATTGCCAGTGCATCCGAGCGCCCATGACCGATGAAGACCAGCCCGTTCACGCCGAGCAGAGGCGCCGCGCCCTCTTCCGAGGGGTCGAGCAGTTTTTTGATTTTTCCCAGTGCAGGTCTCACCAGCAATCCGCCCAGCATTGCCAGCGGACCTCCGCCTTTGATCGCCTCGCGAATCTTTTCGATGATCAATTTGGCGACCGCCTCCGTGGATTTGAGCAGGACGTTGCCGGTGAAACCGTCGGTCACTGCCACATCCACATGCCCGCCGAAGACCTCCTTGCCCTCCACGTTGCCGATGAAGTTCAGACCTGAGTTCGCTAACAGCGGATACGCTCCCTTGACCAGTTCGCTGCCCTTGCCCGCTTCTTCGCCGTTCGAAATCAACCCGATTCTTGGATTCTTCACCCCGCGCACCCGTTCCGCATAGACGCTTCCCAGGATGCCAAATTGCAGGAGGTTCTCGGGTTTGCAGTCGGGGTTTGCGCCGATGTCGAGAATGATGCAGTAGCCCGTTGCGGTAGGGAAGGGAGGCGCCAGCGCCGGACGATCCACGCCGCGCATGCGTCCCAGGCGGAACAAGGATGTCACCATCGCCGCGCCTGTGTTCCCTGCCGTGACAAAGGCATCCGCTTCGCCGCGCTTGACCATATCCAGCCCGACCGCCATCGAGTTTTGCGCGTCCTTGTGGCGGGCTTTCATCACCAGTTCTTCGCCCTTGTCATGCATGGTCAGCATTTCGGGGGCGTGGACAAGGCGTAAGGGCAGACCCGCCGTATTGTGTGAATCAAGTATCGGCTGAATCTTCGATGCGTCGCCCGTCAGAATGATTTCCACGCCGTATTCGCGCGCCGCCATCACCGCGCCTTCCACATCCGGCGTCGGATAGTTGTCACTTCCCATGGCATCCAGAACGATTCGTGTCATGTTTTTCTCCATTGAGTTCTTTGCTTGACAAGCAAGGCAAGCCGATTATAATACGCCGTGCTTGGGCGCTGGTGCTGGAATTGGCAGACAGGCATGGTTGAGGGCCATGTGCCGCAAGGCGTGGAGGTTCAAGTCCTCTCCAGCGCACTCGGAAATGAAAAAATCCCCGCGAACGGGGATTTTTTGTTTGTGGATTTGTTTGTGGGCGCACAGGGACTCGAACCCCGGACCTCATGTGTGTGATACATGCGCTCTAACCAACTGAGCTATGCGCCCGAAAAAAACATATTTGCCTGATGTCGGACCTTGGCGCTGGGCGCCACGCTCTAACCAACTGAGCTATGCGCCCAAAGCGTCGCAGATTATAGCCGAGATGCATTCGTTCTGCAAGAGAATTTTCGAAAACGGCTATGGTTTTCTCAAAGTCAGCAAAAGCGGCATCGAATGGACGCGAATGAACCTAATTTTACGTGAGTTCGGGTTAGGCAACCAAAGCGGGCAGGGTGCCCAAGCCGAGAGAAGGTTTCTTGGGCTGACGACAATACGCTATCACGCCGCAAAGC
>JABRVZ010000090.1:0-68489 GCA_039961775.1 Chloroflexota bacterium
AACCCCAACCCCGACCCCCACGAACACGCCCAGTCCCACTGTAACGCCGGGACCCAGCCTCACCCCCACTTTTATTCCATCGGCAACCCCCACGCCGACATCAACCGCCACATTCACCCCCACACCCGGGTTGGTACGGGTCATGAACACCCAACTCCCGCTCATGCGGCTATATCAAACCCCCGGCGGACCCGTGATTGGTTTGCTCCACTCGGGACAAGTGCTTACTTTGTTGTATGGAAGGCAGGAAATAGGCGGCCTGGTCTGGGTCGAAGTCAGGGATGATGAGGGACGTGTTGGGTGGCTTCCGGAGACCTACCTGTCTCTGGTCACCGCCACGCCATCCCCATAGAAAACCAAAATACAGAAGGAGAAAATCTTATGTGTGGAATCGCTGGAGTTTTTCAGGAACCAGCAAGTCAAACTGTCGAAAAAATGATCGAGACCATCTCGCATCGCGGGCCTGACGGTCACGGCGTGATGCAGGTCCCCAATGGGACCTTCGGTCATACCCGCCTTGCCATCCTGGACCTGGAAGGCGGTCATCAACCGATGGAGTATCAAGGAACAGTCATCGTATTCAACGGGGAAATCTACAACTACCGTGAACTCAAACGGAAGTACCTGTCCAACCTGCGAGTCAAAACCCATTCGGACACCGAAGTGATCATCCACCTGTACCGCAAAATGGGACCCAAATGCGTCCGCCTTCTCGACGGTATGTTTGCCTTCGCCATCCAGCATAACGGCGAAATATTCCTGGCGCGCGACCCGCTTGGCATCAAACCCCTGTATTACGGCAAGAGCGCAGACGGCAAAAGGTTTTTCTTTGCCTCCGAGATCAAGGCGCTCATAGGGCATGTCGAACGCCTCCAGGAATTCCCCGCTGGACATTGGTATCACTCGAGACTTGGCTGGCACAGATATTATCAACTCGAAAAGACCATCCGCCCTTTCGATGGCACCGAAGCAGACGCGATCCCAAAGATCAAATCCACACTGCGGAGCGCGGTGTACAAACGCCTGCTGGCGGATGTGCCTGTCGGCGTCAGCCTGAGCGGCGGGTTGGACAGCAGCATCGTCACCGCGCTGGCGCGTGAAGAGACCGAGCATCTGCATTCGTTCGCAGTAGGCGTCGAAGGGAGTCCCGACCTCGAGGCGGCGCGGCAAATGTCCCGTTATCTTGAAACGATCCATCACGAGTATGTCTACAACACGCAGGATATGATCGAAGCGCTGCCGGACGTCCTCTACCACCTCGAGTCGTTCGACCCTGCGTTGGTGCGGAGCGCCATCCCCAACTACTTCCTGGCAAAACTCGCCTCCCAACACGTCAAAGTCATCCTCACTGGCGAAGGCGCGGACGAAGTCTATGCGGGATACGACTATCTCGCGCGCTACGAAACGCCCGACGAGTTGCAGGGTGAAATGCTCTACATCACCAATGCGCTCCACAACACGAACCTGCAGCGCGCCGACAGAATGTCCATGGCGTTCGGACTGGAAGCCCGCGTCCCCTTCCTGGATGTGAAATCTGTCGCCTTCGCCATGAGCCTCCCCGCCGATTGGAAACTCCACCACGAACGCGTCCCCAAAGCCCTGCTGCGCCAATCTTTCGCCGATGACCTGCCGCAGGAAATCGTCAACCGCCCCAAGGCAAAATTCTCGAAAGGCGCAGGTTCCTCCGAATTGATCGCGCAGGAGGCTGTTGAAGGGATTACCGATCAGGAATTCATATCCGAACGCGAACGTCTCAAAAAAGACTGGGATTACCGCCTGCAAAACAAGGAAGCGTTGTACTACTACCGCACCCTGCGCGAGTTCTACGACGATGAATGGATATTGCCCACCATGGGAAACAGCCGCAGTTTATAATTTGCTGCATGACAACAGATCACCAGGACTACAACGCAATCATCATCGGCGCGGGGCATAACGGTCTCGTCGCCGCCGCCTACCTCGCCAAACGCGGCAAAAAGGTCCTCGTCCTCGAACGCCGCGAGGTCCCCGGCGGCACGGTCGTGACCGAATCCTTCGACGACGGCTCCGCCTACGACCCCGTCTGGACGGGCGGGATGCTCCGCCCCGACATCGTCAAAGACCTCAAACTCGCCTCACACGGACTGCAAGTTGACTCTGCCCGAAAACCCTTTATCTCCCTCCAGGCAGATTCCCCCCACCTCGTCATCGACGCCGACCCGCTCCGAGCCGCCGAAGCCATCAAACCCTTCTCCGAAAAGGACGCGGCGCGCTGGGGCGAATTCGTCCGCTTTATGAACAAGGCGGCGTACATTCTGGATGTCGCCTACGACACCCTCATGCCGCGCCTCCCCAGAGATTTCAACCTGCGCGAAGGCTACGGCTTGCTCGAACTGGGGCTCGAACTGCGGCTGGCGGGCCGCAAGGACATGCTCAACTTCATCCGCGCCCTGCCGATGACCGCGCAGGAACTCGCGGAGGAATACTTCGAATCGGAAACCGTCCGGGCGGCGGTTGCCTCGCTTGCCGTCCACGCGGTCACGCTCGGACCCATGGAGGCAGGCACCGGCTACACCCTCATCCACAACTGGCTGAATCGCGGCGGGCTCTCCCTCACCCCCAACCCCTCTCCCAGCGGGAGAGGGGAGGCAGGGGCGAGGGGCATCGGCGCGATCACGTTCGCGCTTGCAAACGCAGTGAAATCTTTTGGCGGCGAAATCCGCACTGGCGCAGAAGTGAAGCGCATCCTCGTCGACACGTACACTTGCAAAGGGGTGGCGCTGGCAAACGGCGAGGAGATTTTTGCGGATGCCGTCATCTCCGCCGTTGACCCCAAGCGGACGTTCCTCGAACTGGTCGGCGCGCCCAACCTGCCGCCGGAGTTCGTCTGGCAGGTGCAGTCCATCAAGATGCGCGGGTCGGTGGCGAAGGTGCATCTGCTGACCGACGGCGGTCACGGCATCCCCGACGGGACGCTGGTGGTTGCCCCCTCGATTAAGTATCTGGAGAAAGCCTACGACGCCGCGAAATACGGCGAAATTTCGGAAAAACCGTATCTCGAAGTGACGACGATGGGCAAGGTGGTTTCAATCCACTTTCAGTATGCGCCTTATCACTTGAAACATGACACATGGGACCTGAAACGTGAAACTGTTGGAAAGCTGGCAATTGACACACTGGCGGAATACTTCCCCAATCTCCAATCTCTAATTACCAATTACCGCATTATCACCCCTCTCGATTTGGAAACCACCTACGGTCTCACCGAAGGCGACCTCAATCACGGTCAACTCATGCTCGACCAGTTCCTGTTCATGCGCCCCATCCCGGGCTGGTTGAACCACAAGACGCCGATTGACAACCTGTATCTGTGCGGGAGCGGAGTCCACGGCGGAGGGGGCGTCAGCGGCGCGGCGGGCAGGAATCTGCTCAAGGTCCTGAAATAGAAGCGGACGCCTCTTCACTTGCGTTTTGCGAAGAGGCGTCCGTCAATTTGGGGGGATTTATTTTTCGAGCGTCCCGGTCTGTCTTTCGAACAATACGGCATTTTGCGCGGGGTCGGTGAGGAGGATGCCCTCTTCCGTCTGGTTGTAGGGCAGTTCGAGTTCTTCGACGCGGGCGAGGAAGGCGCTCCAGGCTTCGGGGGTGGGGAAGGTGAAGGAGATGTGTTTCAGCCCGAGGGCGTCGGGAGGCGGGGGCGGCGCGCCCTCGCCCTGCCAGGTGTTGTAGCCGATGTGGTGATGATAGCCGCCCGCCGAGACCATGCCCATGCGGAAGCCGCGCGCCGTCCCCATGTCGTCGAAGCCGAGCAGGTCATGGTAGAAACGGCGCGTCTCTGCCAGGTTGGAGACGTAGAGGTGGAAGTGTCCCATGCGCGTTTCGGGAGGGACAGGCGGGTCGAGGCGGTCATCGGGCTGGAGGTGGGAGAAGAGCGCGTCCAGGTCGAGCGGTTCGCGCCCGTCGCTGGGGCGTCCATCCGCCCATTGGGCGTAGAAACTGCCGTCTGTGTTGACGATGAACACGCCGTCTTCAGGCGATTCGCAGTACAGTTCAATTTCGTTGCCCTCGGCGTCGTGGGTGTAGGTGGTTTTGGTCATGACATGGTCGGTGGGGGAGTTGGGCCACTTGAGGGCAAACAGCCGCCCGATGACGCGCGCCAGTTCGCGGCGGTTTGGGAAGAGCAGGGCAAAGTGATAGATGCCGGTCACGCCGCGGTAGCGTTTGCCGTTTTCGATTTGCGTCAGGCGCACGAGGTCGCGTCCTTCGACGCCCAGCCCGGCGCTCATTCCCTCCCGCCAGTTGAGGCGCAGCCCAATGACCTGCTGGTAGAAGAGGAGTTGATTCTCAAGGCTGGCAACCTTGAGGTGGACGTAACCCGGCAGGGTGCGCGGGTCAATCCGATGGGGGGAGATGGCAACGGGCTGAGGAGGGTTCATGAATTCATTCTACCATTTTGGACAGGGTTTATCGCAATTTAGAACCCCAGATTTTCCTTGACGAGAATCATCGTCGTGCGTCCGGGCATCACCTCGCGGTGGACGATGAGCAGTTTACTGATGCTGCTGTTCATGCCGTAGGCTTGCAAAGCGCGCTCATCCTCACGCGGATAGGAATACTCGCGGATGCGCTTGAAGGCTTCGTCCAGGTTCGGCACAATCTTCTGCGCGCCGACCACCCAGACGACGTGCGCCGCGCTGGCGGCGTAGCCCGCCAACTGGCTGCCGGTGTTCGAGGCGATGACGACCGTCCCGTCTTCGGTCACAGCGTGGACGCTGCCGACCATCCATTCCGGCACCGCGCCCATCTTGATCATTTCGCGTCCCTGGGTAGCGCGATCCATCCTGGCAAGTTTGGCGCGCACCGAGTCGTAGCGCCGGTCCACTTCGGCGGGGACGCCGAGCGCCTCCAGCGTCATGGACGAGCCGGTGAAAACTTCCGCCCCGGCGGGGATGAGTTCGAACAATTTCTGTTTGGCTTCCTCGCCATTGGCGGCGACGATAACCTTGATGCCGTTGGCTTCCAGCGCTTTTGCGGCGCGTTCGATTTGTTCGTCCGAAGCAAGTCTGGCGTATGCCATGTTCGGCACGAGTTTGGATTTGGTTTGGGTAATTTCGGGGGTTGCCATGCTTGACTCTCCTTCTTGAATATGATATTATGCAGATGTCGTTTATACGACATGCGTTGTATAATAAACATCTGCGGTTTACTCGTCAACCATCAAAAGGCGATTTGTGTTGAATAAACGACAAAGGAGCGAAAATGTTGGCAAATCCCCCTGCCCCCGAAAAACTCGACCCCCGCGTCAAACGGACCCGAAACCTGATTCAACAATCCTTTAGCGAGCTCCTCGCCGAAAAGGGGTTTGCCAACATCACCGTGCAAGACATCACCGAACGCGCCGAAATCAACCGCGCCACCTTCTACGCCCACTACCCCGATAAATTCGCCCTGCTCGAAGAGAGCATCCGCCAGGCCTTCCGTGCCGAACTGGAAAAGCGCACGCTGAGCGCCTGTCACTATAGCGAAGACAACCTGCGGGCGCTGATCCTCACCGTCTGCGAGTTCATTGCCCACTCCAACGAACACTGCAAATCCAGCGAGCAGCAATTCGACTCGCTGGTCGAAGCGCAGGTGCGCAAACAGATTCAGGAACTCATCGAACTCTGGCTGGCGGAAAGCGGCGCAGACTTTGACCGTCAGACCGCCGCGACCGCCGCCGCCTGGAGCATCTACGGGCTGGCGCTGCAATGGAGCCGCCAGAAAAACCGTCCGCCTGCCGAGCAGTTTGCCGAGCAGGTACTTCCGCTGGTGGCGGGGACTTTGAAACCGCTGGTGTAATGCAAAACTTCCGAAGTTTCGCCGACTTCGGAAGTTTTATTTTCCCTGTTTGACAGCCCTTCATTCTCGGTTATAATTCAGTCGCTGAATTTTGAACCGCGAAACGATATGGAAACTGCAAACGAAGAACTCCGTGAACTGACCCTGCTCGAACAAATCGAAAACAACCCCGATGTCAACCAATCCACGCTTGCCCGCCAACTGGGCGTTGCAGTGGGAACGGTCAACTGGCACCTCAAGCGTCTCATCGCCAAAGGCTACATCAAAGCCATGCGCGCCGAACGCAAAAAACTGCGTTACATCATTACCCCCGAAGGCATCGCCCTGCGCGCCCGCCTCGCTGTGGATTATGTCGAGCGCTCCCTTTCGCTCTACCGCAAAACCCGCCAGCGCGTCAAAGAGCACCTTGCCAGAGTGCAGGCGGCTGGCTATGACCGTGTCCGCATTCTCGGCAAAGGCGACGTGGTGGACATCTGCCGCCTGACCTGCCTCGAACAGGGCATCGAGGTCGTTGACGATGCAGACGCCCCCGTCCTGCGCGTGGATGGATTCAAAGTACAACTACAGATGGAGGACAAATGACAAACCGCCACATTCTCATCACAGGAGGCGCGGGATACATCGGCTCCCTCCTGACCTCGGAACTGCTCCGCCTCAACTACCGTGTCACCGTCCTCGACTCCCTGCTCTTCGGCGGAGAGTCGCTGGTGCCGTTCTTCCATCATCCCAACTTTCACTTCGTCAAAGCGGATGTGACCGAACCGCGCGCCATCAAAGACGCGGCAAAGGACGGCTGGCAGAAGCCGGATGCCATCGTCCACCTGGCGGCGATTGTCGGGTTCCCGGCTTGTCAGGCGGTGGGGAGGCAGGTTGCCTGGAAGTACAACGTCGAGGCGACGAAAATGGTCTTCGAGCAGGCGGCAGAATTGGGCGTGGAGCGATTCGTTTTTTCGTCCACGTACAGCAACTACGGCTTGAGTCCCGACGGCAAGCCCGTCACCGAAGAGTCCCCGTTGAATCCCCAATCGTTGTATGCCGAGACCAAGATCGCCGCGGAGGAGTATCTGCTCTCTCAAAAAGACGCTCCTGTGGCGCCGCTGTTGTTCCGTTTTGCCACGCTGTATGGCATTTCGCCGCGCACGCGCTTCGACCTGATTGTCAATCAGTTTGTGCTGGAGGCGTTCACCAAACGCATGCTCATCATCTACCAGCGCGGATATTCGCGCTCGTTCGTCCATGTCCGCGACGCGGTTCGCGGCGTCATCATGGGGCTCGAAGCCGAGCAGTCGAAAATCCGCGGGCAGATTTTCAACGTTGGCACCGAAAAAGGCAACTATTCGAAGGATGAAATTGTCGCTTTGGTGCGCAAACGCATGCCCGAAGTGGAAGTGGAATACAAAGACCTGACCTTTGGCGGCGACATGCGCGACATTACCGTATCGTTCGCCAAAATCCGGCGGGTGCTTGGCTTTGAAACCACCCTCGATGTGGACGACGGTATTCGCGAATTGCTGTTCGCTTTGAAAACAGGTTTGATTCAAAACCCCACCGATGCACGTTACAGAAACGCACAGTTTATCGTGCAATGAGATAACTTCACAGGAGAAATGATGACTGAAACATTCTGGCAAAACAAACGAGTGATTGTCACCGGCGGCGGAGGGTTTCTCGGCTCATTCGTCGTGGAAAAACTCCGTGAACGCGGCGCAACGGACATTTTCATCCCGCGCAAACGCGACTACGACCTGACCGACCCAAACGTCATCAAGCGCATGTACGACGATGCCCTCAAAGGCGTTGACCCGAAGAACGTCGTCGTCATCCATCTCGCCGCCAATGTGGGCGGCATCGGCGCCAACCGCGAGCATCCCGCCGAATTTTTCTACGATAACATCATCATGGGCGTGGAGATGATGCACCAGGCATGGAAGCGCGGCGTGGGCAAGTTCGTTGCCACCGGCACAGTCTGCGCCTACCCCAAGTTCACACCCGTCCCGTTCAAGGAAGATGACCTGTGGAACGGCTACCCCGAAGAGACCAACGCGCCTTACGGGCTTGCCAAAAAGATGATGCTGGTGCAGGCGCAGGCATACCGTCAGCAGTATGGCTTCAACGCCATCTTCCTCCTGCCGGTCAACCTCTACGGTCCGCGCGACAACTTCAATTTGCAGTCGTCGCACGTCATCCCGGCGCTGATTCGCAAAGCGGTGGAGGCGCAGGAACGCGGCGAAAAGGAACTGCCCGTGTGGGGTGACGGCTCGCCGACGCGCGAATTCCTCTATGTGGAAGACGCCGCCGACGGCATCGTCACCGCCGCCGAAAAATACGACGGTGACCTGCCCGTCAACCTTGGCTCAGGCTACGAAATCTCCATCAAAGACCTGGCAGAGATGATCGTCAAGATGACGGGCTTCGAGGGCAAACTCGTCTGGCAGACGGATAAGCCCAACGGTCAGCCCCGCCGCGGACTCGACGTCAGCCGCGCAAAAGCCTTGTTCGGCTGGAGCGCCCAGGTCCCGTTCGAGGAAGGGATGCGGCGGACCATCGAGTGGTTCAAGGCAAATCGGGACAAAATCCGCTAGAACGTTTGCAAGTTGAAACGTTCGAACGTTCAACCCTGTCAACGTGGCAAACCTACAAATGACCGAACTTACAAAACACGAACCAACGACAATTTATATCAAACCCTCCACGGGTCTTGCTGCGTTGAACCTCAAAGACTTGTGGACGTACCGCGAACTGGTCTATTTCATGATCTGGCGCGATGTGAAAGTGCGCTACAAACAGACCATGCTCGGTGCGGCGTGGGCGATCATCCAGCCTGTGTTGACGATGATTGTCTTCACCTTCCTCTTCGGGCGCATCGCCAAACTGCCCACCGATAACAACATCCCCTACCCGATCTTTTCCTACGCCGCGCTTCTGCCCTGGGGGATGTTCGTCGGCGCGCTCAACCAGGCTTCGCGCTCGCTGACCTCCAACCAGAACATGGTGACGAAGATTTACTTCCCGCGCCTTGTCCTGCCGCTGGCTTCGATTCTTTCGGGGCTGGTGGATTTTGTCATTGCCTTCGTCATCCTCATCGGGCTGATGGTCTATTACGGCGTAACGCCCTCCCCCAACGCCCTTTGGGCATTGCCCCTCTTCCTGCTGTTGACTGTGGTGACGGCGCTGGGCGTGGCGTTGTGGCTTTCCGCCATCAATGTGCAGTACCGCGATGTGAACTATGCGCTCCCCTTCCTGACCCAATTCTGGCTCTTCATCACGCCCGTTGCCTACTCCTCGAACCTGATCTCCGAAAAGTGGCAGTTAATCTACTCGCTCAACCCGATGGCGGGCGTAGTGAACGGATTCCGCTGGGCATTGCTCGGCACGAACACCGGACCAGGTCCCGAAATGGCGGTTTCTGTGTTGATTTCCATCGTCATCCTCATCGGCGGTTTGTTCTACTTCCGCAACATGGAAAAGACCTTCGCGGATACGATTTAACATCACGTGTAGGTTGCGCTCTCTTGCGCACGTACGGCATTCGAGAATGCCGTCTACACAGAGAAACCATATGACCATCGCAATCAGCGTAAACAACATCAGCAAACGCTATAAAATCGGCGCGTCGCAGCAAAAGTTCCAGTACAACATGTTCCGCGACGTGCTGGTGGATACTTTGATGACCCCCGTGCGCGTCTACCGCGCCCTGCGCGGACAGGGTATGCGCGGCACGACCGCCACCTCCACCATTTGGGCGCTCAAGGACGTTTCCTTCGACCTGGAAGAAGGGAAGGTGTTGGGCATCGTCGGGCGCAATGGCGCGGGTAAAAGCACCCTGCTCAAAATCCTCTCGCGCGTCACCGAACCCACCGAAGGGACGGTTACCGTGCGCGGACGAGTCGGCTCGCTGCTCGAAGTGGGGACGGGCTTTCATCCCGAACTGACCGGGCGCGAGAACATCTATATGAACGGCGCCATCCTCGGCATGAAACGCGCTGAAATTGACAGTAAATTCGACGAAATCGTCGAGTTCTCCGAAGTCAGCCAGTTTATTGATACGCCCGTCAAACGCTACTCTTCGGGCATGTACCTGCGGCTTGCCTTCGCCGTCGCCGCGCACCTCGAACCCGAAATCCTCGTCGTGGACGAAGTCCTTGCGGTGGGCGATGCGGAATTCCAGAAGAAATGCCTCGGCAAAATGAGCGACGTGGCACAGCAGGGACGCACCGTCCTCTTCGTCAGCCACAACATGTCCGCCATTTTGCGCCTCACGCAGGAAGCCATCGTCCTCAAAAAAGGACAACTCATCAAACGCGCGCCCACCCCCGAAGCCGTGGATTTCTACCTCTCCTCCGGGCAGGCGGAATCGGGTCAGCGCGTGTGGGAGGCGGATGAAGTTCCAGCGGCGAGCCAGCCATTTAGACCGGTGGCAATTCGAATTAAAGACCGAAGCGGGAGCGTCGTGGATACCGTCCGCTCCACCGAGCCGCTCACCGTCGAGTGGGAATATCAACTCGATGCGCCCATCACTGCCCTGCGGGTGGGCATCTATCTCAGCACCATGCGCGGAGAATACGTCTTCACCTCCTTCGACACCGACGACGCGAAACAATACGAACAATTCGGCATGCGCCCGGCGGGACGCTACATCAGCCGCTGTGAAATCCCCGCCGACTTTTTCAACGAAGGGCGGTACTCGCTGGGCGTAAACGCCAGTTCGTTCGGCGTCAAACGCTACTTCATGGATGAGAACGCGCTTTCGTTCAACGTGGATATTTCCGGCGCGCCCGGCACACAATGGGCTGAAGCACGGCAGGGTCCCATCCGCCCACGCTTGAATTGGCGCATAGAGAAATTGGATTAATTCGAACCGCAGAAACCCCAGAGAAAACTCCGCGCTAAACAAATGCTCAACAAAACCTCACTCCGCAACTTCCTGGGCGAACTGCCTCTCGCCGCCGAACTCGATTACACCCTTCGGCAAAAGAACCGCGCCCGCAAGGATCACTTCAATCTTTCGCGCCTGCAAAAGTCTTTGCCGCATGCGGTGGCGCAGGCAAAACCGTTCATCGAAAAAGCGGGCGGCGGCAAGAAGATTCTCTTCTTCGCCACGCTTCATTACTGGATCGAACAAGCCGCGCACATCTCCCTCGTCCTTGCCGGGCTGGGACACAAGGTCACGTTGTTGACGCTGCCCTATGCCGAGTGGCACAAAGAGAAGGACAAACTGACTCAAAAACAGCGCGGACTGCACACACGGGATGCGCTGAAGCCGCTTGCGCCTTATATTCATCACGCCTCTCTGCTGGACCTCAAACCTGCTCCCGACTTACCAGCCTCCCTCCACGCCGACATCGCCGAGGTCTCCCTGTGGGACGCGCAATACACCCTCATGCGCGAAGAAGTGGATATGAACGACCCGCGCGATAAAGCCCTCTATGACCTGCGCGTGAGACGCAACACCTTTGCCGCGCTCGCCGCCCTCGAATGGATGCAAACCAACAAGCCCGATGTCGTCCTTATCCCCAACGGTTTGATCCTCGAAATGGGCATCGTCTTTCGCGTGGCGCGTTATCTCGATATCCCCGCCGTGACCTTCGAATTCAACGACCAGCGCGAGCAGATTTGGCTGGCGCAGAACACCTCCATCATGCAGCAGGATACCAACTACCTCGTCGAGGCGCGCTGTCATTTGCCGATGACCGACGAAATGTACGAGCGTCTCGCCGATTTGGAAAACGCCCGCCGCGGCGCCCGCGTGTGGGGCAAGTCGAAGCGGCTGTGGCAGTACGTCTCGGCGCAGGGGGCTGAGGCGACGAAAAAGGCTCTGGGTTTGGATGACCGCCCCGTCGTCCTGCTTGCCGCGAACGTACTGGGCGACAGTCTCACGCTGGGACGCAACATCTTTGCCGCGTCCATGTCCGAGTGGATTACGAAAACCGTCCAATACTTTGCCAGCCGCACGGACGTGCAACTGGTCATTCGCGTGCATCCCGGCGAAAAACTCGTCCCGCAGGCAAAATCCATGGGGACGGTGGTGCGCGAGGCGCTGCCCGAAATTCCGAGTCACATTCACGTCATCGGCGCGCTCGACCCGGTCAATACCTACGACCTGATCGAAATCGCTGACCTCGGATTGGCATACACCACCACCGTCGGCGTCGAGACCGCCATGAACGGCGTCCCTGTGATTGTGTGCGGACGGACGCATTATCGCGGGCGCGGCTTCACCCTCGACCCGAACACCTGGGATGAATATTTTGCCACGCTCGAAAGAGTGTTGTTCGATTTACCCGCCCACCGCCTGACCGATGAACAAACCGCCAAAGCCTGGAATTACGCCTACCGCTTTTTCTTCGAGTATCCGCGCCCGTTCCCCTGGCGTCTGATGAATTTTTGGGATGACCTGGAAGTGTGGTCTGTCGAACGAGTGTTGAGCGAAGAAGGCATGAGTCAATTTGGAGATACGTTCAGGTTCCTGGTTGGCGAACCGTTTACGTGGAAGTGACCTCACCCCCCGTCCCCTCTTCCCATAGGGAGAGGGGGGAGGAACAATGGCAGAAAACACCAAACAACAAGTACGCGAGTTTTATGACCAGATTGGGTGGTCGCAAATCGGCGACGGGTTGTACCAGAACGCCCGCTACGAAGATTTGCGTCCCGTCTCGCGCGAGTACATCCACAAGTGTCACATGCGCGTCAAGCGGCACCTCGCTCCCAGCGGCGGCATCCTGCTCGATGCGGGCTCGGGTCCCGTGCAGTGGCCCGAGTATCTGACGTATTCCGAAGGCTACAACTATCGCCTGTGCGCCGATATTTCCATCACAGCCTTGAAAGAAGCGCGCAGCCGCCTCGGCGACAAGGGATTGTTCGTCGTTGCAGACATCGCCAACCTGCCGTTCAAGCCCGATGCTTTCGACGGCGTTGTCTCCATGCACGCCATTCATCACCTGCCGTTGACCGAACACAAGCGCGCCTACCTGGAACTGACCCGCGTGCTGAAACCTGGCAAGAGCGGCGTGATCGTCAACGGATGGCATAATCCGTTACTCATGCGGCTTGCCGAACCCCTCATTGCCCTGGGACGCCTGCTCTCAGGCCGTTCCGCCAAAAAGAAGAAAAAGGACTGGTCTGCCGACGAAGAACAGACTGGCACGTTCGTCGAAAAGATGACGCCGCGCTGGCTGAAGAACGAGTTGAAAGACGCGGTCAGGTTCGAGATTTATCCGTGGCGCAGTTTGAGTCCGCGTTTCATGCGCTGGTTTGTACGTCCGCAGTTCGGCGGCAAATTGTTTTTACGTGTCATCTTCTGGCTTGAAGAGACCTTCCCTCGTTTCTTCGGCGAGAACGGGCAGTATCCGTTAATCGTGATTAGAAAGTAGAAAATGGAGCATTTATGGACTGGAAAAATCAGGTTGTACTCATTACTGGAGGTACGGGGTCGTTTGGCAAGAAATTTACGCAGACCCTGCTGGAGGAAAAACAGCCGAAGAAAATCATCATCTTTAGCCGCGATGAGTTGAAACAGCACGAAATGCGGGTGCAGGGATTCGATCACCCCTCCCTGCGGTATTTCATCGGAGACGTGCGCGACCGCGAGCGGCTGGTGCGCGCCATGCACGGTGTGGACATCGTTGTCCATGCGGCGGCGCTAAAGCAGGTGCCTGCCTGCGAGTACAACCCCATGGAAGCCATCAAGACCAACATCATCGGCACGGCGAACGTACTCGAAGCCGCGCTGGACGCCGGCGTGAAGAAGGTGATGACCATCAGCACCGATAAAGCCGTCAGCCCGGCAAACCTCTACGGCGCGACCAAACTCGCGGCGGAGAAGTTGACCGTTCAAAGCAACGCCTACGCCGCAGGGACAGCAACCCGCTACTCGTGCGTCCGATACGGGAATGTGGTCGGTTCGCGCGGCTCGGTTGTGCCGTTGTTCCTCAAACAGCGCGAGAACGGCACTGTCACCATCACGGACGAACGCATGACGCGCTTCTGGCTGTCGCTGGAGCAGGGAGTCAAGTTCGTCATCGAGTGCATCGAGCAGATGGAGGGCGGGGAGGTGTTCGTGCCGAAGATCCCCAGCACCAAGGTCATTGACCTGGCGCGCGCCATCGTGCCGAACGCGAAGATCGAAATCATCGGCATCCGCCCCGGCGAAAAACTGCACGAGGATTTAATCTCGGAAGATGAGGCGCGTCACACCATCGAACTCGAAAGGATGTATGTCATCCAGCCTGCGGAGGCGTCGTGGTTCGGTTACTCGTGGAAAGACAAGGGCAAGCCGCTCCCCGAAGGGTTCACTTACACCAGCGACAACAACACCGAATGGCTCGACCTGGAGGGCATCAAGAAGTTTGTGGAACCGTTCGAGGAGTTGTTCAAGCAGGGAAAACTCGAAGGATGATGAATCTCCTGCCAAATTTTCCTACCTCTAACCACGGAGACACTGAGTCACGGAGCCTTATTATTCTTTCTGGGTGTCTCCGTGACTCAGTGATTCAAATATGAAATTGTTGATAACAGGCGTCAGCGGACTTCTCGGCATCAACCTTGCGTTGGAAGCCATGCGAGAGCATGAGGTCATTGGCATGGACCGCGGCAGGCTCAAGTCCGCTCCGTTTCGGGTGATTCGGTTCGATTTTTTGCAAAGCAATGAAATTGACTTCCTCCTCGATGACGCGAAACCCGACTGGCTCGTAAATTGTGCGGCGATGGCAAACCTCGACGAGTGTGAGAAACATCCCGACCAGGCAAGGCGGCTCAATGCCGATTTCCCTGCTGAACTGGCGAAGGCGTGCGCCAAACGAAATATCAAACTTGTCCATCTCTCGACCGACGCGGTCTTCGACGGGACGAAAGAAGGCGCGTACTCCGAAGAGGACATCCCCAACCCGCAAAGTGTGTATTCGCAGACCAAACTCGCTGGTGAGCGAGCGGTACAGGATGTCAACCCGCGTGCCATCATTGCGCGGGTCAATTTCTACGGCTGGTCGCTGGGCGGAGAGAGAAGTCTCGGCGAGTTTTTTGTCAACAACCTGAGCGAAGGGAAGCGCGTCTATGGCTTTACCGATGTTGTGTTCTGCCCGATGTGGGTCAATCACCTCGCGCAGACGCTCCTCGCCATGCTCGAACAGAATTTGCATGGCTTGTATCACGTGGTTGGCGCACAGCCGATGAACAAGTATCAGTTTGGGGTGGAGGTGGCGCGCAGGTTCGGGCTGAGGGAAAGCCTGATCGAACCGCAATCCGTTGAAAGGTCAGGTTTGACCGCCAAACGTTCCCACAATTTATGGCTGTCTGTCCACAAACTGTCCACAGATTTAGGGCGTCCTCTCCCCGATTTCTCCACGGGTTTGGACGGGTTTTATACACAGTTTCAGCAGGGTTATCCACAGAAAATCAGGAGTTATCAACAGCCGGTTGATAAGCCATAAACTCATATGGAGGACAAAATGGAATTCAAAATTCAAGACCGCTGGATTGGACCCAATCACCCGACTTACTTCATTGCGGACATCGCCGCCAACCATGACGGAGACCTGAACCGCGCAAAACTGCTCATCCGCCTCGCCAAGGAAGCGGGGGCGGATGCGGCGAAATTCCAGCATTTTCAGGCGCCCAAGATTGTTTCGGAGTACGGCTTTACGCACATGAACGCCAAAGTCAGCCATCAGGCAACGTGGAAGAAGTCTGTGACCGAGGTGTATGCGGCTGCCTCGCTTCCGCAGGATTGGACGCCCGTCCTGAAGGAGGAGTGCGACAAGGTCGGTATCCACTTTTTCACATCGCCCTACGACTACGACTCCATCGAACACGTTGACCCGTACATCCCCGCCTTCAAGGTAGGCTCTGGCGAAATTGACTGGATTGAAACACTCGAACACATGGCGTCGAAGGGCAAACCGATGATCATCGCCAGCGGTGCGGCGGACATTGCCGACGTGCAGCGCGCCGTTCATGCGATTCTCAAGATTAACAAGCAGTTGTGCCTGATGCAGTGCAACACCAACTATACCGCCAGCCCCGAGAACTTCGACCACATCCATTTGAACGTGTTGAAGACTTACGCGGTCATGTTCCCCGACGTGGTGCTGGGTCTCTCCGACCATACCCACGGCAACGCGACGGTTCTGGGCGCGGTGGCGCTGGGTGCGCGGATGATCGAGCGTCACTTTACCGACAGCAACGACCGCGAGGGTCCCGACCATAAGTTTGCAATGAATCCCGATGCCTGGGCGCACATGGTCGAGGAGACGCGTCAACTCGAACGGGCGCTGGGCTCCTCCGATAAATTCATCGCGGGCAACGAGCAGGAGACGAAGATTGTGCAGCGCCGCTGTCTGCGCGCCGCGCGCGACATCAAGGCTGGCGAGGTCTTTACGCGCGAGATGATTGACGTGCTGCGTCCCGCCACACCTGGGGCGATCAAGCCGCATGAACTTCTCAACGTAATCGGTACGCGGGCGCTGGTGGATATGCCCAAGGGCAAAGAATTGCGCTGGACGGATTTGGGTGCATAACCTGGTTTGAAGGTTGACAAGTTGAAAGGTTGGAATGTTCGAACTTGCAAACCTTCAAACGTTCCAACCTGTTTTTTATGAAGATCATCTACTTTTCAAAGAACTACACGCCTCACGATTACCGCTTTCTTTCGTCGCTTTCAAAGACGGGGCATGGGGTTTTCTTTTTGCAGTTGGAGGCAAATCACCGCCAGACGGAGGACCGTCCCGTGCCTGAGAACGTTCGGCAGATTTTGTGGGCGGGCGGGAAACGCGAGTTCCGCTGGAGCGACGTTCCGCGTCTGGTCCTTGACCTGCGGCGTGTTATTCGGGAGATTCAACCCGACCTCATCCATGCGGGACCGATTCAGAATTGCGCCTTCCTCGTTGCGTTGAGCGGGTTTCGCCGCCTGCTGGCGATGTCGTGGGGATACGATTTGGTGATGGATGCGGATAAAAGCGCATGGATGCGGTGGGTGACGCGGTATACGCTGCGCAGAAGCGCGTTTTTCACCTGCGACGCCAATGTGACGCGCGAGAAGGCAATCGCTTTTGGGATGAACCCTGAGAGCACGGTAGTGTTTCCGTGGGGGGTGGACTTGCAGTATTTCACGCCTAAAACGTTCAAACGTCCAAACGTTCGAACGTTTACACTCTTTTGCAGTCGCACCTGGGAACCCATCTATGGCGTGGATGTGCTGGCGAAGGCGTTTGTCAAGGTGGCGAACGAAAATCCAAATGTAAATCTCATTCTGTTGGGAGGCGGATCGCAGGGAGGGCACATCCGTCAGATTTTGATGAACGGCGGAGTGATGGAGCGAGTCCATTTTGGGGGGCAGGTGAGTCAACGGGATTTGCCGCGCTGGTATCACATGGCGGATCTTTACATTTCGCCTTCGCATGTGGACGGGACCTCCGTCACGCTGCTGGAGGCGCTGGCGAGCGGACTTCCATGTTTGGTGTCGAATATTCCCGGCAACAGGGAATGGGTCGAGGAGGGAGTCAACGGCTGGCTGTTCCGTGACGGGGATGCGGATAATTTGGCGGAGAAGATTCTGCTTGCCATCAAGAACCGCAGGTCGTGGGGGAGGATGGGGAAGGCGGCGCGGAAGATCGCCGAGGAACGGGCGGATTGGAGGAAGAATTTTGGTAAACTTCTCGAGGCGTATGAGCAGGTTGTCAACCGCAGAGAGAGGCAGTGATAAGGCATAAGGGGAGAGAAGGTTTATTGAGGAGAATCAGGCGCCGGTTAAGGATGAGGCGTGCGTCAGTGCAGGAAAAGGTCGAAGCGTTGGAATTCATCCAGAAATAATTGTAGGAAAATATGTTGACTTTTGAAAAATTGGTCGAGGAGTTTCGCGCGCTGGGAGTGGAGGAGGGAGATACACTGCTCGTTCATAGTTCGTATAAATCGCTGGGACCTGTGGACGGCGGACCGCAGACGGTGATCCGCGCGCTGGAGGCGGCGCTCGGCACGGACGGGGAGGGGACGTTGATTATGCCCACGTTCAATTTCGGCTTTAACAAGGGCGAGCCGTGGGATGTGCGCACGACGCCGTCGAAGATGGGCGTGTTGACCGAACTGGTGCGAACCGACCCGCGCGCGAAGCGGGTGTTTCATCCGTTCTATTCGTTTGCAGTGTTGGGGAAGCACGCTGAGATGCTGGGGAGCCTGCGATATAAGAGCGCGTATGAACGCAACTCGGTGTTCGGAAAGTTGCGTGACCTGGACGGTAAGATTATGGTCATCGGCTTGTCGTACACGAACAGCATGACGTTCTTCCATCACATCGAGCAGATGGAGGGTGTGGATTACCGCTATTTGAAGCAGTTCACGGGGCAGGTGACGGACGAGAACGGGGTCACGTACACCGATACGTTCGAGATGCTGGTGCGCGATATTGACAAGGGCGTCGTGACGGAGGTCAACCCGATGGGTGAGTTGATGGAGAAGGCGGGAATTGTGAAAATCCGCAAGATCGGCGAGGCGGATGTGAAGTTGATGAAGGCGAATGAAGTCTATGCGTTCACAGCGCGCGAGATGAAGCGTGATCCGCATTTGTTGTATTACATCAAGAAGGATGAGTAGACAGTGGAAAGTGATTGTTGTGTCGGATAATCTAAAATCGCAAATCGCAAATCGTAAATCGTAAATCGTAAATCGTAAACCGCATGAAACCCTACCGGTCCCTCAAATCCATCCTTGCCGAATTTTTTCCGTTACATCGAACGCTTGCTTCGGATGACCACGACAAGACGCTGGAGATCGTCGGCTCGTACATGCCCGACTCGTCTAACTACACCATCGAGACCTACGCACCACTGACTCCCGTCTGGACGTGGAAAGTGCCCGAGCGGTACGTTGTCCATGAGGCGTATCTCGAAACGGAAGACGGCGAGCGTATCGTGGACTTCAAGGACAATCCGCTTCACATCGTTTCGTATTCTCTGCCCGTTGATAAAGTATTGACCTTCGAAGAACTCCAGCCGCATTTGTATTTCAACGAGAAACGCCCGCATGCCGTGCCGTGGATTTTCAAATACTACGAACGAGACTGGGGCTTCTGCCTGCCAAAAAACACTTTTGATAAACTCCCGCGCGACAAAAAATACCACGCCGTTGTCAAGTCTGAATTTGTCACCGATCCGGCGCAGGGATTCAAGGTCGCCACGGCGGTCATTCATCCGCAAGGCGGACCGAACCCCGAAGCGGGCGAGTTCCTCGTGCAGGCGCATACCTGTCACCCCATGCAAGCCAACGACGACGGCGCGGGCGTGGTCAGCGCCATCGAATTGGCGCGGCGGCTGGCGGAGACTCCGCTTCCTGCCGGCTCGATGAGCGTCCGCTTTTGGTTTGGACCCGAGACCATCGGCACCATCGCCTGGCTCGCGCACAACGAGTCACTCATCCCAAATCTGCGCGGCGGTATCTTCATGGAGATGACGGGCAACAAAAACAAAATCGCGTGGCATCACACTCGCCAACACAATCACCTCCTCGACCGAATTACCGATTACGTTTTGCGCGATACGCCTCACGATGAACGCGATTTCGCCGCCGCCCCCGCCAACGATGAACGCGTCATCAACGGACCGGGCGTCAATGTGCCGTGCATCTCGCTCAACCGTTTCCCCTACGACGAGTATCATACCACCGACGATAACCTCGACATCATGCACGAAGATATGCTCGTCGGCGCGGCGGAGATTGCCGAGCAGATCATCCGCATCTACGCTACGAACTATGTTCCGAAGCGTACCTTCCGCGGTCCCGTTTTTCTCAGCGGTCACGGTCTCTGGGTGGATTGGCGCGAGAACTGGGCGCTCAACCGCGCCATCGAAAAAATCATGATGCGCTTTGAAGGTCAGCACACGATTTTCGATATTGCCGAACAGGTCGGTCTCGATTATTGGACAGTGCGCGAGTATGTTGAAAAATTTAGAGAAAAAGGATTCGTCATCCCCCAGCCGATTCCGTTTGAAAGTGACAAGGAATAATCCACCACAGAGCGCACAGAGAACACGGAGCCAATTGATTCTCAAAAGAAATCTCTGTGTACTCCGTGATCTCTGTGGTAAATTTTTACTATGAAGTCAAACGTTATTGCCATCATTCAGGGACGCATGTCCTCATCGCGTTTGCCTGGCAAGATCCTCGCAGACATCGCGGGTCAACCTATGTTACAGCGCGTCTTCATTCGGACCTCGCGGTCTGCTTCTGTTTCCCAAACCTTGTTCGCCACCACAACCGACCCCTCCGACGACCCCGTAGCCGAATACTGCGGCTTCAGCGGAATCCCTTTCACACGCGGCAGCCTGTTCGACGTGCTGGACCGTTACTATCAAACCGCGAAACAGGCGCAGGCAGACGTGGTGGTGCGAATTACGGCGGATTGTCCCGTCATTGACCCCGCGTTGATTGACGATGTGGTCAACACCCTCCTCGAAGGCGACTATGACTTTGTCTGCAACCGCCTCCCGCCACCCTGGCAGCGGACATACCCCATCGGCTTGGACGTGGAAGCCTGCAGGTTTACCGCATTGGAACGAGCCTGGAAAGAGGCAAAAGAACCTCACCAGCGCGAACACGTCATGCCGTATTTTTACGAAGGTGTTGAACTGTCCATCGTCAACCGTCAGCGGTCTGAAGGGGTTTCTCCTCGCGGATTTAAAGTCGCCCTGTTGAATCACCCCACCGACTTCGGCGAATACCGCTGGACGGTGGACACCGCCGAAGACCTGGAATTCATTCGTCAGGTCTATGCCCGCTTCGATGGGCGTGATGATTTTTCGTGGAAGGACGTTCTGAATTTAGTCCACGAAAACCCCGAATTGATGAAGATCAATGCTGGCGTCCAGCACAAAACCCTCAAGGATATTGACCAGCGCGCCGCTGGTCACTGATAACTGCTCACTGATTACTGATTACTGTGCCACTGCTCACTTTATTCTCCACCCCCAAACCCTTCACCGACCCACACATCGCGCTGATTCAACGCAACGCGATTCGGTCATGGACTCTCCTTCCCGATGTCGAAGTGATTCTGCTCGGCGAAGAGGCAGGTGTCGCCGAAACCGCGCGCGAAATGAGCGTGAAGCACATCCCCCACGTGGCGCGGAACGAATCGGGCACCCCGCTCATTTCCTCCATGTTTCAACTTGCCCGCGAAAACTCAAACAGCAGCCTGCTCTGCATCATCAACGCGGACATCCTTCTCATGCCCGACTTTGTGCAAACGGTGAAACAAGCTGCCAAACTCAAAGATAAGTTCGTCCTCCTCAGCCAACGCTGGGACTTGGATGTCACTCACCCCATCGAATTTACGGAAGGCTGGGAGAACCGTCTGCGATCCATCGTCCAGCGTCAGGGCAAACTTCATCGCCCCGCAGGCTCCGACTTCTTCGTCTTTCCGCTTTCCGCTTTCCAGGAAATCCCTCCCTTTGCCATCGGCCGCGCAGGCTGGGATAACTGGATGATTTACAAAGCCCGTCGAGAAGGCTGGGCAGTGATAGACTGCACGCCCTCGGTGGTGATCGTCCATCAAAACCACGATTACTCTCACCTGCCCGGCGGCAAGCCGCATTACGAACACCCCGAAACGAACGAAAACATCCGTCTCGCCGGCGGACAGGGGAACATCCGCTACACCATTTTGGATGCGACGCATCAATTGGCAGATGGTAAACTTATCCGCCCAAGGATGACGTCCGCCCGCCTCACCCGCAAACTGGAACTTTTCCTGCGGGCAGCCTTCTTCTTCCTGCCCGAACCTCTCCTCGAAAACATCGCACGGCCAAAACGCTGGAAGAAACGAATTCAAAAACTGCTCAAGTAAGATTCCCCTCCGCCATTGCAACTTTTTCACATGGATTGCATCTAATGAACAAGACAACGCCGAACGAAATTTCGCTGGAAGCGCTCATCGCCGGAGACCGCGCCGAATTTGCCCGCCTCGTGGACGAGTATTCCAGCCCAATCTACCGTCTCGGCTTGCGCATGCTCGGCAATCCACAAGACGCGGAGGACGTTCTCCAAAACACTTTCCTCAACGCTCTCACCCACATCCAACACTTCGAGGGACGCTCCAGCCTGGCGACGTGGCTCTACCGCATCGCCGCAAACGAAGCGCTGATGCTCATCCGCAAGAAGAAGCCGGAAGTTAATCTGGAAGATGTCGAGGGTGAAGAAGAGGCTGAAGATTTGCGACCAACCCAAATCGTGGATTGGAGCGCTCTTCCAGAGGACGAATTGCTCTCGGGCGAAGGAAAAAAAGTCCTCGATGCCGCCGTCAATCAGTTGCCCGAATCCCTCCGCATTGTTTTTCTGCTGCGCGATGTCGAAGGTTTATCCATCAAAGAAACCGCCGAAGCCCTGAACCTGACCGAAACCAACGTCAAGACCCGCCTGTTGCGCGCCCGCATGGCGTTGCGCGAACAACTCTCTGCTTATTACAGTGAACGCCTGACGGCGAGGAGCGAGAAATGACCGAACACACCCACACAAAATGCGAAGAACTGCTGGGCTCTCTCTCGGCATACATTGACGGCGACCTCAACCCCGAACTCTGCCACGAACTCGAAAAACATCTTGCCGAGTGCGACAACTGCCGCATCGTTTTGAACACCACCAAACGGACGATTGACCTCGTGCAGACTCCCCTCGAAAAGCCCGACCTCCCCGAAGACGTGCGCGAGCGCCTCTTCAAACGCCTCAACCTGGACCATTACCTGACTCCCAAACCCAAGTAATTTTCCACCCTCGAACCTCTACAAGGACAACATGGCAACGAAAACCGTACGTCTCAACTGGAATTCCGAAAACCAATTCATCCTCAGCGACAGGGATGATTATCGAATCGTCATGAAGAAACCGAACGGAGTCAGCGCTTCAGACCTGCTCCCCATGTCGCTGATTGGATGCTCCTCCCACGACGTGGTCGAAATCCTGAAAAAACAACGCGCCGACCTTCGGCAACTCAACGTGACCGCCGAAAGCGTGCAGGACGACGACCCGCCCTGGCGCTTCCGCAAAATCCATCTTCACTATCAAGCCGTTGGCAAAGGAATTGACCCGGAAAAACTCGCCAAGGCTATTCAACTCAGCGAAGAGAAGTATTGCTCGGTGTACGCCACGCTCAAGGACGCCGTTGAAATCACCCACGACTATGAGGTGGTGGAGGCGTAACCTATCGCGGCACAACACAAAAGACCAGCCGATAAGCAGGCTGGTCTTTTCGTTTAGAACCCCAACTCTTTCAAATTCTGCTCCTTGCTCCTCTTTTCCCTCCCTCCCAGCAACTCCTTCCAGAATTCCTCGTCATACCGTCTCGACCGCACCGGCAGGGGCATGGGAACTCCCCAGCCCAGGAGCAGAACCTCCTCCTTCGGTTGGAGTCGCGCCAGCATGCCGCGCAACGCCTCCCGTCCCGCCAGACCCGAAAGCACGGCGTGGATGTCGTCCTCGTCGCCGAGCCAGCCGGAGATGCGCGTCCCCAACTGCGACATCACCTCGTCATAAATTTGCGACGGGCGCTGATCCACGATCAACAGCGTCACGTAATACTTGCGCAGTTCGCGGGCGATGGTCGCAAAGGTCGTCTGCGCCGCCATCTCGCGGTTGAGCAGTTTGTGCGCCTCCTCCACCACAATCACCAGCGGACGCGGTTCCTCTTTGCCGTGTGTGCGGAACGCGTTGGTCTTATGCTCCCATGCGGCGCGAATCTTTCGCGTCAGCAGGTTCGACACGAGCAGGTAATCCAAATCGGTTTCATGCTCCCCAAACGAAAGAATCACATGCTGACCGTTCTCCAGCGACGTGATGATTTCCTTCACGCTGTCCGCCGCGGGCTTCTCGGTAATATATGGCTTGCTGAACAGACGCCGCAGTTTATCGTGCAGCGCCTCCGCCGCCATCACATTCACGCCGTTTGCGCCCGCCCATGCCGCCACGCTGTCGGGGTGTGGTACACGTTTTACTTTCCCCTTCTCATCTTCCACCTCAATTTCTTCGCGGTTCATCACCCTGAAACGCGCAAACCAATCCTCCCGAAACGAAGTGTACAACGCGTTCAAGACGGTGGGCGCAGTTTCGCGCAAGTTCAGTTCGCGCGTCAGCGTTTCGATGTCGCTTGTGGAAATGTCTCCCGTCGAGATTTCCAGATTAAAGTCCGGAGCCTGCCCCCGAATCGTTGACCCTGCTCCCAAGCCGACGATTCGCACCTTCGACTTGAATTTGGTCTTCAGTCCCGTCACGGGCTTTTTCGTATCCGACGCCACATCGTCGAAGCCATACTCGTTGTGCATATCCAGCACGAACACCGAGGCTTTGTTGTAGTGCATCAACCCCGCCAGCACCAGCCGCGTGAGGAACGACTTGCCCGTGCCCGTCGCCCCGAACACGCCCGACGACCTCTGCACGAACTTCTCCAAATCAATGCACACGGGATGATTCTGCTCGCGCGTGTACCCGATGATGAAATTGCCCTTCTCGCTCGGGTCGCCGAAGATTTCGGCGATGTCCCCTGCGTCCGCTAAAAACACCTGCGCGTGATGCGGCGGCACATTCTTGACCGGCAAAATGCGCGGTTCATCCTTCAACCCCGCCTCAATTTTGCCGCGCCATTGCTGATACGCCGGCGTCCCCGGTTCGGGCCCCACCTCCAGCATCAAGTTTGGCAGCACCTCTAAATTGGCATACAACGTCTGCCCCTGCAGCGCCTTCGAGATATGCGCCGGGAAACGTCCCTCCATTTGCTCATCTGCAAAGCGCGGATCTGTGGCGCCGAGTTGAATATCTGTCACGATGCCGTAATAATTCCACTCGCCCGACTGAATCACCACAAACGCCCCTTCTTGAATTTCCTGAGGCGAGACGGTGAGTCTCACTCTGAAATTCTCCTTCAACCCGCCGCCAACCAGATAACCGATTTTTGTACGCTGCTCCATAAAATTCTCCTCGCCGCAAAATTCAAGTTTCTGTAATTCCAGGAGACGCTTTCACGCTGAGCGAAGCGTCTCCATTCTCTCACAGCCCCTGCGCTCGCATTCAGGGCAGCAAATTGTATTGTATTACCCTGAATCAGACCCTCTTTCTTTCCTCGAGTTTCTCTGCAGCCTGTAAATCACCACACCCGTTCCAGGTTCGGGTTATCGAGCGGTTTGCGCCCCACCTTTGCCATGTCAATCCATTTGCCATGCACTTTCACGCGCACCACATCCGCCGTGAAATCGGTCACCGTCGAACCGTTATTGTTGAACAGCCACGAACCGACCGCGTAAATATCTGCCGGCACCCCCAACTTCTCGAACTTGCGAATCTTTTCTGGATTGAACCCGCCGGAGACGACAATCTTCACATTCCGGCAATACGACCGCGCCGCCTCTTTCCAGACCTCGGGCAGGCTCCACGATTCCCAAGCCGAATCCAACGCCTGACGGACGTTGAACACCAGCCGCGGGTTAACGCCGAGATCGAGCGCCGGGTCGCCCAGCGGCGCCACCGACACGTCACGCACGCTTCCGCTGGTATCCAGCCGCACGCCATATAAGACATACTTGGCGGCTTCGGCGTCGTCGCCAGCATCTTTCAACTCCCTGTACTTGGTGAACATCGCCTCCAGCACGCGCAGCGAATCGCGCACCGAGTCGTTGTTGAAATCCACCAGCGCAATGCGCGGAATGCGCGCCGGCAAAATGCGCGCAAACTGCATCATTGCTTCTGCTGTGTCGCCGAGGAATGAAGCGATGGCGGCATGAGCAACCGTCCCGCCGCCCGCGCCGCCCCACCAGTCTCCCTGAGCGTCGGTAGAGACGAAGGGACCCAGTTCATGCACATAGTCCCGGTTGAAGCGCTGGACGGCGATGTTGTAGGCGTAGCCGTCTGCCGCCTGGACTTCGTGCAGGTCGAAGCGCGCCGGGAAGAACAGCACCGGTTTGCCGTGCGCCGCCACGAGCGTCTCGTACACATTTGTCGCCACGCGGCTGGCGCGGGTGAGGATGCCGAGGGTGGGGGTTTCGAGCAGGGCAAAGTCACGGTAGCGCCCGCGCACTTTGATGACCGGTTCCACGTGCAGGGGATTCCCGTCCGATTCGACGATGGTCCCGTCGTGCACCGCCCAGACTTCCAACTGGCTGGAGGTGTCCACGAAATTCCCGCCATCCCAATAGCCGGTGCAGTGACGGAGCATGGCGAGCGCCTTGTCCACGCCCACGACAATGGTTTTGCCGGCGCGGCGGGTGAACCATTGCATTTCCACCTCGATGTCACCAACGGCAATCTCTTCCGGCGACATGGCCGGCGGCAGGTTGTGATATTTTCCCGAATAAGTGTATCCCTCGGCTGCGAGGGCGGTGAGCATGCGACCGATGTTTTCGAAGTATTTGTCGGAATACCAGCCGCGGCGCATGCGTTCGATGTCGAGCTTGAAGGTTTCGTTCGTCAGGCGATTTTTATCGAAAATAGACATAGGACCTTGTTTCTTGTGTACGTTACCTGTGTATCTGTATAAGCGGTCGGACGAAATTTGCTAGAGATTCTTGCGTGTCCCTGGCGTTCTCCCCTGACGCCGCCACTGGGACAGATGTTACGCCGACGGACGCGTTAGAGAACGTGTCCTACGCTTCTAAGGGTTTTCAAACAACGACTAAAAAGCAAACAGGTTGATATTATGACCAAATTTCATCTGTGGATTTCACAATTTTCATCCCTGCCTGTGCAAACCGCTGGAATGCCGCGTCTGCCGCGTCAGTGTGATCCACCACGCCGGGCACGACTACCGGCGAAGCGCAGTCTTCGAGCAGGTAAACCTTTTTTGCCAGGGCGGGGTCGGTTGCCTGAATATCCTCCAGCAGGTCCGAAACGGTCCATGCGACACAGTGGGACTTTGCCTGCCCGGCAATGATAAGCCGGTCAAATTGCTGCAATTGTTCGATGAACTTTGTGTTGCGCGCGCCGAGCATCTCGCCCATGGGACCGCTCAGCACTTCGGGACCGATGGCGGAGTAGTTCTCGGTGAAGGGCTTGTCGCCTTTGATTTCGATGTCATATTGTGCGGCGCGGGCGATGGAGTGGAAGAAGAGCGCCTCCTCCACCGCAGAGACCAGCGCGTGACCAATGCCGCCCAGCATGGCATGGTAGGGCCAGATGGTGAGGGCATATTTGCCTTTTTTCTCCAGTTGTTCGGCATAGTGGAGCATCATCTGCTGACCGTATTCGGGGGCGATGCCGAATTGCGAAGCGAGGGCGGGGTTGAAGGTCCATTTGCCGCCGCGCAGGTCGGCGAGGTGGATGTCGGTGTAGGGGGCGGGGTGGTCTCCGTTTGCATCCACAAAGAAGATGGCGTGGAAAACCTGCATGGTTTTATGGGTGTCCATGGTGGCGGTGATGTGGGTGATGTTGCCCAGGTTGCGGTAGATGAATTGACACAGGCGCGTGTTATCGTCCACCGCGCCGCGCCCGCTCCGCCCGCCGACGAAAAGCTCGTACTCCGGAACACAGAAGGTGTTTTGGACGTCAATCAGCAGAAGCCAGGTGCGGCTCCGGTCGGTGGAAGCAGGCTGAAGTCCGTGACGACGCGCCCACTCTCGCGCCTGCCCGGCGCGTTCTTCGTAAGGGACCCGCCAGACGGCGCCAACGCCGGCGGCATCGAAAAAGTCGGGAATGGGAAGGGTGTGCATATTGCCTCCGCTTCGATTGTATCCTCGCGGATGTTCATGTCAAGTGTACCGTCGCGCCGTTGACTTTTTTCTCTGATACCTTTAGACTTATGTTATTCTCATTTACAAGGAGAAATTATGGCGTCTCAATTTCAACTGATTATGCGGCAGGGACCAACGCCTGGCGCGACATTTCTTCTGGAAGGAAGTCAATTGAACATCGGGCGCGACTCGTCCAATGAAATTGTCATCAATGATGCGGAAGTCTCGCGCCGCCACGCCCGTCTGACTTTTCAGGGCGGGAAGTATGTGCTGGAAGACCTCGGTTCGACCAACGGGACGTTTGTGAACGGGCAACGCCTGGCGGGACCGCGCGTTTTGAAAGCGGGGGAGGTCGTTTCGCTGGGCGAGCAGATTGTGCTGGTGTACGAGGTGACGACCAACGATCCCGGTGCGACGATGGTGTCGCCGCGCGCCGCCGCTGCACCCTCGCTCTCGCGCCCTGCCGCCGTTCCGCCTCCACCTGCCGATTATGTGGGCAGTGTGCCTGCCAGCCCTGCGCCATCTTCCTCTGCGCCGCCATCCACGCCTGCTCCTGCACGGCGGATGAATATCCTGCCCATCATCATCGCGGTGGCAGTGTTATTCTTCATTTGTTTGTGCGCCGGCTTCCTCTGGTATATTGACGCCAATTACCTGTGGTGCACATTCTTCCCATTCCTCGGCGGATGTTGATTTTCGAATCTGTTTCCCCGCAAGGCGCTGTGCCCTGCGGGGATTTTTTATTCATGGTTGCCAAACCCACCCCTCTTGACTAGAATAGGATAAAGTTTGGAGATTACTCAATGTCACAGGATGTCACCGTCTCGCCGCGCTGGAGCGCCACGACCAAACTGCTCGTAGGCTTGGGAATGTTTGGCGTTGCGGCTTTTTTGATTTATCGGTTTTCTAATTTGATTCCGCCCCTGTTGATGATTTTCATCATCACCTACCTGCTCCATCCGGTGACTGCCGCGCTGGCAAAGGGACTGCATATCCCCTGGAAACTGGCGGTCAACATCGTTTATCTGCTGATCCTTGTCATTCTGGTTGGTTTGCTTACCTGGGGCGGCGTGGGGCTGGTGGGACAGGTGCAAAGCCTGGTCAATTCCATTCAAGGCATCGTGCGCGATCTGCCGAAGTACATTTCCGACCTGTCCACGCAGGTCTTTGTCATTGGTCCGTTTACCCTGGATATGCGGAACTTCGATCTCAACGCCGTCAGCCAGCAGGTGCTTCCCATGCTCCAGTCTCTGCTGGGGCAAACCGGCACACTGGTCGGCACACTGGCGGGCGGAGCGGCAACTACCATCGGCTGGACGCTTTTCATCCTCACCGTTTCGTACTTCGTCATGTCTGAAAGCAGCGGTCTGCGTGAAAACATCCTCAAGGTTGACATCCCCGGCTACACCGAAGACCTGAGAAGGCTGGGCGGCGAACTCAGCCGCATCTGGAACGCCTTCCTGCGCGGGCAAATCATCATCTTCCTGCTGGCGCTGGTCATCTACTCCATCCTCCTGCCTGCCCTGGGGGTGCGGTATGCCATCGGCATCGCCTTTCTGGCGGGGCTGGCGAAATTCCTGCCCTACATCGGTCCCGCCATAACGTGGATCATCATGGCGCTGGTCACCTACTTCCAGCCGGTCAAACCGTTCGGATTGCAGGATAGCGCCCTGACCTACATGTTGATTGTGGTCATCACCACCTCGGTCGTTGACTGGTTCATGGACAATTTCATCACTCCCCGCATCATGGCGCGGACCTTGAAGGTGCATCCCGCCGCCGTGCTGATTGCCGCCCTCATCGCCGCCAACCTGCTGGGACTGCTGGGCGTGGTCATCGCCGCGCCCTTCCTTGCCACCTTCCTCCTGCTGGGCAGGTATGTCATGCGTAAAATGTTCGACCTCGACCCCTGGACTCAAGAGGAGGAAGTGCCGCCGCCATCCAGCATCAGTGAATTAATCAAAAGCGCACTGCAATCCATCAAACTGCGCTTTGCCAGAACAAAACCCGCACGAGAAGCCAAAAAGGAGAAGCCAAATGAGCAACAATCATAACGAACCCAAAACTGAAACCATCGCCGAGACCGATAACTACTTTGCCTGGAAAGCCGAAGAACCCGATGGCGAAACCACCTATCACATCGAGTTGAACAACGTCACCGTGCACTTCTTCGAAGAGGAGTGGCAGGAATTTCTCGAACTTGTCCGCAGCCTGGCGTGACGCCTGCGTGCGTAGAATGCGTTCCTTCACGCATTTCTTCCCCTTGAACCCTTCTGTGTGCCCGGCGGCGGAGAATTGAAACATGGAACTTAAAAACGCCATCACCGACGTGCGCGGCATCGAAGTGGGTCACGCGCAGGATAACGACGCGCTCACCGGCTGCACCGTCATCCTTTGCCGCAAAGGAGCGGTGGCAGGCGTGGACGTGCGCGGCAGCGCCCCCGGCACCCGCGAAACCGACCTCCTCTCGCCGCTGAACCTGGTGGAAAAGGTTCATGCCATTGTCCTGGCGGGCGGGTCGGCTTTTGGGCTGGATGCCGCCGGCGGCGTGATGAAATATCTGGAAGAAAACAAAATCGGATTCAACACCGGCGCGGCGAAAGTGCCCATCGTCCCCTCCGCCATTCTCTTCGATTTGAACCTCGGTCGCGCTGACGTTCGTCCGGATGCCGGCATGGGATACCTTGCCGCCGCCTCAGCCTCTTCCGCCGCCCCCGCGGAGGGGAATGTGGGCGCGGGAGCGGGGGCTTCAGTGGGGAAAATGTTCGGGACGAGCCTCGCAACCAAGAGCGGAGTCGGAACCGCTTCCATGACGATTGGCGGCGGTGTGGTGGTGGGAGCGCTGGTCGCCGTCAATGCGTGGGGCGATGTGGTGGATCCCAAAACAGGCGCAATTATCGCCGGGCTCCGCTCCGGGAAGGTCGGTCCGTTGCGCGTGGGCGGCAAGGAGTATTTTGCCGATACGCTGGCGATGATGAGAAAGCCGCTGGGGCGGGCTTTGCTCGGGCTGGCGACGCGCGCCAACACGGTCATCGGGGTAGTGGCGACGAATGCGCGGCTGACCAAGGCGCAGGCGGCAAAAGTGGCGCAAATGGCGCAGGATGGCATTGCCCGTGTCGTTCGCCCGGCGCATACCATGCTCGACGGCGACGCCATCTTTGCCCTGTCCACTGGCGCGCGCGGCGCAGATGTCACTACAGTCGGCGCGTTTGCGGCGGAGGTGATGGCGGAGGCAATCCTGCGCGCGGTGCGGATGGCAAAACCGGCGGGCGGTCTGCCGGGGTTATTTGAAGGGTAATCGGTAATAGGATGAAAAAAAAGGACGGTCTGTTCGAGCCGTCCCTTTTTTGATTCACCCTTTCGGGATTTATCGCCTGCCCTTCAACTCGTCCTTCAGAATCATCGTCATGATGACGCTCACGATGCTGACGATCAACCCGCCGAGGAAGGCGTTCCACCAGACCGGGTCGCTGATGACCAGCGCAATGCCGAACCACTGACCGATGACGCTGGTCAGCCAGAACAGGAAGGTGTTGATGACCAGAGTGAACAAGCCGAGCGTCAGCAAAATCAGCGGGCAGGTGAGGAATTTGAGCAGAGGGCGGAACAGGGCATTGACGACGCCGAAGATCAGCGCCAGCCAGATGAGCGAAACCATGTTGCTTTGCAGGTCGAGCCCCGGCACAATCAGTATCGCCAGGTACAGGGCTACGGCGTTGATGAGCAAACGCAGGATAAATCTTGTCATTTTTACTCCTTTTGGACTTACGCAAAACCTTGTGAAGAGCGCGTTCTCCAGCGCGCTGAACAGGTAATTGACGGTAGAGGATGCCGATTATGCGTACGTCCTATCCTTGAAATGTCGTTACGATTAAGTACGGGAAAGGACGCCGGCGGTTGCAGGTTCGGCGCGCATCCACAGCAGGGTGCGGCGCTCACTGAAGCCGGCGGCAAGGAAGGCTTCGGTCAATTCGCCGGCGGGATGTTCGATGGACAAACGGGATTGACCGCTCAACGCGCGGCGGGCATGGAGGAGCAACTGCGCCAGCGCTTCTGCCGCCGACCTTTCGCCGGTTGCCGCAATCAACGGCTCTACTCTCCCCCCATGCGGCACCCAGGACAATGTGGCAAGCAGCGTGTCGCCGCGCACCGCCGCCCAATGCTTGATGTTTACATCCACGAAGAACAGGTACAGCCAGTTGACGAGACCGGGCCGCAGGGCGTTGAAGTTGAAGGCGCGGTACCAGGCTAGGGCGTCGGGGTGGAGGCGGCGAAGCCAGTCCTGTTGTTGCGCCCAAAAGCGCGGATGGCGCGGGACGATTTGAATGTCCGAAAAAGGTTGGGAGAGATGCGGGTCGGGCTTCGCCGTCCAGGTGGTTCGGCGGGCGACTTCTTCAAAGCCCAGTTCCTGATAGAGGCGGATGGCGGCGGGGTTGTCGTCGCGGACGTGAAGCCAGAGCGCGGCGGCTTTTTTGTCCCAGCCATAGGTCATGGCGCGGCGGGTGAGGGCGCGGGCAATGCCGCGCCGCCGGTAGTCGGGGTGGACGGCGATGTTGGCGATGAGGTAGATGCGTTTGCTCCGCTCGCGGAAGGGGATGATGCTGGCGTTGCCGACGATGCGCCCGTCTTCCTCCCAGACGAATCCTGTCATTGGCAGGGTGGCGTTCTCCGTCATGTTCGACGCCCATTTGAGAAAGCCATTGTCGCGGCTGGCGCGGCGCATATCGGCGATGTAGCGCTGCCCGTCGTTGTCCATCGTCTCGGCAAAGCACAGTTCGATCAGGTCGGCGACGGCGGACAGGTCGCGGAACATGTTCATCGCGCGCAGATGCGGGTGCGGCTCTTTCGTCTGGACCGGGATGGTAACGGAACTCATCGGGTGGAATTATAGCCGCAACCGCCGATTTGGAGTTGCGCGGTTGTGGTTTTGTTATAATCTTCCCATACTTCCGCCAAAGGAGAGAGACATGCCCAAAAAGAAGGGCTCTGTTCACCTTCCCCTCGAAAAAGAAGAAATCATCCAGGACTACCGCCTTGCTTACCAATCGCGGCAGGCTTCGCTTATCGGTCGGCGCGAGGTGTTGAGCGGCAAGGCGAAGTTCGGCATCTTCGGCGACGGCAAGGAGCTTGCCAACCTCGCTATTGCCCGCGCCTTCCGCAAAGGCGACTGGCGCTCAGGTTATTACCGTGACCAGACCTGGATGTTCATGCTTGGGGTGATGAGCATCCAGGAATTTTTTGCCCAACTCTACGCCCACGCCGACGTGAATCACGACTCCAATTCGGGCGGGCGCATGATGAACGCGCATTTCGCCAGCCGCTACCTCAACCCCGACGGCACATGGAAGAGCCAGACCGAGATGTTCAACTCCGCCGCCGATGTTTCGCCGACGGGAACGCAAATGCCGCGCGCGGTGGGGCTGGCGTACGCCTCGGTGGTGTACCGTCATCTGGAAGAACTCAAGGGCTTCACCCAATTTTCGCGCAGCGGCAACGAGGTGGCGTTTGCCAGCATCGGCAACGCCTCCACCGCCGAGGGCATGTTCTGGGAAAGCGTCAACGCTATTGGCGTACTCAAAGCGCCCGCCGTCATCACGGTCTATGACGACGGCTACGGCATCTCCGTCCCCAACCAGTTTCAGATGGTCAAGGAAAACATCTCCGCCATTCTGAGCGGCTTTCAGCGCGAACCCTGTCCCGAACCCGAATGCCTGCACGGCTACGACCTCTATCAGGTGCGCGGCTGGGATTACCCCGCCCTGCTCGAAACCTACGCCGCCGCCGCCGAGACCGCCCGCGAGTATCACATCCCCGCGCTGGTGCATGTCGTCGAGGTCACCCAGCCGCAGGGACACAGCACGAGCGGCTCGCACGAGCGCTACAAGACTCCCGAACGACTCAAGTTCGAGGAGGAATTCGACTGCATCCGCAAGATGCGCGAGTGGATGATCGAAAACCGCGTCATTTCGGACCCCGAACTTGCCGCCCTCGAAAAAGCCGACTACGAGGCTGTGGAGGGAATCCGCAAACTGGCATGGGAAGCGTACCTCAACCCGATTCTCGAAGAGCGCGCGCAGGTGATGGACATGCTGGACGAAATCGCCGCTACGTCGAGTCATGCGTCAGAGTTGGCGAATGTTCGGGAACGGCTGGCAAACCTCCCGTCGGTGACGAGGCGGGATATTCACGCCGCGGCGCACGAGGCGCTGCGAATCCTGCGTGATGAGGAGCATCCGTCCAAGCAGGTCCTCATCCAATGGAAGCATGAGCAGGACGCGGTCAATCTGGAACGGTACGGTTCGCATCTGTATTCGGGGAGCGCGTTGAAGGTGAGGGAGGTCAAGCCTGCGTATTCCGAGTCGTCGCCGACGGTGTTCGGCTTCGAGGTGATGAACGCCGCGTTCGATGCGATGCTGGCGCGCGACCCGCGCGTGATCGCATTTGGCGAGGATGTGGGCAGGCTCGGCGATGTGAACCAGGGCTTCAAGGGTTTGCAGGAAAAATATGGCGCGTACCGCGTGACGGATACGGGCATCCGCGAGGCGACGATTTTGGGGCAGGCGATTGGGATGGCGATGCGCGGGCTGCGACCGATTTGCGAAATTCAGTATCTCGATTATTTGCTCTACGCCCTGCAACTGATGTCCGATGATTTGGCGACTCTGCACTGGCGCACGGCGGGCGGGCAGGCGGCGCCTGTGATTGTCCGCACGCGCGGGCATCGGCTGGAGGGGGTGTGGCATTCGGGTTCGCTCATGGCGGGCATCATCCATCTCGTGCGCGGGATGAACGTGCTGGTGCCGCGCGATATGACGCGCGCCGCAGGGTTCTACAACACGCTGTTGAAATGCGACGAGCCTGCGGTGGTGGTGGAGGTGTTGAACGGTTACCGCGTGAAGGAGCGCCTGCCTGATAACATTGGCGAGTTCACGGTTCCGCTGGGCGTGCCTGAGGTGCTCCGCGAGGGGAACGATGTGACGCTGGTCACGTATGGCGCGTGCTGCCGTATCGCTCTCGATGCGGCGCAGAAGTTGAGCAAGGCGGGCATCGAGGTCGAGGTGATTGACGTGCAGTCGCTGCTGCCGTTCGATGTCGAGGGGCGCATCGTCGAGTCGCTGAAGAAGACCAACCGCATTGTGTTTGTGGATGAGGATGTGCCAGGTGGCGCGACGGCGTATATGATGCAGGAAGTCATCGAAAAACAAGGCGGCTACTTCCACTTGGATTCTCCCCCGCGCACCCTCCCAGGCAAACCCCATCGTCCTGCGTATGGAAGTGATGGAGATTACTGGTCGAAGCCGAATGCGGAGACGATTTTTGATACAGTTTATGAGATGATGAATGAGGTAGACCCGACAGCGTATCCGCTGTTTCGTTGACAGTTGAAAGTTGGTGGTTGACAGCATGGACAACAATAAAACGCCCGCCAGAAATTACCGCGAGTTGATCGTGTGGCAGGATGGCATTAAACTCGCCAAGGCCGTTTATAAACTCACGGAAAAATTTCCCCGTCAGGAAGTTTACGCCCTTGCCGACCAGATTCGCCGTGCCGCTGTCTCTGTCCCATCCAATATCGCCGAAGGCCAAGCCCGAAAATCACCTGGCGATTTCCGCCGCTTCCTGCATATCGCTCTTGGCTCGTTGGCTGAAGTCGATACACAGCTTGTTCTAGCACAAGAATTTGGTTACATTACCAAAGAAGATATTGATGTTATGGATGAGCAAATCCAAGGCTTACGCAAGAAACTTTATGCGCTAATGAATAGCTTGCCTCAACGTTAAGCCACCGTCTACCAACCATCAACCAACAACTGTAAACCACCAACTGGAGATTTTATGGCGACAAAAGTATTAGTTCCCCGACTCGGCGAAGGCGTGGACGAAGTAACAATTACAAAGTGGCTGAAGAAGGAAGGCGATACGGTCAATGAACTGGAGCCTTTGCTCGAAGTGAACACCGACAAGGTGGATACCGAAATCCCTGCGCCTGCAAGCGGGGTTGTTTTGAAGATTGTTGCTGAAGAGGGTGCGCCTGCGAAGGTGGGGCAACTGCTCGCGGTGATTGGAGCTTCTGGGGAAGCAGTTGACGGTGGTCAGTTGACGGTTGACGGCAAAGCAACCCAGTCATCCGCCCCTGTTGCACAACCTGCCGCCACCCCATCCCGACCACAAACTGCTAACCACCAACCATCAACCACCAACCGAGAACTAGGTTTCATCTCCCCCGTTGTCGCCAAAATCGCCGCAGAGCATGGAGTCAATTTGCAGGAGGTAAAAGGGACGGGATTGAACGGGCGGATTACCAAAAACGATGTGCTGGCTTATGTTGAAGGTCAAAGGTTGAAAGTCCAAGGTCAAATATCTCAACCTGCAACCTTCCAACCTTCAAACTTGAAGCCAATAGAAGGCGATCAACTAATTAAGCATACGGTGATCCGCAAACAGATTGCCGAGCACATGGTCATGTCCAAGCATACGTCGCCGCACGTGCTGACGGTGATGGAAGCGGACATGTCCCGCGTGGTCAAGCACCGCGTCGCGAACAAGGATGCCTTTGCGCGCGACGGGGTCAACCTGACGTTTACGGCGTATTTCATGATGGCGATTGTGGCGGGGTTGAAGGCGTATCCGCTTGTCAATTCCTCGTGGACGGACGAGGGTTTGTTGCTTCACAAGGCGATCAACATTGGCATGGCGACCTCGCTGGGCGAGGAAGGCTTGATCGTCCCCGTTATCAAAGGCGCGGATAACTTGTCCCTGCTGGCGATGGCGCGCACGGTCAATGACCTCGCCAACCGCGCCCGCTCGAAGAAACTCCAGCCCGATGAAGTCAAAGGCGGGACGTTCACGCTGACCAATCACGGCATCAGCGGGTCGCTGTTCGCGTTCCCTGTCATCAACCAGCCTCAGTGCGGAATCCTCGGCGTCGGGGCGATGCAGAAGCGGGTCGTGGTCATAGATGACGCGATTGCCATCCGCCCGATGGTGTATCTCTCGTTCGTGTTCGATCACCGCATCCTCGATGGCGCGTCGGCAGATTGGTTTTTGGCGAAGGTCAAGGAGACGCTGGAGAATTGGGCATGACCAACTTCGACGAACGCGCCAAAGATTGGGACTCCGACCCAAAGAAGGTGGAACGCGCCCGCGCGGTGGCGGAGGCGATTCGCAAAACGGTGCCGCTTTCAACCGATATGAACGCACTCGAATATGGCTGCGGGACAGGTTTGTTGAGTTTTGCCCTGCAAGAGGATTTGGGTCAGATCACGCTGGCGGACACGTCACAAGGCATGTTGAGCGTGTTGAAAGAGAAGATTGCCGCTTCAGGCGTCACGAATATGCATCCCGTTCGGCTCGATCTTGAGACCGAACCTCTGCCTGTGGAGAAATATCACATCACTTATTCGCTGATGGTTTTGCATCACATTCACGATGCAAGGGGAATTTTGAAAAAGTTCCACGACCTGCTCGAACCCAAAGGCTTCTTAATTGTGGCAGACCTGGATAAAGAGGATGGCTCCTTCCACACAGACGGAACGACCGATGTGCATAAAGGTTTTGACCGGCGCGAATTGCAAGCATGGGTGGAAATCATTGGATTTGAGAATGTCAGGTTTTCAACGGCGTATGAGATTCAAAAAGAAATAAACGGCAGACAAAAGACGTTTCCCGTGTTCCTGATGGCAGCACAAAAGAGATAGGCGAACTTGTCTGTGGTGTAAAATTGAACAAAACAAGTCAAACGGAGTTAACTCATGGCAGAAAATTTCGATGTCGTCGTCATCGGCGCGGGACCTGCGGGATATGTCGCCGCGATTCGCGCCGCGCAACTCAAACAGAAGGTCGCAATCGTGGACAAGCAATGGCTGGGCGGCGTGTGCCTGAACGTGGGGTGCATTCCGTCGAAGTCGCTGTTGAAGAACGCGGAAGTGGCGCACACTCTGCGTGAACGCGGTAAGGATTTCGGGTTCTCGTTCGAGAATCTCAAACTGGATTACAGCGTGGCGGTCAAACGCTCGCGTCAAAACTCGGACCGCCTGACCAAGGGCGTGGGCTTCCTGATGCGCAAGAACAACATCGCGGTCTTCATGGGCGAGGCGAAGTTCAAGGCGAAGGACACGGTCAACGTGACCAATAAGGACGGAAAGGTCACCGAACTCAAGGCGAAGAACATCATCGTCGCCACAGGCGCGAGCGCGGCGGTGCCTGGCGCGTGGAAAGTGGACGGGCAGAAGGTCGTCACCTATTGGGAGGCGATTTTGCAGGAGAAACTGCCCAAGTCGGTGATCGTCATCGGGTCGGGGGCGATTGGCGTGGAGTTTTCGACGGTGTGGAATGCCTACGGTGTGGACGTGACCATCGTCGAGATGCTGCCGCGTCTCGTGCCGCTCGAAGACGAGGAAATCTCGAAGGAACTCGAAAAGGAATTCAAGAAGCGCGGCATCAAGTCGCTGACGGGGCATAAGGTCGAGTCGGTGGAAGCGACGGCGGCGGGCGTGAAGGTGAAGGTCTCCGCCGACGGCAAGGAAACGACGCTCGAAGCGGAGCAGGCTCTGGTCGCCATCGGGTTCCGCCCGAATTCCAAAGGCTTGGGGCTGGAGGAGGTGGGCGTCAAAATCAACGAGCGCGGCTTCGTCGAAATCAACGAGAAGATGCAGACCACTGTCGCGAACATCTACGCCATCGGCGATGTGACGGGCAAACTCATGCTGGCGCACGTCGGCTCAGCGATGGGGATCGTGGCGGCGGAGGTCATCGCGGGCGCGGAGACGGTGACGCTCGATTACGAGATGATGCCGCGCGCCACTTATTGCCAGCCGCAAATTGCCTCGTTTGGTCTCACCGAAGCGCAGGCAAAGGAGCGCGGCTACACCGTCAAGATCGGGCGCTTCCCGTTCCAGGCGAACGGCAAGGCGCTGGGACTGGGCGACTACGGCGGGTTCGTGAAAATCGTGGTGGACGAGAAGTATGGCGAGATTCTCGGCGCGCACATGATCGGTCCCGAAGTGACCGAACTCCTGCCCGAACTGACGCTGGCGCGCATGATGGAACTGACGCCGCACGAGATTGCCCGCAACGTCCATGCTCACCCGACGCTCAGCGAAGTGCTGATGGAGGCGGCGCACGGCGCAAGCGGCAGCCCAATCCATATTTAGCGATGCAGACTTCCGAAGTCTCCGAGACTTCGGAAGTCTTTTTTTGCGGCGGAGGAAAAGGCTGATGATGCGGCATCCGCCTCAAGTCAGGCAGGAGGCGGGAACTTCATCCCTCTGTTCACAGTCTTATAGATATAATGCAATTTCACTGTCATTTTGGACATCATCATCGCAGGGCAGGAGGTCAGTATGAACGACCGCAAGAGTACATCGCCGTCTCCCACAAAGCCGCGCAACGGGCATCTCGTCTCCCAGCGGGGGATGTTGAGCCTGGTTATGCTGATCCTCAGCATGGGGGCGCTGAGCATTGCCATGCTCGGCGGAGCCAAACTGGCGTATGACATCCTCGGGCCCTCCAAAGGCGCCTCCCCTGGCTTGTTTGCGGCGGTGATTGCGCTGGGCATTTCCTACCTGGTTGGCTGGCTGGCGGCAATGCTGGCGATTCGCGTGTACGGGAATTTGATTCTGCCGATTCTCATCAACGCCTTGATGTGGGTTTGCCTGGCGGGGATTTGCTACCTCTACGTCGAAATTCTGGAGCGCCTGTATATGCAGCAATACGACTTCTGGCGCTTTTGGAAGTATGTACTTGTCATGCTGGCGGGGTTGACGGCGCTGGTGGGACTGCACCTGATTGTGGAAGGACACAACCTGCGCCCGTTTGCAATCCCTCTGCTGGTCGCCAGCCTGATTCAACTGGGGCTGATTGTATTTCGCTATGTGTTTGCGGGTGGGAAGTCCATCTACATTTTAGGCGACCTGTTCTTCCTGTTTGGAATGTCCGCCTTTTCGATTTTGATGCTGGCGCATATCGGATTGCTCGACCCGCTGCGGACTCGCTTCACCAATTACTTCGACCGCAACAGCACCTCGATTCGGACTCCCGATTAGCCTGCTCCTGCCTGAGAACAAACAGCAGTTGACTGACATCCTGCTCTACCATGTGGTTTCCGGTGAAGTCATGGCGGCTGATGTGGTTGGTCTCTCCGCCGCCCCGACAGTTCTGGGCAAGGACATCACCATCACGGTCAAGGACGGCAAGGTCTACCTGAACGACACTGTCCAGGTCATCATCACCAACATTGAAGCCTCGAATGGTGTAATCCACGTGATTGATGCGGTTCTCCTCCCGCCTCAATAACTCTTCTCCTCACGTTGTGGATTTGGTAAAGAAAGGACGGGCAGCACGCCCGTCCTTTCGATTTTGATGAAACCTCCTGATGGTTTTGAACCTTCGGGAGGTTGAGTTTATTTTGCCAGCGGGATTTGAATGATGAACGTGCTGCCCGGCAGTTTTTCCTCGTCGCAGCCGGGGCTTTCCACCCAAATTTTACCGTTGTGAGCCTTGACGATGCCCGCCGCAATGGCAAGCCCCAAGCCTGGTCCACCGCCCTTGAACTTGGTCTTGCCGGAGGAGTGCAGTTCCACCTTGCCCACCTGGTAGAGTTTTTCGAAAATCATTTCCTTGTCCGCATCGTTGATGCCGATGCCGGTATCGCGGATGCGGATTTCGCACAAGTCGCCGCGCGCGTCGTTGACGGTTGCCGCGCTGATGTGGATCGAGCCGCCATCCGGCGTGAACTTGATGGCGTTGACCACCACGTTGTCCAGCGCCTTGATCAGCAGTTCAGGATCCGCCCGCAGGGGAGGGAGGTCATTGATGGCAGGATCAAGTTCGAGCGTGAGGTGACGCGCCTGCAGGTCGGCGGCGTAGTCTTTTTGGATGAGGCGCAGGAGAGTTCCGAGGGTCACTTTCTCGAAGTGGGGCGTCAACACCTGGTTTTCGAGCCGCGCCACATCGAGCATGCTGTTGACCACCTGATGCAGACGGTCGGTGCCTTGTAATACGCCGTCCATGGCGAGTTTGAGGGTGGCGTCGTTTTGAATTGACGGGGCGGTTTTGAGCATGCCCATGTAGCCTTTGATGACGGTGAGCGGGGTGCGCAGTTCGTGGGCGGCGACCTGGATGAAGTCGCTTTTGTTGCGGTCGAGTTTTTCGAGGCGGCTGATGACCTTGTTCAGTTCGTCCACGCGCTGCTCGACCATGCGTTCGAGCATCTGATTGAAGCGGTTCAGGTTGTCGTACAGGCGGGCGTTGTCGAGGGCGATGGAAGCCTGAACCGCAAAGGTGCCGGCGAGCAGGATTTCATCTGCGTTGAAGGCATCGGGCTCGGCGCGGCTCATGGTCAGCAAGCCGATGACTTTGTTTTTGGCAAACAGCGGAATGCCCAGCCAGGAACGATCCAGTGGAAGCCATTCGGGCTGACGCCAGCCCGGCGCGGTTTTTACGTCGCCAATGAGCAGGTGTTCACCCTGCCGCGCAATGGCGCGGTAGAGGTTCTTTCCGTTTGCTTCATAGAATAAGTCTTCGACCGGGACGTATTGAGGCAGACCGGTATGTCCGCGCAGACGCGGCTCGCCGTTGACGTCCTCCAGGAACAGTGCGCAGCGATCTACCGGGATGATCTGAGTCAGTTGCGTGACAATCTGCTGATGCACCTCTTCCTCGGTGGACAACGACGATAACTGCCGTGAAGCCCGGCTCAGTGCCTCTGCGGCGCGGCGGCGCGCCTGTTCGCTCGAGTAGAGTTTGGCGTTTTCCGCCGCGATGCTTTCGGCAAATTCCTTGGCGATTGCCAGTTCCTGCGCCCGCTCGCGCGCTTCTGCCAAAAGTTGTTCCACCTGCTTTTGCGCCTGCTCTCTTTGCGAGACCAGCATCGTGCGGAGCAGGGCGCTGCTGACCAGGTTGCGGATGCGGACGTACACTTCCCAGTCCTGCGGTCCCATTTCCACCCACATGAAACCGAACCGATTCTTTGCCAGAGTCAGAGGCATAACGACGGCGGTGTAGCGGTGGTCTGCAGGGGTTTTGCCGCGCGGCACCAGTTGACCGGTGCCGAGGGCAACCGGCTTGCGCGGCACTTCGAATTTTGCATTTTCGTATTGGAAGAGCAGGCGGTAACTGTCTGGCGTTGGGGCGGTGATGGATTGCGGCGCGTTCATGTCGCTGTAAAACATCACATACCAGCGTTCGATGCCCATTTCGGGAAAATGTTTCGAAATTGCCGCGCCGATTTCGTCAATGCTCATGGCGGGCGCCATCGAGAAGCTGAAGTTCTGCAGCAATTCCTCCTGCTGTTCCAGCGTCAGCCGTTGATACGCCTGCCAGCGCTGAGCGAGTTCGCTGGTGAGCAAACGCGCCTGCTGAAAGAGATTCTCCGCCTGCAGCATGACCATGGGGTTGGTGATGCCGCCCAGCGCGTATTTGCGCATCATTGAGAGGACGTTGTGCCAGATCAGCGGCGGCAGATTTTGCCCCTGCATCACTTCGATCATGGCATTGATGGTCTTCAAAAAGTCATCGCTGGTCGCCTTTTCGTGCAGCACCAGCAAAAAGGCGTCCCAGGCGCGCCCAAAAGCCTGACGATACTGTGGCAGGGCGCGGTCCTGCTCGGTGACGCCGGCTGAGTTCAACAGGGCGCGCATGGCGGCTTCGCGCTTGTTCTCCAGCTTGCCGGTTTTGGCAACCTCACGCGGCGGCACCGCCGCCTGACGAACATTCTCCGGCAAACACCCGCACGACCAGCGGATGAGCAGTTGAGTAGGCGTCACCACCTGCCGCTGGACGGTATTCCCCTGAATGCGGTTGACCAGCGTCTGCAGGGCATTCTTCCCCGCCGTGTAAAACGATTGCCGCACCGTCGTCAGCGGCACGCCCAACGCCTGGGCTTCGCGCTGATCGTCGAAACCGGTCACAGCCATATCGTCTGGCACGCGCACGCCGCGCTGCTGGAGCGCCTCCAGTGCGCCAAACGCCATGCGGTCATTTGCCGCCGCCACTGCCTGAAAGCGGACGCCGCGCTCCTCCAACAAAATTCGCACCGCCTCCCTGCCGCTCTCCGGCGTAAAATCCCCGTTCACCACCAATTTCTCCTCAAAGCGCAGGTTGTGCGCCTTGAGTTCATCACGATACGCCTGAAAGCGCTGTTCCGAATCAATCTGCCCTGCAAGCCCGCGAATGAAAGCGATGCGTTTGTATCCGTGATGCTCGATCAAATGGCGAATAAGCGCGCTCATCCCCTGCACATTATCCGGGATGAACATCGTCGCTCCCGCCAGCGGCACCGATTGAGTCACCATCGGGATGTTTCCATAAGAGGCGCGGAAGGTTTCCAAATCCGCCTCGCTCACCCCATGCGCCACATCGGCGGTCAGCAGGAGACCATGAAACTGCCCCGGCATCGCCAGGTCGTACAAACCGAAGGATGGTTTCGAACCGCCGCTCGGCATGGGCGTTAGTTTCCCCCCGATGAAATGCACCAGATTGACGTTCAACTCCTGCGCCGCATCCATCACCCCCGCCAAAAACTGCGCCCCCCAGGCGCGACCCACCTGTGACGCAAAAACGCCGACTGTGATTCTTTGGGATGATGAAATTGGCATACGGCTCCCGGAAAGATGGCAAAATTATATCCGCAAACTACCTATCAGGGATGAAAGAAGAATGACAATTCGATATTTGATTTCGACGCGCATCTTTCCCCGCCGACGGCTGATCCTGTCTCCCAAGCCTTTGCAACGCCTCTGCCTGCTCGCAAAGTGAGTGTGCGGCGCCGGCATCCTCAGGGTACAATTGAAAAATCAAAGGAAATACTATGGGTAAATTCATCGGCTATCGCTGTTCGCTCTGTGGCGCGGAATATCCCCCCGCCCAACTCACCTACACCTGCCCGCAAGACGGCGGGAACCTGGACGTGGTGCTCGACTACGACGCCATTCGCAACAAATACCAGCCCGAAGACCTCTTCTCCCGGCACGATCCCTCCCTCTGGCGCTACTCACCCCTCATCCCCGTTTCGGCTCCTCCGGGCGAAGCGACCCCCCTCCACGCCGCCGGCGGCACCCCGGTCTTTCACCTGACCTCCCTCGCCGAAAAACTCAACCTGCAAAACCTGTGGCTCAAGGACGAATCGCGCAACCCTACGGCTTCCTTCAAAGACCGCGCCTCTGCCATTGTGGTGGCGCGGGCGCGGGAAATCAAAGCCAGGGTCGTGGTCACCGCCTCCACCGGCAACGCCGGCGCGGCGTTGGCGGGCATGTCTGCAGCGGTCGGACAGAAAGCCGTCATCTTTGCCCCCCGCTCTGCCCCTCAGGCGAAGGTGGCACAACTGCTCATTTTCGGCGCCCGCGTCCTGCTGGTGGATGGCACCTACGACGACGCCTTCGACCTCACCATCCGCTGCGCCCAGGAATTCGGCTGGTACTGCCGCAACACGGGCTACAATCCCTTCACTGCTGAGGGCAAAAAGACCGCCGCCTTTGAAATTTGGGAATGGTGGCACGGCGTGCACCCCGAATTTCACAAACGCATCGGCGAAGGCGTGGATCACAACCCGCTGACAATCTTCGTCTCGGTGGGCGACGGCAACATCATCTCCGGTTTGCACAAAGGCTTCAAAGACCTAGTCAAACTCGGCTGGCTGGCGCGCATGCCGCGCCTCATCGGCGTACAGGCGGAGGGCTCCGCCGCCATTGCCAACGCCTTTCACGGGAACACGGAAACCATCACCCCCGTCTCTGCAAAGACGCTTGCCGATTCGATTTCGGTTGATTTGCCGCGCGACGGCGTGCGAGCCGTCCGCGCCGCGAAGGAAACCGGCGGCACCTACATCACCATCTCCGATGACGACATCCTCCACGCCATTGCCGAACTTGGACGCGCCGGCATCTTTGCCGAACCGGCCGGGGCGGCGGCATATGCCGGTTTGGTGCGGGCGGCAGGCTCCGGCGTGGTCGGAGGCGATGATCCCATCCTTGTGCTGAACACCGGCAGCGGTCTCAAGGACGTCCGCGCGGCGATGCGGGCGGTCGTCGAAGCCCCGATTATCGAACCCACTCTGGAGGCAGTCAAGAAGTTGCTATGAGCGAGACAAATCAATGGTCGCTGGCGTTTCGTTATACGGCAGGCATTCTGTTGTTTGCTGCCTTTGTCGCATTTACGTTTTACGCGGGCGAAGCCATTCGCAATTTTGTCATCGCCGGCTTTGTGGCGTATCTGCTCAACCCTGCTGTGGAATTTCTCCGCACACGGTTTAAGATGCATCATGCCGCGGCGGTGAACGCGGTGTTCTTTTCCGCCGTCATTCTGCTGGTGGGCGTGCCGGCGGCAATGACCCCGATTTTCTACGACGAAGCGCGCATCGTCGTAGAAGACCTGCTCGACCTCTCACGTCAACTGGCTGCCACGCTTTCCCAGCCGGTTCAATTTGGCAGTCTGGTCTTTCATTTGGAAGGCTGGGCGCGCAACCTGGCAGAGTTGGAGAACTCCTTCCTGGCGCCTCTGCCCGAAGAATTTCTCTCCCTGCTCGAGACCACGTCGGTGGGCGTGCTGTGGTTTCTCGTCATCATGGTCAGCGTGTATCTATTGCTCATGCGCTGGCATGAGATGCGCGAAAGTCTGTTTTCCTTTGCTCTGCCTCCCTATCGGGCAGAATTGGACGAACTCTACCGCCGTGTCAGAAATATCTGGATGGCATACCTGCGCGGTCAAATCGTGTTGATGCTCGTTGTGGGCGTCATCTTCACCATCGTCTGGCTCATCATGGGCATCCCTGGAGCGCTCGTGCTTGGCATGGTCGCAGGCTTGTTCACCCTCGTGCCGGATGTCGGTCCGTTCCTGGCAGTGCTTCTGGCGGCAGGCGTGGCTCTGCTCGAAGGCTCCACCTGGATTCCGCTTTCCAATTTTTGGGTGGCGGGCATCGTCGTGGCGGTGTATCTCGTGTTAATCAGCATCAAAAACGTCTTCCTCCGCCCGTTGATCATGGGGCGCAGCGTCCACATGAACGAAGGCGTGGTGTTCATCGTCATCATCGTTGCCACCATTCTAGAGGGTATTCTTGGCGCACTGCTGGTCGTGCCGGTTGTCGCCTCCCTCGCCATCATCATCCGCTATCTGCGCCGCAAAATTTTAGGACTTCCCGCCTTTGCCGATGATGACGGTCTGCAATTTGTTGCCCCGCCGGAAAAAATCAACCCGCCCAAACGCGGACGCCTCAAATTAAAAAAGACCAAAGGACAATAACCCCGCTTCATTCCTGACCCTGCGCCGGCTCTGCCTCAAGGAAGCGTTTCTCAGCCTGCGCCAGATCCTGCTCAAAAAAGCCATGAAAATCACCTACTCCATTATTGCCCCCATCTACAACGAAAAAGACAACATCCACGAACTTCACCGCCGCGTCAGCGAGGTGATGAAATCCATGGGGCAGCCCTGGGAACTCATCCTCGTGGACGACGGCTCGACCGACGGCTCGACCGACCTCATCCGCGAACTAGCCAAACGGGATAAGCACGTCCGTCCGGTCATCTTTGCGCGCAATTTCGGGCATCAAATCGCCATCACCGCCGGCTGGGATTACGCCCGCGGCGACGCCGTCATCGTCATAGACGCCGACCTGCAAGACCCTCCCGAACTCATCCCCGAAATGGTCAAAAAATGGCGGGAAGGTTACGAGGTGGTGTACGCGGTGCGCGCCGAGCGCGAAGGCGAGTCCTGGTTCAAACTCTGGACAGCCTCCCTCTTCTACCGCATCATCGCCCGCATCACCGACGTGAAAATCCCCCTCGATACCGGCGATTTCCGCCTGATGGACCGCAAAGTGGTGGACGTGCTCAAATCCATGCGCGAGCGGCATCGCTTCCCGCGCGGCATGTCGGCGTGGGTGGGGTTTCGTCAGATTGGCGTGGAATACAAACGCGCCGCCCGCGCCGCCGGCGAGACCAAATATCCCTTCCGCAAGATGTTCCGCCTGGCGCTCAACGCCATCACCAGTTTCTCTTACTTCCCTTTGCAGGTTGCCACGTTCTTTGGCTTCTTCTCGGCGGGGGTTGCCATCCTTGCCATCCCCATCGTCATTTACCTGCGCGCCAGCGGCTCGCAGGCGTTCTTTGGGCAGGCAACCACGCTGATCGCCGTGCTGTTTCTCGGCGGCGTGCAGTTGATTTCGCTGGGCATTCTTGGCGAATACATCGGCCGCATCTACGACGAAGCCAAAGGCAGACCGCTCTACATCGTCCGCGAAGCGCCGGAGGAGAAGGGGGCAGTGATCAGTAATCAGTGATCGGCGGTGGGACGGAGGAGTGCCTTCCATTCCGTCAAGCGCAGGCGTCCCTTCTCCGAAAGCAGTAATGTCATCCCAAAGGTGATTAAGACGTTCGTGATGAAGAAGAACACCACCTCTTCCAGCGGCAGGATGCCGAAGAAGAGGACGCCTGTGGTCTGCTCCTTTGAAATGCTCCAGGTGGTGTCGGTCAACGCGACGATGTCCATCAGCGAGAGATACGTTCCAGGAACCATGATTGCCCAAAACACCAGTTTGCGGTGATGCCAGAGGATGTCTGCGCCAAAGAGGAGTTGCGGAAAGATGGCAGGCAATGCCCAGAAGAGGGTGATGGAGAGATAGGTCCATTTCACGTCGCCGAAGAAGAAGAGGACAGCGAAGACAACCCACGCAAGGAATAAAACGGAAAACGTAATCAAGCGGGTGGGGAGGGATGCCTTGAAGTCCGTTTTGGGCGGGGAAATGCGCCGCGCCAAAAACCACCACCATAACCCCGCCAGGATGGTCTCCACGACGAAGAAGGTGTATTCTTCGATGGGGACGTAACCGAGGACGATGCCTGTCACGAGATTGGGGTTGTAGTACCAGACGCCTGTGGCGACGAGGTAGTTGTCCCAGGGGGTGGTGTAAGCAACGGCGAGAAGTACATGCACGGCGATGGCAATCCAGACGGCCTTTCCGTTGCGGAAGCCGTTGATATGTCTGCCCTGCTTGTTGTCCCACAGGGCGATGGCAAGGAAGACGAGGATGGGGAGGAAGAGAAAGCGGAGGAGAAAGCCGAAGTAAGTCATAGAGATTAGATGATTAGAGAGTAGAGAGCTGTCTTTGATAATGGGTAAATGGTAATTGGTGATGATGGAGTGGCGGGATACAGAGCAAGCAGTAGACTATTCACCACTCTCTGTTCTCTGCTCTCTTGCTCACTCGCATCCTCACCCCAGGGCGGGGTTCGAGGGTGGCGCCCATGTGGGGGTGGATAGGGTGATGGGTAAATTCAAATTGATAATTGCGGAGCAGGTGGGTGAGCACAATTCGCGCCTCCGCCTGACCGAACGCCGCGCCGATGCACGCGCGCGGTCCGCCGCCGAACGGGACGTAACTCATCGGCGGGGTTTTGCGTCCGTGGGCGAAACGTTCGGGGCAGAAGGAATCGGCGTTCTCCCAAATTTCGGGGTCGCGGTGGGTGAGGTAGATGGAGTAGAACAGCCGCTCGCCCGCAGGGACGGAGCCTTCGTCGAAGTGAATCTCCTCCGCCACGCGGCGGTTGCCGATGTGGATGGGCGGGTAGAGGCGCAGGCTTTCCTTGATGACCTGATCGAGCAGGGGCGACTTATCGAGCGCGGTCACTTCCGCTGTCAGCGTGGAGAAAACTTCGGGGTGCTCGCCGAGCAGGGCAAAGGTCCAGGCGAGAAGCGCAGTGGAGGTGTCGTGCCCCGCGATGAGCATGGTCAGCATCTGGTTGCGGATGAGGTCGTCGGTGAGTCCCGCGTCGAGAAGGTGTTGGAGTAAATCCTGACCGCGGACGGCGGACGACGGACGATGGTCGGCGGTCTGTTGTCGGCGGTCGGCGATGATTTGGTAGAGGTAGTCGTCGAGCGCCTGCAGATGCTTTTTGTAACCAGGACGCGGAATCTTGCGCCAGAGAATCCACGCGCCAGGCGAGATGTATTCGATGGCTTTGAGGATGGGCGTCCAGATGCGCGGCAGGTCGTCCCAGGCGTCGCGGCTGAAGAGCGCCTGCATGATGATGAGCAGGGCGATCTTGCGGCTCTCGACGAGCATGTCCACGATTTGACCGTCCTGCCATGTGGAAGCGACGCGCTCGGTCTGGCGAATCATCATGTCGGTGTAGGCGGGGAGTTGCGAGGGGTGAAGCGGAGGCTCCATCAGGCGGCGGTAGCGGTCGTGTTCTTCGCCGTCCACGATGAGGACGCCGCGGCGGAGCAGGTCGGTGACGGGGTCGGTGTTGCGCCAGAGGAGTTTGCCGCGCTCGGTGACGAGGACTTTGCGGTTCGCTTCGGGACCGAAGACGACGTAGGGGCGAAAGCCTGGAAGCGGGATTTGGAAGAAGCGCCCGACGTGCCGCGCCAAAATTTTGAGCGGTCCGAGCGGGGAACGTTCTTTGAGGAGGGCGCGCAGGGCGGCGCGTCCGAGGGCGGGGGTGATGGGTTTCATAGGAAAAATCGAACCACTGAGACACGGAATCACGGAGAATTTAAACTCCGTGCTCCGTGTCTTCGTGGTTATGCATTTATTGTTCTCCGTTTGATGTTGAAATAAATTCTGTCACCGCTTGCATGAATGCTTCGGGGCATTCTTCCTGCGGTACATGTCCGCATTGGGGGATGACGGCGAGTTGGGCGTTCGGTAGTTCCTGCGCCAGGCGCAGCGATTGCTCGGTGGGGACGATGCGGTCGTCGTCGCCTGTGATGACGAGGGTGGGCAGGGTCAGTTCGCCGAGGCGTTCGGCGAGTCCGCTTTCGCGGCTGGCGAGGGTCAGTTCCCAGAGCGCCTTGTCCCAGTCCGCGATGCGAAGCGGCTTTTGGTATCCCTCCAGAATTTCAGGCGTGATCTTCGATGGGTCGTGCCAGGCGAGTTCGATGAGTTCAGGTCCGCGCGTTTGGATTTGACGCGACACCAGCGGACCCAGATGACGCATCTGCGGCGTGCGGAGCAGGGGGCGAATCCACGCGGGTGCGCCTCCGCCCGCATAGACGGCTGGGTCTGCCAGAATGAGGCTTTGTACACGCTGAGGGTATTTCAGCGCGGTCAGCATGGCGATGGTCCCGCCTGCCGAGTTGCCGACGAGGATCGCCCGCTCGACGCCGAGCGCGTCCATCAAGCCGATGACCAGTTCGACCTGCGCCTCCTGGCTGTAGGGATTTTCGCCTTCCCACGTCAGCGGGCGTTCGGTGAGACCGAAGGCGGGGCGGTCGTAGGCGATGACCGTGCCGAACTCTGCCAGCGGAGCGGTCACCTCGCGCCACGAGAACAGGCTGGCGCCGAAGCCGTGCAGGAGGACGAAGGTCGGTTCGCCCTGCCCGTAGGTCTTGTAATGGACGTTGATGCCGTTGACTTCGATGAAGCGGCTGTCGGGGTCGGCGAGTTCCTCCACAGGGACGGTGTTTTCCAGCGGCGGGACGGGGACGAGGAACGGACCTGCCAGAATCAGGGTGAGTATTGCCAGTGCAGTGATGCCAAAAATGCGTTTGAGTCGTTGTTTCATGTCAACCTTTGGGGAAAATCTTCAATGCGGTGTATTGGCGTTTGCGTCCCATCCAGCGGAAGAAGGCAAACGCCAGGCCGTACTTGCGGCGCATGAGCGCCTGGACGTGCGCCAGGGCTTCGGGCAAAGCATCAGCCTCGGCGCGGACATCGAGCCACTCGCCGAGGAGCGAGCCGTCGGCGCGGCAGGGAGCGATGCGGACGCGCCCCTCGCGGCGGATGCGTTTCGCCTTGCCTGCATCGTACTGCGTCCAGACGTAGAGCGTATCGCCCTCGCGGGCGAACCAGACTGGTGTGCGGACGGGCGTCCCGTCCTTGCGGTAGGATTCGATGTTGAGGTATTTGTGGTGGGTTAGAGAGTCCATAGTCTTATAGTCTTATCGTCTTATCGTTAGATAGTGTGAATGTTGAAAGGTGGGACAACCCACTGAGTTGTCATAGTATTGCTGTGGAGACAACTCCCATCCTTGCTGCGGTTCGCCGCGCTATGGCGTTTGACTTTCGACCTTCGACTGTTTGTATGCCCGCAGCGTCCGCTCCTTGTCGCGTTCAATGATGGGGCGGGCGGGATAGCCTTTGACCTGGATGCCTTTTTCCCACGGGGCGTGGATGTCGGCGGCGCTCAGCCCGCGCAGTTCGGGAACCCAGCGGCGGATGTAGTCGCCGTTCGGGTCGAATTTGCGGGATTGCAGGACGGGGTTGAAAATGCGGAAGTATGGCGCGGCGTCGGTGCCTGTACCTGCCGTCCATTGCCAGCCGCCGTTGTTGGCGGCGAGGTCGCCGTCGAGCAGGTTTTCCATGAACCAGGCTTCGCCCCAGCGCCAGTCAATCAGTAAATCTTTGACGAGGAACGAGGCGACGATCATGCGGGCGCGGTTGTGCATCCAGCCGGTGGCAAGCAGTTGACGCATCCCCGCATCCACCACAGGGACGCCTGTTTCGCCCCTCTTCCACGCCTCGAACTCTGACGCCTCGTTCCGCCAGGGGATGTTCGCCAGGGCAGGGTTGAAGGCGGTCTTTGCCACGTGAGGGAAGTGGTAGAGGATGGAAATGTAGAATTCGCGCCAGATGAGTTCGTTGAGCCAGGTTTCCGCGCCTTTGACGTTTGACGTTGAACGTTTAACGTCAAACGTCGCGCGGACGGCTTGGCGCAGGGAGAGCATCCCGAAGCGGAAATAAGGGGAAAGGCGCGACGTGCCGTCCAGGTCGAGGCGGTTGCGGTCTTCGGAGTAATTGGTAACACCTGCACTTGCGCCAGGTGCAAGTGTTGGTAAATTGGTAAATTGGTTCAGGCGGCGCAGGGCTTCGGCTTCGCCGGCAGGAAAGCCAGGGCTGACGGTGAACGGCGGGAGCGGCTCGGTGCGGATGCCTGCGGGGGTGGGGATGTGACTCGGCGCGGGCAGAAGGTGAATCTCTGCCAGCAGGGACTTCCACGCTTTGGAGTAGGGCGTGTACACGGTGTAGGGAGTCCCGTCCGCTTTTTTGACGAATTCGGGGTGATGGACGGTCTGTCCGTGAATGAGTTGGAGGGGGAGTTCGCGGGCGATCTCGGTGTCGCGGCGGCGGGCGTAGGGGGTGAAGTCGGCTTCGGCGAAGATGGCAGATGCGTTCGTTTCCGAGATGAGTTGACGGAGGACTTCAAGGGGGCGTCCACTGCGAATGGCGAGGTACGAGTTGCGCGCGCGCAGGTCACGGTCGAGGGCGTGGAGTCCCTCGTGGAGGAAATTCTTTCGGCGGGGAGATGAGGAGGAAAAGGCTGGGTCGAGGATGAAGACCGGGAGGACGGAACCAGCCTCGAGCGCGGCATGAAGCGCCGGGTTGTCCGTCAGTCTTAAGTCGCGCCGAATCCACCAGATCGAGGTCATGCCGGTTGAGATATAAGTTGGATGTTCATCCACGTGATTTTGGGGATGGAGTGGCTGGCTTCGGTCTGTTCGTTGATGCGGATGGAGATGTCGCCTGCGCGGTTGAGTTCGAGGCGTCCCGCGTTGCCGCGGTTGTCTTTGATGTTCAGAAAGCCGTAGGCGCGGATGCGGGTGTTGCCGAACAGGGAGAGCGCCAGTTCGCTGGTGAAGATGCCTTCGAATTCGGCGGTGTAGTCGCCGGATGTGAAGGTGAACTTCGAGGGGGCGGGCATGCCCAGTCCGCGCAAGCCGACGGTGGTGCCGGTGATGCGTTCGGAGCCGCGGAAGACGCCGCCGTCTGGCATGATGGCTTCGTAGGTGATGTGATAGTGCGGCGTGTCGCTTTCGAGTTTGGCGGCGACGGCTGCGCCGGTGGTCGGGTCGGCTTCGCGGACCTGGTCGCCGACGCGGTTGAAGCGAGGCTGGTAGTACGCCCGCCCGAAGGAAGTGGAGGAGGTCGCCGCGTAGACCGCCGCGTATTCGAGCGCCTGTTCGGTTTTCCCCTCGGCGAGCGCAGCAGAGGCTTTGGCAAGCCATTCCGTTTTGTGCATGCGGCGGACGATGTAGCCAAGCAGGGTGATGCCTTCAGGCGGCAGTTCGTAACGGGCGGTTTCGATTAACATGGTTTGCTCCTTGTGTCTATCTGGCAGGCGGCGTCTTCACGCCATCAGTTCGGGCATGGTCGGCGGCGGGACCTTCTCGGGGAACAACTGATGCAAGACCGCCAGCACCTGGTAGGTTGTGTCGGCTTCGAAGGTGTAGAAGCCTTCGTACATGCGCGGCTCGCCGGGCAGGCGTTCTTCGGGGGTAATCTCTTCGGCGAGCAGGGTGGCGCTGATGCCGGGACCGTAGGCGATGACGAACCAGTACTGTTCAAGCGGCGTCCCGGAGGTATCCACGAAGGCGGTGTTGGGAAGTTCGGGCAGTTTGGCATCCGGCACGCCGTAGAGCCATAACCCTCGGGAAGACTCTGCCACCAGCCTGTAGCGGTCCATTTGGGGCGCCAGCCGCGAGAAGTACTGGAACGAAACGTGCGATTCGGACACACCCGGGCTGGCAGTAATCAACCCCTCGATCATGTGGCTGATTTCGGTCATCCCGTCCACAGTGAAGATGTAGCGGAAGGTCAGCCGCTGGAGGTCGGAGGGGGTGGTGCGGCGCAGGAGCGCCTCCGTCCGCGGCTGGTAGAGGGGAAGGATCCGCCGGTAGAAGTTGCCGAGGATGTCTTTGTTCATTGTCTATTCTCCAACGATGACCGGCGCCGGCGCGGGCTGTTCCTCGCGCAGGTTGACGATAATGGGATGGTTGTAAATTTTCACGGCGACGTACAGGGTCACGCCGACCATGACAATCGCTCCAAACACCCCCGGCGACCACGTGCCGACCCGTTCGAGCAGCGCGCCGCCCAAAATCGGAGCGATGATGCGCGTGGAACTTTCCACGGCGGCAGACAGCCCCAAAATGCCGCCCACTTCCTGCGATGTAACGGCTTTGGTGAGCGTGGAGGAGAGCAGGGTGTTCAACGTCCCGCCCGAGATGGCGGTAGGGGTCAGCACCACCAGCAGCCAGAACACCGACGGCGCCAGCGCCCAACCGAGCAGCGAGACCGCCATCAGCGCAACCGAGAACGTGATGAGCACGTCCTCGCGGAAGCGCGCGGTCAGCCTGCCGACCAGAAATCCCTGCACAAAGACCGACAGGATGCCCACGTAGGTCAGCACGAAGCCCGTGTCGCGGGCAGACAGGTTGAAGCGGGTCAGGGCGTAGAGCGAGAAAATGGTCTGGAAGATGGAAAACGCCAGTCCGAAAAAGAAGCGGGTGATGAGGATGGGTCCGGTGAAAGGACGCTTCAGGGCGGTTATCAGCGCTTCCAGCGTGACCCTGGGCTTGCTCTGCTCCCCAGCCTGCTTCATCTGCTCATTTGTCAATGATTCGGGAAGCCAGGCATAGATGAGGGCGAGGTTGATGAGCGACAGTCCCGCCGCGGCAAAGGCAGGGACGTTGTAGCCGAACTGGCTGAGCAGCCCGCCTGTGACAGGACCGATGATGAAACCGAGACCGAAGGCAGCGCCAACCAACCCCAGACCTTTGGCGCGGTTCTTTGCGTCGGTCACGTCGGAGATGTATGCCTGCGCCACGCTCAGGTTCCCGCCCGTGATGCCGTCGAGGATGCGGGCGGCGAACAACATCCACAGTGCAGTGGCGAAGCCAAGGAGCAGGAAGCCGATGAACGTGCCGAACACGCTGATCAGCAGGATGGGACGCCTTCCGTAGCGGTCTGAGAGGCGACCCAGAATGGGTGCGCCAATCAACTGCATGAGGGCGTACACAGCAATCAGCAGTCCGGTAGTGAACTCGCTGGCGTTGAAAGTTTTTGCATAATACGGCAGCAGCGGCAGGATGAGGCTGAAGCCGAGCAGGTCAACGAAGACCACGAAAATGATGGAGAAGAGACGTTTGTTGTTCATGGATACCTTTTTTATTGGACACGGATTACACGGATGGCACGGATCAATGCTTTTTGTGGACGGACTAAAACCCTCGCCTCTGGCCCGACCACGGGGCGGGCGCGCCGACCCGAAATTCTTCCACGCTGGGACCGCGCAGTTGGGCGAGTCTCCACGTGCCGTAGAGGTAACTCAAGATGAGCAGGGCGATGGTTGCGGGCCAGCCCGTCAGCGTGTTGAAGAGGGCGAGTTGATCCACCGCGTTGCTTTGATAGAGCGTCACCTGCCAGAGTAATTTCGCGGCGAAATAGATGAGCCAGAAGACGGTCACTTCGATGTAAGCGGGGCGGACGCGGTCGTGCCAGTACCAGTCGAGGGGCCAGCGGCGGGCGAGGTAACTTGTCCACGCCACCATCGGCTTGCGGAGGAGCAGACTGACCAGCGCGAGGGCGACGGTCAGCCCGCCGTTGACAATGCCCGGGAGGAAGAATCCCTCCGAGCGTCCGAGCAGAAGCGCAAACGCGATGGCAAGACCGACGCTCCCCAGTCCCGCGAGCGCGTAGAGCAGGGACTGTCCGCGGCGGAGGCGCAGGATGGCGGTCACCACAGAGAGGCTGAGCGCGCCGATCATGGCGGCGGTGAATCCAGCCAGTCCGTTCAGCAGGAGGAAGAGCACGGGTGGCAGGATCGTGTCGAGCAAGCCGACCTTGCCCGTCACCGCGCGGAATTCCTCCAGCAGTTCGCGGACTCGGCTTGTGCCGTCAGGCATTCTTCCCCATCCAGAATTTGCGCCAGTCGCCGTTGCTGGATTGCAGGGCGAGGAAGGCGTAGAGCGCGCCGGCGAAGAAGCCGAGCGTCATCATGGCAATTGTCCACAGGATGGCAACGGGCAGGGACTTCTCGCGGTAGAGTATCCACATCGAGAAGAGCGTGAAACCCGTGTAGAGGTCTACGAGCGAGACGATGCCCCACGGCATTTTTACGAGTTGACTGCCTTCGCCGGAGAAGTTTCCGGCGGTGAAGCCGTAGATCAGAACGGCGGTCATGGCGAGGACGCCAAGCAGTGCGATGATTTTTGCGATTTTCATTACAGCACCAAAATAATTCCAAGCACGATCTCAGTAGCGACGCTGATCCAATTGGATTGGACGGAAGACTTGTCCACGAAGATGGAGACGAGGCGCACAGCCGCAATGGCGAGGTACATGATGCCGAGCATTTGGTAGGTCTCGCGCGTGCCCAGCACCAGGACGGCGACGCCGAGTCCGATGAACAACCCGCCGAGGATGGCGCGGATTTCGGTGATGCCGCGCGGACCGGGGGCGGTCAACCCGGTGAAGCCTTGCACACTGCGCGGCGCGAGCAGGGAGACGAGCCCCGTCACGATGGTGAGGAGAACGGCGATGAGTTGGAGGGCTTTGAGGATAGTCATGGTTTTCCTAACTTGAAAACTGAAAATCTTGGCATCGAATTACGCGAAAGACGCAATTTTTTTTATTTCTATTCGCGCAATTCGATGCAGGGGTTTTACAGCCGCGGGATCAAGACGGGCGTGTTCTTCTTGTACGCTTCGTACTCCGCCTGCCCACCCCATTTCGCGTCCGCTTTCTTTTCGAGCAGGGGGATGCCGCTGACGCGGGTAAGGAGCAGGGTGACAAACAGCGGGGAGATCATCGCGACCCACTGCCAGCCTTGCAGAACAGGAATGGCGATGATGGCGATGCCGATCCACAAAACGATCTCGCCGAAGTAGTTGGGATGCCGCGAGCGCGACCACAGCCCCGTGCGGATGAACCTGCCCTTGTTGGCAGGGTCGGCGTTGAAGCGGCTCTTCTGCGCGTCAGCAATGACTTCGATGGCGAAGCCGATGACCCACACCAGCGCGCCGACGATGGCAAACGCGTCGAGCGGTTTGCGCGTGGCGGAGGTGATTGTCACCAGCGCAGCCGCGGCGGTGAAGGTGACCCACAAGCCCTGGATGGTCCACACGTTGAGGAAGCGCATGAAGTTTGGCTTGAGTTCGTCGAAGCGGTCGTCCTTGCCCGCTTTGCGGATGCGGCTGAAGAGGAACGCGCCAAGTCGAACCGCCCAGACGATGACCAGCGCGGCAACGAGAATCGAGCGCGCATCCAACGGGACGGTGTAGCGGGAGTAGCACAGCGCGACAACTGTCACAGTGATGTAGGTGAGGCTGCCCGTCAGGTCGAAGAATTTTTCGGTCTGGAAAATGTAGGCGGGGATGAAGACCAGCCACTGGATGACGAACGCCAGCGCGACCACGAGCATGAAGAGGGGAAGCCTTCCGAGCGTGGCGCCTCCCTGACTTCCCGCCAGGGCGACGAGGTAGCCGATCAGGATCAATATTGGAAAGAGAACGAGCGAGGAGCGGGTGGTTGATTTCATGTTTTTCTTGTTTGCGTAGTGCGCCTACACATTTAGTTTTTCAATCTCACCCGCCAGCCACTGCTTGATGGGGTCGCCCGCGCCGTTGATGTTTGCATCCACCGCGCGGGAATAAGCCTCCATAAATTGGATAAGTTGCTCGGGGTGCGTGGCATGGGAGGCGAGCAGCATCCTCAGCCAGTCTATCTCTGCGGAGGCGTGTCCCATATCGCCCAGTTGCAGGGCGGCGGCGATGTGGTCGCCGAGGAAGTGGATGCCCGTTTCGATGTCGGCGGGCGAGATGCTGAGCGGCTGGAGCATTTCCTTGAGCGCGGCTTCGATCTTTGTCCGCTTGGAGACGAAGGACTGGTGCGCGGCGATGTGAGTCTGCGACGGGACTTTTGCCGTTTTAGGCAGGCTTTTGGCTTTGAGGATTTTTTCCATCTCGCCGAGGGCGGAGCCGAGTTCGGTGCCGAGGAAAAAGCCAGGGATGTAGTCCATCAGGCTGGGGCGCAGATTGAAGATGCGCCCGCCGAAGGCGACAGGGATATCCTGGCTGGCGAGGGCTTGCGCGGCGCTTTGCAAGGTCGCCGCGCTGATGAGGTGCTGCGCCACCAGCAGGACGAGGTCGGCTTTGGTTTCTTTGACCGTCTCGGTAAAGCGCGGGGCGGGGACGTTGGCGCCAAGGTAGATGACCTTGTAGCCGCGGCGGCGCAGGAGGAGAGCGAGGAGCAGAGGGGTAAACGTGTGCCACTCATCGGCGGGACAGCCCACGAGGATGGTTTCCCTGCGGGTGGGGGCGGGTGCGGCGCTGAGCAGGGCGTCGAGACGGCGCATGGCGAGATTTGAGGCAAAATGTTCCTGCTGGACGCTCAATTTGTTTTCGTACCAGAGTTCTCCGATTTCGGATAAACCCTTCTGGATGAGGTCCATGCACACGGCTTCGACGGGGAAGAGCGAGAACGCCTGGTTGAGGATTTGTTCTGCGGCGAGTTCGTCGAATTCCTTGCAGGCTTGAATCCAGTCTGCGCGCAGGGAGGCGAGCGTCGAATCGGGAGGGGGAGGAGGAACCGCCAAAGGCGAGACGGAAGCCGAAGAGGCGATTCCAGCCAGAGGGTCGGAGCCTGAAGCGATTTGTTCATTCCACAAATCCACGGCGCGGGAGATGGAGAGTCCCTCCGCCTGGCGCGCCATCAGCCATTTGATGGTTTCGATGTCATAGTCGGAATAGAGGCGGTGTCCGCCTGGCGTGCGCTGAGGGTTGGGAAGCCCATAGCGGCGCTCCCAGGCGCGCAGGGTGTCGGCGGCGATGCCCGTCTTGTTGAGGACAACCTTGATGTTGTACGTAGGGGTCTGGCTGATGCTCATTCTCGCTCCTGTGGAAACATGCAGTAGGGTTGCGCCGCGCATTTAGAGAACGTCAATGTCGCGGACGATTGTTTTATACAGCATGTTTTACCTTGTAATTCATATTTTGCACAGGTATTGTTCCACTTTCTTTGAGAATGCGCTCGGTGGTCAGGCGGGCGGAGAGCAGCACGATGGGCAGCCCCGTGCCTGGATGGGTGGATGCGCCCGCGAAGTAGAGGTTCTTGTATTTGGCGTGACGGTTGTGCGGGCGGAGGTAGCCAACCTGCCAGAAGTTGTGACTCAGCCCGAACGCCGCGCCTTTCTCGAGGTTGAAGCGCTCCTGCCAGACCTTGGGCTGGTACACGATTTCGAACTTGATGTGCTCCCTGAGGTCTGTGACGCCCATCTCTTTGGTGAGGCGGGCAAAGACGGTCTCGCGGGCGCGCTGGACGAGGGCATCCCAGTCCTGTTCGGTGCGGGCGTCGAGGTGACCGACGGGGACGAGGACGTAGAGCGTGTCCTGACCTGCGGGTGCGGCGGCGGGGTCGGTGCGGGCGGGCGCGTGGACGTAGAACGACGGCACTTCGGGCAGGGTGTGGTCTTCGAAAATCTGGTCGAAGGAGGCTTTGTAGTCGCCGCCGAGGAAGACGTTGTGATGCGCAATCTGTGGATACTGCTTGTCCACGCCCCAGTAAAACATGATGGTGGAGCAGGTGTAGAGTTTTTTGTCCAGTTTCTCGGCTTCGGCGCGGTCGGGGAGCAGTTCCTTGTAGATGTACGGCAGGTCGGCATTGCCCACGAAAATATCGGCGGTGAGTTCGCGCCCGTCTTCGAGTGTGACGCTCTTGATCCGTTGAACGTTAAACGTTGAACGTTCAACGTTTAACGTTTTAACAGGTGCGTTGTAGATGAACGTGACGCCCAGTTTCTCGGCGATTTTCACCAGCGCCTGAATGCCCGCGTACATCCCGCCCATCGGATACCAGACTCCCTCGGCAAGTTCGGTGTATTGGAGCAGGGAGTAGGTCGCAGGCGCGTCGTAGGGGCTGAGACCGAGGTACATGTTTTGGAAGGTGAAAGCGGCTTTCAGACGTTCATCCTTGAAGAAGCGTCCCACGTTGGCGTAGTGTTTTTTCAGCGCCTTGAGTTGCACGATGAGCGGCAGGTTCTTCAGGCTGAAATACTCGAAGATATTGTAGAAGTTACGCCCGACGAACTTCTCCAGCGAAAGTTTGTAATGCCTGCTTCCCTCGGCAATGTAGTTGAGGAAACCCGTAAAGGCGGTTGGCTCCACTTTTTCCAGTTGGGTCTGCATCTCGCCGAGGTTGGAGGTCAGCGCGAGTTGCAAGCCGTCCTCGAAGTGGACCTTGTAGGTCGGGTCAATGCGGCGCAGGTCGAGATGGTCGCTCATCCGTTCGCCGAGGGCGGCAAAGGTCTCCTCCCAGACTTCGGGCATGAGGAACAGCGTCGGTCCAATGTCGAAGCGGTGACCGTCGCGGACGATCTGATTGCAGCGTCCGCCTGGGGTGGATTCCTTTTCGAGCACGGTCACGTCATATCCGTTTTTGGCAAGTCGGGCGGCGGTGGCGATTCCGCCAATCCCCGCGCCGATCACGATGGCAGTTGGTTTATTCATGAGTTCTTCCTTTATTCCCCTCTCCCTTTGGGGAGAGAGGCTTGGGGTGAGGGTTACTTCGGCTATTATACACAATGCACAGAATTTGTCAATATTTAATCACAGATTGATATTTACAAAACCTTGACAATTTTGACTTATTCAGTACAATTACCCCATCCTAACCCTGGAGGTTCACCATGCAAGCACAAGCCAATTGGGAAAATCAGCTCCTCGCTCTGGCGGGAAACATCCAACATCCGCACAAGCGCCCCTTCTTTTCTTACTGGGCTGGCGACGCTTCGCTTCGCACGGCTTATAAAGAAGCCGAACGAATCACGGCTGAACACTCCAAATCTTTCTACCTCGCTTCGGCGCTGCTCCCCGAGGAAAAACGCTCCGCCGTCCGCGCCCTGTACGCCTTCTGCCGCACGGTGGATGACATCGTGGACGAATCCGCCGACGAGGAGCGCGAGTCGAAACTCGATTACTGGCGCAGGATGATCGAACACGGCTCTTTCCTCGACGATGACTTGGTCGCCGCCGCATGGGCAGATACCCTCACCCGCTACCACATCCCCCGCCACTACGCCCTGCAATTGATTGACGGCGTCAACCGTGACCTGACTCAATCCCGTTACCAGACCTTCGACGACCTTGCCACGTACTGCTATGGTGTTGCCTCCACGGTGGGACTGATGAGCATGTACATCGTCGGCTTCAAAACCAGCGACGCCGTTCCCTACGCCATCAAGCTCGGCGTCGCCCTGCAAATGACCAACATCCTGCGCGACATCGGCGAAGACTTCCGCAACGGGCGCCTCTATCTGCCCCGCGAGGAACTCGTCTTCTACGGCATCCGCGAGCAGGACATTGCCGAGGGGCGCATCACCGATCGCTGGCGTCAGTTCATGAAGTTTCAAATCGAGCGCACGCGCCAGATCTACGCCGAGTCGTGGGCGGGGGTGAAGATGCTCGAGCGCGAAGGGCAACTCGCCATCGGCGCCGCCTCCGTGTTCTATCAAGGCATCCTCGACGACATCGAAAAACACGATTACAACGTCTTCACCCGCCGCGCCAACCTGTCTGCTTGGGGCAAGATCAGCCGCATCCCTGCCCTGTGGGTGAAAATCAAAACGCTGTAACACTTGCGATAAACCAGCAAGTGAAAAACACCCTTATCGGTAGAATCAGACAAGGGCATGGTCGCCTGACTGTGCCCTTGTCTGATTAACTCACCTTACGCAGTAGTGCGAGATTTATCTCGCATTTTCAAGCGACATGAATGTCGCGCCACAGGAAAACTGCGTAACATCAGTGATTAAAGGAATATAATCCCATGACCAACAGACTTTTCGGACTCATATCGCTCATCTTACTGACCGCCTGCGCGGCTGTCACACCTCTCCCTCAAGAGACACCCGCCTCTCCTCCCACGCTGGAGCCTGTTTCCATGACCCCCATCCGTTACCTCGCCCTGGGCGATTCCTACACCATCGGCGAAAGCGTCCCCGAACGCGAGCGCTGGCCCAACCAACTTGCTGACCTGCTAGAGTCGTCCCCTCAATTTACGAAGTTCATTGGGGGGAATGAGGGGGGTAGAATCGAAGTCACCATCCTTGCCCGTACAGGCTGGACGGTGGACGAACTCTGGCAGGGGATTCAGGCGGGCAAGGTCGAACCGCCCTACGACCTGGTCTCCCTCCTCATCGGCGTCAACGACCAATACCGCGGCTACCCCGTGGACGGCTACCGCGAAGACTTCCGCTTCATGCTTGGCAAGGCAATCGAATATGCTGGCGGCGACCCGAAGCGCGTCATCGTGCTGTCCATCCCCGATTGGGGCTTTACTCCCTTCGCCGCCAGCCGCGACACCGAACCCATCAGCCAGTCCATTGACGAGTTCAACGCTGTGAACCTCGAGGAAACCGAGGCAGTCGGCGCGCACTACGTGGATGTGACCCTCATCTCGCGCATGGCAATGGACGATTTCGAACTGATCGCCGCAGACCGTTTGCATCCCTCAGGTAAAATGTACCGTATGTGGGCGGAGAAAGTCTTACCGGTTGCGCTGGAAATCTTATCGTCAGAAAAAGGAGAATGACATGCCAGACATTGATTACGACAAAACGCAGGACTACCTCGCTTCCCTCGTCCCGCCGCGCGAACCCGAACTGCAAAAAATGGAGAAGTATGCCGAAGAACACGGCTTCCCCATCATCGGTCCTGCCTGCGGATATTACTGTTACCAACTGGCGCGCATGGTTGGCGCAAAAGCGGTCTTCGAGCTCGGCTCGGGCTACGGCTATTCCACCGCCTGGTTTGCGAAAGCAGTACGCGAAAACGGGGGCGGGGTGGTGCATCACACCGTCTGGGATGAGAAACTCTCGAAAATGGCAAGAGAGCACCTCTCCAAACTCGGCTTCGACGGCATGATCGAATATCACACAGCAGAAGCAGTGGAGACCCTTCGCCGCACGCCAGGCAGGTTCGACATCATCTTCAACGACATTGACAAGGAGGCGTATCCGACCTCCCTCCCGTTGATCAAGGAGAAATTGCGCCCTGGCGGACTGCTCATCATTGACAACATGCTCTGGAGCGGGCGTATCTTTGATGTGAACAACAAGGGTAAATCCACCGAAGCCATTCGCCGCTTCACGCGTGACATTACAACGGATCCCGATTGGATCGTTTCTCTCGCCCCCCTGCGCGACGGGATGATTGTCGCCTACAAAGTCGCGCAGGATTAATCTTGCGCATCACAAAGGACGCCCAATGAAATACAACTTCGACCGCACCCCCAACCGCCGCAACCCCAACGTCCTCAACAAGTGGACATGGTATCCCAACGATGTGCTGCCCATGTGGGTGGCAGATATGGATTTCCCTGCCCCGAAACCCATCCTCGATGAACTTCGTAAAGTCCTGGCGCAGGGCGTGCTTGGATATGAACTGCCGTCGCTCAAGTTGAAGGAGACCGTCGCCGAGCGGATGGATCGCTTGTACCGCTGGAAGGTCGAGCCCGATGCGGTAACTGCGGTCACCGGCATTGTCAGCGGGTTCAGCGTGGCGGCGCGCGCTTTTTGCACTCCGAAGAGGGGCGTCCTTGTGCAAACGCCCGTTTACAATGAGTTTCACGCCATCAAGGACAATGTGGGCATTCCGCAATTGAACGCGCCATTTGTAAAGCGCGTGAATGGAAACATCCTGACCTACGAAATTGACTGGGACATTTTCACGCGACAGGCGAAGAAGGCGGGCATGTTCTTGTTGTGCAATCCGCATAACCCGCTGGGCATCATCTTTTCCCGCAAAGACCTGCGGCGGATGGCGGAAATCTGCATTGCAAACAATGTCCTCATCGTCTCCGATGAAATCCACTCGGAATTATTGCTGGATGGAAATACGTTTACTCCCATGGCGAAGTTGTCGTCAGAAATTGCCAGCCATACCATCACTCTGATTGCCCCCTCCAAAACATTCAACGTGCCGGGGCTGTTTTGCGGTTTTGCGATCATCCCAAACAGGGAATTGCGGGAGCGTTACAACCGTGAGGTGGAGCGTCTACGCCTGCATGTGAGCAGCATGGGTTTGTTTGCCGCGCGAGTCGCATTCTCCGGTCAATGTGACGACTGGCTGGCTGAATTACGTTCCTATCTGACCGCTAATCGTGATTTTCTAATCGAATATATCACCAGCGCCATGCCTGAAGTTCGAACCACCATCCCTGCAGCGACCTACCTGGGCTGGCTGGATTTCACGCAGACGCCCATCAAGGAGTCGCCTTACGATTTCTTTTTGAACGAAGCCAAAGTTGCCTTAAGCGATGGGAAAATATTCGGCGAGGAGGGAAAGGGTCATGTGCGGATCAATTTCGGGACCTCGCGCAAACTGCTCCAGCAAGGACTCGACCGCATGCGCCGGGCGCTGCGCGCAATAAAATAAAAACAGGACTTACGCCTAATCGGCGTTCTCTAACGTCAATTATCTATCCAGCGCGTGGAGAACGCGCTCTACGCAAGGTTTTGTGTAAGTCCAAAAAAAGACGGATGGGAAACCCGTTGCGGGAATACCCATCCGTCAAATAGATCGTGCTATTAAGATGGCGGAAAGGAGCGGGGGATATGCGAGCCTTCTTTTCGTTGGGGGAACGTCTGGTGCTAAAGCCGTGCTCCTGCTTTTGACCAGGTTAAGGCTTCCCGGTCCTTCCGTGGGCAAAGATTTCCGGTGGAGTCTCTATGGGTACCTCCTTTCTCTTGCCATCATCATACAACAGACCATCATGCGTTGCATTAAAATAAACTTACAACCTTGCAATACTTGTCACAAATTTCGAGATTGCGTGTAACGCAATTCATCGGCGTCCGCCCGGCGCAATTTCATCGCGGCTCGATGTTTTCCGTAAAATCAGGTTTCTTGTTGCGGGCAGCCATCCTGCCAATCAGCGCCCCGGCAGGAGCGGCAAGCACGAAAGCCAGCGCCGCAGATACAATCACTCCAACCCCTGTAACAATACCAATCCAGATGAACGCATAAGTTACCGGGTCTTCCTTGACCACATTCCCGTTGGCATCCACGCACTGCATCACATAGGCGGTGCTGGGCTGGTGATCTGTCGTGGTTGTTGCATACGTGCGGAATTTAGCGGTCGTTCCATCAGGACAAATCAGCGGCTCGAGCGTTTGCAGGGCAAACGGAGTTACCGAGGAAAAACTTCCCGCCATCATCCCTGCCGGTATCAAACAGGACCCAAGAAGCCCAAAAACAATAAACCAGATGATACAGCCCGATACTGCGCCTGCTTTTGTGGATTTCATGGTTTTTCCTTTTGTGACAATTATCTGCCGATAAGATGAATTTTGCCGTCTCTTGCGAGAGTATAATGCAATTGTTAGACAAATTTCAGGAGGAACCATGACCACCATTGACCTGACCGTGCATTCCGACCGCCGGGCGCGCGCCATTCAACGTGCGCGCGAGCGCAGCATCATCATTCCCACCTACGCCCAGATGAAAGACCCCTCCAAAATTCCTGCAAAAATCAAGGAAGAATTGAAGGACATCGGGCTTTGGGATATTCACCCCTGCAACCTCTTCCGCATCACCTGGCACAATCAACCCACCGCGTCCGGCGGGACCTTTGGCGGAGTCAATTACCTCGAACTTCCCTCCACGCTGACAGGCGTCCCGGCGCGCATCATCGTCCTTGTCGGCAAATGGTTCCCGACCGGTGCGCACAAGGTCGGGGCGGCGTTCAGTTGTCTGGTGCCGCGGCTGGTCACAGGTCAGTTCGACCCGACGACGCAAAAAGCGGTTTGGCCCTCCACGGGGAATTACTGCCGCGGCGGCGCATACGACTCCGCCTTGCTGGCGTGCGAATCCATCGCCATCTTGCCCGAAGGCATGTCCAAAGAACGCTTCGAATGGCTCGCCAAAGTCGCTGGAGAAGTCATCAAAACCCCCGGCTCCGAATCGAACGTGAAAGAAATCTTCGACAAATGCAAGGAACTGCGCGCCTCCGGCGAAGACCTGATGATCTTCAACCAATTCGAGGAATTCGGCAACTACCTCTGGCACTACGAAGTGACGGGGCATGCGATGGAAGAGGTGTTGAAGCAGGTTATGGGTCCGAATGACCGTTACCGCGGCATGGCGTCTGCCACCGGCTCGGCAGGGACGATTGCCAGCGGCGACTACATGAAGCAGTTGTTCCCCGATTCAAAGATCGTCGCCAGCGAGGCGCTGCAATGCCCGACTCTGCTCGAAAACGGATTCGGCGCGCACCGTATCGAAGGCATCGGCGACAAACACGTGCCGTGGATTCACAACGTCAAGAACACCGATGTCGTCGTTGCGATTGACGATAACGCCGTCGTCAACCTTGCCCGCCTCTTCAACGAGGAAAGCGGGCGCGCCTATCTCGTCGAACAGGGTGTTCCCGAAGCGATTGTCAATCAACTCGATCTCCTCGGCTTCTCCGGCATTTCCAACGTTCTCTCCTGCATCAAAGCCGCCAAATACTATGAGATGGGCGAGAACGACATCATGCTCACCGTCCTGACCGACTCCATGGAACTCTACCGCTCGCGCCTGCATGAGATGAGGGAAGAATACGGCGAATACACCGAACGCAATGCCGCCGCCGACTTCGCCCGCTACCTGCATGGTCAAACCACCGATAACCTGCTCGAACTGCGCTACACCGACCGCCGCCGCGTTCACAACCTCAAATACTACACCTGGGTCGAACAGCAGGGCAAAACCTACGAAGAGATTCAACAACAGTGGTACGAACCGAACTACTGGACCGACGTGCAAAAGCAGGCGGATGAAATTGACGAACTGATTGTGGAGTTCAACAATGAGGTGGGCTTGATTTAATCCCCTTGACAACCTGCGGCCGCAATTTTTAAAATTTTCTGCAACATCATACGATTGGAGGTGCCGTATGGGATACCGTGTCCGTCACCGACATGAACTCCTGCGCAGACGGCACCGCCGCGAAAAAATCGAAAAACTGAAGAAGAAACTTGCAGCGGCGGCAAAGTCCGAGCGGGAGAAACTGATTGCGAAAATTCACCGCATCAGTCCTTTTGAACCCATCCCTGAAAAGTAACCTTCGATTTCGTAGAAAGTGGAAAGTAGGGAGTAAAATCCAAACTACTTTCCACTTTCTACTTTCTGCCTCACATGCCCCTTTCTCCCACCTCTCTTATTCTCGTCTGTCTGCTCCCCTCCCCTCGTGACCTGGAAATCGCCCGGCTCTTCGGCTGGTACCGAATTCCGCTTCGCACCGCCCCGAAAGTTGTTGCCGTGGACTACCTGGCTTTTTACCAGCCCTCCGCCTTTGCCGAACGCGGCGGGCGGATCGAATACGTCGCCGAGGTGCGCGGACACGAACTGACCACACGCGCCGAACTGCTCAGGGATGAATCCGACCATCCGCGCGCAGGGGAGGAATATTACAAAATTCAAATCGGCGCGCTGGAGAAATTATCTCAACCTATCCGCGCAGACAAATGGAAGCGTTTGACCTTTCTCTACACCACGGGCGAATACCTGCTCAAAGCCAAATCCCTCAACGACCTGGTTGTGGACGGGGACGAACGTCATCTCCTCTGGCGCTCTCTGCGCGAACGGGCGGAGAACAGTCAGCTCTACAAGACCGACCTCCCCGATGCGGAGATTCCCGCCGAAGTGTTGATTGCACTGCTGGGGATAAAGGAAATGCAGGAGCCATATGATGCAAAGGAGCGATCCAATGGCGATTTTGATTAAGAACGGCACCCTTATCACCGCTTCTGAAACCTTTCAGGCAGACCTTCTCATCGAAGGCGAGACCATCTTCCAAATCGGAGCCAACCTTCAGCATCCCAGCGCGGACATCATTGACGCAACTGGCAAACTCATCCTGCCTGGCGGAGTGGACCCGCACGTGCACCTCGACCTGCCCATGTTCGGCACCGTTTCCTCAGACGACCACTACACCGGTCACAAAGCCGCGGCGTTTGGCGGGACGACAACGGTAATGGATTTTGTCGTTCTGGAAGATAAAGGCTTTCAATATTCTGTGGACATCTGGATGAAGATGGCGGAGAAAGCCGCAATTGACTACTCCTTCCACATGAATTTGACCAGGTTCAACGCGGTCATCGCCAAAGAAATTCCGTCCCTGCGCGAGATGGGGATTACCACTCTCAAGGTCTTCACCGCCTACAACGGACGCCTCCGCATTGACGACGGCAGTATCTTCCGCGCCATGCAAATCGCCCGCGACAACGGCATGCTGGTCATGGCGCACTGCGAAAACGGGGACGTGATCGAAACGCTGACCGAGCAGGCGCTCGCCGCAGGTCACACGACCCCCGAATGGCACGCGCGGACGCGTCCAGCCTGGGGGGCGGTGGAGGCTGTTTTGCGGCTGGCAGGCATGGCGTCTGCGGCGGATGCGGCGGTGTATATCGTCCACATGAACGCGGGCGGCGAAGTGGACATGCTCCAGTATGCCCGCGAGCGCGGCGTCAAAGTGATGGGGGAGACGTGCCCGCAATATCTGTTCTTCACGATTGACGACCTGCGCCGGCCCGATGGCGCAAAGTGGATTTGCTCGCCGCCGATGCGCACGAAGGAGGATAATGCCCGCTTGTGGGAAGGGCTGTCGCAGGGGATTTTGCAGACGATCGGCACGGATCACTGCCCGTTCTTTTTTGACGGGACCAAGCCCATCGTCTATGAAGGACGCGAAATTGCCATCCCCGGCAAGGAGTTGGGGAAGGATGACTTCACCAAAATCCCGAACGGATTGCCGGGCATCCAGGATCGTATGCCGGTGTTGTGGACGGCCGGCGTGCGCGCGGGAAAGATTACCGCGAATCAATTCGTCGCATACATGAGCACGAACCCGGCGAAGATTTTCGGTCTGTACCCGCGCAAGGGAGCGTTGCTCGAAGGCTCGGATGCGGATATTGTGATTTGGGACCCCGAAAAGAAAGTGAAGTATGGCGTGGCGATGTCGCACCAGCGCACGGACTATAACCTCTACGAAGGCTGGGAGTTGACCGGCTACCCCGAGAAAGTTTTCCTGCGCGGGCAGTTGATTGTGGACGGCAATGAGTGGAAGGGCAGGCGGGGGATGGGGAAGTTTTTGAAGAGAGGCGAGGGCGAGGTGCTTTGAATTTTCAGATGTATCTTAACGTGAGTTCGGGATAAGAGATTTATCTGCCTGGTTTACGGAGAAAGGCTTTCTGATCCGCTACTCTGCGCCAATCTTCGCGAATTTTGAAGGGAGTA
>JABRVZ010000091.1:0-22281 GCA_039961775.1 Chloroflexota bacterium
CCGCTGCCTGAACCCGACGACCCAGCCCTCCCTCCGCTGACAACGACCCTCAAAACCCTCGTCATCGTCTACGACCCGGTGGTAGACAAAGCATCCGGCAAAAAGCTCTCCGAGGTCATGCGCTGGAACCGCGTCGAAGACCTTGCCCAGGGCTTCATGTCCGACATTCTGCTTGCCAGCGGCGAACTCGCCCGCTACCGCATCATCGAACGGCTCGACGTGGACGCCTTCCCTCCCAAAGTGGACGGCTACAAGTACGACGCCCAAACCTACCTCAACGTGGCGCGCGGCGCAGCGCGTCCCCATCTCCCGCAGGAGGCGGATTATCACACCATCATCAAGGAATTTCACATCCTCGAGCGGGTGGCAAAGGGCGAAATTGACGAAGTCTGGATTTTCAACTTTCCGCACGCCGGCTTCTACGAATCCATCATGGGCGGACCGGGCGCCTTCTGGTGCAACGCCCCGCCCCTTCCGCGCACCGAAGCCGCCGCGCGGCGATTCATCATCATGGGCTTCTCGCTCGAACGCGGCGTGGGCGAAATGCTGGAGAACATGGGTCACCGCGCCGAATCCATCATGGAAAAAGTCTTCGAAAAAACGCCCGAAGACCAAAACCTGTGGAAACGCTTCATCCGCTATGACCTCACCCATCCCGGTCGAGCCGCCTGCGGAAACGTCCACTTTGCCCCGAACAGCGAACGCGACTACGACTGGAACAACCCCCGCCCGGTGCTGAGCGAATGCGACGACTGGCTGTACAACTTCCCCGAATTCAAAGGCGGCGAATTCATCCGCCAGGTGACCGCCGAAGAATGGGGCAAAGGCGACATCCGCAAACATCACGTCTGGTGGATGAGTCACTTTCCCAAAACGAAGGGACGCAAAAACGGCATCTACAACAACTGGTGGATGTACATCATGAACCCCAACCACGTCAAAGCCGCCTGAAGTTCAGGCGGCAAATGCTTTCAAAACAGATAGTCAAACTGTCCAGAATCTGCAACATTCATTGTCAGACAAATCAATAAAATATCTCTGAATGTTATATCAAAGGCTTCTCGCCCCTGCCAATCGAACCGTCCGCTATGTCATTGTGGCGTTCTTTTTTGCCTTGTACGTGAGCGGTTTTACGCTGTTTCATCACGACATCGGCATGGCGGTCACCGCGCTGGCGGTGATTCCCATTGTTGCAGGCAGCTGGTACTTCGGCATTTGGGGCGGAATCACCACCACACTACTCTCCATCCTTGCCAACATCGCCTCCCTGCTGGTTTTCGACCGTTCAGCACGCGCTCTTTTCGAGGGAGAAGGGTATCTGATTGGCAATGTTATTCTGTTCCTCCTCGCCCTCATCATGGGGCGCATGGCGACCCTCCTGCGCGAAAAAACCGCCGCCGAATCCGCCCTCATGCGCCGCGACGCCATCCTGCGCGCCGTCAGCGACGTTTCCGAGTTGTTCCTCAAAGCCTCCCTGCGGGAAGAAAATGTACTGACAGCGCTCGAAAGGCTGGGCAAAGCCGCCAGGGCAAGCCGCGCGTACATCTTTGAACGCCATCTCTCGGATGGGGGCGAGCCCCTCATCAGCCAGCGTTACGAGTGGGTGGACGAGGGCATCCCGCCGCAAATTCAAAACCCCGCCCTGCAAAACCTGGCGTGGCGCGAAGCCGGTTTCACCCGCTGGGAGGAAACTCTCATCCAGGGCAGTTACGTCGCCGGCCGAATCGAAGACTTCCCCGCTTCCGAAAAAGACCTGCTCGCCGAGCAGGACATTTTGTCGCTTGCCGTCATGCCCATCTTCACCGACAATACCCTGTGGGGCTTCATCGGCTTCGACGAATGCCGTCACGAACGCCTCTGGAGCGCCTCCGAACTGGAGGCCCTGCGCACCGCCGCCGACATCTTCGGCGCGGCGCTCACCCGTCAGGCAATCCAAACCAATCTCCTTAAACGCCAGCAAACCCTCAACCTGCTCCAGGAAATTCTGCGCGCCGCCCTCAGCAATGACGACCTGCAGGACATGGCGCAATTCCTGGTGGATAACCTGGGCTTTCTCATCGGAGCCGACAACTGCTTCCTCACCCTGTGGGACGAGGAGCGCAGCCAGGTCATCCCGCTGGCGGCGTATGGACCCATGCGCGACACCTATCGCGGCGTGCGCTTCCTGCCCGGTGAAAAGTCATTGACCGCTTCTGTGCTAGAAACGGGGCGCACCCTGACAATTGAAGATGTCAGAAACACGCCGCACGTCAGCCTGCGCATCGCAGAACAGTTCCCCACCGTTTCGATGATGGCGATTCCCTTGATTGCCAACGAAAAGAGACTTGGCGCCGTATTGCTCGGCTCCTCCCAGCCGCGCCGCTTCACCCAGGATGAAATCATCATCAGCGAACAGGCGGCGAACCTGGTGGCGCTGGCGGTTGCCAAACTTCAGGCGGTGGAACAAGCCCGCCGCCGCGCCGAAGAAGCCGAGACGCTGCGCAAAGCCGGCGCAGTGGTGGCAGAAACGCTCGACCTGCAGGAAGCGACCACACGCATCCTCCAGCAGCTTGCCCACGTCCTGCCCTACGACAGCGCCTCCGTCCAATTACTGCGCGATGGAGAGCTGGAAATCATCGGCGGCGAGGGATTCAAAGCCCCGGTCATCGGCATCCGCTTCCCCGTGCCGGGCGATAACCCCAACAGCGTGGTCATCGAAACCCGCAAACCGCACATCCTGCATGAAGCCAACAAACACTTTGCCGCCTTCAACCAGCCGCCTCACGACCACATCCGCTCCTGGCTGGGGGTGCCTCTCATCGTGCGCGACCAACTCATCGGCTTGCTGGCAATTGACAGCGTCGAACCCTTCCACTTCACCGACGCCAACATCGAACTCGTCAGCGCCTTTGCCGACCAGGTGGCAGTCGCCATCGAAAACGCCCGCCTCTTCGACGAAACCCAGCGCCTGGCAATCACCGACGGCTTGACCGGGCTTTACAACCGCCGTCACTTTATGGAAATCGCCAGGCGCAAATTCGAACGCGCCCGCCGCTACAAACGCTCCCTCTCCGCCATGATTTTCGACGTGGACCACTTCAAACAAGTCAACGACACCTACGGTCATGCCGCCGGCGACGAAGTGCTGCGCGTCATCGCCAGGCTGTGCCGCAAAGAACTGCGCGAAGCCGACCCGCTGGGCAGATATGGCGGCGAGGAATTCGCCGGCTTGTTCGTGGAAATCAACGCCGAAACCGCCACAAAAGTGGCTGAACGCCTGAGAAAAGCAGTCGAAAACCTGAAAATCCCCCTTGACGGCAAAGACCTGAAAGTCACCATCAGCATCGGCATTGCCGAACAAAATCAAAACACCCCCGATCTCGAAAGCCTGCTCGCCCGCGCCGACCAGGCGATGTACATCGCCAAACATCGTGGGCGCAACTGCGTCGCCGTCAGTTTCTAACCGCCCGCCAGACCTGATACAGACCCAAATCCCCCGTCTCCCCATCCGAATAAAACGTCGCCTCCACCGCAAACCCGCTCGCCTCTGCCAACTCCATCAATTCCTCCTCGCTGAAGTGATGGACGTACCGCAGACCCCGCCCCCCGCTCCGCCAATCGAGCAGATAATCTCCCGCCTCCACCTCCGACCTGGAAACTGCTGCCGCCTCCCACGGCTGAATCCTCGCCCTGAGTTTTTCACTCTTCAAAAACTGCCAGTTGGAATGGATGAAGCGCCCCTCCGGTTCGAGCAAAGAACGCACGCTCCTCAAAATATCCAGCCGCAGTTCACGCGAGGGAATGTGATGCAACACAGCAAAAGCAGTGACCAGCGACCACTGCTCACTGCTCACTGATAACTGCTCACTGCCCACTGATAACCGACTCAAATCAACTTCCATGAATCGGGCAGAAAAGCCCCCAGCGGAGAATTCCGCTTCTCGGAGCAGAGGCAGGCTGAAGTCCACGCCCAGATACGCTCCGCGGTGACCGCGCTTTGCCAGTTCGCGGGCGAACCATCCGTTACCGCATCCCAAATCCAGAATGTTTTCATCTCCGTTGAGCATTTGCAGCACGCGGCGTACGCCGGGCTGAATCCGCTGGCGGGTGGCGGAAAAAGAACCGCCAAAGCGGGTGTAGAACTCGCGGTTGAGTTCGATGAGACGCGCGACAACGGCAGAATCCATGCGGCGATTATAATGCCCGCGGCATAACGGGTATAATCCGCACCACCTATGCACCCCGAACGGCGAGAACTCTGGAGAGAGACCCACCTCCTCACCCCCGATAAAAAGGAACTGGCGCGCGCCGTGCTGGAGGAAATCCGGCGCGGGCGCGATGTGACGCGCACCCTGCGCAGTCATCCGCTGCGCAGCGGGGGGTACCTCAACAAGTCCATGCTGGTGACCCTTTATCACGAGATGGTCGCGGCGGGGGAGATGGAGGCAGACCCGCGCCTGCTCGAACGCATTCGCATGAAGCCCATGCGCACGCTCTCCGGCGTGACAACGGTCACGGTGCTGACCAAGCCGTATCCCTGCCCCGGCAAATGTATCTTCTGCCCCACCGACGTGCGCATGCCCAAGTCGTACCTGCCCGACGAACCCGGCGCCATGCGCGCTGTGGAGCACCAGTTCGACCCCTACGCGCAAGTGCGCTCGCGCATCGAACAGTTGCAGAGTTTGGGACACCCGACGGACAAAATCGAACTGCTCATCCTCGGCGGGACGTGGTCTTCGTACCGGCGCGATTATCAGGAGTGGTTCGTCAAGCGCTGCTTCGATGCGATGAACGAGATGAACCACGAAGGACGCCAAGATTACGAAGGTTCAAAGGTTGAAGGGTCAGTTGTTGACCTGCCCCATGTTCATTCGATCAACGAGACCGCGCCTCACCGCAACGTGGGGCTGGTCATCGAAACGCGCCCCGATGAGATTACGCCCGACGAAATCCGCTGGCTGCGTCATTTGGGCGTGACCAAGGTGCAGATGGGCGCGCAAAGCCTCGATGACCGCATCCTTGAACTCAACAAGCGCGGGCATGATGTGGAATGTACGCGCCGGGCGGTTGCCCTGCTCCGCGCGGCGGGTTTCAAAATCGTCCTGCACTGGATGCCCAACCTGCTGGGCGCCACCCCCGATTCGGACCGTGAGGATTTTGCCCGCCTGTGGACGGACTTCTGCCCGGATGAAATCAAAATCTACCCCAACCAACTGCTGGCAAACGCCGAGTTGTACGAATACTGGCAGAGAGGCGAGTTCCAGCCGTACACCACCGAAGAATTGATCCGCCTTCTCGCCGACATCAAACCGACCATCCCGCGCTATTGCCGCGTCAACCGCGTCATCCGCGACATCCCCTCCACCAATGTGGTGGAGGGCAACCGCCGCACCAGTCTGCGGCAGGATGTGCAGGATGAATTGCGGCGGCGCGGGACTCAATGTCAGTGTGTGCGCTGCCGCGAGGTGAAGGGTAAGCCGGTTCACCCCGACCTGTTGAATCTGGACGATCTCACCTACCAGGCAGGCGCGGCGGAGGAACACTTCATCTCATTCGTCACGCCCGACGACAAACTGGCGGGGTTTGTGCGTCTCTCCCTGCCAGGCAGGGACTCGCCTCAAACCGGCATCGCCGACCTGGAAGGCGCGGCATTGATTCGCGAGGTGCATGTGTACGGGCAGTCGCTGCCGGTGGGCGCGGAAAAGGAAGGCGCAGCGCAGCACGCCGGTCTCGGAACGCGCCTGCTCGAGGAAGCGGAACGGGTGGCAAGGGCAAACGGTTTCGAGCGGATGGCGGTCATTGCGGCGGTGGGAACGCGGAGATACTATCTCAGCCGCGGCTTTGAGAGGGGGCAACTCTATCTGGTGAAAAAGGTTCGGTGAGGGGAATCAGGCTCCAGGTCAGGCAGGAGGCGGGTTGTGAAGTCTGAAGTCCAAAGTCGAAAGTCTAATTAGAGTTGCGTTAATCATCCAGCCGGGCGCTTGACTTGAATCCCGCGCGGTGATAAGAATTATCGCATGGAATATAAAGATTATTACAAAATCCTGGGCGTGGACCGCAAAGCCAGCGAAGAGGACATCCGCAAGGCGTACCGCAAACTGGCGAAGCAATACCACCCCGATTACAACCCCAATAACAAGCAGGCGGAAGAGCGCTTCAAGGAAATCAACGAGGCATACGAGGTGTTGAGCGACGCGAAAAAGCGCGCGCACTACGACCGTCTGGACGCCGACTATTCCCGCTGGCAGAGCCGCGGCGCGCCCGGCGATTTCAACTGGGGCGAATATAGCGGCTTTCCCGGCGGCGCGCGCGTCAACATAGACGACCTCAACGACATGTTCGGCGGCGGCTTCTCCGATTTCTTCCAAACCCTCTTTGGCATGGGCGGCAGAGGGACGGCGCGGGCACAGCCGCAGGGCTACCAGCAGGAACTGGACATCACCCTCGAAGAAGCCTACAAAGGCACCACCCGCGTCATCTCCAGCGGCGGCAAGCAGAAGCGCGTGCGCATTCCGGCGGGCGTCCGCACGGGGTCGAAAGTGCGCGTGGCGGGCGCCGGTCCCGACGGCCTCGACCTGTATCTGATTGTGCAAGTTGCCGACGACCCGCGCTTCGAGCGGCACGGCAACGACCTGCACACCACCGCCGTCATAGACGTTTTCACCGCCATCCTGGGCGGCGAAGCGGAGGTGGACACCTTCGACGGCAAGATCAAACTCAACATTCCGCCCGGCACCCAGCCGGAGCAGGTCTTCCGTCTCGCTGGGCGCGGCATGCCGCACGTCCGCGACCCGAAGAGCAAGGGCGATCTCTTCGTCAAGGTTAAGGTACAAATTCCCAAATATCTCTCGTCCAAGCAGAGAGAACTTCTCGAGCAAGCCTCGAAAATCAAATTTTAGGAGCAGGAATGAAACGTGTCTTACCAGTAGTTTTGATTTTGACTCTCGCCGCGCTGGCATGTCAATTACCGGGCGTTGCGCCTCTTTCCGCGCCCGAACCTGTTTCCCCCGCCCCGGCAGTTCCCACCCTCGCGCCGGGTTCCGTCAACCCGCTCCCCATGGACGGGTCGCTCACGGCGCTGTATCAACGGGTTCTCCCCGGCGTGGTCTCCATCCGCACCGACACGGGACAAGGCTCGGGCTTTGTCTATGACGCGCAGGGTCATATCGTGACCAATCAGCACGTCATCGAAGGGGCGACCACGGTGGAGATTGACTTCTCCTCCGGCTTCAAAGCCCGCGGCACGGTCATCGGAAGCGATACCGACGCCGACCTTGCCGTCATCAAAGTGGACGCGCCCGCCTCCGAACTTTTCCCCCTTTCCCTCGGCGATTCAGACACCCTGCAGGTGGGTCAGCCGGTGGTCGCCATCGGCAACCCCTTCGGGCTGGACGGCACGATGACGCTGGGCATCGTCTCAGGGCTGGGACGCACGCAGCCCTCCTCGCAGGCGGCAGGCGGCGGCTTCTTCAGCACCGCCGACATCATCCAGACCGACGCGGCAATCAACCCCGGCAACTCCGGCGGTCCGTTGTTCAACATGAACGGCGAGGTGGTGGGCATCAATCAGTCCATCCGCACGACCAACTTCAACCAACTGACCGGCAACGCCGTCAACTCGGGAGTCGGTTTTTCGGTTTCGATCAACCTCGTGAAGAAGATCGTGCCGGTGCTCATCCGCGACGGGAAGTATGAATATCCGTTTCTGGGCATTACCTCCACCAGCGACATGAGCCTCGATGAAATCGAAGCGTTGGGCTTAACCACCTACACCGGCGCCTATGTTCTCAATGTCACTCCGGGCGGTCCCGCCGACCAGGCAGGCGTGCGCGCTGGCAACACCCCCACCCGCATCGAGGGGCTGAACGCCGGCGGCGACCTGATCATCGCCTTCGACGGCAAGCCGGTCACTTCCTTCGACAAACTGCTCAGTTACCTGCTCATCACCAAGTCCCCCGGCGACAAGGCTGTGCTGACCGTCCTGCGCGACGGCAAGGAAGTGGACATCACCGTCACCCTCGGCAAGCGACCGTAAGCCGCGCTCGCCTCGACAAAGAAAACAAAATCGGATGGCGGGTGCGCCATCCGATTGCTTTAACCGAAGCGTTCTTCCTTCCACACATCTGCGCGGTTGTGATACCCCGCCTGCTCCCAAAACCCGCGCCGGTCGCGCGGCATGAATTCCAGCGAACGCAGCCACTTGGCGCCTTTCCAAAAATAGGGAGTCTCCAGGTCTTCGCGCCCGGGGATGTATCCCACCACGCCGCGCAGGGGATAGCCATGATCGGGGGTGATGGGTTCGCCGTTGAAATGGGTGGCGAGCAGGAAATTCTCCTGCAGAACCACCTCCAGCGGCAGGTTGACCGTAAAGCCGTACTCTGCGTGCTGCATCACATGCGTGGCGGTCGGTTTGATTTTGAACAGTCCGTTTTCCACCATCGTGCGGACGGAAACGCCCTCCCAGACGGTGTCGAACTTGCTCCAGCGCGTCACACAGTGGATGTCCATCTGGATTTTGGTGCGCGGCAGTTGATTGAACTCCTCCCACGTCCAGCGTTTTTCCTCCTCCACCTCGCCCCACACGCGGAAGTCCCAGGTGGCGGGGTTGAAGGGAGGCACCGGTCCATAGTGTAGAACTGGGAATTTGAGCGTCAGCGCCTGTCCCGGCGGGAGACGTCCCTCACTGCGGACGCGGTCTTCCAAACGGCGGCGGTCAGGTCCCTCGAAAGATGAAAACATGGCAACTCCTTCTCGAAAAAAATGGCAGGCTCATGTGTAATGCGTGCGCGGAGGTTAGAGAACATCCGCTGCGCTGATAAGACTGCTCAATCACCGCAAATGTTACTGGATTTTCCTTATTTGTCCATTAGGAATCCCCCTTAAATCCCCTGTTTTTTGATTAGACCATCGGCACCGGACGGTTTATAATACAAATATCAGTAAATCCGAAAAAACCTGCGTAATTTGCGCTCTCTGGCGCAAATTCGGCGGCAGGCACCGCCAATTACGCACCTTCGCGAAATACTGAACATCATATCGAGCCCGTCATCATCATGCGTTGCAAAAAATTTTTATCATTAAAAGCCCTCTCATGGACACGGAGTAACCTGCCATTATGAACGATGGGGTCACTCTGCTGAAAGCCGCACAAAAACTGGACGAAGAGGCGCTCACCGCCATCTTCGATTCTTATGCGCCGGCGATTTACAAGTACGCCCTGAGGTTGTGCCATGACCCCATAGAGGCGGATAACATCGTCGGCGATGTGTTTTCGCAGCTGCTGGAACAATTCGCCAACGGAAAAGGTCCCCGCACCAACCTGCGCTCCTACCTGTATCAGACTGCCTACCATCTGGTGGTGGATCGCTCACGCGACAACAAGCACACTGCCCCGCTGGAGGTGGCAATCAACCTGCAGGAGAAGGAGCGCACCGTTCCCACAGCGACCCAAATCGAGGAACGCGTGCTGATGGAGGCGCTGGTCTCCGCCATGAACTCGGAACTGACCGAGGATCAGCGGCACGTCATCATCCTGCGCTTTTTGGAGGATTTCAGTCTCAAGGAGACGGCGCAAATCATCGGCAAGGAAGTCAACAACGTCAAAGTGATCCAGAACCGCGGCATTGCAAAATTGAGAAAGGCTCTCGAACATCAAATTGGCAGTGAACAGGACGACCTGTGAAGCAGAAAATCAGCGACCGCCGCATTCTGACGCTTCTTTCCAGCCTGAAAAATATCGAGAGCCAATATCCTTCCAGAATGATGCGTTCGCGCCGCCAAAGATACATCCGCCAGGTTGCAAAGACGGTTAAAGTGAAGACCGAAGGCAAGCAAAAACGCCCGCCCCGCTAAAGAGACGGCGCATCCCGCCGTCTTTTGTTTCCGCAGTAACGCCGGGCGCACCCTGCTTTCTAATGAAAGTCAAATATTGGGGAAGAATATCAGCATGCTATAATCCTGCCCCGAAAGGTACCGAATGCTCAAGAACTTTGTCAAATTATTCGGGGGCGACCCCCATAAAAAAATCATCGAACAATTAAGCGAAACTGTGCGGCAGATCAACGCCCTGGAGGCGCAGTTCGAAGCGTTGAGCGACGACGCGCTGCGCGCCAAAACGGACGAGTTCCGCGCGCGCCTGCGGGAATCGCTGGGGAATGTAGAAGGCTTATCGGAGCAGGAACAGTTCCAGGCGGAGCAAGACGCGCTGGAGGAAATCCTGCCGGAGGCGTTTGCCGCCGTCCGCGAGGCTTCCAAACGGACGCTGGGACAACGTCACTACGATGTTCAGTTGATTGGCGGCATCGTCCTGCATCGCGGTTCCATCGCGGAGATGCGCACCGGCGAAGGCAAGACGCTCGTCGCCACGCTGCCCATTTACCTCAATGCCCTGCTTGGCAGGGGCGTGCATCTGATTACGGTCAACGATTACCTGGCGCGGCGCGACGCCCGCTGGATGGCGCCCATCTTCAACATGCTGGGGCTTTCGGTGGGCGTGTTGCAAATGGCGGCAGTGACCGAGAACGGCAAAAAGGCGTTTTTGGTGGATTTCACGCGCGAGTCGCCGCACGAGGATCAACAGCACCTGCGGATGGTGGACCGCGCCGAGGCATACGCCGCAGACGTGACCTATGGCACCAACGCCGAATTCGGCTTCGACTATCTGCGCGACAACATGACCATGAGCCTGGAGGAACGCGTCCAGCGCGGGCATCACTTCGCCATCATTGACGAGGTGGACAACGTGTTGATTGACGAGGCGCGCACGCCGCTCATCATTTCGGGACCCGCTTCGGGCAACCTGGAGTGGTATGCCAAAATGGCGCAGATTGTCAAACAACTCAAACCCGAAGATTACGAAGTCAACGAGAAAGACCGCACCGTCTCGATTACGGAGATTGGGCTGACGCGCGTGGAGCAGATGCTGGGCATGCCGCTGATGGACCCCGACCGCCCGGAGGATGTGACGCCGGAACAGGCGCGTCTGCGCGGCTACCTCGAACAGGCGTTGCGGGCGCAATTCCTGTTCCACCGCAACAAGGATTATCTCGTGCAGGCGGGCAAGGTGGTCATCGTGGACGAGTTCACCGGGCGACTCATGCCCGGGCGCCGCTGGAGCGACGGTCTGCATCAGGCAGTGGAGGCGAAGGAAGGCGTGCGCATCGAGCCGGAGAACGTCACCTACGCCACCATCACCCTGCAAAACTACTTCCGCATGTACAAGAAACTGGCAGGCATGACCGGCACCGCCCTCACCGAAGCGGAAGAGTTCAACAAAATCTACAAACTGGAAGTCGTTCCCATCCCGCCTCATCTCGAATATCAGGCGCTTGGCAAGGACGCGCCGCTGATTGAAATTCACGCAAAGGACGAGGAAGGCTACGCCTACTCGTACTTTGCCAAACGCGACGACCCGGAAAAACGCCCCCTCTTTTACCGCCGCAAAGATTACCCCGATGTCATCTACCGCACGGTGGAGGCAAAACTGCGCGCCCTCGTGATGGAAATCGTGCGCGAACACGTGCGCGGACGCCCTCTGCTCATCGGCACCACCTCTGTTGAAGCATCTGAACGCCTCTCGCTTCGCCTCAAAGCCGAACCTGTCCGCCGTCTCCTGCAAATCGCCCTCATCCGACGCCTGTGGCTGGAGGCAAACAAACGCGAAGAGGACGGGCGCCTCATCCCGGAACTGGCGCAGTTCAACGCCCCCCTCGACACCATCTCCCCTGATGCGCTGCGCAAATTCATCCAGCCGTTCGGCTACTCCACCATCAGCCTCGACGACCCATCCAACCTGGCGGTCGTCCTCGATATTTTGCGATTGGAAGAAAAGGATGTGGAGCGTCTCAAAAAGGTCTTGCAGGGCGGCGTGCCGCATCAGGTGCTGAACGCCCGCAAGCACACCGAAGAATCGCAAATCATCGCCGGCGCGGGCGCGTTTGGCGCAGTCACCATCGCCACCAACATGGCAGGGCGCGGCGTGGACATCAAACTCGGCGGCGAACTCGCCGAACAAGTCATCACCGCCGTCAACCGCGTGCTCGGCAAAAACGGCTACAAAGACCCCTTCGACATGACCCACGAGGAGCGCCGCGCCGCCCTCAAGCAGATTGACCCCGCCAACTACGGCATCTACGCGGCGGAAGTCAAACTCTTCCTGGGCTACTTCGACGACATGGAGCGCGTCAAGGAACTGGGCGGCTTGCACGTCATCGGCTCGGAACGTCACGAAGCCCGCCGCATTGACAACCAGCTGCGCGGACGCGCCGCCCGCCAGGGCGACCCCGGCTCCTCGCGCTTCTATCTCTCCCTCGAAGACGACCTCATGCGTCTCTTTGGCGGCGACCGCGTCAACAGCCTGATGCAAACCCTCAAAGTGGACGACTCCCTCCCGCTCGAAGTACGGCTGGTGGGCAACATCATCGAAAGTTCCCAGCACCGCGTGGAGGGCGCCAACTTCGACGTCCGCAAGCACCTGCTCGAATACGACGACGTGCTCAACAAACAGCGCGGACAAATCTACGGTCAGCGCGACCGCATCTTCCTCAAAGAAGACCTGAGCGACGACATCCACACCATGCTCGAAGACGAGGTCAAACAGCGCGTGCAAAGCGGGCTGGAAGACAAAGAGGGACCCTGGAAACTGATTGCCTGGCTGGAAGAGATTCAACCTCCCTTCATGAGCGGCGACCGCCTCATCCCCAGCTTCGGCTTGTCTCTGCTTCTCAAAGAACTTTCCAACACTGATGACTTTGACGCATCGCTGCTCGACCTGATCACCCGCGCCATCGAAGCAGAAAACGCCCATCACCTGCGCGCCATCGAAGACCTGCTCGACCGCACTGAGGAAGCCTTCAACGCCCAACTTGCCTCCCGCCTCGACGCGCTCGACGCTTACTTCGACGGATTGCAAGACATGGAAGAAACGCCCCGCCCGCAAAAGATGCTGGAGGAAATCAACGCTCTCGTGGGTATGCAAATGCGCATGAACGGCGAACAACTGCGCCTGCTGGAGCAGGACCCGCCCAGGGCAAAGGAACTGATTGCCGGCGCCGTCAAAGGTCAACTCACTATTTTCTACGCATCGCGCGTTGCCGCCGCGGCGGCGAACCGCGCCGGCGACTCACTGGGCGAAAAATTCCAGGTGCAAGACTGGGACGACGCCGCCGATAAAATCCTCGACCTGACGCACGAAGCGCTCGAACGCAGGCGTGAATTCCTCGTCGGCAAAAACGGACAAATCGAACGCGACATCCACAACCTGATGCCGTCCGTCCTGAACGACACCACAAAACTGCTTCTGCTCATCAACCTCTCGCAAGGCACGCGCACCGTCTTCAACCCGAAGACACACCGCCAGGAAAAGATGCCCTTCCAGCGCTTCAGTTACATCCACCTGATGGCGCAGTTGCTGGACGGTATGGAGGCGGAGGCGCTCACGGAAGACATCCTCTCTCACCTCGAAGAGGCAGAGCAGGCGCTGGCATTTGCCATCGGAGGGGCGGAATTTGCCCGCATCTCATCGAACGCCAGCCGCCTGGCAGACTTTGGCGAGGCGGCGCGGAGAGCCTTCGGGGAGGAAAGGCTGGAGGAAAACCCGGCAGGCTTGAGTGAGTCGGACCGCGAGGCGCTGATCGAGGCGCTGGGCAGGCGCGCGCTGAACGAATCCTACCGCCGTCTCCTGCTGGGCGCGACCACCGAATTGTGGGTGGATTATCTGACCCGCATCGAAGCCTTGCGCGTTTCCATCAATCTCGAGGCTTACGCCCAGCGTGACCCGCTGGTACAATACAAAGCCAGAGCCTCCGAAATGTTCGCTCAACTGATGGAAGATATCCGCAGCCTGGTCATCAGCCGCATGTTCACCCTGCAAAGGAGACCCGTCGAGGTCACGCCCGTAGAGGTTGCAGAAAAGCCGCAGACGGCACAGCCGCAGTCCAACCCATCTGAGGGCGGAAAAAAGAAACGACGCCGACGGAACTGATTTCGTGATGAGCGCACGCGTCACCGCCTCTTTGAATTCGTACCGCATCCTCCCCAAGGTGGAACTGCACCGCCATCTGGAAGGTTCACTGCGCCTCGATACCATGCTGGATATTGCCAAACAGCACGGCATGACCATTCCGGCGGACGTCCTGCGCCTGAGCACGCTGGTGCAAATTCAGGAAGAGGACAAATTCACCTTTCAAAACTTCCTGTCGAAGTTCAACACCCTGCGCATGTTTTACCGCTCGCCCGATGTGATTCACCGCATCACGCGCGAGGCGGTGGAGGATGCGGCAAGGGACAACGTGCGCTATCTGGAACTGCGTTTCACGCCCGTCGCCCTGAGCCGCGCCGAACGCTTCCCTCTGCACGATGTGATTGACTGGGTGCTGACCAGCGCCAGCGAAACCGCCGCCAAACACAACATCAACGTCAAACTGATTGCCTCGGTCAACCGCCACGAGAGCGCCGAACTTGCCGAGCAGGTGGCATGGCTGGCGGCGGAACACATCAAGCGCGGGCTGGTAGGGCTCGACCTGGCTGGCAATGAGGCGGAATTTCCCTCCCGCCCCTTCCACGGTATCTTCAAGGAAGCCCGCCAGGCGGGACTGCATGTCACCATCCACGCCGGCGAATGGGGTCCAGCGGCGCACATCCGCGAAGCCATCGAGGAACTGGGCGCGGAGCGCATCGGTCACGGCGTGCGCGTGCTGGAGGATGAAAACATCACCGCCCTGGCGCGCGAACGACAAACCGCCTTCGAAGTTTGCATTACCAGCAATTATCAATCCGGCGTGGTAAAGACACTCGAAGAACACCCGCTCATGCAGATGTTCGAACACGGTCTCAACGTCACCATCAACACTGACGATCCGAGCATCTCGCGCATCACCCTCAGCCACGAATATTACAACGCCTGCGATACGCTTCAAATGCCGCAATACACCCTCAAGGAACGCATCGTCGCCGCGGCGCAGGCGGGCTTTCTGCCCGAAGACGAAAAGACAACACTCGTCTCACAACTCAAAAAAGACCTGAACTTATAAACAACACCACAGGCAAGGATAGCAAAGGCGCTCCTTTGTATTCTTCGTACAGGTGGTGACATCCCTCAGCCCATCTTCTCTCTCCCAATGGGAGAGGGTGCAATGGCGAGGGCAAATATCACCAAAGGAGTATCCTGAATGAACGATTTCTTCAAAGCACGCGATATTCTCAAAGTGGGGAACAAGGAATACGTCATCTACCGCCTCGATGCGCTGGAAAAGGCGGGACTGACTCAACTCAAGCGGCTCCCCTTCTCGATCCGCATCGTGCTCGAGGCGGCTCTCCGTCAATGCAACGACCGCGAGATCACCCAAAACGATGTCAAAAACATCGCTGCGTGGGCTCCAAAAGGCGGGCGGCCGGGCATTCCCTTCCTCCCCGCCCGCGTCGTCATGCAAGACTTTACAGGCGTCCCCGCCGTGGTAGACCTTGCCGCCATGCGCGCCGCGGTTGCCCGTCTCGGCGGCGACCCGAAGAAAATCAACCCGCTCGTTCCCGTGGACCTGGTCATTGACCACTCCGTGCAGGTGGATTTCTTCGCCACTGCCGACGCCCTCAACCGCAACACCGAAATGGAATTCCTGCGCAACAAGGAACGCTACGAATTCCTCAAATGGGGTCAGCAGGCATTCCGCAATTTCCGCGTCGTCCCGCCGATGACCGGCATCGTCCATCAGGTCAACCTGGAATACCTCGCCACCGTCGTCATGACCAAACAGGAAGGAGATGAAACCCTCGCCTTCCCCGATACCCTCGTCGGCACCGACTCGCACACCACCATGATCAACGGTCTCGGCGTGGTGGGCTGGGGCGTGGGCGGCATCGAAGCCGAAGCCGTCATGCTCGGTCAGCCCATGGACATGCTCCTGCCCGATGTCGTCGGCTTCAAACTCTACGGCAAACTGCGCGACGGCGTCACCGCCACCGACCTCGTCCTCACCGTCACCCAAATGCTCCGCAAAAAAGGCGTGGTGGACAAGTTCGTCGAATTCTACGGCGAAGGGCTCGACTCCATGTCCCTCACCGACCGCGCCACCATCGCCAACATGGCGCCCGAATATGGCGCAACGATGGGCTACTTCCCGGTGGACGCCGAAACCCTGCGCTACCTCGAACTGACCGGACGCCCGAAGGAAGTCATCGAACGTGTGGACGCCTACATGCGCGCCCAAGGTCTCTTCCGCGACTCTTCCACCCCCGACCCCGAATTCACCGATACGCTCGAACTGGACCTCGGGGCTGTCGTCCCCTCTTTAGCCGGACCCAAACGCCCGCAGGACCGCGTCCCCATGTCCGAACTCAAAGAGACCTTCCAAAAGGCGCTCACCGCCCCGGTCAAGGAACGCGGCTTCGAACTCAAGCCCGAAGCCGTGAACGCCGAAGCAACCTTCGGCACCAACGGCGGCGCGATGAAAATGAAACACGGCGCGATCGTCATCGCCGCCATCACCTCCTGCACCAACACATCCAACCCCTCGGTCATGGTGGGTGCGGGTTTGCTGGCAAAGAAAGCCGTTGAAAAAGGTTTGAAGGTCAAGCCCTACGTCAAAACCAGCCTTGCCCCCGGCTCCCGCGTAGTGACCGAATACCTCAAAAAGGCGAACCTTATCGAACCGCTTGCCCAACTCGGCTTTAACGTCGTCGGCTACGGATGCACCACCTGCATCGGCAACTCCGGTCCGCTGCCCGGCGAAGTGGCGAAGGCGGTCACAAGCAGCGACCTTGTGGCGGCGGCGGTACTTTCGGGCAACCGCAACTTCGAAGGGCGCGTCCATCCGCTCGTCAAGGCAAACTTCCTCGCCTCCCCGCCGCTGGTCGTCGCCTATGCCCTCGCCGGCACGGTGGACATTGACCTCGACAAGGAACCGCTCGGCGAAGGGACGGACGGACCGGTCTATCTGCGGGACATTTGGCCCACCCAGCAGGAAATCGCCGAGACCATCGCCTCCAGCCTCGACGTGAACATGTTCAAGGAACGCTACGCCAGCGTCTTCGAAGGTTCCGAGGCGTGGAAGGAAATCAAGGTTTCCGGCGGCGACCTGTACGAATGGGACGAAAGCTCCACCTACATCCATCACCCGCCCTACTTCCAGGAACTCACCCTCGAACCCGGCTCCGTTTCAGACATCAAAGCGGCGCGCGTGCTTGGTCTGTTCGGCGACTCCATCACAACCGACCACATCTCCCCCGCCGGCAACATCGCCGTGGACAGCCCTGCCGGCAAATATTTGCTGGAACGCGATGTGGCTCCGCAATACTTCAACTCCTACGGCTCCCGCCGCGGCAACGACCTGGTAATGGCGCGCGGTACATTCGCCAACATCCGCCTGAAAAACCTTTTGGTTGCCCCCAAGGAAGGCAACTGGACGAAACACTTCCCCGACGGCGAAATCATGCCGATTTACGACGCCGCCATGAAGTACAAAGAGGAAGGCGTGCCGGTCATCGTCATTGCGGGCAAGGAATACGGAACCGGCTCCAGCCGCGACTGGGCGGCAAAGGGACCGCTCCTGCAAGGGGTCCGCGCAGTGATCGCCGAATCGTTCGAACGCATCCACCGCTCGAACCTGGTCGGCATGGGCATCCTGCCGCTGAAGTTCATGGACGGTCAGAACGCCGAATCGCTCGGCTTGAAAGGCGACGAGGTGTATGATATCGAAGGCTTGAGCGATACGATGGCGCCAAAATCGGTCGTCACTGTGAAGGCAAAACGGGCAGATGGATCGGTCGTCGAATTCAAAGCCATTGCGCTGCTGAACACCGAGGTGGAGGTCAACTACTACCGCAACGGCGGCATCCTGCACACGGTGCTGAGGAATCTGGTGAAGTAGTAAGTGGCAAGTAGTAAAAGAGACTCGTCTTACAACGAGTCTCTTTTTGTTTCGTCCATGCTTTTTATCCTCCGCCTGGCGTAATCGAACCGATTGCCAGGAACGAAAAAATCCATACATCCTGCAAAAAGTGGATGAACCAAGCCCACCACAAACCGCGCGTCTCCAGCATGGACTTGCCGAGGAACCAGCCGAGAAATCCCGCCATCAACACGCCAATTACGCCGTATGGCACGCCGTAAAAGTGACCGATGCCAAAATACGCCGCCATCAGCCAGAGCGCCTGATTTCTCCCCACCGCACCCTCCAACACCGACAAAAATGACGCTTTGTAGGTCATCTCCTCGTTGAATGCGTTCAGCGCAGCCGCAAGCAGGATGGCTGGAAGGAACGTCACAGCGCGGGCAACAATATCCAGCGGCGGACGACCCGCCAAAATCAAAAACGCCAGTGTCCCCAGGCTGATGTAAAGTGCAAAATTCCGCCCCACCGTATTCCAGCGGTCGCCGGGCTTGATCCCCAGCCACCCGACCGGCTCTGCTGGCGCGCCTGCATCGCCCCTCGTCAGGAAAAATGCACCGGCGTGTTTCCGCATCAGAAACAATACCGCAATAATGACAAGCGTTACCATCAATCGAAGGGACTGCTCCGCCAGCATGAACACATTAAAGGAGGGATTCCTCAGCCAGGATTGATAAAAAGGCAGTTGATCCACCTTTGTATAAACGAACCATTCCACCGCCGTCAACGCCAGGAATAGAACGAAAAACGGGCGCAAGCCGCGTACCGCTCCCCAGAAAACCGTCAAAACCAGCCCCGTCAGGGCGGCGGCGGAAATGATACCCGCGTTCAAATCTGCCGAAACCGTAAAGTTGAAAATCTCCTGCGCAACGATCCTGGGTAGTCCCGACAAGAGGACAAGAAACAGCCAGGCAACAACAATCAGGGGTTTGGGGTTTGAAGTTTCAGAATTCATGGCTCTGCCTCCATTACGCCTTCTCATTGTAGAAGTTTCGCCCCTTCATTTCAATGGAGCAATGTCAGGTTCGGCAGCGAAGTAAGTTACCCTGAAAAAAATCCACCCCAAAGGCTCAAAGCCTCAGGATGGATTTTCATTCTTGCCAGATCGCCGCTCAATTGTTCATTGGGGCAAAGACTTTTACCCTCTTCTGCGCTCCCACATCACAAACGTTCCCAGCAGAATGACAATCATCAACAGCGTCACCGCCAGCAGTAAAATGGACGGCATCCATCCGCCCCCAGCGCTAACCCCAATCCCCAGCAGGATGATCACCGCCAGGGAGGTCATTAAACCAAAATATTTCTCCGTCCAGGTATTCAAAAGGCGGGTTCGGCTTATGCCATACAACCCTCCGCCCAATCCGCCGGCCGCAAGCAGAACCAGCAAGGCAAAGATTGTCCCCCCGCTGCCGGGCAAATCTACGATGAAAATGCCGCAGGTCGCCTCCAGATTTGGAAGAGGATATACCGAATACACCAGCGCCTTCGCAAAAATGAAATTCCCCAAATCAATGTTCTCCGCATCCACAGACCACTCCAGTCGTTTCGTTTCGCCGGGCGCAAGTTCCAATTGCTCGAAAAACTCCTCCGGCAGCAGGCGGGTGCTGACCTCTACACGTATCACCGGGCGAAGAGGAACATCAAGCGGATTCGAGACCTTCAAAGAAAGGTTGCGCGTTTCGCCGCGCGTCATCAATACGGGACAACTGAAACCTTGCAGCCCCGAATTCGCCACCCGGCGAAAACCATAAAAAGCCGCCTCCATATCCGCCCAGGTGGCAACCACCATGAGATACAACCCCGCCAGCGCCCCGATACTGTAAAGGACATAAAACACCAAGGGTGAAATTCTGTTTTTCATGTACTTTGCCTCACATTTTGGATATTGTAGCCATGTTCCCCGCGCCGGGAACGCCCCTCAAGAGGGTTTCTCCGTTCCTCTTCCACCCATCGAAAAGTAGAGCGAGACCGGGTCTCGCTCTACAGAGAAATCACTGCAGGCTGTTTCTGTAAACTCGCCTGCATGGACCACGGTCCCGTCCATGTGACGGTGACCGGCAGGATTTTGCCCTTCAGGTCTTCCTCCGATTCGACGAAGACCAGTTTGTTCGTGGGGGTGCGTCCCTTCCAGCGGTTCTTCACCTTTTCCTCGAACAACACTTCCACGGTTTGACCGAGGTATTTTTTGTTGATTTCGCCGACAATCTGTTCCTGCAGTTCTTCCAGCATGCGGAAACGGCGCATCTTCTCTTCTTCGGTCACGTCATCCACCATGCGGCGCGTGGCGACGGTCCCTTCGCGGGGGGAGTAGCGGGCTAAATGGGCAACGTCCAGTTTGAGGTCCGAGAGGACGCGGTAGGTTTGCATGAACTGTTCCTCGGTCTCGCCGGGGAAACCGACGATGATGTCGGTGGCGATGGAACAGTCGGGAATTTTTTTGCGGATGAGGTCAACGAGGTTGCGGTAGTCTTTCTGGGTGTAGCCGCGCTTCATATTCGCCAGTACTTCGTCGTCGCCCGCCTGAATGGGGACTTCGATGTGCGGCATCACTTTGGGCAGTTCGGCGACGGCATCCATCAGGTCTTCAGTGAAGTAGTTGGGATGCGAGGTGAGGAAGCGGATGCGTTCGATGCCTTCGATCTCGTGAACGACGCGCAGGAGGGCGGCAAGGTTGGGTCCGTCGGGGATGTCTTTGCCGTAGCGGTCCACGATTTGACCGAGGAGCGTCACTTCCTTGACGCCCTGTGCAGCCAGCGAGCGGATTTCAGCCACAATGTCGCCCACAGGGCGGCTGCGTTCGACTCCGCGGCGGAAGGGGATGATGCAGAAGGTGCAGGCGTGGGAACAGCCGTAAACCACCGGCACGTGCGCGCTGACAATCTGCCCGCGTTCATGCTGGGGGAGGAGGAGGTCGCCGTCCATGTAGGCGAAGCGGCGTTCGGTCTCGCTCGATTCGAGGGCGCGGATTTCGCCCTGGGTGAGGAAGGAGATGAGCGGTCCCGGGTCGGAGGGAGGCGAGAAGACATCCACATAGGGAAGTTTTTCGCGCAGTTTTTCCGCGCCGCGCACGCCGACAAGGCATCCCATGAGATTAATGATCAGATTGGGATTCTGCTTTTTGAGCGGGAGCAGGCTGGAGAGGCGTCCGAGCGCTTTGTCTTCGGCAGATTGGCGCACAACGCAGGTGTTCAAAACGATAACGTCGGCTTCTTCGGCTTTGTCGGTAAAGGTGTAACCCAGATGTTCGAGGGACGAGCCGACGCGCTGGGAGTCGGCGACGTTCATCTGACATCCTTCGGTCCAAATGTGGTATTTCATGGCGGGGAATTATACTTGAAATGCGCGGCTGGCGGTGCGGATGTGTAAAAAAGAGCGGTGAAACGATGGGCTGGAGAATTTTTCACCAAGGAGAACACAGAGTCCGCAAAGATTTCAAGGTGAAAAGGCAGGTGGTTTCCGCAGGTTTCATGGCGCGGGGCGCATACTACAACTTTTTGGGACGCCGGGAAGCGGGTCGCCAAAGGTGGTGGCGTTGCATGTGATGGTGAGGGGACCAGTCACATGCTGGGTGTAGTAAACGCCGTCCGCGCCATACTGGACCTCATACGCGCCCGCCGGGATACTGAAGGTCTCCCCTTCGTTCGCCACATGCGTGAAGTTCCCGTTGTTGATAGCCCCCATCGTATCCAGGGAGGTGTTGAGGGCGCTGAAGGTATTCCCCACTTTCGGACCCATTAAACGAACAACAGAAATTACTATGATGGCGACGAGGGCAATGATGATGGCATATTCCACCATTCCCTGCCCTTTGCCCGATTTGAAAGAGGAAAAAAATAATTTCATGGCAAACCTTCACACGCCTTTGCAAGCAACATGGATGTGGCGCGACGGGCAAATTGGTTAGGTTCAGACGTTGGATACGTTCCTGTTGTTAATATGACGATGTCCTTTTAGGAAAAGTTACATTTTTGAAAGGTGAGAGCAGGAATGCGGCTTCTTGCCGGCGGCGGGAACAGAAGCCGAATCCTGCAGTTACTTATGGTAAAATTTCGTCCGCCTCGCAAAGGCGCCTGGAGGGATGGCCGAGCGGTTGAAGGCGCATGTCTTGAAAACATGTTTGGGTCACACCAACGTGGGTTCGAATCCCACTCCCTCCGCCAGACGATTTACGATTTCAGGTTGACGATTTTTGCCTGCCAATCTAAAATCCCAAATCGTCAATCGTACATTGAATTGGGGAGGTGCCAGAGTGGTCGAATGGGGCCGCCTGCTAAGCGGTTACTGGGGCGAAATCCTCAGTCGCAGGTTCGAATCCTGTCCTCCCCGCCACGATGAAGAAACGCGTCTGAGCAATCGGGCGCGTTTTCGTGTACGTGGTCGGTCTTCAGTCGCCGGCCCCCGCAGGGGGGATGATATTCGA
>JABRVZ010000092.1:0-55068 GCA_039961775.1 Chloroflexota bacterium
TCTTCGTGTAGCATCGAATTAAACCACACGCTCCGCTGCTTGTGCGGGCCCCCGTCAATTCCTTTGAGTTTTAACCTTGCGGCCGTAGTCCCCAGGCGGTGAACTTATCGCGTTTGCTTCGGCACTGATGGTGTTTAAGCCACCAACGCCAAGTTCACATCGTTTACGGCTAGGATTACCGGGGTCTCTAATCCCGTTTACTACCCTAGCTGTCGCGTCTGAGCGTCAGAAACAGACCAGAAGACCGCCTTCGCCACTGGTGTTCCTCCCGATATCTACGCATTTCACCACTACACCGGGAATTCCATCTTCCTCTTCTGTTCTCTAGCCCGGTAGTATTGGACGACCTCTCCCAGTTGAGCCGGGAGCTTTCACGCCCAACTTACCGAACCGCCTGCACGCGCTTTACGCCCAGTGAATCCGGATAACGCTCGCCTCCTACGTGTTACCGCGGCTGCTGGCACGTAGTTAGCCGAGACTTATTCCTGCGATACTGTCCTTTCTCATCTCGCAGAAAAGCGCTTTACGATCCGAAGACCTTCATCGCGCACGCGGCGTTGCTGCTTCAGGCTTTCGCCCATTGAGCAATATTCCCTACTGCTGCCACCCGTAGGTGTATGGACCGTGTTTCAGTTCCATTGTGGGGGGCCACCCTCTCAGGTCCCCTACCCGTCGTCGCCTTGGTAGGCCGTTACCCTACCAACTAGCTGATGGGACGCAGGCCCCTCCCAAAGCGCCTTGCGGCTTTAGTCACCGGCTTCTAAACCCGATGACCACATGCGGTATTAGCAATCCTTTCGGACTGTTATCCCACACTTTGGGGCAGGTCACCAACGCGTTACTCACCCGTTCGCCACTAGGATACCTTCGTATTGCTACAAAGGCACCTCGTTCGACTTGCATGTATTAGGCACGCCGCCAGCGTTCATCCTGAGCCAGGATCAAACTCTCCGCAAAAATTTTTCACTCTTGCGAGTGTAGTTTACGGATTTTTACTGGATCGACAGAGTTGTTGCTTCCTATCACTGTTCAGTTGTTAAGGTTCTGGTAGCAAAGCGCACGGATTTTACCCGCACTGCTTTCGCCTGTCAAGGCATTACAGACAAAAACACCGACGTCTCACATCTTTGGACATCGGCTCGTCAGACTGCCAAACCAACAGGCTTGTGTCTCTGACTAGAGACGGCTATTTGGTTTTCAATGATCTGTCAGGGGGACGAGATCTTTATAACTTACTGGCGAACGTTGATTATATGCTTTTCTTGCTCTTTGTCAATAGGTCATCAGACAATTAAACCTTAAAATTTCTCAAAGCAGTTCCATGCGCCTCTATGAACCTGACTGCACTCCCAATCCCATCTTCGTTTCGAATATTTCGACCTATTTTCTGAGCACGCTTGCGAACGGCTTCTTCCTCCGCTTCGGCAATCGCCTGCGTTAATTTCTCAACCGAAAGATTCTTCACCAAAATTGGCTTGGGACCCGCCCCCACTGCATGGACTTGTCTGCCCCAAAATGGCTGGTCTGCCGTGAACGGCACAACGATGTTGGGTATACCCGCACGCAATCCTGCAGACGTAGTCCCTGCGCCGCCATGATGAATAATTAAGCGGCAATGAGGCAACAACCAATCATGCGGCACAGCATCGAGATAAAGCAAATCTTTTGAGGGAGGCCGCTCTACTCCTCCCCATCCAGAAAGGATGATACCACGCCGACTCGTTTGCTGTAACGCTTCACGGACGACACGGTCAATCTTCTTTGCGTTACGGTTGACCATGCTTCCAAATGAAACGCAAACGGGATGCTCGCCAGCATCAAGGAAGTTCTTTAATTCCATCGGCGGTTGATAGGAAGTGTCTTCATCGAAGAAGAAATAACCTGTGACATGAACGTTTGAAGACCAGTCGCTTGAGGGTGGGAGAAGGCTCGGGCTCCACGCGCACAGAATCGGGGTCGGAGGGCGAAGCGGATCGCTGTCGAATGGGGAATACAGTCGTCGCTTGGAAAGTCCTGCGCGGCGGCGAACCTGCTCAAATCCCCAACGTGACGACCACCATGAAATCTTTTTCGCGGCGAGATGTGTCAGGCGATTCAATACGCGCACTTTCAAGTCGGGCATGGTGACGTTGGGGTAGTCGCCTGTGGGCGCAAACATGGGAAATGTTTGAATGTGAATGTCGGGGATGTTTTTCTCGCGGGCGAGGGTATGCGCGCCAACCGCATGGGCAAAGGTATGAATAATAAGGTCGGCATTATGACAGGCTTCTTCGGTTTTTCGAAGCATCTCTGCGCCGATGTCAACCGCATGGGACAGGATGTCACGGACTTGCTTGATGAAGTTGAATCCCGATTCGTTGAAGCGGCGGCTTAGATCCTCAGGGTCGCCTGCCAGCGGAAAAAAGATAATGCCATGTTCTTCGACAAGATTTCGAAAACGGGGAGGCGCGGCAAGAATTACCTCATGCCCGCGCGCATTCAAGGCGATCGAGAGTGGAAGAAACGGCTGGACGTCGCCACGTGAGCCATAGGTGAGGATGGTAATTTTCATAAAAGGATTACTTTCTGCCCACGCACTTGAACTGCACACCCGGGCAGGGAGCCATGGGTGCATTATAATTTCAAACAAGAAGCGTTATCTATTGCAAAGCGCATGAAACAAGACCAAAAATTCAGTAACAGACATCGAAAAGGCATTGCATCATCCCATCCATTTTTTTCAAGAATAGACTTTGGGATGGCGCTTACTGTTGTTCTCGGAGTTCTTTGTGTTCAAACTGCCTATATATTTTTCATTACCGCAGGGACGTGGGGAGATTGGATTGCAACCACCGCGTATTACGACAAGCTTGCAGAATCTTTTGCGGCTGGCAGGCTTTGGATAGAGGAAAAGCCCGACCCGGCGCTCCTGGCGCTTCCAAATCCTTACGACCCCAAAGCACGAAGTGGAATTCCATATCCGCAGGATGTCTCCCTATACAATGGCAGGTTTTATCTCTATTTCGGACCAGTACCAGCGTTGATACTGGTATTCATCAAGCCTTTCATTGGAGGGAGTATTAGAGATCAATACTTGGTTTTTGGTTTCATGACCGGTATATTCGTTCTTCAGGCTTCTTTGATTTCCAGCGTATGGCGGCGTTTCTTTTTCGATATTCCCTCGTGGCTGCTTTTACCAGGCATTTTGGTTTCGGGATTAATCAGCCCGTTCGGATGGACATTAAACCTTGCAAGCGTTTATAACGCCGCCATCTTGAGCGGACAGTTTTTCTTTCTTGCCGGTCTATGTTCCGCTTTTAGCGCCTTGAAAAAGCCACAAATTTCAAAGGGGAAATTGTTTCTTGCCGGTTTTTTCTGGTTTTGTGCAATCGGGTCAAGAATGACACAGGTCATTCCTGTGGGATTCATGGTGATGATGATCTTAATTTGGTTCCTGCGCGAACGTCGGGGGGCACCCCTGCATTTCAATCCTTCCGCAGCGATTGTTTTTTTGGGCATCCCTCTGCTTGCCGGCGCTCTGTGGCTGGGATGGTATAACTGGGCGCGCTTTGACTCGGTTTTTGAATCGGGAATCACCTATCAACTTGCAGGGGTAGATCTGCAAAAGTATCAACAGGAGTTGTTTTCGTATCGGTATATTGCGAATAATTTTTTCAACTATTTCTTAATCAAGCCAAGTGTAGATAAAAAATTCCCCTTTCTGGGACCTGTGAAAGGAGTTGACGAATCAATTATCAAGTTCGTTGACATTCCTGATATTTATTTTTCGCAGGAAACCGCCGGGTTGCTTTACATTGCTCCGTTTATATTGTTTTCACTTGTGCCAATCATCTCTACATTCAAAAATTTCCGCAAAGGGACAAATTCAACAGAACAGAAAGATGCTTCCCGTTTTAACTGGGTTGTAATCAGTTTGTTTGGATCGTTTTTTACGAGCCTGTTGTTCTTCCTGTCTTTTTTCTGGGCAGGGGTTCGCTATCTGGCAGATTTTATGCCGGCTCTCGTAATGCTGAGCGTCTTTGGCTTTTGGCAGTCTTATCGCTATGCAGGCAAATCCTTGCTCCTGCGATTTGCAGTTGCAACGCTGGGACTCGCTTTGATTGGCATCACCATCGTCAACAGCAACTTGATTGCGTTGTCCATCAGTTCGGCAAAATATAGAGAGTTCAATCCAGAATTGTGGCGCCAGTTAATAAAGTTCTTCAACAACCTGCCTTGAAAATAGCGATAGCGCTCAAAAACAAAAACGTCCGTTCGGGACGTTTTTGTTTTCACATCTCTTGTCTTCCAGACAGCGCTCGCAATAACGTATTCTGGTCTGCATATTCCAGATCGCCCCCCATTGGCAGACCGCGCGCGAGGCGCGTCACACGCACCCCAAGCGGCTCCAGTTGCTGACGCAGGTACAACGCTGTGGCGTCCCCTTCCATGCTGGGATTGGTCGCTAGAATTACTTCCTTCACGCCTCCCTGCGCGACGCGGGCAAGCAGTTGCTTGATCTTCAAATCGTCGGGACCGATGCCTTCGATGGGAGATAACACGCCCTGCAAGACATGATACTTGCCCTGAAAACCGCCTGTGCGCTCCAATGCCAGAACATCCAGCGCCTCTTCCACAACGCAAATGACGCTTCCATCCCGCCGCGCGGATTCGCAGATTTCACAGCGTTCGCGTCCCGCCTCGGTGATGTTGAAACATTCCTGGCAAAATGCCGTGTTCTTTTTGAGATTTGCCAGAGCGAGCGCCAAATCGTCCGAGACATCGTCGCTGGCGCGGAGAAGATAGAACGCCAGCCGCGAAGCGGACTTGGGTCCGATGCCCGGCAGACGCTCGAGGGCGTTGATGAGCGATTGGATGGATTCGGGTAACAACATAAGCGTTTGAAGGTTTGCAAGTTAGCAGGTTTGAACGTTCAAACATTCCAACCTGCCAACCTGAAAACTAAAAGGGAAGCCCACCCGCCAGCGGACCCATCAACTTTTGCTGAAGTTCACGCGACTGGTCGAGCGCCATATTCACAGCCGATAAAACCAGGTCTTGCAGCATTTCGGCGTCGGCGTCTTTCAGCAGATCGGGGTTGATTTCGACAGCCTTGCAGACCTGGTCACCCGTCATCACCACCTTGATCGCGCCGCCGCCCGCCGTTGCCGTGACAGTTTCCTCAGCAAGCCTTGCCTGCGCCTCCTCCATTTGCTTTTGCAGTTTTTGCAACTGCGCCATCATTCCCCCGCCGCCCATTTGCGGTCCTTTGTTGAATCCTTTAGCCATTCTGTAGTCTCCTGGTCAAATAATTGCCAGCCTGATAGTGTGCGTTCGGATAAAACTCGCGGCTATGTGACTATCAGACTATCCGGCTGATTACTCCATATCCACAATCTCACCGCCGTGCTGGATGGCGGTTGCGACCATGCCGTCCTGCGCCACGTTCGGCGGAATCTTGCCTTTGGCGTTCGTCACCACACAACGCACGGACATGTCCACACCAAAGTGATCCTTGATCAACTTCTGAATCGCTTCGATCTGGTCGGGCTTATCAAGTTTCGAGACCAGCACATCGCTTGCCAAGCCCAGGATGAGCGTGCTTCCCTGCACGTCAATCATCCGCACCGAGTTCATCAACGCCGAAAGATTTGCCTGCGACTTCGGCAAGGCGGCGGACATCGGCTTCCACGCCTTGATGACATCGCCCGCGCTGAGGACGGATTTCTCCACGGGATGTGGAGCCGCTTCGGACTCCGCTTTGGGCTGAGTCTCCGTTCCGGATGCTGAAACAGGCTTCGGCTTGGGTTGACTCGGCGTCCCCTGCAGGGATGATACGGCGATAGGCGAAGATTCTGCTGGGGCGTCGAGCACTTCTGCCAGGGCAAGTTCCAGACTCAGAGATGGCTGCCAGCCGCCGCGCATATCCGCTGCGGCATTGTTGAAGGCTTTCATCATGCGCAGGACATCGCTGGTGCTGAAAGATTTCGCATGCGCCTGCATCTGTTTCTTGACATCCGCCGTGGCTTCAACCTGCTCCGCGTTGCCCATCTGAATGAGCATCAACCCGCGCAGATACTCGACAATTTGCCGCGCCAGCGAACGCGGATCGGCGCCTGCATCGAGCGCTTTGTGAATCGTTTCGAGCCCGTGCGCGGGGTCGTGGTCGTTGATGGAAGAGATGACATCCAGCACGGTTTGACTGGTGGCGGTGCCAAGCACGGTCTGCGCGAGGGCAAGCGTGATGCGGTCGCCTGTGGAGGCGAGCTGGTCGAGCAGGGAAATGGCGTCGCGCATCCCGCCTGCAGACTGGCGCGCAATTTGAATGAGCGCATCGTCGTCCGCCTGAAGATTCTCGGCTTTGACAATCATCTTGAGGTTGGCGACGATTTCATCCACAGGTACGCGGCGGAACTCGTGACGCTGACAGCGCGAGAGAACCGTGGCAGGGATTTTGTGAATCTCGGTGGTAGCCAGGACGAAGATGGCATGCGGCGGCGGCTCTTCGAGGGTTTTGAGCAGGGCGTTGAACGCCGCCGTCGAAAGCATGTGGACTTCGTCAATGATGTAGATTTTGTACCTGCCCTGCGACGGCGAGAAGTTGATTTTGTCGCGCAAATCGCGGACATCATCCACAGAGGTGTTGGACGCCGCGTCAATTTCGATGAGGTCGAGGAAGCGGTTCTCGTTGACGGCTTTGCAGTTTTCGCACTCGTTGCATGGACGCCGGGCTGGGTCGGGGTTCGTGCAATTGACCGCCTTCGCCAGCAGGCGTGCCAGGGTGGTCTTGCCCGTCCCGCGCGAACCCGCGAAGAGATACGCATGCGCGACGCGGTCCGCCGCGATGGCGTTCTTGAGCGTGGTGACGACGTGGTCCTGCCCCATCACGGCGTCCCAGGATTGAGGTCGGTACTTGCGGTAGAGGGCTTGGGTCATAATCGGTTGGTAGTTGACAGTTAGCGGTTGGTGGTAGATGCTGACAATTATCAACTACCTACCGCCAACTGAAATTAAGGCACTTTATACACAGCACGCACATTTCCATTCGGGTCGAGCAATTGCGCCTCCTCGCCCGATTCCCAGACGGGGTTGTTGAGACCCCAGTACAGGTCAATGACAGTGTTCGTCCCGGCGATGGTATGAACCTGCACCGCCCCATTCGGGTTGAGCGTAAGGTTCGGGAAGACAAACACGTTTCGGTCTGCGTCTCTCAACTGCCAGGTCGAGAGGTTAACCGGTTCACTGCCCGTATTGCGGACGACGACCCATTCGGCATCCAGCGTCCCCGCGCCGACGATGCTGACAATCTCCACGGGGATGTCCACATTGGGGTCGAAGGAGGCGGCGGGCGCGCCGCTTTGGCTGACGGGAGGCAGGGCAGGCTGAACGGAGGAAAGGCTCGCCGAGCGATAGTTGCGGTCGTACCAGAACAGGATTCCGCCCGTCACACAGGCTGAGACGAAGACGTTCAAAAGCAGATACAGGATGAGTCTGCGGCGGTCCATGTCTCTCGAATAATAGCACAGAAACTTCGCGCTCGGAGTTAAAAATTCCAGCCTTCCTGCGAAGACAGAGACAAACTTCCCCAACGATGATTTGTTTACCGGCTTAACGACTCATCGTCAGCGCCACCCAATCGCCCATCTGCCGGCGCTCGGTCATTCTTAGACCTTTCGCCTGCGCCGCATCAACGACGCTTTTCTCCTGCTCATAGAGAATCCCGCTCAGGATGATTGCGCCGCCCGCTTCGACCAGGTCTGCCAGCCCCGCATCGAACAGGCGGATGATGACCGGCGCAAGGATGTTCGCTGCCACCAGCGGCGCGGACTTGAAGGCGAACTTCCCCTCGAGGATTTCTCCCACCGACCCCACGCCGAGAATTAATTCTCGCTCTACGCCGTTTGCCCGCGCATTCTCACGCGCGTTCCCGATGGATTCGGGGTCAATATCCACGCCGAGGACCTGCCCTGCCCCAAGTTTCAGCGCCGCAATGGAGAGGATGCCGGAGCCGCAGCCGACATCAATGACCGTGGACGGCGGACGGTGGACAGTATTAGTCAACGGTCCACCGTCCACGGTCTGGGTGTCGAAGGCATTTTCCATCAACTCCAAACATAATTGCGTCGTTGGGTGTGTGCCTGTGCCGAACGCCATGCCGGGGTCAATTTTGATGGCGATGCGGCTTGGGTCGGGAGAGTCCAGCCATGCGGGGAGAATGAGAAGCCGCCGTCCGATGGGAATTGGCTTGTAGTGTTGCTTCCAGGCTTCCATCCAGTTTTGATCCGCGATCTGACGATAGGACGGAGCGGGCAAGGGGCGGATCATCCCCAGATAAAACAGCGACTCTTCCAGTTTTTGGCGCGTCTCTTCCAACTGGTCATTCACTTCCAGATACGCCCGCACCGTGATGGGACCGACCGGCGTGCCGGCGTCTTCGGCGTCATTGTAGGTGACGCCCTGCTCGGTCATCACGCCGTTGGGGGCAAAACGCGCCAGCACATCTGCCACGGCTTCGGCAAGTTCGCCGTCCACCGTGAGAGAAACTTCAAGCCAGTTCATAAACAACCTCTTCGTAGATTTGTTTGATCAACGCCCGGTCCTCCGTGCGGACGTCGGGCAGGTTTTCGGGATGGAAATACGCCAGTTCGGATACTTCGTCGCTTGGCTGAAAGACTCCGCCTGTGATTCTGCATAGATAGTAAAAGCCCACCCGGTCGGGCGCCCATGTTTTCACGATGAGCAGGCGGTCAATTTCCACCTGCAGGCTGGTCTCTTCCCAAATTTCCCTGCGGAGCGAGTCTTCCACAGTTTCGCCGTATTCGAGACTGCCGCCGGGGAGTCCCCAGGGGTGAAAGCGATTATAGGTGGTTTTGACGAGCAAAATCCGTTTCTCGGAGTCGAAGATTACCGCCGCGGCAAAGACCTGAAACAACGGGCGGATGATGCGCGAGGCGACGGCTTGCAGCCAGGCAGGGAACCACCGCCAGATTTTCAGAAGGATAATCTTTGCCATGAAAGGCTCGAGGGAAGAAAAGTTGAGGGAGCAGAATCAGGCGTCGGCGGGGTGCGAGGCGTATTCCGCGTCCGTTGGGATGGGTCCGCACAGGTCGCAGTACATCGAGTCGGGCAGGCAGTCCACACATTCCAGTTGCAGGGTGGCATGGGAGATTTGATAGCGGCGTAAGACCATCTCGCTGACCCGGCGCTGAATGTCTGCCCCTGCGCTGATGGGCAGGTCGGCGGTGAGGATGTGGGCAGACATGGTGCGCAGATTTTGGGTGATGCTCCAGATGTGCAGGTCGTGAACGCCCAGCACGCCTTCGATTTCGAGCATGTCTTCAACGAGTTTTGCCGAGTTGATGTCGCGCGGCTTGGCTTCGAGCAGGATGTCCACCGCTTCGCGCAGGATGCCCCAGGCGTTGTAGAGGATGAGCCCGCCAATCAGCACGCTGACGAGGGGATCGAGCCAGTTTGCGCCGGTGAAGTAGATGGCAACACCCGCAATCACTGCGCCGACGGTGGAGAGCACGTCGCCCATCAGGTGAACGAACGCCGAGCGCAGGTTGAGGTCGGAATCGCTCCCTTTGTGGACGAGCATGGCGGTGACGATGTTGACGACGACGGCAATCAACCCGACGCCGATGAGGACTCCCGACTGCACTTCGGGCGGAGAGATGAACCGCCGCCACGCTTCGTAGAAGATGCCCAGCGCAATGAGGACGAGGGTGGTGGAGTTGACCAGCGCAACCAGAATGCCCACGCGGTGATAGCCGTAGGTCTTGCGCTCGTTGGCGGGACGCGCCGTGATGCGGATGGCAAACCAACTGAGGGCAAGCGCGATGACGTCGGTCAGGTTGTGCGCCGCGTCGGTGAGCAGGGCGAGGCTGTTGGAGAAAATCCCTGCTGCGGCTTCGAGGAAAACAAATCCGAGGGTGAGCGCGAGCGAGAGGGACAGCCGTCTGGTGGATTGTTGCGCGGCTTCGCGCAGGTGGGAATGGGTGTGAGGGTGTGTCATGCGTTATCCATGCTCCACATGGTCGAGACCCAGCAGATAGAGTTTGGATACATGGTCGTCGTCGAGGGCGTAGAAGACCTGGCGTCCCTCCTTGCGGCTGCGGACGAGGCGCATCTGGCGCAGTCCGCGCAGTTGATGCGAGACCGCCGATTCGGTCATGCCGAGGCGGGAGGCGATCTCGCCGACGTTCATCTCCCCATCCAGCAAAACGGAAATGATGCGCAGGCGGGTCGGGTCGCTGAGGGCGCTGAACAGGTCAGCGAGATGGGTGGAGGCGGGTTCGGGGAGTATCACGGTAAATATATGAATGATTGCTCAACTATTCAGGATTTTAAGATAAAAAAGGAGAACCGTCAAGCGGCGGTTCTCCTCGTGGACGTTAGAGAACGTTCACCACGCTGCCCCGTCTAAAACCGATTGAAGAAGCGTTCCACCATGTCAATGATGCCCGATTCATTCGCCATGTACATCACATCCTGCGGGACGTAGCGCATGATGAGGGTCTTGTCCCCTTTGCGGGCATAGACTACAGACAACCCCGTGGTTTTGGACGACCAGACATAATTTTCATCCGCCAGACCGTCAATGCTGATGACCACGATATCGGACGGTTCATTCGAGAGTTCGGATTGGCGCGTGGACTCCCAAAGCGACACGGCGTTTGGGCTGAAGCCCACCTGGAGGTAAAAGGCGCTCGTCTGCCCTGCGGCATTGACGTATGACCAGATGCAGGAGGTAGCGCCGGGGTAGGAATTCTCTGTCAGGGTGGGCGTGAGGTTGATGAGCAGGTTCTTGAGTTCATCGGGCGGGACGATCTGCGAACAGGAGACCACCGCATTGGGGTCCGTCCCGCTCCCTGAGGAAGAACTGGCAGGCGGTTCGGTTGCCTGGACCGATTGGGCGGGTTTCTCCTGTACAGGCTGGGGTAAAGAGGAGGTCCCGCAGGCGAGGGCGCTCAAGTTCAGGGCAAGAAGCGCAAGAAGTATTGTGACACGAGATTTTCCAAACATGACTTACCTCATTTCTTAATCGGGAATGTCATACATCGTCAATTCAATCGTCGGCGCGCCGTCCATGACGGATTTGACGGGACCCACACCCTCGGCATACCAGTTGAAACCGTGCATCGCCACCTTCTGCCCGAACACGGTAACGTAACCAGACTGTTCCACTTTGAGCGCGTAGAATTCCCCAGCAGGGACAGTGACATTCTCGAAGCCAACCGCTGTGTAGTTGGTTTCAATGATCGAAGTGCCCAATTCGGTTGTGACCGTGATGATCTGCGTCCATTGCTGACCTTGAGCAATGTTATTGGGCAGGCTCACGCCGCTGACGCTGACCGTGGTAACGGCTGAACTGCCGTATTCGCCCGAATAGGTGGTCTGTGCGCCTGGGACGTTCATGATGGTGACCCCTTCGCTGTCGCACTGACCGTCAATGGTAAACGTGCTGTCGGCGCCTTTCACCGTGATGGTGAACTTGCCAAAGTCATCGGCAGACATGGTGTGGATGGCGTTCTCGCCTGTGGAAATGCTAAAAAACCAGGTCGCTTCATCCTTGACGGGGTAGAAGGGATTGTCGCATTCATTGCTGTCGCCTTCGGGGGTCGGATTGGCGATCGGCGTCTGTGTGGATTCGAACTCATTGATCACTCCGCTGAACGGCTCAGTGGGCGTGGGTTTGATTGGAGCCGAGTCGGGCGTTGAATTTGCAGGCGCCCCACAGGCGCTAAGCGCCACTACAAGGATCATCCATACAAAAATCTTCTTCATCGGTTTTCCTCTATTTGCCAATCTCTTCCATCACCTTCTGCGAAAAGAAATAAGGAGCCTTTTCACATCTTCACATCCACATTGTGATAGGCGACCACCCGCCAGCCAGCCTCCGAACGCATCAACACCTCCAGCAGGCAGGTGCGCAAGAGACCGTCCGGACGGGGTGGTACGCCTGGCGGCAGGGCGGCGTAGTCGCGCAGCGTGCAGACAATATCCACCAGCGCAACGTTCGGCGCGGGGAACTGAATGCGCCGAACGTCCATCTCCAACCGGCTGCCCTTGAAAATGTGAGAGAAAATAAACGCATGTTTGGCTTCGAATGCCTGCCGCCCGAAAGCCATTTCGCCGACGATGTTGGTGAACGACAGGTTCTCATCGCAGTCCTGCGAATAGCCCGCCGCGTCGCCGCGATTCCAAGCGTCCTGCTGGCGGTGGATGATCTGCTCGATTTGCTGTTCGGCAGTACTCATGGTTCTCGTCCTTTTCGTGGTTCGTTTTATAATCTTTGTACAGCATATTGCTATTCACTTTCCCTTTGGTCACGCTCACCGTGACAAAAACCGTGACAAAATGACCGCCGCCCAAACACCCGCCTCCTTCGGCGCGTGGGTTCGCACCCGCCGCCGTCAACTCGACCTCACCCAGTCCGGGCTGGGAAAACGCGCGGGTTGTTCGGAGGCAGCCATCCGCAAGATCGAAGCGGACGAGCGCAAGCCGTCCCGCCAACTCGCCGAACTGCTCGCCGCCGCGCTCGAAATTCCCGCCTCCGAGCGCGAAACCTTCCTCCAGTATGCGCGCGGCGTCCTCGTCGAAGAGATCCGCATCGAGGCCAGGGCGCATCCGCACAACCTCCCCGCCCTGCTCACCTCCACCGTTGACCGCACGCGCGACCTCACCCACGTCTCCGCGCTCCTCAAAGAGAAAACCACCCGCCTTGTCACGCTCATCGGTCCGCCGGGTATCGGCAAGACGCGCCTCTCGATCCACTGCGGCAACGAACTGCTGGAGAACTTCCCCGACGGAGTCTGGTTCGTGGATCTGGCAGACGTGACCCACGCGGACTTCTTCATCCCCACCATCGCCCGCTTCATCCCGACCCTCAGCCTGCCTCCCAGCCCAAGCCTTTCCCAACTCCTCAGCGGACTCCGCGACAAGCGCCTCCTGCTCATCCTCGACAACTTTGAGCAAATTGTCGAAGGCGCCTCGCTGGACGCGGCGCAAATCCTCAGGGCATGTCCGCACGTCAAAATGCTGGTCACCAGCCGCGTGCCCCTGCACATCTACGGCGAGAACGAATACCCGCTCCCGCCGCTATCCATCCCTCCGCGCAACGCGGAAAAGACCCAGGATGCGCTCCTGCGCTTCGAGTCGGTACAACTGCTCGTCGCGCGCGTCCGACAGCACCAGCCGAAGTTCACGATCACGCCTGAAAACGCCGAATCCGTCATCGAGATCTGCGCCCTGCTCGACGGCATCCCCCTCGCCATCGAACTTGCCGCCGCCACCCTGCGGCAGATGTCCCTCGAGGAGATGGTCGCCTTGCTCCAACGTCAGGGCTGGGTCAGGCAGATCGCCACCCCCGCCCGCGACCTGCCGCAGAGACAGCGCACGCTCGAAAACGTCATTGACTGGAGTTACAACCTGCTCAATGACGGGCAAAAGGTCGTTTTTGCCAAACTGGGCGTCTTTTCAGGCTGGTTCGACGCCGAAGCCGCCTCCGCCGTCTGCGAAACCGAAGCATCCCCGCACCTGAACGCCCTCGTTGAACATTCCCTACTCGTGCGCGAACCCGTTCATGGCAAGCCGCACTGGCGCATGTTGGAACTCATCCGCGAGGTTGCGGTTTCAAAGTTGACGGATGAAGGACGCCAGCGCGTTGAATTGCTTCGCGCTGAACATTTCTTCCGCCAAATCCAATTGCTGAAACAAAATGCCCCGAGGCAGGAGCAAGAGGCATATTTCCTGACGCACTTCAGCAACATCCAGAATGCCGTAAAGTGGGCTGTCCACTCAAACAAGACAGAATTGAGCGTTCAACTTGTTTCCCTGCTGACCGAGTATTGGGAAACGCTGGGCTATTTCAAAGAGGGCTTCGACGCGGTCACCCGCCTCCTGCGCTCCACAAGCGAAATCGAGCCGCGTCAACGCGCCTCTCTGCTGAACGCAGCCTCCACCTTCGCCTGGCAACAGCACGATTTTGACACCGCTCTGTTGTATGCAAAAGAAGCCGTCGAGCAGGAACACGAACATGGGAAAGAGGACGAAGACCCCAGGTATCGCAACCTTCTGGGCAGAATTTACATCGAGCAGGGAAAATTCGCCGAGGCGCGCGTCGCCCTGGAAGAATGCCTTGCCCTCATGCAAAAACGCCCCGACCTGAACCCCGGTCCGCCGTTGGCGCAATTGGGCGAGGTGGCTTTGTTCGAGGGCAGGCTGGACGAGGCAAAATCCCTGCTGGAGAAGGCGTTGACCGTGTTGGGAAAAGAGGAAACCATCTTCCTCGCCATGGCGCACACCGACCTGGCGGAAATCGCTTTGGCGGAGGAAAATTTTGAAAAGGCTTGGGAGCATTTGCAGGAGGCGTATCCGTATGCGACCCAGCACGTGCGGCGCTTCATCGTGTTCCTGTGTACGTTGGCGGGGTATCTGGCGCTCTCGAACAGCACGAAGGAAGATCAGCGCAAAGCGGCGCAGTTGTACGGCGCGATCGATGGACTCGGCGGGCAATCGGGAGTTGGATTCAACGCTTTTTACCGGGATTTGAATCAGGAGCGGATGCGGCTGGCGCAGAAAACATTGTCCGCGAAGGAATGGCTGGGGGCGTTCGAATCAGGCTCCGGCTGGGAAAGAGGCGAAGCGCTCCGTCAGGTAGAGAACATTCTCGCTGTCGTCAGGTAAAATCAAGTCATGCCCAGCATCCTCGTCGTCGGTTCGCTCAATGCCGATTTGGTCGTGCGTGCGCCGCGCTTCCCTCAGCCCGGCGAAACCATCCGCGGCGAAGAGCTGCAGGTCATCCCCGGCGGCAAGGGAGCCAATCAGGCGGTCGCCGCCGCACGCTTGGGCGCAAACGTGTCCATGCTGGGGCGCGTGGGACGCGACAACTTCGGCGATTTTCTTCTCGACAATCTTCAAGCGAACAACGTGGATACTCAACTCGTCCAGCGCGACGACGCCTCGACAGGCGCCGCCGTCATCGTGGTGGATGCGGAGGGACAGAACAGCATCGTCCTTTCGCCGGGCGCCAACGGCAAGGTCTCCCCTGCGGATGTGGAACGCGCTTCTTTCCCGACCTTTGACCTGCTCCTGCTTCAATTAGAGATTCCCACCCCGACAGTTTTCCGCGCCGCCCAACTTGCCCGGCAACACGGCGTGCGCGTCATCCTGAACCCTGCTCCCGCCCAGCCCCTCGCCGACGAATTGCTTGCCCTCGCCGATTTCCTCATCCCCAATGAGACCGAACTCAGCCTGCTGACCGACTCAGACGTGCGCGACATCCCCTCGGCGGAAGCGGCGGCGAAGCGGCTGTTGGTGCGCGGCGCACAAACGATCATCGTCACGCTGGGAAGCAAGGGGGCGCTAATCGTCAACAAGGACACAAGCGAACATATAAACGCGTTCAAAGTGAATGCTGTGGACACCACTGCCGCCGGCGACGCGTTCATCGGCGGATTTGCGGTTGAATTAATCAGGCACAGCAGGGACTCTCTACCCCCTGCCAATGCGTTAGAGAACGCAACTTACGCAAAACATATCCAGCAAGCCGTCCGCTACGGCTGCGCCTGCGGCGCGCTGGCGGCGACCAAATTCGGCGCACAGCCTTCCCTGCCGGGCAGAGCCGAAGTCGAAACGTTTCTTGCCCGCTTCTAAACCACCAATTACCAATCACCAAACTTATGCCCAAACGAATCCTCATAGACACCGACCCCGGCATTGACGATGCCCTTGCCATTCTGCTGGCGCTTGCCTCGCCCGAACTCTCACTCGAAGGGCTGAGCGTGGTGCATGGCAACTGCTCGCTCGAACAAGCCACCCGGAACGGCTTGTCCATTTTGGAACTGGCGGGGGCGGGTCACATCCCGCTGGCAAAGGGATGCGAACTGCCGCTGGTGCAGCCATCCCTGCTCGCGCCGGAGACGCATGGCAACACAGGCTTGGGGTATGCAAAACTCCCGGAACCGCGCATCCAGCCCATCGGTCAGCATGGAAGCGATTTTCTCATCGAAAAGGCGCTTTCGAACCCCGGCGAAATCACGCTGGTGGCAATCGGTCCGCTGACGAACGTCGCGCTGGCGATCCGCAAGGAGCCGAAGTTTGCCAGGTCGCTCAAGGAAATCATCATTATGGGCGGAGCGATCCGCCATGAGGGCAATACGACCGCGCTCGCCGAGTTCAACACCTACGTGGACCCGCACGCGGCGCACATTGTTTTCCATGCCGGCATCCCCGCCACGCTCGTGCCGCTGGACGTGACGTATCAGTGCGCTTTGATGGCATCAGACGTGGAACGCCTGCTGAAAATCAACTCACCCATCACGAAGTTCATCAAGGAGGCGACGGATTTTTACATGGAGTATCACGACGCCTGGCAGGGGATTCAGGGGTGTATCATCAACGACCCGCTGGCTCTGGCGTTGACCTTTGCGCCCGAACTGTGCGACTACGAGGAACTGCCCGTGGACGTGGACATTTCGGGCGGCGTTTCGATGGGCAAGACCTTCGCCGATTTTTATAACTACCAGAAGAAGCCAGCCAACATGCGGGTGGCGCTCGGCGTTCGAGCGCGCGATTTCATCGAGTTGTTTTTGGAGCGGATGGAGAGGCTTGCGCGCACGCCTTCCAAAGGCTGAAAGGCTTCGGAAGGCTGGGAAACAAAATCACCCAAGCGGTGTTGTAACAATCAAATCCACAAAAAGGAGAGTATGAAATGCAAACCGGTTTTACCAATCAGGATTTCATCAGGTTTCTGGTTGTTCTGGTGGTCATGGGCATTGTCTTTGGCTGGGCTTATGTCACCAAACGCATGCAAAAAGACTTCAGCACGATGACCTGGGTGCTGATTCCGGTGGCAATCGCCATCAATATTGCAATCGGTCAAATCGTGTTGGTGAGCAAACTGCCGGTCTATCTGGACAGCATCGGCACCGTGCTGGTCGGCGTCCTGTGCGGTCCCTGGGCGGGCGCGCTGACCGGCGCACTTTCCAACTTTGTCGCCGGCATCATCTTCGACCCGGGCTGGTGGCCCTGGATTCCAGTCGCCGCGGTGATCGGTTTGACGGCAGGGCTTTGCGCCAACGCCGGCTTCTTCAAGACGTGGTGGAAGGTTGCCGTAACGGGCTTCCTGATTGCTCTTGCTGCCACCGTCGTCGGGTCGCCCATCGCCGTCTTGCTGGGCGGCATTTCAGCCAGCGGCTCTTCGATCATCACCGCCTTCCTGTTGCAGACCGGTAAGGGCATTCTCGAATCCGTGTTGACCACGAACTTCATTGTCGAACCCATTGACAAAATCTCCACCAGCCTGCTGGCTTTTGCCATCCTCGACGGACTGTCGGCGCGGTATCTGGCGCGTTTTCCGCGCGGCGAAAACGCCCAACTGAATCAGCAAAAGCGGACGACAGAACTGGTCATTGCGCTGGTTGTGGTGGTGATTCTGGTGCTTGTGACCATCCGCTTCGTCGTGCCGCTGCTCGGTTAGTAAAGTCTCCGGTTCAGGTCGTCAGGAGGAGGTCTCTCCTCCTGATTTGTTTTACTGCTTCCTGCATAAATAACTGAACTGGTGCAGCCAAAAAGCAGGGCGAATCTGACGATTTTGGTTTGTTCTGTTGCAATCATTCAAAAATCTTGCGTATTTTGCGCTCTCTAGCGCAACTTCGGGCGTTAGAGAACGCCCAGTACGCTTCAAAAAAATCCTTGTAACAGAGCAATTTTGGTTCAAATATTTACGCAGTACTCTGTAATTCAGGTATCATCACCGCATGAACGACAGGCTTTCCTTTTACCGCAAAAAGAACTCGCCAATTCATGCACTCAATCCCTTCACAAAACTGATGTTGGCGCTTGCCCTGATCATATATGGCTTGAGCGGAGATGGATTGTGGACAGCGACCATCATGGTGGGCTTGGTGCTCCTGCCGCTCGCGCTGGTTGCCAAACTCTTGAGGGAATATATCGGCGTTGCGGTGAGGTTGATTCTCCCCACGGCCGGGTTCATGTTCGTGATGCAGAGCATCTTTATCCCCGGCGGGACGACGGAAATTTTCCGTCTGGGCTTCATCAGCGTCGAACTGGAAACGGTGCAGCGGTCCTACCTCATTGCCTCCCGAATTTTTCTCTTTATTTCGGCTTTTGTGCTGCTCCTGCTCACCACCCACCCCAGCGAATTGATGTCCGACCTGACGCGCCGCGGACTGCCGCCCCAATTTGCCTACGTCATCATCTCCACCCTGCAAATCATTCCGCAGATGCAGGCAAAAGCCCAAACCATCATCGCCGCCCAACGCTCGCGCGGGTTGGATACCGAAAGCAGTTTCTTCAAACGAGTGGGGTTATTGGTTCCCCTCGCGGGACCGCTCGTATTCGGTTCGCTCGTGGAAGTGGAAGAACGCGCCATCGCCATCGAAGCGCGCGGCTTCACCTCCACCCGCCCAAAGACCTTCCTGCGCGACATCCCCGACACACCCACAGACAAAGTCATCCGCTGGGCGCTGGTGATTTTCATCCTCCTCTCGCTGGCGGCGCGAATATGGCAATCGTAAACCTGACCAACGTCACCTACAAATACCCGCTCACTGAAACGCCCGCCTTGAAAAACATCAACCTGCAGGTGGAGGAAGGTCAGTTCGTGGCGGTCATTGGTCCCAACGGCGCGGGCAAGTCCACGCTGTGTTACACGCTGGCGGGGTTCATCCCGCACTTTTTCAAGGGCGAACTCAGCGGCATGGTCGAAGTGGCGGGCATCGAATCCGGCAAATCATCCCTGCACGAGTGGGTGTTGAACGTGGGGCTGGCGTTCCAAAACCCGTTCAACCAGATCAGCGGCGCAAAGTACACCGTCTTCGAGGAAATCGCTTTCGGCTTGGAAAATATCGGGGTCCCGCGCGACGAGATGAAGGTCCGCGTGGAGGAGGCGATGAAGTTGACCGGCATCTCGGACCTCGCAGACCGTTCCCCCTATTCCCTCTCCGGCGGACAGCAGCAGCGCGTCGCCCTGACCTCGATCCTGGTCATGCAGCCGAAGGTGCTCGTCCTCGACGAACCGACCTCGCAACTCGACCCCATCGGCACGCGCGAGGTCTTCAGCGCCATCCGCAAGATGGCAGAACGCGGCATGACCGTGATCATGGCGGAGCATAAGGTGGAATGGATCGCCCACTTTGCCGATCGCGTGATTGCCCTGCTGGAGGGAGAGATCCTTCTCGACGGCACGCCGCGCGAGGTACTCACCTCCGACCTGCTGGCAGAGAAGGGCTTCGGCATTTCGCGCTATACCTCCGCGGCGCGCAAGGCAAGGACACTGGGCTTGTGGAAACGCGATTACCTGCCGGTGACGCTGGAGGAGGCGGCGGAAGGGTTTGCACCCAGCCTCTCTCCTGAAAGGAGAGGGGAGTAGAACATGAACATTGAAATCTGCAACCTTCATTTCACCTATCCCTCCGGCGTGCAGGCGCTGCGCGGTATCTCGCTGACCATCGAGGCGAGCGAACAAGTTGGCATTGTCGGGCAGAACGGCGCAGGGAAGACCACCCTCGTGCGCCACTTCAACGGGCTGTTACAGCCAACCTCCGGCGAAGTAAAAATTGGCGATTGGGACACGCGCCAATATTCGGTGGCAAAACTCGCCTCCCGCGTGGGCTACGTGTTCCAAAACCCCGACGAGCAGCTCTTTTCGCGGGATGTCCGGACGGAGGTCGCTTTTGGACCGAAAAACCTGGGATACCCAAAAGAACAGGTGCAGGCGCTGGTAACGGATGCGCTGGAGATGACCCAACTGTCCGATAAAACCGAAACAAATCCCTACGATCTCTCGCCCACCTGGCGGAAGATGGTCGCCATCGCTTCGGTCATCGCTATGGACACCCCCATCGTCATCTTCGACGAACCCACCACCGGGCAGGACGCCGCCAGCGTGGCGCGCATCGCCAACGTCATCCGGGTCTTGCGCGAACGGGGAAAGACCGTCGTCACCATCACCCACGATATTGACTTCTGCGCCGAGAACTTCGAGCGCGTCATCGCCATGTCGCAAGGGCAGATTCTGCTCGACGGCAGGGTAAACGACGTGCTGGGACAGGAGGACATTCTGGCAACCACCTACGTGGACCCTCCGCAGTTGACCCGCCTGGGGAGGCGGCTGGGCTTCAGGGAAACCGTGCGAAACGAGGCGGAATTTCTGGCGGTGTTGCACAAGCAATCTTTGTGAGCAGGTCATGGACCTGCTCTATTTTTCATAAACCGTCAGTTCCTCATACCCGGAGTCGTTTTCGAACAATTCCCGCTTGTAGACCACATCGGGAAAGACCGCCAGCACAATCTCGGCGGTCGTGTAGATGATACAGCCGGAGACAAGATGCCCACCGATTGTCCTGCCATCCCCATCTGAAATCGAAATGTGCAAATGCGAGCCGTGAATCGAAACCGTGCCGGTCAGGGAGACAATTTCAAAATGACCGTCATACGCGGAGTGAAAATCGCGGTTGGCGAGCCGTAACACAGCCCGGGTCAGGCTCCCTACGCCGCTCAACACACAGCCCGCCTCGATTTGCTTTTCACGCACAAATGCCTCGATTGACTCGAAAAGGTCATCGCCGGGTTTCAGCCGAAAGGTATAATTGTTCATATGAGCCTCCATCAGCGTGCAGTGGACGTTCTCTAACGTTCGCATGCGAATTACACACGAGCCATGGCTTTCATTTTTGCAAGGCGCTGAGTAAAAAAGCCGGCAATTCTGATTGTAAATGTAAAATTGAAACGGAACACCCCATGAGCAAACTGGAAATCGCAAAATACAAGAGCATTGCCGAAATCGCCCCTGAAATCTGGGATCAAATTGCCTCCGGGCGCGGCTTTCAAAGCCACCAGTGGTACACCTTTGGCGAACGCGTGATGAAAGACAGCCCGCCCACTTACCTGATTGCCTGGGAGGAGAAAACGCCCATCGCCGCGGCGGCGCTGTTCAAGGTCAGGAATGAACCGCTGCCCCTGCCCAAAGTTGCCCGCGAGTTCATGGCGTCCGTTTTGAAGTACAAACCCCTGCTGGTCTGCCGTTCGCCCATGGCAGATACCTCCGCCCTGCTGCTCCCCGGCGAACCCAAACGCGACGAGGCGCTCACCGCCCTGGCAACCGCCGCACAGGAGGAGTTCAAGAAACAACGCTGTTCGTTCCTCATTTTCGATTACCTGCTCACCGAACAACTCCGCTACAAATCCTGGCCCCCCGGCTACGAACCCATCACCGTCTCGGAACCCGGCACCTACATGACCATCATCTGGGATAGTTTCGAGGCGTATCTCGAAGCCGGCAACAAAAAAGACCGCCAGCACTACAAACGCACCCTCAAAGAGACCTCCGACAACGGCATCGAACTCCAGCGTCACCGCACCGTCCCCGACGTGGACGCCGCCCTCAAACTCATCGAAAACGTCTCCATCTGGCACGGCTCCACCCCCAACCCCTGGACCCGCGGTCTGCTCGAAAACTTCTCCCTGATAGACGGCACCTGGCTCGAACTCCGCAAAGAGGGAAAACTCGTCGGCTGCGGCGCGGTACTGCGCGATAACAAATTCCAACTCACCTCCTCGCTCGGGCTGGAAGACGACGTCCCCGGCGGCTACTTCCTCCTGCTCTACGCCGCCCTGCAGGAAGCCTTCGAACACAAAGTGCGTCTCGTCCGTCTTGGAAGCGGCGCCTACGATGTCAAACGCCGCCTCGGCTTCCACCTCGAAGACACCAACCACGCCATGATCAGCATGGCGGGACTGCTTTCGCGCGCCGCCAAACGCGCGGCAGCCAAAGAATGAGGGGGATATGCTGACGGGCATCCCCCAATCTGCCGCCACCTTCCTTACCATCCTGCTCTTCTACACGGTGGACTTCGTCCTCATCCGCCGCTACGACAAACAGCGGCAGGGGAGCGGCTCCGGGCGCGCCTGGGACTTCACCTTCTTCATCTTTCTGCTCGCCGCCGTCCTCATCCTCCAGCCCACCCTGCTCCCTGCCTTAAGTTACCGCACTGCCTCCCTCTGGGGGCTGACCGCCCAACTGGCGGGGGCTTTTTTGATTCTCGCCGCCTTTGCCCTGCACAGCTGGTCGCGCGCCCACCTGCGGCATTACTACGCCGAGCGCGTCGAGATTCAGCCCGGGCATCAGGTCATAGACACGGGACCCTACAGACTGATGCGTCACCCGGTCATCACCTCCTTCTTCGGCATTGCCGCCGGACTTTTCCTCATCAACCCCGCCCTCACCACCCTCGCGGCTCTGCTCTACACCATTTGGGACTTCACCCGCGCCGCCCGCCAGGAAGAAGACCTGCTCACCCGCACCCTGCCCGGCTACGCCGACTACGCGCGTCAGACTCCCCGATTCCTGCCGCGCCTGCCGAGGAGCCGATGATTCCCTTCGAGCGCTTCCTGCAACTCCCCGCCGAAGAAGTCGCCGCCCTCGTTCGAGCCGCCGGGCAAAAAGTGGTTGTCTTCCCCGTCAACGGCACGCGGCGCTGGTTCATGCTCGAACACGCCGGCCAAATCGCCGGCGACTTCCTCTCTGCCTACCTCGACGCCTCCATCCAGAATCACGTCCACCTGTGCGCCATGCTGTTCGACCACGGCATCCATACCCTGCTTGCCCCGGTCTTCGGGCGCGAACTCATGCGCCGCGGCGACGAATACACCCGCCGCGTCGGCATGGACGGACTCGTCCGCACCGCCGCCGACCCCGCCTACCGCAACTTCTTCGAGAAATACAACGTCCGCGTCCGCTTCTATGGCGACTACCATGACGTACTCAAAGGCACTCCCTTCGAATACGTGCTCGGCGCTCTCTACGAAGTGACGGAAGCCACCAAACACAACACCGCCCACAACCTCTACTTTGGCGTCTTCGCCGATGAAACCACCGAAACCGTTGCCCGCCTCTCCGTCGAACACTACCTCGCTCACGGCGTCATCCCCGACCGGGACACCCTCATCCGCACCTACTACGGCGAAGACCTGCCCCCCGTCAGCCTATTCATCGGCTTCGACAAATTCAGCGTCTTCGACATGCCCCTGCTCGCCAGCGGCGAAGAAGACCTGTATTTCTCCGTCAGCCCCTCGCCCTACATGACCGAACGTCAACTGCGCAGCATCCTCTACGACCACCTCTACGTCCGCCGCCTCCCCGAACCGGATTACACCCAAATGACCGCCGAAGAACTCGGCTGGCTGAGAGAATACTACCGCGCCAACCGCGACCTTGCCTTTGGCGTCGGCAAACTCAAATTCAACCTGTGGTTCCCCGAAATTGGAAACGCATCATGACAGACCTCATCGCCCAACTCATCGCAGAAATCGGACCCGGACACATGGCAAGCACCGCCTACGACACCGCCTGGGCGGCGCGGCTGGGTGAGATCGAGCCGGAAATCAGCAACCGCTCGCTCGCCTGGCTGGTGGAAAACCAACTACCCGACGGCTCCTGGGGCGCGCCGGCGCCTCTCTACTACCATGACCGCGTACTCTCCACCCTCGCCGCCATGATTGCCCTCACCTACCGCGGACGCCGCGAACACGACAGGGCGCAAATCGAAAAGGGACGGCTTGCCCTGGAACGAATCGTGGGGAATGCCACAGCGGGGCTCCAGGCTGACCCGAACGGAGCAACTGTCGGCTTTGAAATGATCGCCCCCATTCTGGCAGAGGAAGCCGAACGGCTGGGACTCATCAAAAATCAGCGTGACCGCATCCTTGGGCGTCTTTCCCAACTGCGTGCCAAAAAACTCTCCTACCTGCAGGGAAAAACCATCAACCGCCATGTGACGATGGCGTTTTCCGCCGAAATGGCAGGCACCGACGGTCAGCACATGCTGGACATCGAAAATCTGCAGGAGAGCAACGGCTCGGTGGGCGTCAGCCCCTCCGCCACCGCCTACTTTGCCACGTACATCCGCCCCGGCGACCCACCCTCCCTGAACTACCTGAGAAGGGTCACCAACCCCGACGGCGGCATGCCCAACGTTGCTCCGTTCGACGTGTTCGAAATCGCCTGGACGCTCTGGAACCTGAGCCTGATACCGGGGCTGGGTTACCGCGAAAAACTCCAGCCGCACATTGAGTTTCTCGCCAAAGCATGGGAGCCCAAAGTTGGAATTGGCTTTGCTTCCGGCTACTCCGTCAAGGACGGCGACGATACCGGTCTCGTCTTTGAAACCCTCCTGCGCTACGGCATCGAAAAAGACCTCGCCAGCGTTCTCTCGTATGAAGAGGAAGATCACTTCCGCTGTTTCGACCTGGAAGCCAACCCCTCCATCAGCGCCAACATCCACATTCTGGGCGCGCTCCTGCAGGCGGGGCTCGGCAAAGACAATGCATCAGTCCAAAAAGTACTCGGTTTCCTGCGCCGCACCCGCGACCGGCAATTGCCCTTCTGGGCAGACAAATGGCACTCCTCGCCTTACTACGCCACCGCCCATGCCATCATCGCCTGCGCCGGCGTGGTAAATGACCTGGTTGCCGAATCGGTCGAATGGATTCTCAAAACGCAAAACCGCAACGGCTCCTGGGGAACCTACCTCCCCACCGCCGAAGAAACCGCCTATGCCCTTCAGGCGCTTTGGGTATGGGACCAAAAAGCCGCCAGCGTTCCTCGAGGCGCCCTGCTCAACGGCGCGCGCTGGCTCAAAGAGAACCTCGACCTGCCCTACCCGCCTCTCTGGATTGGGAAATGTCTCTACGGTCCCAACCTTGTCGTCCGCTCGGCAGTCGTCAGCGCCCTGACGTTGACTGGATAACTCATGAAACAATTCTGGGATACCATCCTGAACGTCCCCGTTCCCGACCCCGACGATGCCCGCCGCCGCAGGCTGCTCAACATCCTTCTGGTTGGCACGCTGGCGGCGACTGTCATTGGTCTGGCAGGGATACTCGCCGCCTCTCTCACTACGGGACAACTGAAGGCGCCCGAAATCCGCCTGCTCCTCGCTGGAATCTTCATAACCGCCCTGGGAACTCTGGGCATCTACCGCGTCAACCGTCATCTTTCCGGGCGGTGGGCGGCATTGCTCTACCTCCTGCTCCTGACCTTCATCTTCGTCTTCACCGACTCGCCCGCCCAACTTTCCAACGGGCGTTCTCTCTTTCTCTTCACCATTCCCATCGCCATTTCCAGCCTGATTTTGCTTCCCGAAGCGAGTTTTCTCTTCGCACTCATCGGAAGCGGCATCATCTCGTGGCTGGCTCTTTCCATCCAACAGCCGGTCAATGTCTTTGCAATCATCGGCTTCCTCATGCTGGCGCTGGTTTCGTGGCTCTCCGCCCGCAGCCTGGAATCGGCGCTTCAGGAACTGCGCGTCATCAACGCCAACCTCGATCAGGTTGTCAACCAGCGCACCAAAGCCCTGGCAGAATCCCTCAGGCGCGAGCGCATCGAAGCGGGGCGCAATCAGGCAATCCTCAACTCCATTGCCGACGGCGTCATCGTCTTCGACCGCAACTGGAACGCCATCCTGGTCAACCCCGCCATCCGCAGCCTGCTCGACCTGCCCCCGGAAGTCATCGTCAACCGCAACTTCCGCGAACTCATCGAACACCCCAATCTCTCGGCGCGCAGCCGCGGCCTGCTCTACGCCATGATCGAGCACGACACCCAGCCCTTAAGTTTCCGCATCGAGTGGGGCGACAAGACCCTCTCCGTCAGCGCCGCACAGGTCTATGACCTGCGTGAAGAAGGCGCCACCAGCATCGGCACCGTCACCGTCTTCCGCGATTTCACCCGCGAAGCCGAAGTTGAAAAACTCAAAAGCGCTTTTGTCGCCATCGTCTCGCACGAACTGCGCACCCCTCTCAACGCCATCCTCGGTTACGCCGAAATGTTCCGCGAGGCAGTCTATGGTCCCATGAACGACAAGCAGGTCAACATGGCGAACCGCATCATCAGCAACACCCGCCGCCTGCTCGGTCTCATCAACGACCTGCTCGACCAGGCGCAAATGGAAGCCGGCAAACTGACCATCCACATGGGACCCGTCAAACCGTCTGAATTGCTCGAACACATTCACAACCTGCTCGACAAGACCGCATCCGACAAAAACCTGCGCCTGACCAGCGAAATGGACGACAACCTCCCCGAAACCATCATCGGCGACGGCGCCCGCCTCGAACAAATCCTCGTCAACCTGGTCACCAACGCCATCAAATTCACCGAGGAGGGCGAAGTGCGCATCCGCCTGTTTCACCTGCCAGAATTTCGAAAATGGGGCATCGAAGTGACCGACACCGGGCGCGGCATCCCCCACTCCGAACTGCCTTACATCTTCGAAACCTTCCGCCAGGTGGAGGAGGGCGCCACCCGTACCCATGGCGGATTTGGTCTGGGGCTTGCCATCGTCAAACAACTGGTACACTTGATGAACGGCGAGATCAAAGTGGCGAGCGAGCCGGGGCAGGGAAGCGTCTTCACCGTCACCCTGCCGCTGGTCACGCCCTGACAGAGATCGAACCGTAAGAGGAGAGAAGTCATCATGAACGAACTGGCATTAATCATCGAAGACGACCTGGACCTCGCGGACATCTTCGCCGAAGCCCTGCGCGGCGTGGGCTTTCGAGTGGATCACGCCGCCGACGGCAAAAAAGCCCAGGAACGCCTGCTCAACGGCGAACCGCCCTACCTCATCCTGCTGGACATGCACTTGCCCCACATCTCCGGCGGGCAATTGCTCACCGACATCCTCAAAAAGGACAGCCGCTTCGAGAAGACCATCATCATCATCACCACCGCCGACGCCCGCATGGGAGAGGCGTACGGCGACATGGTGGATTTTGTCATGATCAAACCCATCTCCTTTGTGCAACTGCGCGATCTGACCGCCCGTCTCAGACCCAAATCATCGCCAAATCAAGAAAATGCAGCGTAGGATGCGCTCTCTAGCGCATTTGGCGGCGGTAGAGAACGCCCGATACACACTTTTGTGAACGAAACACAGCGCCCCGAACCAGCAAACGTCCGGGGCGTTTTTTTTACGCATTCATTCCAGCCTCAATCCCGATACGCATCCCCCCAGCAATCGAACTCCTCCCCGCCCGGCGTCTTTACGAAGACCCCTCTATCCTGTTTATCGAGCAGAGTATAAGAAGCAAGAGCCGCTTCCAATTCCTTATACCGAAGGTCTGCCAGGTAACGGGAGATGTGAAATGCCTGCCAGGGGATTGCCCGCTCATCCAACGCTCGCACATGACGTTTACAAACCAGCGCCGCGCCTATTTTCTCCCGCACGTCCAACGGCAGGGATGGGGCAGAGAATGCATCCGCCATCGCCGGCACGGCGTCGTCGGAGAGGGTCAGGAAGTACGCGGCATCCAGAGCGGCGCGGTCCTGCACGGCGGCTGCGCCTCCGCCCTGCGCCTCCCGCTGGACGTTCTGCCGCACGATGAACGCATCCACGTTCAAGACGCCGAGTGAAATGACGAAGCCAAGCGCCGCCAGAACCATCGCCAAAGCCACGGCGCGCTCGCGGCGCAAAGCCTCCAGCACGGCGACCGCCGCCAGCAAAAGCCCCAGCCAGATCATGAAGACGTGCGTGTACGTCCGCAGGCGCGAGAAGCCATAGGCAAATTCATACAGGGTCAATCGCTGAAACGCCGAGACCAGCATGACTATCACCAGGGCAACCAGCGCCACCCCAAACCCCGAAAAAATTTTCTGCTGTGTTTCATTCTCACGTTTGGCAATTGCTCCCAGCCCCAGGAGCATCAACAAACTGAAAAAGGCAACCACCACCAGTTCGCCAAAGCCCCGGCGCGCATATTCCGAATAGGTGTAGCCTTCGATGTTGATATTCGCCTGCCCGCCGAAGAAATACTGAAACTGGATGACTACGAAGGCGGCAAACAACACCGTCACGCTCCCCAACACAATCGCCGTCTCGGTAAAGCCAAGGAACGCCGGAACCAGCGGTTTGCCGGTTAACGGTTCGTCCGATTTTTGCGCGGCGTGCAGGTACGTCCCTGCGAGGGCGTAGGCAGCGGCGAGAATATAAACGAGGCGGAAGATGTATTCGGGCAGGTTCTCGATGTTGAACAACGCGATGAACGCCGTGAACCGCTCCTCGAACACAAGGTCTGCCGAGGAGAGCAGGGACGCAAAAATAGCAACGACCGGCAGAGCAATGACGATGCCCCTCACCACCGACCAGACCTGACCGCCCCGCTTCTCACTTCGGGACGGCTGATCCTTCTTGACTTCCGTGCTGAATCCAAGCGGACGCAGGAGCATGCTTCCGAGCAGGCGCAGGTATCCCAGCAGGTAGTCGAGCAGGCTGAAGTTCATCCACTGCCCGCCCCGGTACGTCAGGGCAAAGACGCCCATGAGGAAGAGGGTCATGGCGACGGAGAGGAAGGTTGTCATCGGCTCCTGGCGGAGGAAGGTCACAGCGGAGAGAAAGGCAATGGGGAGCAGGAGCAGGCTGGAGCGGGGCGCGAGGCGAAGCCCGTCCGATTTGAGCAGGTAGATGCCGGTGCCGAGACACAGGCTGACGTAGAGGAAAAAGTTGATTCCCACGCCGGGCTTTTTCCAAAAGAGGAAGTCGAACGCCCAGCCGAGCAGGATGACGATGAGCCAGAAGCGGTTTGGGTTGTTTTTCATGGATGCCTCCAGAAGGGTTTTGCCCAGCATAGCCCCGGCAGGCTTGCGGAGTCTCTCAAAAAGTATCAGATTTTGGCGTTTTGAGCAATTTTGGGGCGGGAAGCGCTGGTTTTGTACAGGATTGATTACATTTTGGTTAGAGCCGTTTTTCGCCTATTGACATCCAATTTGAAGTGTGACATACTACTGCCATCGTTCAGGGGAACAGACAATTCACAGCCATCCTTTAGAAAGGAGGAGGTGATGTCCCCAATGGATAGTAGTAACAAACCCAGCGCTGTGGCATCCCTCCTCAAGTAAGTCAAGGAAGCCACAGCGCGCCACGGAAGCCGTCCAATTTTGGGCGGCTTCCTGGTTTTCCGCCTCCCCCACCCGGACCTCCCCCAATTCTGACGAAAATCAGTCGGAAATTGGGGGAGGGTGTCCGATACTTGCACCAGCACGCAAGTGCAGGTGAGGATGGGAGGGGTCGGGTCATTCATCTCCAAACGAAATGCCGGTGTTGCGCGCGGTGAGGACGGCGTCGCCGTGAACGTCCACGCGCTTGGGAACGGCGATGGCTTCGCCGAGAGGGATGTCTATGACAGCACCGGAGCGCAGGGCAACCATGCGGTCGAAGCGTCCCTGCGCCGCCACGCGGACCGCCGCCGCACCGTAACGGGTCGCCAGCCAGCGGTCGAAGGCGGTGGGCGTGCCGCCGCGCTGGAGGTGACCGAGAACGGTAACGCGCGTTTCGAAGCCCTGCTTTTCGACATACTCCCCCACCACCTGGCTGATGCCGCCCAGCCGCGGCACATAGACCTCGTCGCCGCCGCGGGCATAGACCTTTTCGCCGCCCGCCGGCTTTGCCCCTTCCGAAACCGCCATGATGCTGAACAGTGTGCCGTTTTCGACGCGCTGGCGTACCTTTGCGACAACCGCCTCGAATTTGAAGGGGATTTCGGGAATGAGGATGACATCTGCGCCGCCTGCCACGCCGGCGTGCAGGGCGATGAAGCCGGCGTCGCGCCCCATCAATTCGAGGATCATGACGCGGTGATGCGCTTCGGCAGTGGTGTGGAGACGGTCAATGGCTTCGGTGGCGATGGTGAGGGCGGTGTCGAAGCCAAAGGTGACGTCGGTGCCGCCGATGTCGTTGTCAATCGTTTTCGGCACGCCGATGACAGGAACGCCTTTGCGTGAAAGTTCATGGGCGATGTGCAGGGTCCCATCGCCGCCGAGCACCAGCAGCGCGTCCAGTTGGAGGCGCTCGATGCCTTTGATGATTTGCTCCGAAACGTCAACCACAATCTCTTTCCCGTCGCGGACGACCTTCCGCGCAAAAGGGTTGCCGCGATTCGCCGCGCCAAGGATTGTGCCGCCGCGGGGGAGCAACCCGCGCACATCTTCCAGCCGCAGAGGCGTGATGCCTTTCTCGTCAATGAAGCCATCGTAACCATTTCGCACGCCGATGACTTCACAGCCATATTGAGTGATGGCGGTTTTCACTGCCGCCCGAATGACCGCGTTCAAGCCGGGCGCATCGCCCCCGCCCGTGAGGATGGCAATCCGTTTCATCGTTTGCTCCTTGTCGAGTCAATCATACCGCATCCCTGCTTGCACATCGTCCTGTAACCCCATATAATCAACTCATGGAACAAACCGCCCCACGAACCAAAGCCGACCTGCTCGCCCGCTGGCTCCTTCCGCTTGCCGCCGTCATTGCGTTCGGAGTCTGGTTTTACATTGCGCCGCCGGGCATACTTGGCAAAGCCGATGCCATCGGCTACGCCGTGTGTCACCGCATAGACGAGCGCTCCTTTCATATCTTCGGGCGGCAACTGCCGCTCTGCGCGCGCTGCACGGGCGAATTCTTCGCGGCAGGGATCACGCTCCTTTACCTCTCTATCGTCAGTCCAAAGAAAAGCGGCATGCCCGGCTGGAAAGTCGGCGCGCCGCTTCTGTTCTTATTCTTCGCCTTCGCCCTCGACGGCTCGAACTCGTACCTCTACCTGCTTAAACAGACCTCGGCAGGCATGTTCGAAAAAATCCCCAACCTCTACGTCCCCAACAACACCCTGCGGCTCTTCACCGGCAGCGGCATGGGCGTTGCGCTGGGGTCCATCCTCTACCCCGCCTTCAACGCCTCGGCATGGAAAAATCACAACCCCGCTCCCGCCCTCGACTGGAAAAAACTCGGCGTTCTCGCTGGCGGTGTCGTATTCATTGACCTGCTCATCCTCACCGAACACCCCGCAATTCTCTACCCCATCGCACTAATCAGCGTGGCGGGGGTATTTTCTCTGCTCGTTCTGGTATTCAGCATGGTGTGGGTTCTGATGATGCGCCTCGAAAACGCCTACGACGCCCTGATTCAGATGTGGATGCCCTTCCTCGCCGGCGCGACCCTCGCCCTGCTCCTCATCTCCCTCATTGACCTGCTCCGCCTCCGCCTCACCGGAACCTGGGGAGGCTTTCCCCTGGGCTGACTCTCACCCCAACTTTGGAGACCCTATGGAACTGCTCACCGGAATTTTCACCGCCTTCGGGCTTTCAGCCAGCGCAGGCTTGAACGCCTACATTCCCCTCCTCGTCGTCGGCTTGCTGGCGCGCTACACCAACCTCATCACCCTCAACCAGCCCTGGGATACGCTCTCCAATCCCTGGATCATCCTTCTGCTGTGCTTCCTCGTCATCATCGAAATGCTGGCAGACAAAGTCCCCGCCGTCAACCACCTCAACGACCTGATTCAGACCTTTGTGCGTCCCACCGCAGGCGCCATCGCCTTTGCCGCCAGCGCCAATGTGGTGACCGACATCAGCCCCGTGCTGGCGCTGGCAGCGGGTTTGCTGGTGGCAGGGACGGTACACCTCACCAAATCAGGCGTGGTGCGTCCCGCCGTCACCGCCACGACGGGCGGCGCGGGCAACGTCCCCGTCAGCATCGCCGAGGACGTTACCTCCACCGTGCTGTCCATTGTGGCGGTGGTCCTGCCGATCCTCATCGGCACGCTGCTGGTCGTCATCGCCTCATTCATCGTCTGGCGCATCTGGAAAAAGATGGACAAGGACGTTCCTTGATATAATCCGAAATATCATTCATTCAAAAGGAGAAATGATCATGAACGAGCAGATGCCCCCCGTCGCTGAAGAACCGAAAAAGAAAAACAACACCGTCATTATCATTGCCGTTGTTGCCGTCGTTCTGCTTTGCTGTTGTTGTGTAGGTTTGTGGGCGGCTTGGACGTATGGCGATTCCGTCCTGCAAATGCTGGGGTTCTAAATCGTTGAAAAGCAAAATCCTCCGTCACCCCAACGGAGGATTTTTTGTTGCAAAATAACCCTTCAACTCATCCAGCCCTTTGAGCGCGCCTGCCCTCAGCGCATCATCCAGCGGCAGTTCTGCAAATTCGTCTTCATCCAGAACCGTCTGTTTTCCGTCCGCCGCGACCCACAAATCGAGGGCAAGATCCACATAAGAGACAACGCCATCCTCGATCATAGCGGGCATGCCCACGTTGCAATACCAGCCCTTGATCTGCCCGTCGTCACGGTCGTAAATCTCGAAGATGTTGTACCAGCGGTCGGAGTAGAAGGTCTCCACGAAGCGGTCGTTCTCTTTCAGGACAATATCCATGAACGGGGTATCGGGACGGTTGAACAAGGCTTCCAGCACAACGAAACTCGGTTCACGTTGCAGCACCACGCCGTCATATTGCCACGTCACTTCGCCCGCCAGATTCTTTTTCAGCACAGTAATCCTCATGCGAGACATTCTACCCTAACCCGCGCGGCGAATTTCTCCCCGATCTTCGGCGGCTCGTCCAGATAGACGAACAGACCGTTCTCGAACGTGACTTTGTACCGATCCTGCTGGAAGATGACATCGGTGACGATGCCTGAGATGACATGCGCTTCATCCCTGACCCTGGGCGGGCGCGCCAGCAAATGAACTTTCTCTCCCCTTGAATGTTCATGCCCGCAGCCAAGGGCGAAGATACCAAAATCACTTTCCACTTTCCATTTCCCGTTTTGCCACTCCCTCACTTCCCCTTCAAACACCTTTCCCACTCCCAAAAACTCAGCCGCATAAGCGGACTGCGGATTTTCCCACACCTCTGCGGGACTCCCTTCACGGAGGATGCGCCCCTCGTGCAGAATCAGGATGCGGTCGGCGATGGTGAAGGCTTCTTCCTGGTCGTGGGTCACGTAGATGGCAGGGATTTGGGTGCGGTGAAGGATGGCTCTCAATTCTTCGAGCAGACCGTCCTTGAGTTTTTTATCCAGCGCGCCGAGGGGTTCGTCGAACATGAGCAGGCGGGGACGGATGGCTAGGGCGCGGGCTAACGCCACACGCTGTTGTTCTCCGCCTGATAAATCTGTGACTTTTCGCTTTCCAAATTCCCCCAAATTGACCAATCTCAAAGAACTGACTATACGCTCCGCTATTTCGTCTGGCGGCAGGCGGCGCATCCGCAACCCAAAGGCGACATTCTCATTAACGCTGAGGTGAGGAAAAAGCGCGTAGTCCTGAAAGACCAGCCCAAAGTCCCGAAGATGAGGCGGTGTGGAGGCGAGGTCCGTGCCGTTGAAGAGGATACTGCCCGAGTCGGGAGTCTCCAATCCAGCAATCATCCGCAAAAGCGTGGACTTGCCGCTGCCCGAGGCTCCGAGCAGGCAGATGGTCTCGCCTGTGCCGACGGTGAAGGAGATGTCGGTGAGGAGGGGGTTGCCCTCGTAGGTCTTGAAGATGTGACGGAGTTCGAGCATGGTTTCCTTTTGCGCGCTAGAGAGCGTGCATTATGCATGATATGCTGGAAGACGCACAGTACACTAAAAGTCTCCTGCGGCGGGCGGGCGGAATTTTTCGATGAGCAGGATGCTGACGGTGGTGAGGAGCATGAGGATGGTTGCCATCGCCATGGCTTGACCGTAGTTAAGCCCGCCTGGCTGGGAGAGGAAGCGTTCGATGGCGACGGGGATGGTGGGGTATTCGGGGCGTGAGATGAGGAGGGTGGCGCCAAATTCGCCGAGTGAGACGGTGAAGGCAAAGGTGGCGGCGGCGAGCGCGGCGCGACGCAGGATGGGCAGGTCTATGTGCATCCAGACTTCGAGGGGCGAGGCGCCGAGCGCGGAGGCGGCGTCCCGCAGGCGCTGGGGGATGGAGGCGATGGCGGGCTGCAGTGTGCGGATGACGAAGGGCAAGGCGACGAGTGTATGCGCAAACGGGACGAGGAGAGGCGAGGTCAGCCAACTGCCGTAGGTGATGATGAATCCGAGACCGAGCATGACGGCGGATGAGCCAAGCGGAAGCATGATGAGGGGGTCGAGGATGTTTTCGAGGCGGGTCGGTTTGGCGAGGGCGAAGGCGGCGGGGAATCCAAGGAGGAGGGAGAGAGCCACAGTTGCAGAAGCGTAAGCGAGCGAGTTGAACGCCGCTCGAATGGGCGGAACATAAAAGACCGAACCGCGGCGGTTGATGAACAGTTCGGCGTAGTAGTCGGTGGTGAAACCATATTGGACTTCGGTGCGCTGTCCACGGTCGGCTTCGAGGCGGAAGAGGGAACGAGCAGGGAGGGACAGGAGAGGAAGCGCAAAGTAAACCGTGAGTAGTGAACAGAGGGTCAAAACGAAGAGTTTTTGCTGGAGGGTGCGGGGTTTGACAGCAACGGAGCGAGGCTGAAGAGGATATGAGTTCCGTGTTGCGAAGTGCGAGTAGAGGAGGGAGAAGACGAGGGTACAAACAAGTTGGATGACGGAGAGCAGGGCGGCGAGGGGCAGGTTGAGGAGTTTGACGGCTTGCAGGTAGATTTCCACTTCGAGGGTGGCAAACTGGGAGCCGCCGAGGAGGAGGATCACGCCGAAGGAGGTGAAGTCGAAGAGGAAGACGAGGAGCGAGGCGGCGAGGAGGGAGGGACGAAGAAGCGGCAGGGTAACGTGCGTCCAGACGCGGAGGGGGTCCGCGCCGAGGGAACGGGCGGTCTGTTCGAGTTTGGGGTCGAGGCTGGAGAGGGCGGTCCCGACGATGCGGATGACGATGGTGGTGTTGTAGAAGACGTGGGCGAGGAGGATGAGGGTGAAGGGCGAGGGTGTAAAAGTTGGTAATTGGTAATTGGTAATCAGGGTGTTGAGCAACCCACGTTGACCGAGGAGGGAGTTGAAGGCGGCGGCGACGACAACCGTCGGGAGCATGAAGGGGACGGCAGTGAGGGCGCGCAGGAGAGCCTTACCGTGGAAGTCGAAGCGGGCAAACAAGACCGCAGACGGCAGACCCAGGGTCAAGGTGAGCAGGGTGGAGAGGAAAGCCTGGTAAAAGGTAAAACGTAGTGCGTAATTGGTAATTTGTAAATTTTGAGGAGTGATGACTTCGAGATCGAAAGTAAGAGTCAGGATTTTGGAAAGGGGAAAGAAGAAGAAGACGGCAAGGAAGGCGAGGGGGAGGAACCAGAGGAAAATTCTTTTTAACCACGGAGACGTGGAGAACACAGAGAAATTAATTATTCTCCGTGTCTTCGTGGCTCCGTGGTTAGGTGAGTGAGGCATTGTTAGGGGTTTCGATGCTTCGACTTTGGGTTTCGATACGCCCTTCGCAACGAATGCTCAGGGTTACTCAACCACCGAGTTGGGTTGAAATTACTTCATCACCACATCCGTCCACTCTTGAATCCAGCGGTCGCGGTTGGAGGCGATGAGGTCTGGCGGGAGGGAGGCGGTCTGTGCGGGCGCCTGGGCGTATTTGACAAAGGCTTCGGGCAGGGCAGCGCTCGGGTTGACGGGGTAGACGAACATTTGCAGAGGCACGTCTTCCTGGAATTGTTTGCCGAGCATGAAGTCGACGAATTTTTCGGCGAGGGGGCGGTTTTGAGTCCCTTTGAGGATGCCGACAAATTCGATTTGGCGGAAGCAGGTGTCGGGTCCGAGGATGGAGGCGGTGGGAGCGTCGTCCACAGGCGGGTCGGCGTAGATGACTTCGGCGGCAGGTGAAGTCCCGTAGGAGACGACCATCGGTTGAGGTCCCCTGCCCGAGGAGGCGCTGAAGTTGGTGTAGTAGGCGGTCTCCCAGCCGTCCACCACGACGACGCCGTTGGCTTTGAGGGCGCGCCAGTAGTCGAGGTAGCCGTCTTCGCCGAAGTGTGCGACGGTTGTCATGAGAAAGGCAAGCCCTGTGGAGGAGGTGGCGGGGTTTTCGACAACGAGCAGGCTGGCGTATTCGGGCTTGGTCAGGTCTTCGAGCGATTGAGGCACGGCGAGGGCGTTCTCGGCAAAGTAGGCTTTGTCGTAGTTGATGCACACGTCGCCGTAGTCCACAGGCAGGGCGCGGTTGGATGGGTCGAGTTGGAAGGCGGCGGGGATGTTCGCCAGTTCGGGGGAGGCATAGGGTTCGAAGATTTCCGCTTGGAGAGCGCGGGAGAGGAAGGTGTTATCTACGCCGAAGAGCACGTCGGCGAGCGGGGCATCTTTGGTGAGGATGGCTTTGTTGATCATGGCGCCCGCGTCGCCGCTTTGGAGGAAGGTCACTTTGGCGTTGTTTGCTTCTTCAAAGGCTTTAACCACATCCTCACTGACGGAGAAGGAGTCGTGGGTCATGATGGTGAGGGTTTGGGGGGAGGCGGGCGTTGTTTGAGATACGCAAGCAGAAAGCAAAAAGCAGAAGGCAGAAAGTAAGAGGGAAAATTTTTTCATAGGAACCTTTTTCGATTTTCGATTTACGATTTTCGATTTACGATTTTCGACTTACGATTTTCGACTTACGATTTACGATTTACGATTGGCGGCGGTGGAGGATGAGAAGAAGACCCGATTGGATTTTGATTGCCGCTGTGTCGGCGGTCATTTCGTTGCTGATGCCGCGCGTTTTTTCGGGATAAAGGGTTTCGCCGTTCAATTGCCATTTGAGATGTTCGGTGCGGACGCCGGTGACCTCTCCGCCCCAGGGGAGGAGGGAGACGAGGTCGCCGCTTCGCCCTTTGACCTGAGCCTGGGTGCGGCAAAAGAAGATTTCCTCCACCCCGTCGTCGAGGCGAATGTCGAGTGCGGCAAGGCGAGGGTCAGAGAGGAGGGCGAGGTTGGCGAGGGTCTGGTCCATGCGCCCGCCGAGGGCGGCGAGGATGACGATCTCTTTGGGGGCGAGTTCGACCGCTTTGGCGAGTGCGAGTTCGAGGTCGGTTTCATCTTTGTTGCGCGGATACAGTTCGATGGCGACGCCGTCTGCTTGCAGGGATTGGAGGAGGGCGCTGTCGGCGGAGTCGAGGTCTCCGATGACGAGGGCAGGCTTGAGGTCCAGAGAAGAGGCGTGGCGCGTGCCGCCGTCGGCGCAGATGAAATAGTCGTCCTCCCGCAGGATGGCACGGGCTTTGTTGAGGTCGGGCAGTTCGCCGTTGGCGAAGATGACGATGCGGTTCATAAGACCCTCACCCCTGCCCCTCTCCTAAATGAGAGAGGGGTGGGAAAGAAAAATCCTCCGGGGGCGGAGGATGGTGGATGAAGTATGTTCCCTCCGCCAGTATGATCTGGATCAGGTGATGCGGGTCGAGCGATTCACGCTCCTCTCAGCCCCATCGTGCAGGGCTCCCCGTTTGGTTGTGAGGCAGTTATATGACGTGCAGGGTGTTTTGTCAATACAAAAAATCAGCCGTCAGCGGACGCGGCGTTTCCACTCGTCTTTCATTTGCAGTTCGGTGGGGCTGATGCCCGAGGGCAGGGCGAGGAAGTCGGTGAGCAGGCGGTTGAACTTGGGCGTTTCGTCAATCATGGGGAAATGCCCCGAGCCTTCGAGCACGATTTGGTGGGTGAAGGTGGATGTGGCGGATTCGTAGGAGGGAACGGTGATGGCGGGGTCTTTTTCGCCATAGACGAGCAGGCAGGGAATGTCGAGTTCACGGAAAGTGGGGAAGAGGTTATCTGACTGGAGGGCGGTGAGCGAGGCGGCAATGGCTTTGGGGTCGGCTTTGGGGGCGTCGGAGAGGGCGGTGGCGGCTTCGGGGGTGCGGTTGGAGAGCCAGTCGGAGAGTTCCTGCGGGGTGTTGGTGCGCAGGCGGGAGTTGACCGCTTCGTAACTTAGGGGGCAGTTGACCGCCATGAGACGGTCCACGCTCTGGCGGAAGCGGGAGGCGAATTTCATGCCGACCAGCGCGCCCAAGCCATGCCCGACGAGGGCGATCTTGCCGATGCCCAGTTCGTTGAGGAAAGAATCGAGCAGTTTGACCTGTTCGTCGAGGGAGTATTTGAGTTCGTTGTGCGCGGTATCTCCGAAACCCCACAGGTCGAGGGCGTAGGCGCGGTAGGAGGTCGAAGCGACCTGCATGGAGGCGATCCAGTACTTCCATGAACCAACCCAGCCGTGCAGGAAGATGACCGGGCGTCCGCGTCCCAGCACCTCGTAATGCACAATGGAGTTATCGAGAAGAACAGCGCTCAAACGTTACTTTCCGAATTTGGCGAGAATTGCTTTAATGCGTGCCGTCAACTGGTCGGGGGCGAAGGGTTTGAGCAGGTATTCCTCCGCGCCGGCGTCCAAGCCTTGTTTGATTTCGCTCTCCTGTCCCTTGGCGGAGAGGAAAACGACGGGGATGTCTTTCAGGGTTGGGTTTAGTTTTATGGCTTTGCAAGCCTCATAGCCGGTCATGCGCGGCATCCGCACGTCCATCAAAATCAGGTCGGGGTTGACTTTGGGCGCCATCTCCACCGCCTCCTCCCCATTGGTGGCGGCAAAGACTTCATGCCCGGCAAAACGCAGGGTAAATGCAATCAAGTCTCGAATGTCGCGTTCGTCTTCTGCAATCAGTATTTTTGCCATTCACGCCTCATTATTTTTCGTAGAGCGGCAGGGTAAAGGAAAACACGCTGCCTTCGCCGGGGATGCCGCTGCTTTGCATCCAGATGCGTCCCTTGTGCATCTCTACGATTTGTTTGACGATGGAGAGTCCCAGCCCGGTTCCGGGGGTTGCCAGAACGAGGGGATGTTCGCCGCGATAGAAGCGTTCGAAGATGCGCTCCTGGTCTTCGCGCGGGATGCCCACACCGTTGTCTTCCACATCCACCTGCACCTGGTTCTCGCCATCCAGCGGGTGGATGTGAACCGTGATGGTGCCGTTTGGAGGGGTATAGTGGTAGGAGTTGAAAACGAGGTTGCTCAACACCTGACGCACGCGCTCCATGTCGCCATAGACGAGGGGTAATTTTTTGGGCGCGTCGAGGGAGAGCGCCATCGGTTTGTTTTCCTCCTGGGAACGGCGCAGAACGTCTTCGATGACGTCTTCCGCCAGTTCGCGCAGGTCGAGCGCCTGAGGCGAGAGGGTGACTCGTCCCGATTCGATGCGGGAAATGTCCAACAGGTCGTTCACCAGGATGTTCAGGCGCTCCGTGTTGCTTTTGATGATGTTGAGGAAGTGCGCCTGGTTTTCGTTCAGCGCGCCTGCAGCGCCCATCAGCAGGACATCGGTGTAACCGCGAATGGAGGTCATGGGGGTACGAAGTTCATGGCTGACCGTCGCCACAAATTCGGATTTGAGACGGTCCACTTCGACTTCGTGGGTGATGTCGCGGAAGATGGAGACGGTGCCCAGGAAATCGTTCTGGAAGATGACGGGGGCAAGGTGAACGAGGATGATGCGTCCGTTTTGCAAATCGAGTTGTTCGGCGTAGGTCTCGCCCTTTTGATATTTGGAAGGCGATTCAGACCAGGCGCGGATGGTCTGCATCCACGAACCGGCTGCCTTGCCGAACAAGCCGACAAACACATCGAGCGACTGTCCGACCACGCGTTCCGCTTCGAGTTCAAGGATTTCTTTGGCGGAGTTGTTGAGGAAGGTGATGCGGTTGTCGGCGCCGGTCACCAGCACGCCGTCTGCGACGGCTTCGAGGATGGCTTGCGAGCGGCTGGCTTCCTCCTGTTCGCGGCGAAGCATCGCGCCCAGGCGTTCCGCCTGATCGCGGATGAGTTCGTAGAGGTGGGCGTTGTTAATCGCCACCGAGACCTGCCCGGCAATGGCTTTGACCATGTTCAGGCGTTCGGGGCTGAAGAAGTTGACCTTGCGGTGGAAGACCATCAGCACGCCGATGACATCCTCCCCCACCATGAGGGGGACAACGATGGCGCTGCGGTGTTCGCGGGAGGAGGAGGGGGTGGTCACCCAGCGGGGGTCTTTCAGCAGGTCGCCCACCAGCACCGATTCGCGGTTCGCAACCACCCATCCAGCCAGCCCCTCGCCGATTTTGAGTTTGAATCCGCGCCGCTCGCCGGTCATCATGTTGGAGAGATAGCCGTAGCCTGCGCGGTAGTGAAGCATGTTGTCTTCGGCGCTGCGCAGCATGATGGTGCCTTGTTCCGCGCCAATGGCATCGTTGAGGAGCGCCAGGGTGCGGTTGAGGGCGCGGTCCAGGTCGAGGCTGGAGGAGACCTCGGTCAGAATGCGGAGCAGGGTTTCGGTGTTTTGTTTTTCGCGTTCCAGTTCCGCCGTGCGTTCGACAACGCGCTGTTCGAGTTCCTGCGCGAGGCGGCGGGTTTCGTTGAGCAGACGTCCGTTTTGGATGGCGACCATTGCCTGGTTGGCAAGCGTGCTCAGGATTTGCAGGTCGTCTTCGGTATAGACGTTCGGCTGGTAACTCTGCGCCGAAAGCATGCCCAGCGCCCTTCCGCCGAGGAGCATAGGCACGGCAAGGATGGATTGGGGCGTTTCGGGTCTGCCATAGGGAATGCCGCCCAGTTCATCCACAACGGCGGAGTTGTGAATCAGCAGGGGTTGCCCGGTGGAAATGACGCGGCCGCTCAAGCCCTGGTCACGAGGGATGCGGGCGATGGGGGCGCGTTTGTCGCCATCCACAAGGTACACGCCTTCGATTTCGCCGGTTTCTTCGTCCAACAGACTGATGACGAAGGATTCCACCGGCATCAGTCTCTGCGCGGCTCGATGGACGGCGACGTAAATCTGTTCCGGGTCAAGGCTCACGCTGACCTGGTAACTGGATTGGTTGAGAATGGCAAACCGTTCGGCGGTGGAGAGCGTGGACTGGTACAGACGCGCATTTTCAAGGGCAATGGCTGCCTGGTTGGTGAGCGTGCGCGCCAGTTCGATTTCGGCGTGGGTAAAGCGCAGGGGAGCGTTTTGCTGGACGAAAATCAACGCCCGCAGGTTGGAACTGCTGGCAAGCGGCAGGATGAGCAGCGCCTGGGTGTTTTCGCCCAGAAAACCAGCGAGGGGCGCAAGGTCCGCTTCATTTTTGACCGACTCGGTGGTGAACACACCCAGCGATTCGCGCAAACGCTGGAAGAGGGGCGCATCGGGCAGGGTTTGCGGCAGTTTGCGAGTCGGCTTGGGGTTTGAAAACTTCCAAACCGCCTTGCCGCGTTCGAACACCACAACCGAGACCCGTGCCGCGTTGACGGCATCCTGGATTTCGTTGGCGGTCAGTTGAAGGATTTTGTCCTCGTCGAGCAGGAAGCCGAGCGAGGAGGAGAAGCGGTTCAGGAGCGCCAGACGCTTGGAGCGCTGGTCGAGTTCGGAGGCGCGGCTCAGGCTTTCTTCGAAGAGACGGGCGTTTTCCAGCGCCACAGCCGCCTGACTGGCGAAGGTAGTGCCAACCTGAACATGTTCGCGCGTATAGAAGTACGCCTGCCATTTTTCAAGCGCCAGCACGCCGATGACCTCGTTTTTGGAGACCAGCGGCAGCCCCAGCCAGGAGAGCCGCGGCGCTTCGAGCGGCGGGAAACGCGGATCCTGCCGCACGTCGCCCACTGAAATCCCCTGCCCGGTGCGGATCATCTCTTTGAACAGGGCGCTGTCTTCTGTGGCGATGGTCAAGCCGAGGCGCTTTTCGGTGTCGGGGAAGCCGCGCGCCGCGGCGACGGTGAGGCGGTCTTTTTCGCGGATCCACAGGGTCGCTGTGTCGTAGGGGATGACTGGTCCAAGTTGGTCGAGGAGCACTTCGACCAGTTCTTTGCTTTTCAGGCTGGAGGTCAGGTTGGTGGCGGCGGAGGTGAGGGCTTCGAGCTGTGCGGCGCGTTCCTGGGTCGCCTGCATGAGGCGGACGTTTTGGAGCGATAATCCCACCTGCTGCACCAGCGAGAGGAGCAGCGTTTCGTCCTCTTCGTGGAAGGCGGCGGGGGTGTTGAAGTTGTCCAGCACAAGCACGCCCACCCGCTGGTCGCCCGATTGGATGGGGATGAGCAGGCTGGAGACCGGCAAACGCCCGCCGGTTGCCTGACGGTAGAGCAATTGTCCTTCGGTGGAGAAGGTGTAATCGCGGGTGAATTGCACTTCGTCCACCCGCAGAGGGCGGTTTGATTCGAATGCCTGCCCGGGCAGCGACTCGCCGGAACGGTAGGCAATCTTTTTCATCGCTTCGTTGTCGGCGTAGCCTGCCACGGCGGCGGGAATCAGTTGAGCGGTATGTTCGTTCCAAAACAGCACCACGCCGGCGTGCGCCGTGTTCAGCACTTTGCGGGCGCTTTCGAGGAGCGATTTGACAATATGGTCGGCGTCGAGTCCGCGCAGTTGACGGCTGAAGTCGAGCAGGAGGTTGACCTCCTGCAGGCGGCGGCGGGTTTCGTTGAGCAGGGAGATGTTTTGCAGGATGACGGAGGTTTGGCGCGCAATCTGATGATAAACCTGCAGGTCTTCGCCGGTGAAGGCGGGCATCGGTTCGGGGCTGATTGCCATCATCGCGGCGACCGTGCGTTTGTCAATTTTGATGGGCAGACAAATCATGGATTTGGCGCGCAGGGCGGTCAGCAGCGGGGTGTCGCGCCATTCGAGGTTGTCGTCGAGTGCAGAAATGAGGATGGCTTCGCCGCTTTGCAGGGTGGCGCGGAGCGGGTTTCGCTGACCGAACAACGCCTCCGGGTTGGTCGCGCGCGGAATGTTGCCCAGGATGTGAGTCAACCGCGGACCCTCAGGGGAGGCTTCCGCCACAAGCGCGGCAGACATGCCCAACTGGGTGAGCGTTTCGCGCGCCAATGCCTGCAGGGCAGAGGAGGCGTCCAACTGACGGCTGACCGATTCGGTGATGGCAAGCCCCGCGCGGACGCGCTGTGCCCGCTGGTCGAGGTTTTGAATGGCGATGGTTTGGTCCAGGTCTTTGCGCAGCAGGACAGGCAGGTCGTTTTGCGTGTTGGCAAGCAGACGCTGCTGGCGTTCGAGCCCGGCTTTCAGCGCGTCCACCTGACTGCGCAAGTCGGTGATGCGGTTGTGCCCGATAATCGTCAGCGAGGCTTGCGCCGCAAAGAGTTCCAGCGCTTCGATGGCGGCGCGGTCGGGGCGCAAGCCATCCCGAGGCAAATCCACGCTGATGATTCCCAACGGTTTTCCCTCGTTATCTTCCAGCACGGTCACAAGCGTATCATCCGGGTCCCAGGTATTCGAACTCTTCTTCTGGCGCTCCTGTGGCTGGATGGTGACCATGTGCACGTCGGCGGGAACGATGGGCGATTGATCTGCCGGGATGAAGTAGGAACGGCTGATGCGAAATTGCGGCTTGAGGAGTTGTTTGAGGCTGGAAAAAGGTTGTTTGCGCGACATGAACTCCGCCATAACCTCCGGCGGGAAACCGACGCCGGCGACGCGCCGCAGCATGCCGCTCTGCGGTTCCAGCACGCTGATGAGAACAGCGCTAAAGACGGTCGCTTCGCTGATGTTGACGGCAATTTCGCGCAGGGATTGTTCAAGCGGCTGTTCGAAGTCCAGCGAGGCGCTGTCGGATAATCGCGCAACCACAGCGGCGCGCCGGCGCAGAAGTTCTGCCTGGCGCACCTGCTCCTGGTAACGGCGGACGTTGGAAATGGCGACTGCGGCTTGCGCCGCGAGGGTCTGCACGACCTCGAGGGAGGAGGCGTCGAAGTAGCCGGGCTTGTCGGAATGCAGGTGGATCAACCCAACGGTTCGTCCCTGACTGAGAATGGGCGCCACCATCAGGGCTTTTACTCCCTCATGGGAAACCGCGTAGGGCATTTGCGCGGTGTTTTCGATGAGTTGTGGTTCGCCGCTGTGAAAGGCGTGTTTTTCGAGGGCAGAGAGAGTCTCAGGGAAGGGACAGCCGACGGTGAGCGAAACAGGCAGAGGGTCGGTGGAGGCGTTTTCGTCGAAGAGAAGGATGGTGCCGCATTTGGCATGGGTAATCCGCAGGCTTTCGCTGTGAATGACTTCGAGCAGGGAGCGCAGGTCGGTGACAGAGTTGAGTTCGCGGCTGACGCGGGCAATGGCGGTGAGTTGTTCGACGCGGCGGCGCAGGGTTTCGTCGGTGAGGGTGGCGCGGGAAGCGTCATCGAGGGCAGAGGCAAGTTGTCCGGCGGCGGTGGAGATGATTTGCAGGTCGTAATCGTTGAAGAATTCGGCTTTGCGGCTTCCCAGCATCAGTTCGCCGAGGCTGCGGTCACGGACGAGGAGAGGCACCACCACCGCTGATTCGACTTGCAGGGTGGTGACGAGGGGGAGGTAGCCAGCCAGGATGCGGCGGTCGGCGCTGAGACGCCCGGAGAGGAAGGGCTTCTGGCTGCCGGAGACGGTGAAGCGATATTGGGAGGCGTCCACGTGCAGGCGGCTTAGCGCAGCGATTTCTTCAGGTGGGGCGCCAAAGACCGATTCTTTGTGCAGGGTCAGTTCGCCGCGTTCTTCGTCGCGCAGGAAAATGGCGGCGAGGTCGCCCTGAAAGAGGCGCGCCAGTTCCTGCAGCGAGAAGCGCAGGATTTCATCTACGGTGGCGTTGGAGGCGGCAAGGCTGGCGATGCGGCGCAGGGCGTCGGAACGAAGGGCGCGCTGACGGGTCTGTTCGATGGTGAGGGCGTTTTCGAGGAGGCTGGCAGCCTGGCGGGCAATCGTTTCGATGAGGCGAATCTCTGACCTGGAAAAATCGGCAGAGCCGCCCTTGTGGTTGGAGACCTGGAAGCAGCCCACCAGACGGTCATCGGCGAACATGGGAACAAGGATGGATTCGCGCAGGCTGGCGGCTTGGGCAAGGGTTTGAAGCCCCAGTTCGCGCCAGGCGGGGTCGGCTGCGGCGTTGGAGGTGACGATTGGGCTTCTTTCGTTGATGAGTTTTTCAACCGCACTGTTGGACGGGATGGCTGCGCGGTAAATATCCACGACTTGCGCGGGCAGCCCCTGAAATGGAGATTGGGCTTGCAGGGTGTGTTTGCCGGGGTCGTATAAAAGGAAGCCAAAAATATCGAACGGCAGAAGGGAAGCGGCGTTTTGAATGAGCCGGCGCAGGATGTCTTTGTAATCGTGCGAAGCGCCAATTGCCTGCGCTAAAGCGGCGAGCCCGCTCAGTTCGGCGGCGCGCTTTTGTTCCGCTTCGTGGAGGAGGGCGTTGCGGATGCCGTAGGCAATTTGCGGGGCGATCAGTTGGAGCAAATCCAGGTCTTCCTGACGGAGTGTGTCAGGGGCGAAGCGCCCCAGTTCCAGCGTTCCAACCAGTTGCTGGTCGGCGAGGAGGGGCAAGCCGAGGTAGGAGCGAATCGGGGAGTTTCCAATTTCGAGTTGGGGCGGAAGCGAAGGCGCTGTGGTGTCGCTCAACAGAACGGGTTTGTTTTGTTGAAGGAGAAAAGCGGTAAAACCGTTGAATTGGGAAAAGGGGGCGCGTTGAACGCCGCTTTGACCTATGGGGTCGAGGATGAAGGGCGTCAGTTGTTTGGTTTCGGGGTCTTGCAGTTTGAGTTCCAGAATTTCAGGGGAGAGCAACTGCGAAACGTTCAACAAAACGGCGTGAAGCACATCATCCGGCAAGAGGCTGGCATACAGGCTGCGGCTGAAATCGGTGAGGAGCCGCAACATAGACGGCTGCGCGCCGCTCTCTTGCAGGTTTTTCGAGAATTCCACTGCCTGCATTGCCACGAGTGTCTGGGCATAGGCACCCGGCAAAGGGTAGGAGGCGGCTTCCACCAGTTGACCGCCAATGGTCAGGCGCTTGCGGCTTGGGTTGGCGCAGAGGCTGAGAAATTCATCGGAGGGACGCGCGCGGCGCGCCAGGGTTTCGAGGTCGGGCAGTTCGTCGGGACGCAATCCAAACCATTCACGCGCCAGCTCGTTGACATATTCCACGCGCCCGCCGGGTTGAATAAGCAGAATCGCTTCGTTGAGTTTTTGAGCAGAATTGGGGGAGGAAAGGGAAGGATTGTTTTGCAAAAGGAAAGAGGGTTTCTGAAAAGTGCGTCGGAACGCAACAAAAGCCAGCACCGGCATCAGGAATGCCAGCGCCAGCAAAATCAGATAGTGACCGACGCCCAAACCAGCAAACATCCTCTTTTACTAGCCTGCGTTCCCCGCCGAGGGAGTATCCTGACGGCGGGCTTCCGCCGCGAGTTCGGTGATTTCACGAATATCGGCAAAGGAATGTTCAAGGGGTGAGACCACGCCCACCGACATGGTCATAAACGGCACTTTGGTGGTCGTTCCGCCGGGGGCGGGAGCCAGGATGTATCCCTGCTGGCGGTCCATGAAGTTGTAGTGCGTCTGTACTTCCTCATTGAAACGCGCCTTGAGACGATCGCGGAGGGCGGCGGCTTTGTCGGCTTTGGTAATGATGATGAAATTATCGCCTCCGGCGTGACCGATGAAATCGGAGGCGGTGCCCAATTCGTCCACCACTTCGCCGATGAGCATGGCGGTGAAGCGCAGCACGTCATCGCCCGCCACAAAGCCATAGACATCCTTGAACGGCTCGAAGTAGTTGACCCGCGCGTCAATCAGCGCCCAATCCTTTTCGCGGATGATGCGGCGTAGTTGTTCTTCAATCAGACGCCCGGCAGGCAGCCCGGAGCGGGGGTCGGTGAGGCTTTCGCGTTCGGCGCGGCGGATGGCGCCCTGCACGCGCAGTTTGAGTTCTTCGATGTCGAACGGCTTGGTGATGTAATCGTCTGCGCCCAGTTCCAGCCCCTGCAGTTTGTCGCTGCGTTCATCTTTTTGGGTGAGGAAGATGACCGGGATGTGGCTGGTGCGCATGTTCGTGCGCAGGTTGCGGCAGACCTCATAGCCGTCAATATCGGGCAGCATGATGTCCAGCACAATCAGATGGGGCAAGACCTGTTTGGTCTTCTCCAGCGCATCCGATCCGCGCACCGCGACATCCACATCGAAGCCCAGACCGCTGAAGTAAATCTTCAGCATGTTGCCGATGTCGAGGTCGTCTTCCACAACCAACAATCGTGATTTTCCCATACAAAACCTCCGAAGTTACGTATGCGCCGCGCGCAGACTCTTTTTCGTTTGCGCTGCGTTGCGCCGCACTGTTTCGATTTGTTCAGGCGTCACTTCCCGCTCGAACGAACGGAAGCCGCTCAGGCGGAAGCCGTGTTTTCTGGCAATCGAGCCGATTTCTTCGACGCGTTCCCTGGTGATGTGCTTGCCAAGCGTGTAATCCTCAAAACGTCCCTCCAGCGCCAGGGCAATCGTCTCCGCCATGCAGGCATACGCCTTGCCCGGCGGGAAGCCGAAGTTAAAATGGAAATCAACGGCTCCTGGCACATCCACCATTCCACCGTCAATCACTAATATATCATCTCTCACCTTTGCCACCATTGCAGAAACATCACGAGGGCGGGCGACATCGCACACCACACTGCCCGCTTGCAGATGTTCCGGGCGGATGACATCATGGATGGCGCTGGTCACGGTCAAAATCAACTGCGCCTCCGACAGAACCTCCATTCGGGTACTGGTGACCAACTCGGCTCTCGCACGGACCTTCAGCCTGTCCCGCAATTCCTCGAGTTTTTCCTCTCTGCGGCCTATCAGAAAGAGGCGCTGCACGTCGTCTGCCAGCAGCTCGGCGCACACCTGACCGATGGCGCCGGTGGCGCCCACCACGGCGGCAGTCGCGCCGGCAAGCGGAATGTCCATCAAACGCGCCGCTTCGCGCACGGCTTCCACAGCCACCGTCACGGTGTAGGAATCGCCGGTCGTCACAGGCACATCCAGCGCTTTGGCAATGGTGAGACCGGCATCTCCAACCACCGACGTGAACGCTCCCAAACCGAGAATTTGCGCGCCGAGTTTTTCCGCCAGCCTGCCGGTCTGAATAATCTTACGATAAACCGTCTTCTCCGGCAACTCCATCATCCGCCGCGGCGTGTAGGGGCAGGCGATGAACCAGCCTTTGATTTCCTTGCCCGTTGCCTCCGACCGGATGCCTTCGATCTCCGAAATAAAGACCGGCGGAAAGAACGTGGAAAAAAAGTCAATCTGCCTTTCGCTCAGCAGGCGTCCCAAAAGCGGAAACTTGCGGCTGACATCCCGTTTGGGGTCAATGGGATGAATGATGAACGCAAAGGTATCCATGGGCTACCATGATTCCAACGCCTGCGCTTCCCGGCTCTTGGGGTCGTACAGCCGCTTGTGCAGCCCGGGATACTTGAACTTGTGATGATCGCTGTCCGCATAGCCGACGTTACGGTCAATGACGCGCCGTTCCTTCGATGCCGCCAGCACCACGTCCGATTCGATGGTGCGCGCAGGGTAAACAATCATGCCCGAACCGATGCGGCAGTTATGTCCCACCGCGCTCCCAATGACCGGACGGTTGGCGTAACTCAGGTTGCCATGCCCGTCCAGCGCGCGGATGGGCATCGGCACGAGGTTGTAATCGGTAAAGGTCGAGCCGGCGCCAATGAAGGTGTTGCGCCCGACAACGCACATTTGCAGGCAGGTATTTTGCGCGATCATGCTGTTGTCCATCACGGTGGTCATGAACAAGGCAGCGCGGAAGGGCAGAAACGTGCCATCCCCCACCACCGAGAGCATCAACTGCACATCCTGCGAAATGTTGACGTTGCTCCCAATGATGCAATTCTCGATGACGGCGCCGGCGTTGATGGTCACGTTATCGCCGATGGTCGTCGGTCCGTGAATGACGGCGCGAGGGTCAATGACGCAGTTCTTTCCCACCTTCACCAGTTCGGAACATTCGAGCACCTGCCGCCCCTCGTAGAGCGCCTTGCTCAAAATCCGCAATTTGAACGCCAGGTCTTCATTGAGGCGTTTTTCGAAGCGTGCGCCGCGCGAAAACAGACCGAACACAATATCGGCAATAAAGATGTGCACCCACGAGTCAATCGCCAGCAGGGCGCGGAGAGGCACCTGAAAAGTCAGGTCGCCGCTCTGGTCTGCCATGTAGGTGGGGACGTGATAATAACCGAGTTCGCGCGCCTCCAGGTCAATGACCAGCGGCTCCACGTCTGCCACCGGTCCCTGCGGGTAATACCACAGGTCTGCCAGATACAGGTTGCCTGCCAGCGTATAGGAAGTGGAAAGGGGCAGAGCATGTTCCTTGAACGCCGGGTCATCGGCAGAGAACGCCGCCCGCACCGCCCGCTTCTGTTTGCGCGCCGCAGAAATAAAAGCCTTGATGTATTCCTCGTCGAAGAACAGATTGTTGCGATAGACGAGCATCTCCACCCGTTCGTTGGGGAGGTGTTCCTTCGGTTCGAGTTCTTTTTCGCGGGTGGTGTACGGCGCGAGGACATTCCTCTGGTGCAGCCAGAGGGGATTGTTTTGAATGCGCAAATCGCGCGCAGGTTCGTTAAAGGGGGAAATTAACCGCGAATCTGGAATGATGATTTTATACATAACCTGCTGTATTATTCCATAAAACTGAAAAAACAGGGAATGCAAACCCGCCGTTTTCTCTGCCGGCAGTTTTGTTTGGAACATTGTGTTTGCGTTACTTCACTCCCTCCTTCCCTCGCAGCGGCACAAACGCCACCGGCAGGAGGGTTTCGTGCGAAAAATTCTCCCCCTCGCGCCGCCACAACTCCAACACCTGAGCGCCGCGCTCGCCGACAGGCAGCACCAGGCGCCCGCCCTCGGCAAGTTGATCGAGCAGGGGCTTTGGCACACGCGGACCGGCGGCAGTGACCAGAATCGCGTCGTAGGGGGCGGCTGGCTCCCAACCCAATGACCCGTCGCCAATGTGGATGGCAACGTTGGTCACGCCAATTTGCTCGAGGGTCTTGCGGGCGCGTTCTGCCAGGGCGGGGATCAGTTCGATGGTGTGCACTTCAGCCGTCAGGGCGGAAAGAATCGCCGCCTGGTAGCCGGAACCGGTTCCCACCTCGAGCACGCGCTCGCCGCCGGTCAAATCCAGCAATTGAGTCATGTAGGCAACGATGAAGGGCTGGGAGATGGTCTGGTTATATCCGATGGGAAGCGGACCGTCTTCGTATGCCAGATGGCGGTATTCCTGGGGGACGAAGAGGTGGCGGGGGATGGATTCAAACGCCTCCAATACACGCTGATTGCTGATTCCACGCCCCCGCAATTGACGCTCCACCATAAACCTGCGTTCTGCCACAAAATCCTGTTCCATACAGCCTCCCCAGTCACGCTTGCATCAAAATTATACGCCTGCGGCGCTGCCACGCAGAGGGTAGCACTACAGATCTTCCAACAGGGAAAAATCAGCCACAAATTATCACGGATTGGAATAAAAAATCTGTGTAAATCTGTGCTAATCCGTGGGAAAAATCCAACCACGGTTAAGTGTAGTTCTACCACATAAAGTTCACGGAGATTTTTCTATGGGTTGCTCTGTGTTCTTCGCGTCTCAGCGGTTATCCCGAATTGAGCAGGACTTACGCAAAACCCTGCGTAGAGCGCGTTCTCTAACGCGCAGACTGGATAATCAACGTTAGAGAACGTGGATTACGCGTAAGTGCTGTTGAGGTTAAATTAACGAAATTGACAGGTGATAGTACCTTGGTACCGACTATGCTATACTATCCGCAACGGAGGACTCATGATTGAAGCGGTTCAAATTCCCATCCTGCTGAAAGCCATAGACTTCGTTTTCGATGAAGGACGCCGCATCCTGGAAGAGCGGCGGGAGCGAAGGAAGGCGGAAGCCGCCGCCTCACACGCGCAAGCCGATCAGCCCGAGCAGGCAGAAGCCCTGCCCCTCCCGCCTGAACAGGCGGAAGCGGTGAAAAACGACCTGGCTGCCGCAAAAATTGACGAACTGCTGTGGCAAAATCACGAGGCAGAGGTCAGGCACCTGGTTGCCCTGCTGGAGACGTATTCCCGCAATTATCATCTCTCGAAAGAACAATACGCCAAATGGGGGAGCGCGCTCGTCCCGCCCATTATCGTCCACAATCTGACCGAAGCCGAAAACGCCATGCTGGACACGCTCAGGCAATTGGAGGGGGCGCTGTCCAAAGTCTACAAAAAAGACATTCAATCCACCCGCTAAGAACAGCCAGCCGGGAGAAATTGAGCGCGCCCACGCCGTGCGCGCTGGATTTTCAAGTGAATGGCAAGCCCCATTAGAGAGCAATTGAGATATGGATAAAGAAGAAATCACCCACCTTGAGCGGATGATCGAACTCCACAAGAAGAATCTCTACACGCTCGAAGAGATGTTGGCGAAATATGGCGCGGATCAGCCCCTCCACCTCATCAACAGCGTGACGATGGAGAAGGAGGCGATTGCCCGTTACACCAGGCAAATCGAACACCTCACTTCGACCGGAAAAGAACGCGAAAAGAGCGCCCTGCTGGCAAGCCTGCCGCGGCGTCCCTATTTTGTGGGCAGGGAGGAGGAAATCAAGACCATCCTGCAATCCCTCCAGCCCGATAACCGCACGTTCATCGTCGGCATCGAGGGAATCGGCGGCGTGGGAAAGTCGGCGCTTGCCATCGAGGTCAGTCACCGCTGCGTGGAGCAGGAACTCTTCGAGGCGGTCATCTGGATTTCGGCAAAGGAATCCGTCCTCACCCTGCACGGCGTCGAACCGATTATCCCGGAAGCCAAGTCGCTGACCGACATCCTCATCACCATCGGCACGGCGCTCGGAAATCCCACCATCGGCAACCTGTCTCTGCAAGAACAGATTCGCCGCGCCTACAACCTGCTCGCCCGCCGTACCACGCTTCTCATTCTGGACAATTTCGAGTCGCTCTCCCGCAAGGAGCAACACGACATCCTCGAGTTTTTACGCCGCTCGCCCATCACCCTCAAGGTGATTGTCACCTCGCGCGAGCGCGTGGCAGAGGGACAAATCATCCGCCTGCAGGGATTGTCGGAAGAGGAAAGCGCCGCCCTGCTGAAATGGGACGCCCAGCAAAAGAACATCCACCTGACCGAAACGCAGAACAAGCAGTTGATTGACCTGACCGGCGGGCTTCCCCTGGCGCTCTTGTGGGTGCAGGGGCAAATTGCCGTGTTGGGGTATTCGGTCACACAGGTGCTGGACAGACTCAGCCTCGATTCGAACATCCCCATCTTGCAATATTGTTTCAACCACAGTTGGAACCTGCTCAAGGAAGACAACCAGAAAAAACTGCTGCTCATCCTGGCGCTTCACCCGGAGGCTGTCTCGCGGGAGGCGCTCAAGGAGATTTCCGGCATCGAAGACGAAGAGGAGTTCGAACGCGCCCTCAGCGACTTGTTGCAACTCACCCTCACCGAACACGAACCGGACCGCGACTACTTCAGCATCCTGCCGCTCACGCGCCGCTTCATCCGCACCCAGTTTGCGAACAACCGCCGCTTCGTCCAACAGGCGGAGTGGCGAACCGCCCAGTATTACAGCCGGCTGGTGGCGCAGATGAGCAGTTTCAAAGAGTGGCGCGGCTACGAAAAACTTCTGCTCGACCGCAACAACATTCTGAGCGCCGCCCAATGGTGCTACAAAGCCATCCAAAAGAAAACCAGTTCGAGCGCCCTGACCAAACGCATGCGCGACATCGCCGCCACCCTCGTCCAGATTGGGCTTCAGTTCGGCAGTGTGCTGTGGCAGCGCGCCTACTGGTACGACCGCCTGACCCTCGCACACGCCGCCCTCAAAGCCGCCGACCTGCTCGCAGATTGGAAGTCCGTCAGCACCTTTGCCCGCAACATCAGTTGGATTTACTTCTACCAGGGCGATTACCTGCGCGCCCTGCGCTGGGCGGAGGAGGCGCTCTCCGCGACGACCCTGACCGAAGACAAGTTATTGATTGCCGCCGCCAAACGCTCCCTCGGGACCGTGGAACTGCGCCTCGGCAACTTCGACCGTTCCCGCGCGCTGCTCATGGAAGTCCTTCAGACCAGCGAGGAGTTCCCCAAAGACGACTACGGCATTTACAGCCGGGGCTTTGCCCAGTATGGTCTTGGCGACCTGGAATACGAATTGGGAAATCTGGAAAAAGCCCGGGAGTGGTATCAAAAAGCATTGGAGACGTGGCAGGATCCGGCGCGGAAAGACCCGATCCGTCACGTCAGTTACGCGCTCAACGGGCTGGGGTTCGTCGCATTGAAGCAGAAGAAGTACGCCGAAGCGGAAAATTACTTCCGCGAGGGCATCCGCTCTGCCGAAGAATTCGGGCGGGTGGACGAGCTGGCGCGCGGGCAGTTCGGTCTGGCTTCGGTGTATCTGGAAATGGACGCCGATTTGGACAACGCACTGATGTTCATCAATGACGCATTGGATAGTTTCCAGCGTCAGGGAATGCAGCACGAAATTCGGCAAAGCCAGGAATTGCACGAAAAAATCCTGGAAACCCTGTCGAAAAGACGGCAGACACAAAGCGATCATGGATAACGAACTGAAGGTCTTCCTGCAAGCCTTCAAGGAACTGGAAAATCTTTTTCAGGCGCTGCCCATTAGCGAAAACCAGATTCAGGAGTTGAATCGCCTGGTCTCTGTAGCGCTGAAAAACGCCAAGAGCCTGGCGCTTTACGATGCGATTACCCACGCCCTGAACACCCGCGCAGAGAAGTGGCTGATTCCTCCCGAGCAGGTGCGGGGGATGGCAAAAGTGGATATTTACGACCTGCGCCAGGCGAACAAAGTCTATGGCGCGCTGGTGGTGGACGCGGAACTGCGTAAACTGGCGTTCCAGTTCATGTCCGCTTTCAGCCTCGATACGGGTGATTTCGTCCGCCGTTCGCCGGGCAGTGACGAGTTTCGCATCATTTCCACAACCAAGACCCCCAGGGAAATGAACGTCCTGCTTGCCCGCATGTACCACCGGCAGGAGTTGGACTCGCTTCTCACCTGGGATTACGGCGTGGGCGTCACCGACACCGAAGCCGAAAACGAACTCCAGAAACGGAGAAAAAAATACCGCCCGGTGGTCTTGCGGCAAACCATTATTGAGAGTCATTCCGAAATCCCGAGGCGCATCGAGGAAAACAACGGCTACCAAAGTTGGAATGAGTTTAATATGCCCTATGCCAGCCTTGTGGATAAAATTCACTCGCTGAACCTGCCTGCAACTCTGCGGCAGCAAGCCATTACTCAGGTGCAAATCACCCAGAACATTGCCGAAAGCGTCGTCACAAAAGAATATTTGACCGGCGCACTCAATGGACTGGCAGCCAAATGGTATTTGGAAGACAAGACCGTTCTAGGCGTGGCGCTCACCGATATGCTCAACATGCACGAAGGGAACGCCCGCTATGGCAGCGCCGCCATAGACCAGGACCTCAAGCGCTTCTCGAACCTGCTGCTCTCACGCTTCCCCAAAAAGGAAGGCTTTCTCGTCTTCCGCTCGGAACGCGCCGGCGACGAATTCAAAATCATCTCGCTAAACAGCAGTCTGGCAGAATTGAAAGAGATGATCCACGCTGTTTGGCAAAGCGACCAGCACCGCGGTCTGCTGGCTTGGAATTATGGAACCGGACGAAACGACGTCGAGGCGCATATTGACCTGTACAAGAACAGGCTCAAGGAAATAGAACGCATGCAAGCATCCAGCCCAAACGGCAAAGCCACATTCATCATCATCCGCCCCGAAAGCGAGGCGTATTCCTGCCTCTTCAAACTTTCGGAAGAAACCGCCAAAGTCACCGACGGAACGCCCATCATTGACCTGCACCTGACCGTACAGGCGATTCGCAACGTGAAAGACTTCGACGCCCTGAAAAAACGCCTCGCAGAATACGCCCGCCAAATGAAGCCGTTCCAAATCACGGTGAAAAACATCGCCCGCATGAACGTCAACAACCAGCAGGGCAGGCTGTGGCTCCTGGCAGAAAGATCCCCCGCGCTGGAAAAAATGTACAACGACCTTGGCAAAATCGCCGCCGAAATGGGCTGTGAAAGTTATCCTTATCAGTCGCAAAACTGGCTGCCTCACATCAAAATCGTCGAACTCCCCGAAGACCGCTCCACACGCATCAAAGACCCCACCTTTGGCGCCAGAGAGCCCATCACCTTTACCGTCAACCGCTTCGAATGGACCGTGCAAACTGCAGAGGAACGCTGGGAAATGCTCGATCAATTCAACTTTGGTGAATAACTGACGTTACGCAGTTTTCGCGTAGCGCGATATTCATGTCGCCTGAAAATGCGAGATGTTGCAGATTAACAATTAAACCGAGCAATCCCTATTGAACCACTGAGACACAGAGTCACGTTTTTTAGGGACTTTTCTCTGTGTCCCTGTAACTCCGTGGTTTGATTTTGGCTTTCGTAAGCCACGTGAGTTCGGGTTAGGCAACCAAAGCGGGCAGGGTGCCCAAGCCGAGAGAAGGTTTCTTGGGCTGACGACAATACGCTATCACGCCGCAAAGCAGAT
>JABRVZ010000093.1:0-77530 GCA_039961775.1 Chloroflexota bacterium
TCGCCGTCTGGTATTCCACGTGCGCAATGTTGATCGTGATGCCGCGCGCTTTCTCTTCCGGCGCGTTGTCGATCTGGTCGTACGCCTTGAATTCCGCCTGCCCCATCATCGCCGCCACTTTCGTGATCGCCGCCGTCAGCGTCGTCTTCCCGTGGTCGATGTGTCCCATCGTCCCGACGTTCAGATGCGGCTTGCTTCGATCAAATTTTTCCTTCGCCATGTCTTTTCTCCTTTTATAGACACAGATCTTGATTTCAGCAATTGAGCCCTCAACGAGACTCGAACCCGTGACCTCACCCTTACCAAGGGTGTGCTCTACCGACTGAGCTATGAGGGCTTAACGTGCTGTCCCGCGCTCGCGGGATAGTGGGCGGTGAAGGATTCGAACCTCCGAAGTCTTCTGACAACTGATTTACAGTCAGTCCCCTTTGGCCACTTGGGTAACCGCCCAAGTAAAACTATTGAATTGTTAATCACGCGCCGACTCATTCTCAACGCATGACCAGAGCCGACGACGAGAATCGAACTCGTAACCGCCCGCTTACAAGGCGGGTGCTCTGCCGATTGAGCTACGTCGGCAGACCCATTTAAGCAGGACGATTATACCAAAGCCATGCTTTATGGGGAAGTAAATTTGCAATTAAATTGCTCCCGCGCAAAGGGAGCGGGCGATAGTTTAGCAGGATTCGCCGGGCTAGTCAAGAATTATTACAGATGAAAAACCCATGCCGCGTTCCTCTTGACATGGAGAAGATTTGGTTTTATATTAGAACATGTGTTCTAAAAAAGCGAGGAACCATGGATTATGATGAAACACACCGTTATGAATTAATGGTGGAAGCCCTCAACGAAGTTCAGGCAGAGAGCAAGGCAGCCCGCCTCCCCAAGCCAATTGCTGCGCAGCCTGCCCTAAGCCAGGTGCTGGCGGGTTTAGGTCCCCTTCCCCCTGAGGCGCTCTTCCTGGGCATGGCGTATGATGAACTGCCAGTGCTGTTGAACCTCCACGACCCGGCGCCAGGACCTCTCCTGATCATCGGCGAAGCAGGCACCGGGAAGACTGCTCTGCTCCAAACCATCGCACAGGCGGCGGAGTCCATGCATTCAGCGGAGAGACTGCAATTCGGCGCATTGACCAGCCATCCCGATGAATGGAGTCGCCTGGAGAATATTCCCAACAATGTTGGCGTATTTGCCATCCATCACAGATCTGCGGATGATTTCATCCTGTCGCTGGCTTCGTGGGCGCATGGCAACAAATCCAGCAAGCAAGCCATCCTGCTCTTGTTGGACGACCTCGAAGCAGTCTCTAACCTGGAGATGGAAGCGGTTCAAAATCTGCGCTGGCTTCTTCTGCGCGGACCTGCGCGCCGCGTTTGGCCCATCATCACTTTGAATTCACAACGGCTCGCCGTGATGCAACCCTGGCTTGCCGCATTTCGCACACAGATTTTTGGGCGCATTCAAAACCCGGAACACATTCGCAAACTGGGAGCGGATGGGGCAGGCTTGCGTACGCTGAATGCAGGAGTCGAATTTGCCCTCCGTGAAGGAAACCGCTGGCTGAAGTTTTGGCTCCCCAGCCAGGGCTGAAAGGAGACAGAAATGCACACCGGAATGTTATGGTACGACAATTCTCCAACCGCATTGGAAATCAAGATTCAAAAGGCAATGGAGTACTATCAAAGGAAGTTTGGCCGCCGTCCCGACCTGTGTCTTGTCCATCCCAGTATGCTGCAGGACCAAACCCCAAACGACGGAAAAATTACCGTTCGCGCTTACCGTCCCGTCCTGCCGGGTCACCTGTGGATTGGCGTGGAAGATTCCCTCTGACCGTGGCAACCCGGACATGAGTCGAGTCCTGTCCGTTGCGCCTCCCGTGAAACTGGCTCACGGGAGGTCTTTTTTATCCAACTCCCACCGCAATCGCCACTGCATGACTCTGACTGTGGCTGATGCTCACCGACCAATTCGTCACACCCAACTCCTTTGCTTTCTGCAAAGCCGCTCCATGCAAGGTCAAAACCGGCGCGTTCTGCTCGTCGCCCAGAATTTCGATTTCCTTCCATGCCACATCGCCAATCCCACAGCCCAGCGCCTTGGCGACCGCCTCCTTTGCGGCAAAACGCCCCGCCAGCGACTCAACGCGCCTGCCGCACTGCTCCAACTCCGCGGGCGTATAAATCCGCTCAAGGTAGTGCCTCCCGTGACGGGCAAGCACCTCCTCGATGCGCGAAATCTCTATCAAATCAACACCGGTTGCCAGTTTCAATCTCCAGTCTCCAATCTCAATTCTCTCACGCGCCAATAACCATTTACCAATTACCCCTACGGACCCGCCACCGCAATCGCCAACTTATCCGGGTCAATGAATTTCCGCGCCGCAGAGAGCACATCCTCACACGACACGGCGTTCACCAAATCGGCATAACGCTGATAGTAATCCAGCCCCAAATCATGCCGTTCGATATTTAACAGCGCCCCCGCCACTCCCCCATTCGACTCGAGCGACAGCGGCAGGCGTCCGATGAAATTTGCTTTGCTATCTGCAAGTTCCCCTTCCGTCACCCCTTCCTGCACGAATCGCCTCAACTCATCCACAATCAGGCGGGTTGCTTTCGTGACGTTTGTCGGGTTCACCCCTGCGCTCACCTCCCACGAACCGGGACCAATCCCGGCGTGCAGGCTCGAATAAGCATAATACGCCAATCCCGCCTTCTCGCGAACAGCATCGCCGATGCGCCCCATCATCCCAAACTGCCCCAAAATATTATTTCCCAAAGACGCCGCCATATACTCGGCATCTTTTCGTCTGGGACCGTTCGTGCCAATGACAAGATCGGATTGAGACTTGCCCGGAATCCGGTGATGCTTTGTGACGGTCTTCCGCAGCGGCTTGACGGGAGGCAATGCCGGCGGTTCTTTCTGACCTCGAACCTGCCAGCCGCCCAACGCGCGTTTCACCTGTCTGACGGCTTCCTCTGCCCCCACCGCCCCGACGACGGCGATCACCATCCCGCGCGGACCGTAACATTCGCGGTGAAACTTCATCAGGTCGTCGCGCGTAATCCGTTTCACCGTTTCGGGCGTGCCCTCTTCCGGGCGGCTGTACGGATGATCGCGGTACAAAATCTTGTCGAAGGTCTCCGAAGCCATATCAGACGTATCTTCGGCGCTGATGGCAAGACCGGTCAACAACTGCGCGCGCAACTTCTCCATTTCGGCTTTGGGGAAGGACGGCTGAGTGAGTGTCTCGGTTAAAAGGCTGAGAAGCAGAGGCAAATCCTCCGCCAGCGACCGCCCATGGAAACCTGATCTATGCGCCCCGGTGCTGAACCCCAAACTTGCGCCGCTGGACTCAAGGATATTGTAAATCTCGTCGAAACTGTGTTTCTTCGTCCCGCGCATCAACGCCGAAGTGACGAAATCGGCAAGTCCCAGTTTCTCATCCGGGTCGAACAATGCGCCGGCGTCAAAATACCCGCTGATAACCACCGACGGGCTGTTGAAGTTCGAGCGGGTCAACACCGTAATCCCGTTGGGCAGCACCTCACGATAAATATCCTTGGGACCAGGCAGAGCAGAAGTGATTTTTTTCCTGGTCATGCCTTCCCCCTCTCCACTGGCACATACGTCCCAACGACGCGGCTTTGCGGTCGGAAATATTCATTTGCCACACGCCAAACATCTTTGGCAGTCACCGCCGCCAGCCTGTTGAGATAGTTTTCGAACCACCCGTAATCGGCGAACATTTCTGAATACCCCATCCAACACGCCTGATTGGTGATGCTTTCGCTCCCATAGGCAAATATCGCCTTCGCCTGTTTGACGGCGCGGGCAATTTCAGATTTGGTCACCTTTTCCTGTTTCAGGCGTTCGATCTCTCTGTCCAGAGCGGCGAGCGCTTCTTCGGCTGTGCGTTTTGGGTGAACGGTCAGAATGATGGAGTAGAGGAACGGATCAACCGTTGCCTGAGCGCCGCCATACACACTGACGGCATATTCCTTATCCACGAGGGCGCGGTAGAGGCGGGAAGTTTTGTTCGAGATGCCGCCGCTGAACATGTTGAAGTTGCTCGGTCCCGCCAACAGACTGTCCAACACGATAAGCGGGAAAAAGTCCGGGTGAGAAGCGGCTGGGAAGCGGTAGCAGACTTGCAGGTACGTGGTGGAGCCGGGTCCTTCCACCGTGAGACGAATCTCGCCTCTTTGTTCCCCTTCGGGGCGGGCAATGCGGACCGGCTCCGCTCCGGCGGGAATTGGCTCGAAAAGTTCGCGGATGCGCGCCAGCATGGACGAGGTATTGAAATCTCCCGCCACCGCCATGACCGCATTGTTGGGAATGTAGAAGGCGCGGTAATGGTTGTAAAGATCGTCGCGCGTCATGGTGTGCAGATCCGCCATATCGCCGATGACTTCGTGATGATAGGGGTGGATGCGAAACGCCGCCTGCTGAACCGCCTCGCCCAGTTGGAAGAGCGGTTCGTTTTCGTTGCCCTCGCGTTCCGAGATGATGACGGTGCGCTCGGCGGCGACTTCTTTGTCATCGAACTGGCTGTTGACCATGCGGTCGGCTTCGAGGCGCAGGGCAAGGTCAATTTTATCGGCGGGCATGGTTTCGTAATATGCCGTCCAGTCGAGGTAGGTCATGGCGTTCCAGGTGCCGCCCTCGCGCGAGATGGCTTTGTCGAGCAGATTCGCAGGGAATTGCGGCGTGCCTTTGAACTGCATGTGTTCGACCCAGTGCGAGATGCCGGTGCGCCCCTGCATCTCATCGCGCGAGCCGACCCGATACCACATCCACGAAGAGATGATGGGGGCGGTATGAATTTCCTTCAAGAAGACTTTGAGCCCATTCGAGAGGGTGGTTACAGTTAAGGGATTTTTCAAGATCGGTCTCCGGTCAAGGGCAGGGATTGAGCAAACAATAAAACGGCTCCACCACCCGGCGCAAACCGACGAACGGTTCGTGGAGTTCGGTCTGGTTCAAAGGGATGTCCACCGCCACGTCGAGCTCGGCGAGCACTTTTTGATCGACCGGCACGACCAGATTCTGGATGAAGATGGGCAGGACGGTCCCCTGCGGCAAGATAATATCTGCCCGTGCGCGGTTGATGTTCAACCCGCCGGTGTTGACTGTGACCAGCGCGCCGGTGATGACCACATCTTCGCTCAAGGTCACGTTGGTGGACCCGCTGACGTTCAAAGTGAACTGCACCGGGATTTCCTTGCTGACGGGAATGACCGTGCGGATGTGCGCCTCATCCATTTTGACAAAGTTGGTGTACAGCCCGCCAAGCAGGTGATCGGGCAGTCTGGTCAGTGTGACGCCCAGGGTGCGGAAGTTTTGCAGGAGCACCGCCAGCACAATCAGAAGCGCCAGGTTGACGGCAAACGAAAAAACGCTGGCAATGGTCCAGAACGCCGGCAAAAGTTTGAGTTTTCGCGGGGCAAAGCGTACGGACGGTAATTTCAACGGCTCCCGCTGTGTCTTTGGCGCAGAAACCGAAGCCGGCGGAGGCGGGGCTGCGCTTCCCTTTTGCGCAGGGGGCGTTCGAGTCGGGGCACTCCTCCCCACCGATTGCTTCAACTTCTCCAGCGGCGACTCCGGCTCTTCCCCACCGCTCAGGAGTTTTTTCAATTTGCTCGGTTCGTTTGAAAGCGGATCTGGCTGTGACATACGACCTCCTACTGTCGGATGATTAATATTAGCATAGAGTATCCATTTTGGCTGATACAAGTTGCCTTGAGAAATTCGAAGCGGGGTAATGACGCCGCCTCTTGCCTCGACTGTGTTTTGATCGGCGGGTCGAACGGCGTCCAAACCACACTGTGACATTTTTCACTTGAAATCGAGCCGCCTTTTCCCTACAATGAGAAACTGGAGACCATGCTCGGAGGCTTGGAACTTCCCCCATTCAACCGTCATGTAACCATTTTCGCTTGTGAAGGTCTAGCATTGAGACTATAATCTGACAGTTTTTATCCAAAAAATCGCCACATTCAAGGAGGCACTGTGACCAACCAATACTTCGTCGCCGTCGTCGGCGCCGGACCTGCAGGACTATTTGGCGCGCGCGAACTCGCCAATCAGGGCGTGCGCGTGGCTGTCTTCAACCGCGACATTAAGCCCGGAGGGCTGGCAGAATACGGCATCTATCCCAGCAAGCACACCATGAAGAGCGGTCTGCGCAAGCAATTCCGCCAGGTGCTCGATTTGCCCAACGTCGAATACTTCGGCAACGTCACCATCGGCGAGCAGGGGGATCTCACCCTCAACGACTTGCGCGCGCTCGGCTTTCAGGCAATCCTCGTCACTGCCGGCGCGCAAGGGACCAAATGGCTGGGCTTGCCCGGCGAAAACCTGACCGGGGTCTATCACGCCAAGGATGTAGTTTATCATTACAACCAACTTCCGCCCTACAGCCAGAAGCAATTCCGCTTTGGCAAACGCTGTGCGGTGATCGGCGCCGGCAACGTAATGATTGACATCGCTCATTACCTCATCCGCGAGCAAAAGGTGGAGGAGGTCATTGCCATCGTGCGGCGCGGACCGGCTGAGGTCAAGTTCGACAAAAAGGAAATGGAATACGTCATCGCCAACCTCGACGTGGAAGCGCTGGATGCCGAGATTCGACGCGTCACGCCCATCATGCAGGCGGTCAATCAGGACCCGGCGGCTGCCCGCGCCGCGATTCTCGAAGCGCTGCCGAAAGCCCTGCCCAAAGTCTCCGACACGCGCTTCCGCTTCGAGTTTCTCGCCTCGCCCGTCCAAATGTTCGGCGACGCCGAAGGCAACCTGGTTGCGGTCGAGGTCGAAGACAACATCCTCGTCGAAAAAGACGGGGAGACAAAAGCCCGGGGAACCGGAAACAAGCGCCGGATTGAGGTGGAGACGGTCATCTTCGCCATCGGCGATAAAGTGGACGAGTCGTTCGGTCTGCCCGTCGAGTGGAACGAGTTCGTCAAAAACGAAAATCCCCGCTTCCCCATCGAAGGCAATTCCTTCGAAACCCCGTTCGAGGACGTGTTCGTGGGCGGCTGGTCGCGCAAAGCCAGTTCGGGGCTGGTGGGCTACGCCCGCAAGGATGGCACAAACGCGTCGAAAGCGGTCTGGCAGTATCTGCAAACCAAACAGCCCATCGAGGTGAACATGGATGCGCTCTTCGAGCGAATCCGAAGCCTGGGCAAGCCCGTCGTCACAAAGGACGACATCCGCAAACTGGAGGCGGCAGAGGCGGCAGAAGCCCAAAAGCGCGGTCTCGAAGCCTTCAAGTTCGACAGCAACGAAGAGATGCTGCAAGCCATGGGTTTATTGGAAACGGCATAACCCTCCGCCCCTCTCCCGACGGGAGAGGGGTTTGTTTTCGGCAAACGCCAATGAAACGCGACCTGTACTTCAGCAAGCCGTTGATGAACGCGGCGGGATCGCTGGGATTCTTTCCAGACTTCCGAAGTCTTGGAGACTTTGGAGGTCTAAGAGAGTTTGGCGCGTTTGTGACCAACCCGTTCTCGCTGCGCCCGCGCCTGCCGGCTGCTCAACCGGCTTTGCTCCACTTCCCCGGCGGATTCCTGCTCCACACGGGACTGCCGAATCCCGGTCTCAGCGCCGGCATCCGAAAATACGCCGCAAAGTGGAACAAATCCGAACTGCCCGTCATCGTCCATCTCATGGCAGACCGCCCCGAAGAGACTCAGATTATGGTGCGGATGCTGGAGGAAATCGAAAACGTGATGGCGGTGGAACTCGGCTTTGCGCCCCTGCTGGCTGATGACATCATTTTACTGACGCTCGAAATGTGTTTGGGCGAACTGCCCCTCATCTTCTGCCTGCCCCTAGACCAGGTGTTGAGCTTGGGACCGCGCCTTATTCAACAAGGCGCAGACGCCATCAGCATTGCCTCGCCCCGCGGCGCCCTCCCCCCTAGCCCCTCTCCCGTCGGCGGAGGAAACCTCGTCACCGGCAGGCTGTACGGTCCTTCCCTTTTCCCCCAAACCTTAGACACAGTAAAAAACGCCGCCAAACTAGGACTCCCCATCATCGGCGCGGGCGGAGTTTGGACAAAAGAAAACGCCGGCGCAATGCTTGCAGCCGGCGCGCTGGCAGTTCAGGCGGACGCCGTGTTATGGAATCCTGCATTTACTTCACCGGCTCCAACAGCATGACCGGAATCCGCCGCGGGGCGGCGCGTTCTTTATATTTCTCGTACCCGGCATAAATCGCCACCGCCATCTGCCAGTAGCGCCGATATTCCTCCCCTTCGATTTCACGCGCCATGAATTTTTCCAGCCGTCCGCGAACGAATGCTTCACAGGTGGGATACGCCTTGAGGTTGTAATACCAGGCTGGGTTGTGCGCGCGCCCAAAACTGGAAGCAATCAGCGCAATCCTTTCGCCATCCAGCACGCCAATCAAGGGCGTGGTGCGCGGCAACTTCGACTTTGCGCCGATGGTGGTCAGTTGGATGATGGTCCAGCCGGCAAGTTGGGAGACGGTAAAGCGGTTCCCGCTCAACTTCAACACAAAGTTGTCTATTCGATGTAACCGGGGGGCAAAAAACGCGGTGACCGGTTTCCACATCACAATGCGATGGATGAGTTTCTGAAGACCATTTGGCTTTTTCATTAGACCTCTTGCAAAAGGTTCATCATTGCCACAGGTTCTCACTGATTTTTCTTGAAAATTCGTGAATTCTGTGACTAAAAACTCAAGGCAGAGCCGTCTCACGACTTGCAAGAATTCTATTTTTCGAGCCAGATTGTTACCGGCCCATCGTTGTGAATCTCGACCAGCATGTGCGCGCCAAACTGACCCGTTTGGGTTGTGACGCCATATCCGCGCAGCGCTTCCACAAAACGGTCCACGAGCGGTTCGGCAAGTTCGGGCAGAGCGGCGTCGGTGAAAGAAGGGCGGCGTCCCTTACGGGTATCAGCATACAGGGTAAATTGGGATACGACAATCGCCTCCCCCTTTACGTCCAACACGGAAAGGTTGGTCTTCCCCTGCTCATCCTCGAAAATCCGCAGGTGGGCGATTTTCTCTGCAAGAAAGCGCACCTGCTCCTCCCCATCACCATGACCGACGCCAAGCAAAACGACCAAGCCCTTTCCAATTTGCGAGATGACCCTGCCTTCCACGGTCACGCTGGCTTTCGAGACTCTTTGAATCAGTGCACGCATTCTGTGCCGTTTACTCCTCTTCCAGCAAAGACTCGGCTTTGTACCCGGTAATGCGGAGAAATTCTTCCCGCTCCTCAGGGGTCATGTTCCTGTATGCAAGGCGGATGGTGTAGCCGCCAATCAATGTGCCGTCTTCTTCCACAATCATCCAGTCAATGACATCCTTTACAGGCACGCGCACCAGATTGTTTGGGTGGTAGCCCTGCGAAACGGTCACTCCCTCAACCATTTGGGTGGAGAAAGCGCCATCGTAAAAATCCACGGGTTCGGTCCAGATGTCTTCAAACGTGGAATCGCCGTGAACGCGAATCTTCAAGCCGATATAGACATAGGATGGCTTGGGGGAAAGAAGCGCTTGCCGCACCGTCTCCAACGTACCTTGCGCCTGCGCCACCGCCGCTTCGAACTCTTCATCAACGGCGGAATCGGGCGAAGCCGTCGCGGGCGGCGCACACGAGCAGAACAATATCGCCCCGATAACGAAAACCGCATCCAGCCTGAAACGTCCGAGCATAGAAACGCTCCCATCTGCGGCTCAGCCGCATTCTTTAGGATGTTTATCTATCAGACGTTACGGCAGTTGGATTGCTTCCCTCACTTCTTCCATTGTCTTTTGCGCGATGACTCGGGCGCGGTCCGCTCCGTCGTTCAGGACATCCCTTACCAGGTCCGGTTTGGAGGCGAGTTCGGCGCGTTTGGCGCGGAAGGGTTCGAGGTGACGGTTCAGGTTGGCGGCGAAGCGTTTCTTGCAATCCACACAGCCGATGCCCGCCACGCGGCATTCGCGGTTGATCATTTCCACTTCTTCGGCGGGAGAAAAGATTTTGTGCATCGAGAAGACGTTGCACACCTCCGGGTTGCCGGGGTCGGTGCGCTTCATGCGCGCCGGGTCGGTGACCATTTCCATGACGCGGGCAGTCGTCTCTTGCGGGGTGGCGGCAAGTTCGATGTGATTGTTGAGGCTTTTGCTCATTTTGGCTTTGCCGTCAATGCCGAGCACTTTGGGGATTTCGGTATGCTTGACCTGCGGTTCGACCAGCACTTTCGTGTTGTAGCGGTAATTGAACGTGCGCACGATTTCGCGTGCAAACTCGATATGCGGCGCCTGATCCACGCCGACGGGGACAATGTCGGCTTTATAAAGGACAATGTCGGCAGTCATCAGGACGGGATAGCCCAGCAAACCATAATTGACGTTATCGGGCTGTTGTGCCACCTTTTCCTTGAAGGTGGGCAGGTCGGTGAGTTTGCCCAGCGCGGTGACCATGGAAAGGTAGGTGTGCAATTCCATCACTTCGGGAACGTGCGACTGCACGAAGAGAATGGACTCTTCGGGGCGGATGCCCGCCGCCAGCCAGTCCAGCGCCATTTCGAAAGTGTTCTTGCGCAAGTCCTGCGTGGTTTCCACCGTGGTGAGGGCGTGGACATCCACAATGCAGTAGATGCAATCGTAGTCATCCTGAAGCGCGACATAGTTCTGAATCGCGCCCAGATAGTTGCCAAGATGCTGGCGTCCTGTGGGTCTTGCTCCTGAAAATACACGTCCTTTTTTAGGCATTCATAACCTCATCGTTTTTTCGTCACAATGACGGGATTTATTCTCCAACCATCTTTCTCACCAGCCCCAGCACTTCCCCGGGTTCGGCGTGACGGTGTAACTGGGATTTCGAAAACAGCAACTGACCGTTCACGGTCACTTCGAACTTCCCGCCATCCGAGGGCACGAGCGTGATGGATTCGATGACATGCTCGTAATTCTTCAACAACTCATCTGCCAAGCCAACGGCTCGACCTGTGTAATGTCAGACAGCACAGTAGACAATTTCAATTTTGAGCATAGAACCTCCTTAAGCGCTGGGATTATAACATCACCAGGCAGGTTGTTTTTGAATTGACAATCTATGATACGCCGTGATATAAAGCGTGAACAATTTACGGATTTACTCATCCAGAGAGGCTGAGGGACCGACCCTGTGACGCCTCGGCAACCGAGTTGGTAGTTGGTAGACTGGTAGATTGGTAATCTTATCAAAGACCAATTTACCAAGTCCCAATTTACCAACAGCGGTGCCAATTTCGGCAGACCATCAATGCGTCTGGGAGATGAGGGATGATATGCGTACGCGTGTCGCCTCTCGCTTTGGAGAGGCGATTTTATTGTAGAACCGTGCGGGATAATTTCCCCGCCTTTGAAAAGGAAACATTCGCGCACATTGGCGAAATTCGTGGCTAAAAACTTTGGAGACTTATGAACAGAAAATACACCAACCGCCGCTATCTCGACGCCCTCGAAAAGAAAGTCCTCGTCTTCGACGGCGCGATGGGAACCAGCCTGCAAAAGCAAAACCTGACCGCCGAGCATTTCGGCGGGGAACAATATAACGGATGCAACGACTACCTCGTCATCTCGTATCCCGAAGCCGTGGAAAAAGTCCATCGCTCCTTCCTCGAAGTCGGCGTGGACGTGATCGAGACGAACACCTTCCGTTCGAATCGAATCACGATGAAGGAATACGGCTTGCAGGATCGCGTCATCGAAATCAACGAAACCGCGGCGAGATTGGCGCGCCGCCTGGCGGATGAGTACTCGCAGAGTCAAACGTCAAACGTTCAACGTTCAACGTCAAACGTTCAACGTTCAACGCTAGACGTTCAACCGAGATTCGTCGCTGGCTCCATCGGACCCTCGGGCAAACTCCCCTCCACCAACGACCCCGAACTCTCGGACGTCACCTTCGATGAACTGGCGGACGTGTTCCGTGAGCAGGCGGTCGGTCTGATTCGCGGCGGCGTGGATTTGCTGCTCATCGAAACCTCGCAGGACATCCTCGAAGTCAAAGCCGCCATCGTTGGCATTCACAAAGCCTTCGAGGAGACGGGAGTCTATTTGCCGATTCAGGCTCAGGTCACGCTCGACACGACGGGACGAATGCTGCTCGGCACCGACATCAACGCCGCGCTGACCATCCTCGAAGGCATGGGCATTGACGTCATCGGTCTCAACTGCTCGACGGGACCCGAACACATGCGCGAGCCAATCCGCATCCTCGGCGAAAACGCCTCGCTGCCCGTTTCGTGCATCCCCAACGCGGGCTTGCCGCTCAACGTGGACGGTCAAGCCGTCTATCCGCTCGAACCTGAACCGTTCGCGGACGACATGTTCGAGTTCGTGACCAAGCACGGCGTCCGCGTTGTCGGCGGCTGCTGTGGAACAACCCCTGCTCATCTCAAACGCCTTGTTGAAAAGTTGGAACGTTCAAACGTTCAAACGTTCAAACGTGAAAACTTGCCAACGCCTCGCCTCGCTTCCGCCATGTCAGCCATTGCCATGCGGCAGGATCCTCCTCCCACCCTGCTCGGCGAGCGGCTCAACGCCCAGGGCTCGCGCAAGTTCAAGCGGCTGCTGCTCGAAGAAGATTATGACTCCATTTTGGAGATCGCCCGCGAACAGGTCGAGTACGGCGCGCACGCCCTCGACATCTCCTGCGCGGTCACTGAGCGCCCCGACGAAGCGGAACTCATGCGCAAGGTCGTCAAGAAACTCGAAATGGGCGTGGACGTTCCGCTCGTGATTGACACGACCGAATTGGATGTTCTCGAAGCCGCGCTCAAGACCGCGCCTGGACGCTGCCTCATCAACTCGACTCATCTCGAAGCAGGTCGCGCCAAAGCCGATAAAGTTTTCAAACTCGCCAAAGAACACAACGCCGCCGTCATCGTGCTGACCATTGACGAAAGCGGCATGGCGAAGACCCGCGAGAAAAAACTCGAAGTCGCCAAACGCATCTACGACATCGCCGTGAACGAACACGGACTGCGCCCCGCCGACCTCGTCTTCGACGCGCTGACCTTCACCCTTGCCACAGGCGACCCTGAATTCGCCAACTCCGCCATCGAGACCATCGAGGGCATCCGCCTCATCAAGCAGAACCTGCCTGGCGTGCTGACCTCGCTCGGCGTGAGCAACCTCTCGTTCGGACTCGCCCCGCACGCCCGCCCCGTGCTGAACTCGGTCATGCTCTACCACTGCGTACAGGCTGGCTTGGACATGGCGATTGTCAACCCCGCCCACGTCACCGCCTACGCCGACATCCCGCAGGAAGAACGCGACCTCGCCGAAGACCTCATCTTCAACCGCCGCCCCGACGCGCTCCAGCGTTACATCGAACACTTCGAGAAGGTCACGCCCACCACCGAGTCCACCCTTGCCGATCCCACCGAAGGCATGACCCCCGAACAGCGCCTGCATTGGAAGATTGTCCACCGCAAGAAAGACGGCGTGGAAGCGGATATTGATGAAATCATCAACGTTGAACGTTCAACGTTAAACGTTCAACGTTCAACCCACGAGCGCGCCGTCCACACCCTCAACACCGTCCTGCTCCCCGCCATGAAAGAAGTCGGCGATAAATTCGGCGCGGGCGAACTCATCCTGCCCTTCGTGCTCCAATCCGCCGAAGTGATGAAGAAAGCCGTCTCGCATCTTGAGAACTATCTCGAAAAAGTCGAAGGCGTGACCAAAGGCACGGTCGTCCTCGCCACCGTCTACGGCGACGTGCATGACATCGGCAAGAACCTCGTCAAGACCATCCTCGCCAACAACGGCTATACCGTGATTGACCTCGGCAAGCAGGTCCCTGCGGAGACAATCATCACCAAAGCCGTCGAAGTCAACGCCACCGCCATCGGACTTTCTGCGCTTCTCGTCTCGACCTCGAAACAGATGCCGCTCATCGTCAACGAACTCCACCGACGCGGACTCCGCTTCCCCGTCCTCGTCGGCGGCGCGGCAATCAACCGCCGCTTCGGTCGCCGCATCCTCCAAACCGAAAGCGGAGACTTCTACGACCCTGGCGTCTTCTACTGCAAGGACGCCTTCGAGGGACTCGAGACGATGGATCAACTCATTGACGCGACTCGCAAACCCGCGCTCCTCGAACACATCCGCAAAGAAGCGGACATGGAATTGGGACGCGTCCCACAAAACGTTGAACGTTCAACGTTAAACGTTCGACGTTCATCTGTCCAACCATCACCCATTCCCCATCCCACGAAATGGGGCGTCCGCATCGTCAAGGACATGCCGCTCGAAATCGTCCTCACCCACCTCAACATCAACGAACTCTACCGCCTCTCGTGGGGTGCGAAGAACACGCACGGCGCGGAATGGGAGAAGTTGAAAGCCGAATTCGACGCGCGTCTGCTGCGGATGAAGAAAGAAGCGCTGCGTCAAAAGTGGCTCAAGCCTCAGGGCGTGTACGGCATCTTCCCCTGCCAATCCGACGGCGACGACCTCGTCATCTACTCACCTTCCAACTTTACAACCTTCCAACCTGTAACCCGATTTACCTTCCCCCGCCAGCCCTACGACGACCACCTCTGCCTCGCCGACTACTTCGCCCCCGTCGAATCGGGGCAGATGGACGTGGTTGCTTTTCAAGTTGTCACCGTTGGACAGGAAGCCAGCGAACGCTTCGACAAACTGCAAGCGGCTCACGACTACACCGAAGCCTACTTCACCCACGGGCTCGCCGTCCAAGCCGCCGAAGCGACTGCCGACTACCTGCACAGTCACATCCGCCGTGAGTTGGGACTTGCCGAAGAGCAGGGCAAACGTTACTCGTGGGGCTACCCCGCCATCCCCGAACTCGAAGACCACCGCAAAGTGTTCGACCTTCTGCCCGTGGAAAAAGAACTCGGCATGACGCTCTCCGCTGCCTATCAACTCATCCCAGAACAGTCCACCGCCGCCATCATCGTCCACCACCCACAGGCAAAGTATTACAGTGTCGGCGAATCGCGCGTCGAGCAGTTGATGAGATAATAGGCTGTCCGGCTCTTCACCGGGAGCGATGAACGACAAATAAGTTCGTCTATGATCAACAAATACGCCGCAAACAAAAACGTTCAAGCCCTTTTGGCGGTTTTACTGCTTGCCCTGCTGACCGGGCTGTTGTCAAACCTCCTGCCTCCCGCCGTGGACTTTCACGGCGCATTCCGCCCCGCCGCGCTCGAACTCCTGCACGGACGCTCGCCCTACAACGCCGAAGGCTTTTTCAACCCGCCCTGGACTGCCATCCTGCTCATCCCGTTTGCCATCCTGCCGGAGAATGTGGGACGGGCGCTCATGGTCATTGCCGCCCTGGCGGCTTATGCCTATGTGGCGCACAAACTGGGAGCGAACAAACTGACAGTCGGATTGTTACTGCTCTCACCGCCCAGCATGCACGGCATCTTGAACGGTAATATTGATTGGCTCGCCATTTTGGGCGTCGTATTGCCTCCGTGGTTGGGATTGTTTTTTCTGGCAATCAAGCCTCAGGTCGGCATGATCGTCATCCTCTATTTGTTTTTTGCCGAATGGAAAAGGGGAGGCTTCCACCGTGTGGCAAAGACTTTTCTACCTGTCGGGCTGGCATCCATACTATCCGTTGCCGTTTTTGGACCCTGGTTTCTTGCAATCCCCAGCCTGGACGAAATAAGCATAAACGCCAGTCTCTTACCTCTTGCCTTGCCAATCGGATTGGCACTGACCGTGACAGCCATCCGAAAAAATGAAATCCGCTACTCAATGATTGCTTCGCCGATGCTCTCTCCCTACCTGTTGCTTCATTCATGGATCGGCGCGTTTCTGGCGCTGGCTCCCTACCCTTACGAAGCCGCCGCCGCTGTCATCGGCATGTGGATCGTGACATTGATGGGATTCTTTTCATGAAAACCGGGGCGCTCAAACTCACACTGCCCGCCTTCGCAGTCTTCTTCATCGCCGGCGTCTTCCTCATGGGTTATCTACAAAATGCCCTGCGCGGCACCACGATGACCCTCGGCGTGGACCTGTATCCGCGCTGGGTGGGCGCTCAAGCAGCGCTGAACGGAGAAAGCCCCTACAGTTTTGAGACCCGGCAAAAAATCTGGCAGGCGGTGTACGGAAAACCGGATATCCCCAACGGCAACCCGTTCGGCTTCTACTACCCTCCGGCGGTGGTCACGCTCCTCGCGCCGTTCATCCTGGCTGGGCTTTCGCTCGAAACTGCCGCCGTACTGTGGTGCGCGTTCCTCTGGGCGTTGTGGGCTGCCCTGCTTCTTGGCTGGGTGACCTCCCTCCCCATCCCCCAAAAAGCCCGCCTGGCGCTCATCCCCCTCCTCCTGCTCAGCGGCATCGCCTTTCGCCCCGCCTACTCCAACTACCTGCTGGGGCAATACTCCCTCTTCAGTATCGGAATGCTTGTGCTGGCATGGCTGGCGCTCAAACATCAGCAGCATGTGGCGGCGGGCATCCTTGGCGCGCTCTGCCTCGTCAAATTTTCCCTTACCCTCCTGCCGCTGGCGGTTCTCTACTTCGCCTATCGTGCCAACGGGAAGACCCTGCTCGCCTTTGGGATAACCTCCCTTCTCCTCTACCTGCCTCCCACCCTGATGCTCGGCTGGTGGATTCCCGATTTCCTCCGCGACATTTCCGGATACGCCTCCGAAAACGCCGTCGCCTGGGACTGGACCCGCCTCGCCTCTCCCTCAGGATTGGGCTGGATTGCCCTCTCGCTGACGCTCCTCCTCCGCAGTCTGTTGCGCCGCGACGCCGACCTTGCCATCGCCGCCTCGCTTGCGCTGACCGCCGTCTTCGTCCCACACACGGCAGATTACGACCTGATCGCTTTCGCCCCGCTCCTCGCCCTGCTCGGCGGGCGTCTGACCGCAAACCAACGGATTTCGCCGCTTCTCTCCTGGACCTCCTTCGGGCTCCTCCTCTGGCTCCCCTGGCTCAGCCTGCTCTACTTCCTCCGACAGCCGCTTCAGACCGCCGTGGAGGATTGGTACGTCTTCATCTGGCTTATCTACCCGCTGATGATTTTGACACCCTCCTTTTTGTACGAGGAAATCACCAACAAAAACAGACTCGGCGGACGTTAGAGAACGAACGTCCGCTGTGTGATAACAAGCGCAGGAGATACTCTCCAGCGTCGGGACACGCGTACGAAGACGCTCTCTAGCGTCGGAAACCAAACAGGATAACCCTAAAATGCAACGAGACACCTTCCTTCAACTTCTCTCTTCCCAAACCCTCCTCGCCGACGGCGCAATGGGAACCATGCTCCACGCGCGCGGCGTCGGCTTCGACAAGTGCTTCGACGAACTGAACGTCACCAACCCTGCGGCAGTGGCGGAAATTCACCGCGAATACATCGAAGCAGGCGCGCAACTCATCATTACCAACACCTTCGGCGCGAACCGCTACAAACTGAGCAAACACGGCTTGCAGGACGACGTCCGCGAAATCAACCAAAAGGGCGTGGAACTGGCAAAGCGCGTCGTTGCCGCTTCGTTCAAGGACGTGCTGGTGGCAGGGGACGTGGGTCCGCTGGGGGTGAGAATCGCTCCCTATGGCAGAGTCCAGCCTGAGGAGGCGCGTGAAGCGTTCGCAGAGCAGATTCGAGCGCTGGCAGAGGCGGGTGCGGATCTCATCGTCATCGAAACCATGAGCGATCTCTACGAAATCCGCGAAGCCATCAAAGCCGCAAGGGAAGTCTGCGACCTGCCCGTCGTGGCGACGGTCACGTTTACGCGCGATGACCGCACCCTGCTGGGCGACCATCCCGCCAAGGTGGCGCGTGCGCTCCACGAAGCGGGCGCGGATGTCATCGGCGTCAACTGCTCCGGCGGACCTTCGCAGCTTCTGCGGATTTTGAAGCAGATGCGCCAGGCGATTGCCGAAGCGGGCGTGAAGTTTTGGGTGAAGCCCAACGCCGGCTGGCCCGAACAGGTGGGCGGACGCATCATGTACCCTGCCGACGCCGAATACTTCGGCGATTATGCGCTCTCGTTCCGCGAGGCGGGAGCGTGTGTGGTGGGCGGATGCTGCGGCACAACTCCGCAGCATATTGCGGCGATGCGCCGCGCGCTCGATACCAACCCGCCCATTGACTCTTCGCATATCGTCATCCTGCCGCAGGAGGAACTCGTCGAAGTGGCGCAGGAACAGCCGACGAAATTCGCCCAAAAATTGACTGCAGGCGGCTTCGCCATTTGTGTGGAAATGGACCCGCCGCGCGGACTCTCCACCCATAAACTCATCGCGGGCGCTTCTCTCCTCGCCGACGCCGGCGCCGACGTCATCAACGTCGCCGACTCGCCGATGGCGCGCATGCGCATGTCCGCCTGGGCGGTGTGCGACGTGGTTCAGCGGCAGGTCGGCGTCGAGACCACGCTGCACTTTCCCACGCGCGGGCGCAACCTGCTGCGCGTGCAGGGCGACCTGCTCGCCGCGCACGCCCTCGGCATCCGCAACGTCTTCGTGGTGATGGGCGACCCCACCTCCATCGGCGACTACCCCGAAGCGATGGACAACTATGACCTTGTGCCATCAGGCTTGATCAAACTCATCAAGCAGGGTTTCAACGCCGGCGTGGATCATTCCGGCACGAGCATCGGTCAACCGACTAATTTTTTCGTCGGCGCAGCGCTCAACCTGTGCCCGCCCGATTTGGAAAACGAAATCAAAAACCTGCATCGCAAGGTCAAAGCGGGCGCAGATTTCTTCCTCACCCAGCCCGTGTACAACCCAAACGACGGTCCGCGCGTGCTGGAAGCCTACGAGGCAAAATACGGCAAACTGAATAAGCCCATCCTGGCGGGCATATTGCCGCTGGTGAGCGTGCGTCATGCCAACTTCCTGCATCACGAAGTGCCGGGCATCTTCATCCCCGACGAGATGCGAAACCGCATCGAAGCCGCCGGCGAGGAGGGCGCCAAAGCCGGGGTGGAGATCGCCGTCGAATTGGCGGAACAGTTCAAAGCATGGGCGCGAGGCGTCTATATCATGCCTCAGTTCCACAAATACGACATGGTCGCTGAAATCATCGAGGCGATCAAACCGTAGACAGTCTTTCAACGAGACAGGTATACTTAACTCATGCTCCTCGCCATAGACATCGGCAACACCAACCTCACCCTCGGCTTGTACGACGGCAACAACCTGACGGCGCACTGGCGGCTCGCCACCGATCACGCCCGCATGCCCGATGAATACGGCTTGCAGTTTCAGGGACTTTTGCAAAACGCCCGGCGCTCCCCGCACGACCTGACCGGAGTCTGCCTGGCTTCGGTGGTGCCGCAACTGACCAGCCGCGTCATTCAGGCATGCCGCGAATACCTCAACCAGAACCCCTTTGTGGTGGACGTGGGCATCAAAACCGGCATCAAAGTCCGCTACGACGACCCGCGCGCCGTCGGTGCAGACCGCATCGCCGATGCCGTTGCCGTGATGTACCTCTACAAAGGTCCCGCCTGCGTCATAGACTTCGGCACCGCCACCACCTTCAACGCCATCACAAAGGACGGCGAATACCTGGGCGGCGCCATCACCGCCGGCATCAACCTTGCCACCGAAGCGCTCTTCACCCACGCCGCCAAACTGCCGCGCATAGACCTTCAGCGCCCGCCCTCCATCATCGGCAGCAACACCGTCCACGCCATGCAATCAGGTCTCCTGTTCGGCTACGTCTGCATGGTCGAAGGCATGGTCGAACGCTTCCGCAAGGAACTCGGTCCCACCATGAAAGTCATCGCCACCGGCGGGCTGGCGGAACTCATCGCCCAGGAAACCGACGTCATCCAAATCATCGCCCCCTGGCTCACGCTCGACGGTCTGCGCATCCTGTGGGACCTCAATCACCCGCTCTAGCATGAAAAAATTCATCCTCCTGACATTGGGGACAGCCTTTTTGATGACCTCCTGCGCTGGCGTCGCCGCAGCAAAGTCGCCTCCCACGCAGACAAAGACGCATCTTCCTCCGCCGGTCACCGACACTCCCCAACCGACTCCGACCGCCGCTGAGACGTCCTCTCCCATTCCCTCTCCATAGAGATTCTGTTAACGGAACTCTTATGCCGCTTCCCTTGTCATGCCGCGCTGGGCACGCTATAATGCCCGCGCACTTAAAGTAAGGAGAAAGAACTATGCCCGTCTATACCTATCGCTGTGATTCATGTGGTGTGCAATTCGAGAAACACCAATCGTTTCACGACCAGCCGTTGAAGACCTGCCCGGAGTGCAGGAAGAAATCCGTCAAACGGGTCATCACACCCACCAAGATCATCTTCAAGGGCTCGGGTTTCTATGCCACCGACCACAGGTCTCCTTCGGGAAGTGAATCGCGTGATAGCAAGCCGGCAAAAGACGAAAGCAAATCCACGACAAAGACCTCCGGCAAAAAAGACGAATAGCCGCCAGGTGAATCCCAAAAAAAACAAAAAAAGAGAGAAGGGCTGCCCTTCTCTCTTTTTTTGTTTAGCGCATCGCCGCCGTTATACCATCCACGGACCGACGAGAGCGTCAATCGAGATGCCATACGCCAGCGCATTCCAAAACCGCCAGCTGGGCGGCATATCCTTCGCCTTCTGCCAATACCCGGAGAAGACGAAGAAGGTGGTAATCAGCGCAACCACCAGCCGGGCAAGGATGGTGGCTCCGGAGCCAAAGTCCCAAGGGGCTTGATTTTTGATGACCTCGACAGCAATGCTGTAAATCCAGCGCAAGATGACGCCGAGGAAGACCCCCAGGAAAACCTGCACCTTGGCATTGGTGTCCTCCTGCTGGGTCGCCATCCTGAAACGAACCGCATCATTAAAACTGAAATACTGCATGGGAGCATCTCCTTTCGTGAGTTTGCCGGATTATACGCCCTTATCCGCGCACGATGTGCCACTTGGAGATGTCCGACCGTCCCACGAAAATCATCAGCGACATGAAAATCACGAAGATCAGGACGACGAACAGCAATCCCTGGAAGATGGGCATCAGGAAAATCAGCGAGAAGACCACCGTCAACAGAAACAGGTACACACCCACCACGCGAAACGCGAACCACTTGCCGAACACATTGGGGGCATACAGGAAGAACATGATGACGGTCAGCACAATCGAAATGCCGAAGGTCGGGATGATGCCGAAGAAACGGATGAGATAGGCAACAAAGAGATAGTAGAACACGTCAATCATCCCAAGGAAGAGATAGTGAAAGGCGTTGAATCTCACGTCGAAGATCTGCGAGAACATGAAAGTAACCAACAGTAAAAGCGCCAGAGAAATCGGCGAGAAGCGCATCAAACTTTGAATCTGGTTGAGATATTGCTGTTTTTCGAGGAACGCCACGCCCAAATCCTGCGTAGTGGAAAAATCCTTCACGTCGAAGCGCAACTCTGCCCCATCGGCGGTTGGCGTTTCTGTGTGAGGAATGCCCTCGCGGTAAATGGCGTAATTTTTCGTGTTAAGCTTGATGTCTGCCGTCAGTTCCTGAATGACGTTGTTTTGATAAGCGGACAGGTTGTATTTGTAAATATCCATCCCTTTGGTCGAATATGTAACCACCACATCCACTTCCTCGCCTGGTGCAAGCGACGGAAGCAGGGCAACCGAACTGTTCATGATTGGACGAACGGTTAGATTCCCTTTGGAGGGAATGGCAATGGTGTAATCGTACAACAGATTGGCATTCTCCGGCGTGCTGACTTTCACTTGCAATGCCCCCGAATATTGCGTATTGTTGACGATGGTGTAAACCTCGCGGTTATGCACTTCGAAGGCGTTGAAGACCAGCAGGCTGCGAATTTTCTCGGCGTAATCCAGGGTGGTATCAATTTTGATGGATTTCGGCACAAGGGTGTAACGCTCGGTCTTGACAACCTCTTCGTACTGCTTGGCATCCTTGTTGTACTGCATTTCTTTGTACGTCCGCTCCAGCGAAAAAACAGGTGGAATGACCCCAATTTCGCCGCCCCAACCCTGCTGGAACAGATAGTAAGCATAGCCATAAGTGCTGGAGCGATGCTCGCCTACGCGGGCGGCGGTCAGAGCCAGGATAATAGACCCCGCCAGCACCAGCGCCCCTAACCAAACCAACATGCCGAAAATTCGAGTCGAGGCTTTCATGGTGTACTCCCTTCAAATATATCGGATTTTGATATATTCACTGTACAATATTCTCCCCTCAAAGTCAACTGGCAATTGGTTACACCAGCAGGAATACCCCGCAGAGGGCATCTAAACCAAAACAAGGGATGCAAAAAAGATGGGCGGGAGAACTTTTCACCACGCAGAACACCGAGTTCACAGAGATTTCAAAAGGTTTTCTCAGCGCTGCGCAGTCGGCGGCGAAATCTTTGAAAAGTTCACAGAATCAGACACTCCCCAAAACAAAGACCTCACCCATAAAGAGTGAGGTCGGTTTGGCTCCTCGCCGAGGACTTGAACCTCGAACCTAGCGTTAGTAATTTCAAATGTCAAGGCAATGGGGAATATGAATTTGCCTCATTTTTTGCAAACTCATCGTCTGTCAGCAAAGCATGAGTGTATCGTTCAAATGTCGCAAGATTACGCCATCGCCCAAGACGCTGTACCCCTCTTGTGGATTGTCCTTTTTTTATTCGTAGCGTTGCAAAGGTGCGGCGAAAGGCATGAGGATGCACACCTTTTACTCCGGCATGTTCACCTAACCGTTTCATAATAATGCGCAACCCCCTGGGGGTCAGAGGTTCCCCCCGCGAGATGCCTCCCAGCGACACAAACAACTTGTCACACGGAGCAGACATAGACCGTCTAATATCCAGCCATTTTTCTAGCACCTCCTGACACTTGCGACTGTAATAGACAAATTCCTGGTTACCTCCCTTTCCGACAACTTGGATGCGACGATTTTTGTAATCAATATCTTGGAGCGAGATAGCGCATAGTTCGCTTGCTCTCAACCCCGTGTCTAAAAGCAAAGCCATAATCGCCAGATTCCGAATGTCGTGTCGGTCTGACTGACACACTGAAAACAAGGCATCAACCTCACTTTGTGTCAATGTCCGTTGGAGAGTTACTTTGGTCTTCGGGGTAGCCAAAAATTTCCTAACATCTTCGGCAACGTTATTTGGACAAACATGAATATCAGCTAGAAAACGAAAAAAGGACCTGGCCGCGACCACTGCCTGCTTATGGGTTTGAGCAGCATATTTCAAACGTAAAAATTCACCCCACTCTAAAATGATCGTAGGAGATACCTGGGCAGGGTCAGAAATTCCGCGTTCTGTTAGCCAAATGCCCAATTTGTGAAGTTGCCAACCATAACTGACAATTGTCGAAACAGCAGTGCCGTTCTGAAAGAGGTTGGACATGAAATATCGTATCAAAGTACGATACGGTTCAGATGGAACCGGTCCAGGAATGTGAGGGAGTTGTTTTTCGGTGTTCATGATGTTTGCCTCCTTGAGATTGAATATGCAGAGGCAAAGTATATTGACGCTAGTGTTGATTCGCGACTACAATTCAAGCCCATAAAGAGACCAGCCCCGCCGCTCGAACCGGCGAGGCTGAACAATTGCTACGCGGTCAGGCGCGCAGCGGCACAGAGATTATAGCACACCGCCGCCTTGCGTCTCCGCGAGGCGGATTTTCATTTTCAGGCGACATCCAGGACAACATGATTTACCCTCTCATCGAAGCCCGAAAAAACGAATGGCTCAAGGGACCTCACTGCCCCATCCAGCCGATGATGGCCTACATGCGCCAGCGGGGACAACTGCGCGACGCCCAACTCGAAGCTATTGAAACCTACTTGTTCTTGAAATTTGCGGGCGGGAACAAACCCCTGGCTGATTTGTTTGCCGAAGGGTTTTTCTTCATCCCGCCAAAGGATTTGGAAAAACTGCACATGAGCCAGGAACTGCGCGACACGCTCAACCCCGCCGCCTGGTCGCTCTATCAGTTTGCCCGGCAGTCCGATGAAAAGGGCAACCCGCTCCTGCCGCAACTGCTCACCGCCATCGCTGAGTCTCCGGCGTCCATCCCCTACGTCGAAATCATCCGTAAAATTTTCTACGGCGTCACCTACCCCGATTACCTGTTCAGCCTGCCGATGGGCGCAGGCAAGACCTTCCTCATCGCCGCGCTGATTTACCTGGATTTGTACTTCGCCCAGCAGGACCCGCAAGACCCCAAATTCGCCCATAACTTTCTCGTGCTGATTCCCTCCGGGTTGAAGTCGTCCATCGCCCCCAGCCTGAAAACCATCGAACAGTTCGACCCCACCTGGGTATTGCCGGAGCCTGCCGCCAGCAACATCCGCCGCCTGCTCCACTTTGAAGTGCTGGATGCGCCCAAATCCGACAGGAAAAGCAACCGCGCCCGTAACCCCAACGCCCAAAAGGTGAACACCCTCATCAGTCAGCCCGACCCGATGGGGCTTGTCTTTCTGGTGAACGCCGAAAAGGTCATCCTCGACCGTCTCGACCTGGACGCACAACTCGCGCTCATCGAAAAGACGGATGACGAGAAAAGCCGCGCCGCCAACGAACTGCGTCACCTGTTGGGCAAAGTGCCGCGCCTGGGCATCCACATTGACGAAGTGCATCACGCCACCGATGACGAAATCAAACTGCGCCAGGTGGTGACGGCCTGGGGAAAGAGCGGCGGCGTGGTGAATGTGCTGGGCTATTCCGGCACGCCCTATCTGGAAGGGGCTGACAGCATCCCCGCCGCGCCGGGCGTGAGTTTACAATTCAACCAGATTACCAACACCGTCTATTACTACCCGCTCGTCAAAGCCATTCAGCGATTCCTGAAAAAGCCGGAAATCAAAACGGCAACCGATTTGCCGCCCCGCGAGGTCATCCGGCGCGGCGTGCAGGAGTTTTACGAGAAATACGGCGCGAAGACCTATCCCGATGGGACGGTTGCCAAACTTGCCATCTACTGCGGCACGATTGAACGCCTGGAAGAAGAAGTCTATCCCTTCCTGCGGGACGAACTCAAAATCCCTGAAGAGGACATCCTGAAATTCCATCGCGGCAACCAGCAGTACAAAGTGCCGCAGGAAGCCGCGCTGGAGTTTGCCGCGCTGGATACGCCCGCATCGAAGAAGCGCGTCATCCTGCTGGTGCAGGTGGGCAAGGAAGGCTGGGACTGCCGTTCGCTGACCGGTGTGATACTCGCCCAGAAGAAGGACGGCCCGACCAACATGGTGTTGCAGGTAGCCTGCCGCTGTCTGCGCCAGGTGGAAAAGAACGCCATCGAAACCGCGCTCATCTGGCTGAACGAAGACAATGCCGCCATCCTACAAAAGCAGCTCAGGACCGAACAACGCACCAGCATTCAGGAAATCAACGCGATTGCCAAAACGCCAGCGGGCAAACTGCTCGACCGCGTTTCCCGCGCTGAATACCTGAAACTGCCGCCGGTGGATTTCTACCAACTGCGGATTGACTACGGCGCGGTGGAAACCGAAACCGCCCCCGCGCCAGCCGCCCGCTTGAAAGAATTGCTGGCAGACTTGACCGCCTACCGCGCCTACGGGCAAACCCAAAGCGGCACGCTGACCGGCGCGCAAGCCGCGACCCTGACCTTCCACCAGACCCAGACGGTGACGAATGTGGCGGGCGAGCGCATCCGCTTCGACCAGTGGCTCAACCTGATTGCCCGCGAAAGTTTCGGCGGCGTGACTTTCCGCGACCTGACCGCCCATGCCGCTGTCCTGAAACAAATCTTCGAGACCGTTACCGTGTCTCTGCCGGACGGCGGGCGCGCTTCGAACGAACTCTACGACCAGGAGCGCATCCGCGCCCGCATCCGCGCCGCTTACTTCTCCCGCCGTGAACTCCAGACCAACGAGCAGGTCATCAAAGAAAACGCCCGCCTGCTGCTGGCTTCCAAACTGACGCCCGTAAGCGATAAGAACATCTACCCGTCCGAATCGGACGCGCAGAACATTTTGCAGGCAGACGCAGGCGGCAAGACGGGCGAACAATTGGAACGAGATTACCTGCAACTCGCGGATACCATCCGCCAGCAGTACGCCAAACTCAACCTGCCTAGCTTTACCAATATCCCCGTGCCAGAAGTCAGCCTGGCTGTGCGCTGGAAAGACCGCACCCTGCATTACATCCCGTACAGTTTTGCCCAAAGCAAATTGGAACTGGACTTTTTGGAAGCCTGCCTGCGCTTGCAGGAGTTTCAGCAAAAGAACCTGGAACTGTACTACAACGGCGAGCGCGGCTTGACCGAGTTTGTCATCAACTGCTATCAGAGAAAAGGCAAATTCTGGAAGCGGCTGGGCGAATACACGCCCGACTTCCTGCTCCTGCGGCGCGACCCGCAGGGCAGCCCCGACCGCGTGCTGATTGTGGAGACCAAAGGAGAAGGCTTCGAGGAGTCTTTCAAAAGCCGCCGCGCCTTCGTTTCCAGCGACTTCCTGCGCATCAACCGCGAGAAATTCGGCTGCGAGCGCTTCGACTTTCTCTACATCCGCGAATCGGATACTCCCGAAGCCCGCCTTGCCCAACTCGCCGCCAAAATCAACGCCTTCTTCGCCTGACCACTGATAACTGCTCACTGATAACTGATAACTGACTACTGGAGTCCCCATGCCCATCCAATACGTCCCCTTCTACCCCGACCCCATCGAAGGGCAAGCCCTGCTGAATAACTTTACGCGCACCCGCCGGGCATTATCCTACCGCGACAACGACAAGCCCACCCAGCGCATTTTGCGCGGAATGCCGCTCTACGAAGTGGATAAGGTGGAGCAGGCAGGCGAGAACCCCAACGGCAACCTGGTGATTCGCGGCGAGTGCCTGAGCGCGTGCGCCTATCTCAAAGCGCAGGGGATTCAGGTGGATTTGGTCTATATTGACCCGCCCTTCGCCAGCGGCGCAAACTATGCCAAGAAAATCTACCTGCGCCGCAACCCGAAGGCAGCGCAAGCCATCGAGCAAGCCGAGCGGGAAATGGACGATGAGGCCCTGCGCGCCTTTGAAGAAACCATGTACGGCGACATCTGGACGAAGGAAGCCTACCTGAACTGGATGTACGAGAACCTGATGGCTATCAAGAGCGTGATGAGCCCCACCGCCAGCATTTACGTTCATCTCGACTGGCACATCGGGCATTACGTCAAGGTGCTGATGGATGAAATTTTTGGGGAAGATAATTTCAGGAATGAGATTGTTGTCAAAAGAGTTAAAAAGAGCGTCCGAGAACGAGAAAAAGTAAAAGCATTGAATGTAGCCACAGACTCAATTTATTTTTATGCGCTGGATGAAAGCGTGACCATTCTTCCTCCAGTGAAGCCATCTCGTAAAGAAGAACGATGGCACTCTTTTGATGCTCCAGAAATTAGAACTGGAATGGATTACGAAATTTTTGGTCACAGACCTCCTCCAGGACGACACTGGATGCGGTCTAAAGATGTTGCTGAAGAGTGGATACGACAAGGCAAATTGCGCCCTAATCCCAATACTGGAAAGCCAGAGTATTTGCTTGACGCCACAGAAGACATGCTTTGTGATAGCTTGTGGGACGATATTACCGCCTACTCTTTCTCGACGGATTACGACACAGAGAAAAATGAATCCTTGCTTCGGCGCATCATCGAAGCCAGCAGCAACGCGGGCATGGTTGTCGCCGATTTCTTTGGCGGCAGCGGGGTGACGGCAAAGGTAGCGCACGACCTGGGGCGCAGGTTCATCCATGTGGACGTGGGCATCAACAGCATCCAGACGACTCGCGACCGCCTGGTCAGCGCGGGCGCGTCCTTCGACATTCTGGAAGTCCGCGACGGTGTGGCGCTCTTCCGCAACCCGGCGCAAACGATGGAAAAACTGGCCGCGCTCATCCCCGGCTTGGGCAAAGCCGAAGGGCTGGCCTCCTTTTGGGCGGGCGCGATTCAGGACGGCAAAGACGGCATGACCCCCGTCTATCTGCCCAACCTGCTCGACCACCGCGAGAAACTGCTCGACCTGCCCCTGCTCAACCGCATCGTCAATGAGCAAATCCCCGACCTGCCCGATGGCGTGAAAAAAGTCATCGTTTATTATGTGGACATCGAAGACGAAAAAGCCGCCAAAGACTTCCTGCGCGAATACGGCAATCCGCTGGTGGAGGTGGAACTGCGCGACCTGAAAGCCGTCCTGCATGAAATCGTGCTGAACGATGAAGTAGAGTACACCCTGACCGAAGCGGCAGATGGCTGGCAGGTAGAAATCACCCGCTTTTACTCTGACCGCCTGGCTCAAAAGATAGACGCGCACAACCAGAAACTGCGCCTGAACGCCAAAGGCAAAAAGAAAGCCCGGCAAATCGCGCTGGAAGAAGCCGAAAACGGCGAAGAACCCGCCCCCGCGAATTTCTCTCCCATCGAAATCAGCGAAACCGGCCTGGAACTTATCGAACTCATCAGTTTGGATTGCACCGCCGCCGAGGGCGTCTGGCACAGCGACAGCGAAATCAAGATAGACAAAAAAGGCTTTGTCATCCGCGACGGCGTGAAGACCAAAGAGGTTTGGGACGGGGCGATAACGTCCGCAAGAAAGCCCCTGCGCCTGAAAATCCGCAACATCGCCGGGGACGAGACGGTGGTGAGGGTGGAGTAGGAGACTTGATTTGCCTGCTTTGAATATGGCCCAGCGACCTGACAGTTTTCGCGGCCATGCCTGCCGGGGGACTAAAGTCCCCGGCTCATTGTCTGGAAGCCCGCTCAAGCAGGCTGAGGGAGGTGCCGAGCCGCCTTTAGGCGGCTTCCATGGCCTTAGTCGGGGGATTGATCTCCTGACATTGGCGGCAGGAAAGCGCTTTTCTCAAAAGTGTCAGGTGGCTAGAATATGGCTTGAGGTAAACATTCGCGTTCTCCTCTGAGGAACAGATGCCAGGTATGGTAGGCAATTTGACGTATAATTTCAAATATGAACGAACGAATGTTTCGACAAATGTTCGAATTCGTGTTTCGTTCAAAGGAACGTCATGAAACAAGTAGATAAATGCACAGTAGTTGACTTGTTCGCGGGCGTTGGTGGCCTCACTCACGGTTTCCTGTGTGAGGGTTTTCGCGTTGCGGCAGGAATTGAAGCGGAAGCGTCCTTTGAATATGCCTACGAAAAGAATAATCCTGGCGTCGAATTCGTTCATGAAAGAATAGAAGAAATATCGTCTGGTGCCGTTGCAGCATTCTATCCAAATGATCATATCAAGATACTGGCAGGTTGCGCGCCATGTCAGCCTTTTTCATCCTACACACGGATGAACAAACCGCATGAAAGTTGGGGGCTGCTCTATGAATTCGGTAGGCTCATTCGAGACGTTCAGCCCGACATCGTTACAATGGAAAATGTCCCGCGCCTGAAGACGTACGATTCCGGCAAAGTGTTCTATGATTTCGTCAGGTTGCTAGAAGAAAATGAATTTCATGTCACCTACGAACCGCGTATCTACGCACCAGATTATGGCGTACCCCAGCATCGCTATCGTCTGATTTTGATTGCATCAAAATATGGGCGAGTGAAATTCTTGAGACCTAGTCGTCGCCCCGGAACGTATCGAACCGTTCGCGACGCGATCGGACATCTTGAACCAATCCCGGCGGGAGGAACCAGTCAAGAAGACCCAGTCCATCGAGCGATGAATCTTTCCCCAATCAATTTACAGCGTATTCGCGCCTCTCGACCAGGCAGCACATGGCGAGAATGGCCCGAAGAATTGCGCGCCGCTTGCCATAAGAAAGTCACGGGAAAGACATACAAGAACGTCTATGGTCGCATGAGTTGGGACGAACCTGCGCCTACGATTACGACCCAGTGCTATGGTTTTGGAAACGGGCGGTTTGGACATCCAGAGCAAGACCGTGCTCTTTCAATGCGTGAAGCAGCACTGCTTCAAACATTTCCTCCCGATTATCAATTCTTCGATCCTTTGAATGGGCAACCATCTATCAGCAGGTTGGCTATGATGATAGGCAATGCGGTACCTGTTGCCCTAGCACGAATGATTGCCAAGAGCATTCGTTTGCATATCCTCGAGCATCGCGGCTGGTTGTACGAGTGAGACATGTCCCAAGAAACCATCAATTTTTCCGTAGATGCACAGTTGCTCAGAGAATTGGGAGAACGGTTGATTGGAAAACCGTCCATTGCATTGGCAGAGATGGTCAAGAATGCTTATGATGCCGACGCTACTTTTGCAGAAATCGTTTTCGATCCAGAAAAAAGCAGTGGAAAAGGACAGAAAGGGGAGATCACTGTTCGTGACGATGGTCATGGAATGACTTTTGAAGAATTTCGCGACTTCTGGATGCGTGTCGGAACGACCCACAAAATCGAAAAAGAATACTCACGATATTTCCATCGTCGCATGACTGGCTCGAAAGGCATTGGCCGCCTTTCGGCACAATTCCTGGCGCAACAATTCGAGATGAAAACGGTACCGAAAGATGGTGATGGCACTTGGCTTTGGGCTTACATAGACTGGGAAGATGCCATTCAAGTGCGAGAAGGGCGGAAAGACCTGACTTCGGTCACAGTCGTTTATGAAATTCGAAACGACCATCCGCCTTTCAAGCATGGCACTGAACTGCAACTATTTGGCTTGAAACAAGAATGGAATGAGCAATCCTTGCGAGATTTGGCGCGCGAAGTCTGGTGGTTGCAACCACCTTTCCGTAAAGAAATGGCTTCCCTACCTCTTGCCGAACACTTCGAAATTCGTTTTCGAGGGGCAGAAAATCTTTTCCAAGAATTCCAATCCCAATTGGATGCTGTATTCAACATCCAAGTCGCTACCATAAAGGGGATCTATCGCAATGGCGTTGCTCGGATAGCCATCGAACTTTTAGATACTCGGAACCAAAATGTGGCTGAAACTTACACATACAAGTATTCGCTTGATGACATTGCGGATCCGAAATATCGAGGAAATTCCCCTGACCCTGCCAAGCGATTGAAGAAAGCCGACTTCGAAATCAGGATTTACAAGGGTGAAGGCAAGCAGGCTTTGGGAATCAGCGTGGGCGACTTGAGAGAATACCTAGAACGGTTTTCTGGCGTTCATGTGTACGATGGTCCCTTTCGTCTTCCTTACTACGGCGAGTTCGAAAACGATTGGCTGAAAATCGAAGCCGACCATTCGCAACGTGCCATTGTATCAAAGTTGCTGCCAGAGCCTATTCAGAGCGCCTTCAAAGATGTGCCAGAGCGATTGCGTTATTTGCCGACCATGCGGCGCATGATTGGCAAGGTACAAATCAATACTGGAGAAGAACCGAATTTACGCATTACGTCTGCGCGCGACAGACTGGAAGAAAGCGAAGCACACGACGATTTGCGCTATGTCGTGCGCTATGCGCTCGATTTGTATGCTTATCACGCAGCCAAACGCGCTATGCAAGAAAAGGCGCGCAAGAATCCGACTCAACGTCCGAGCGAAATGATTCGACGTATCGAGGATGTCATCGTTCGTCATGGGACGGCTATTCCCACAGAAGCGCGCCGTGACTTGACGAAAGCCTTAAAAGAGGTCGAGAAATCCGTAAAACACATCGAGCGAATCGAGCAAGAACGGGAGCATCATAACCTCGCCATACTTGCGCCGCTGGCAACCGCGGGGATTTCGTCACTAGCAATTCAGCATGAACTACGAAAACAATTCGGAAAGTTGGATGAAATCGTTCTTCAATTGAAGACATTGTCCACCGGCAACACTAAACTCGACCAAAAAATCGAACGAGTAACCCACTCTCTCGAAGAATGGTTGACGCGCGCGCGCTCGACCAATCGCATGTTCGATTACATGACCGGCGATACCATAAGAGAGCGCAAACGTTACCGTGCCAAGAAGGTGGTGGAAAGCATCTTCGAGCAGATGTCGTTCATGGCTTTGGGTGTTTCGCTGGATGTCTCCCGTCTCCCCGATGAATTCTTCCTGCCCGAGGCTTCGTTTGCCGAATGGGGTGCCATCTTCCAGAACATCTTCTCGAATGCATTCAATGCCATGTATCGAAAACCTGTCCGTATTTTGTCCATATCGGCTCGAATGCAAGACAATCGGAGGATTTTACTCGTTCAAGATACGGGCATAGGTGTAGATTTGAACGACGCCGAGCGTTTGTTCGAGCCATTCGAACGTGGAATAGACGACGACCCAAGCCGCAGGAGGCTCGGTTATGGAGGAACCGGTTTGGGGCTGACCATTGTTCGCCTACTGTGCGACAAAATCGGCTGTATTGCCCGATTTGTACCGCCTGAAGAAACTTTTGCTACCGCCTTCAGTTTGGAATGGGAAGAAAAGAAAAGGAGTGTGGAGAAATGACATCGTTGCAGGTACGTATTCTCGATGACGAATTGCAAAAGCGCGATGAATTCTGTCAAAGAATTACAAGCACTGGAATACAGGCTGACGTCGAGGTTGTGAAACCTGAAGACCTGCGCGACCTTTTCCAAGAATTGCTCGACCGTCAGAATCAATTCAGGACAAAAGGGTGCTGGGCGTCCGATGTTTCTACGATATTCGATGAAACCGATATTTTGATTGTAGACAACGAATTACGAGACTTCTTCGTCGAGCAGCGAATTTTCACAGATGCCGACCATGTAGCCTACATGGCGCGTTGCTTTTCGCGTTGCAAGCATATTCTTGTCGTGAATCGCGTTGGATACAATCCATTCGACACGACCGGGAATTTTTCCTATCTAGACCAATTCGATGCTTTTTCCGATTTGGAAATCGGTCAGAGCCAGCTTTCATCGAAAGCCCTTTGGGGAACGGGAAAGGAAGACTTTCATCCCTGGTACTGGTTCGTTCCCCAAAAATGGCTCGAAGAATTCGACCGAAGAGTAGAAGACGCAAAAAACGGATTGCGTGAGAACAAGTCGATTTTGCGTTTCTTTGGTTTGGAAGAATTTCGAGATTGGCTGCCACGACGTATCCTGCAAACGCTTGGCGCTGGTCGAGAGTATACTTTCGGCGAATTCGTGCGAACCAGTTCTTTCGCTCTTGCTCCAAAGGATAGAGCAACGCTTCCAGAACATCTTACGGACGAAACAATTGACAATCTTGCCCCCATCGTTGCCGCTCGATTGTGGAAGTGGCTCGAATTCCAAGTGCTCCCCGAATTGGACATTTTGAGCGATGCGCCGCATTTGGTCTCGCGTTTTCCATCCTTGCTCGAAGGCGACCATGGAACAGTGGAGACCTGGAATGCCGTTGCAGCTCGTCACGTGACCGATGTTCCCAATTTGAGCATGACACTTATCAAAGCGCATCGCTTCAAGCCCCTACATTGGCTCACCCGCCCGGCCTGGCATTGGCGCAAGGTCATGAACGACGAGAACGTACCCGATGTGCGAGAACCGTGGAAAATCGAATATGTGCCTTTTGGCTTTTGTGAAGATACATCATCGTTTCTGGATAAGACGAGAACGGTTTCATATCGTACAGCCACTGATTCGTCGTTCAGTGAAAGGTATTTGAAGAAAGTTGAGGGAGTAGAATACATGCCTCCACAACGTTTGGCAATGTAAATCTTTGGGGAAATGTGTATGGCTTCGAAGTATTTCAAAACTGTCGCCTTCCTGCTTCTAAAGTTGTTCGATATACAACAACAAGAGTGGTCTCAATGGAAAGAGAAGGAAAGAAACGAAAATGAAATGGAGCAATCACCTGCACTTCAATCCCACCGAGTAATTTCTGGATGGTACTGGCAGATTGTCAACGAAAACAAGATCACGAAGATATTCTCATCGGAAACAGAAGTTCTATTTTCGTCAGAGCGACTTGTTCTTTTCTTGCCTCCTTTCCCATCTCAGCAACGAGAATTCGTGCCTGTCATGACCTTGAGTTATAAGCCTTCAGACGAGCCTTCGAATGAATGTATCAAAATACGAGTAGGAATGTACCGATTAGAAAACGGCGAGCCGTGTGGTTTTGCCTTTCGACTGGAATCCCCAACTTCAATATGCAAGGAAGAAAATAGGGAAAGAAATGGAATTGGCATTCACGACTTCTATCATGTTCAATTCATGAAAAATTTTGAGAATTATGCCCCTGTTCTCCATTCACCAGACTGGTTGCCTGAATATCAGCCCGCAATTTGTGTACGAGCAAACAATCCCGTTGAAGCAATTTTGGGTCTTGTTTTGAGCCTGTACGGGTTGGATTATTTCAAACAGTTCCTCAAACAAGTAAAAAGCAACGTGAGAGACTCCGATATTCCCCTGCTCAGAGATTTTGCGTAGTGAAATCGAAGTCAGTCCTTCCGTCTTCTCCTGCCGCTCGCAATCGCATGAAAGCTGTGCGCCATTCGGGAACGAAAGCTGAATTGGCGTTGCGTGATGCGCTCGACCAACGAGGGCTAATTTACGAAACCGATGCACGCCCCATTCCCGAATTCGCTCGTAAAGCAGATATTCTCTTCAGGGAGGAACGAATCGCTGTCTTCGTAGATGGGTGCTTCTGGCATGGATGCCCGATTCATGGCACACAGGCCAAATCGAATGTTGAATTCTGGCGCAAGAAAATCGAAGCAAATCAACGACGTGACGAAGATACCAATCGAGTATTGCAAGAAAATGGGTGGATGGTGATTCGAGTATGGGAACACGAAAACACGGAGGAAGCGACAAGACGAATAGCGACATTGTGCCGCCAAACAAAAAGAAACAAACCATCATCAAGAACCTGAAAGATTCGTTTTACGCAAGCCGGTATTTTCACTTGCTATAATTTCCTCCATGCAACCTACCTTTCACTCTTTTGCCTCCCACCTGCGCGGCCAGGACCGCGCCGAACTCAAAGCGCGCATCCCGTCCCTGCTGGAAACGTGGCTGCCGGTGATAGGCGTGGAACTCTCTGCTTGGGGCGTCAAGCGCATGAAAACCCGCTGGGGAACGTGCAACACCGCGCAAAAACGCCTCTGGCTCAACTTGGAACTTGCCAAAAAGCCGCCGCAATGCCTGGAGTATGTTCTGGTACATGAACTCGTCCACCTACTGGAACGCCATCATAACGACCACTTCCGTGAACTGATGGACGGCTTCCTTCCACTCTGGCGGCAATATCGCGAAGACCTGAATCGCTATCCGCTGGCGCATGAGGAGTGGGGATATTGAAATGGGAAAACTTGTTTTGACCATGTTTCATAGACAAACCAAATAATGTGTAAGAGCCGGACTGAGTAGTCCGGCTCTGTTCCCGCAGGTGATTGGTTAGCCTGCATAGGCGGCTTGTGCCGTGAGGAAGGCGCGCGCCATGCGCTGGAGATAGACGTTCTTGGGGTTGCCTTTCGGGTCGAACCCATTGCCGTCCTGGTTCGCGCACCAGCGCACCCAACCATGACCGTCCTTGCCCAGCGCCCACACTTCGCCGATGGTCTTATCCTTCATTTTGCCGAAGGGGATGACCGTTTGTGCGGGGTCAGCCAGTTCGTCATCGGACGCAGGAGCCTGCTCCTCGATGACGAGCGGCGTGACGGTGGGCGGCACATGATACTCACCCAGACCTTTCTCCCGCTGAACGGCGGCAGCGGAGACTTTGGCTTTGCGCTCGGCGGCGGGCAATGCCCAGTCGGGCAGCTCGGGCGGGTTGACGATTTTCCGCTTTTGGGCGTCATAATCGCACCACACCTGCGGAAGGGCGTACAGGTACGCTCCCAGCCCGAACTTCACGCACGCCCGTTTGAACGCCTGTGCCGAGGCGGTGGTCACCGCATTCGGCTCGACGCGCTCGCCTTCATCACCGCCGGACAGCAGGCACTCGCCGTCGCCCGTGCGGGTGATGCCCGCAACGGTCAGGCGGCATACCACCACCACGCGGTCGCCCAATGTGGTGACTTGGTACTCGTCCTGCCAGTCGGGAGAGACCTGGTTCAGCCGCTGGATGTAGGGACGGCTGTCCACATAAGCCAGCGCCAGCGCTTTGGTCTTCTCCCGGTTGGTCGCGCCGGGCTTGAACTCCACCTCATCCGAGGGGAACGGTTCCTGGAGGGCTTCCAGGATTTGAGAGAAATCGTGAGACATGGCAAACCTCCTTTGCGCCCCGTCCGTACCCGGGGCAATATTGGTGTATTGCCCTGGTACGTCAGGGGAGACCTGGACAGCCTCGCCCTGCCGCTCATCGCTCATCGAGCAAATGAGAAGCAGAGCGAGACCGTCCAGGCGGAGGCTGCCGCATCTCCCTTTTGCCAGCCTATACAGTTGTCAAGGTACAACCCCTTGCGGGAAATCACCTGCCCGGAGTTGCACCGGGAATACTCGGCAGGTGGTATTTTCTAGGGATGGCGGGGCTGGGGAAGCCCCGCCATTGTCAATCGCTCGCCTCAATTTTCTCCAAGATGTATCTCGCATACTTGGAGATGGACTTGAAGAACTTGCTGATGGGTTGGTCATCCTGCCACAAGGCGATATAGTTGCCGTTTTCTGGCAACTCCACACCATAATGGGCGAGGACGACGTAGGCGGTGGCTTCCGCCTCCACCTCGCGCACATTGCGCTCCGGGCGCACAGTCTCGCGCCGTTGGAGTTCGTGCGTCCACTCGTGGATGAGCGTGGACAGTGCGCCGACGCTATTGTCGCCGTCCAGGACACCGATTACCCCGCCGATGCTGACGCCGCGCGCGCCGCCCATGTCGTCAAGGGCGACGACTTTGATGCCGTCTTTTTGGATGGCATCGAGAAGCCTTGCCTTCAGCGCCAGCAGACGCTCATCCGCAGGGCGGTTCGCCCACCACTGCGGTTCGGACAGGTCTTCGCCTTCGGTCTGCGAGATGTCGAAAACGTAGGCGTCCCGGAAGCCGACGAGACGCTCAATCTCCGTCTCGTCCTTCTCGCCCATCTCGTTTTCCTTGACGATGGTCGTCTTGCTAAAGACTGGCGCGGCGATGACGATGCCCCGCTCACCTTTTCTAACCTGGCGTCCTAACTTCTGCCAGGTCTTGTATCCTGCCACGCGCGTGGCGTTGGGATACTGGCAAGCGATAAGCAGGGCGTTGAACCACGAGTATTCGTGGAACAATGCGACCGCCTTCAAGTAGCGCCGCATTTCTTCGGACGCAGCGGCGGCGTCCACTAGTTCGGCGAGGCGGGTCAACGCCTCGTCCAACTTGGACTTGGACTTTGATTCAGACATGGGGTTCCTCCTTCGGGTCAGCGCCGCACCGCCGACCCAATGGTATGGGTTGGCGGGCAGGTGCGGCTGCCCGAAAGAGGGGGGCGAGCGATATAACCTTGTTAAGGTGCAGTGCAAACACCCTTGCGGGTGGTGTTGCCAGTAGTGAGGGCTTGTGACCCTCACTCACTTCGTATCAGGCGCAGTTCGTTGAAAACTGGCGCAATGTCCAGAGTACACCCCCTTTGAGACGCTCGTTGATGATGCGGATGATTTTGTCAATCATCGCTCACCCCTTTCTGCGATGGCGCGGGCGGTGTTGCGGGAGTTGCCAGCGTACAACACCTTCAAGACTTTTGCCTGACGGCGCTGCACTTGCAACCAAACCCACGCACTCGTTTCCCCTATGGCGTAGGTCTCGCCGCCTGCCTGAATTAGCAAAGCGCAGGCGTACACGCTCACGCCGGGCTGGTTGGGGTCGGGATAGCAGGCGATAAACTCATCCACTGTTTGCGGAATCATTCGCCACCTCCCGCCACCAAGACCAACCTTGCGCGTTCAAGCGTCTCCGCGTGAATCACAGCGACGCCGCGTTCCCGCGCGCTTTCGTCCGCCTCGCGGACGATTTGCGCGAGGATTTCCATGAGCGCATTGCGCTCCTTGACCAGACCCCGCACTTGGGCGAGGTCAGCGGATACAGCAGTCATACAGCCTCCTTTGCCCCGGTCTGCACTCCGGGGCGGTATCTAGTGGATACGCCCCGGTGCAGCGGGGAAGAGGGAGGGGAATGCGCCTGATATTCACTTGGTAAGGTGCTGTGCGGGATTTATCCGTCCCGCAGGCGGGGATGTTGTCGTAGGGCAGGGCTGGGGAAGCCCTGCCGGGTGTTCAAACCGCAATACCGTCTCCGACGGCAGGGTCAACCAACTGCCCCGCCAGTTGGTTGAACTTCTTCAGGAGGTCATCCCGAAGAAATTCAAGATGCAGGTTGCCGTTCCTGTATCTCCGCCACTTGAAGTAGGCGGTCTCGCCGCTTGTTTGCGCCAACCCAGCAACAAGCGGGCTGGCGTACTCGTCATACGGGAACGGCTTCCCGTCCAGCAGATGAAAAATTTTATCCACCTGCTGGAGATGGCGGCGGTGCTGGTGGTAGATGTGGGTGTAATACTGGCTGACCTCGATAATCCTTTCCAGAATTATCTTTTTGCCCACCGCCGCCCGCCCCCGTAAGTTTGTCTTATAGCGGTTGCCGTACCACTTCGCCCCTGGGCGCAGGAAGTCGAAGGCTTCCCGCACCATCTCGGCGAAGAGTTCTTGCGCTCCGCCCCCAGCCAAGAGTTCATAGATTGCCTCCTCGCTGGGTTCGGGGGCGTCCGTCTTCAGCCAGCGCTCAAACTGGTCGAGCCGCTTGACGGACAGAATTTTCTCCGCGCCGCTGGCGTTGATGAGCGCGCGCCAGGTTTCCTCGCGCAACTCACGCAGGTGCTCGCGGAGCATCTGCTCCGCGTAGAACGCGGTGCTTCTGCCCACCCCTGCGGCATAGGCTCTTTCCAGAGCCTCTTTTATTGCGCCGCAGTGGTGTTCGAGCGCATCTTTGGCGCGGCGGTACTCGTCGAGAACCTCGCTGACGGTGCGAGGCTTGGTCAGTTCTGTAAACATGGTTCCTCCTTCTCCCACCGTCTGCACCCGGCGGGAAACTGGTGTGTTTCCCGGTGCAGCGGGGTTGAAGAAGGTCGAGGGGGGTGACGGTTGCGGTTTGCGGTTGCTTGGTAAGGTGCTACCGGCAAAGGCAGCGCCGGAATTGTGAGTTGTACGGCTTCCGATTCGCCGCACACATCTCCCTTGTGGAGAGACGCCTGTTTATGCTGCCTTTGCCTTTGGGGTGGGGTAACGCAGCCCCGTCACGACTGCCCCCGCTGGAGTTTCACCAGCGCAGCCGGTCCCCATTGAGCAGGGGACTCGCTGGACGTTTGTACCGCGATACGTCCAAACGCGGCAGCCGCATTTTGACGAGGAGGGGTACTGTCCTCGCAATCGCGTCCCCGCTGCTGGAACGCTAAATCACCCTGGCGGACTTGCACCGCCCAAAGGCACTGTGCGGGTGGTTGTTTTCAGTATGGCGAGGCTGGGGAAGCCCCGCCAAGTTACTCGCTCGCCTAGTATTCCACCGGTAGCATTACGGTGGTTGCGCTTCTATCGGCTTCCGTGATGACCCAGACTGTCCTACCGCCGTACTGGTAGGCGGAGAAAATCCGCCCACCATTCTCAACCGCCAGGCGGTTGACTTCGGCGTCTTCCGGGTCCATCTCCGACCAGTCGCATCGCAAATGCCACTGGTAGGCATCTGCGATGATGCCGCCTCCCAACTCGTACAGCGCGCCGGAGGTGATGTAAAGAGCGCCGGGTTGGAATCTCATACGCGCCTCCCGGCGAGTTGTACCGCCGCAATATGCTTGCACTCGTGCGGCACGCCGCGACGGGTGAAGTCCGGGCATGTGCATTCCCAGAACGGATGTTCGCGAACGGGACGCAGTGTACCGTCCCAGGCATCCTGACGGATGCCGTAGGTGACGGTGTACTCATGCGCCAAGCCGCTCATGGTGGAAACGACCGTCCAGATGCGCCCCGGCACAAACGGGGCGATTTTTATTTGGCGGTTTGCCAGTCCCGTGACCGCACGTTCCAGCCGCTTTTGAGCGGCAGTGAGAGTTGTGTTTGTGTCCATGATGTGCCTCCTTCGGGTTGGCTCCGCGCCGCCAACCCATGAAATTGAGTTGGCGGGTTGGCGCGGCAACCCGTTTCGACAATCAGGACAACGACAACGGCGAGCGATATAACCTTGTAAAAGTGCGAGTGCAAACACCCTTGCGGGTGGAATTGCCATTAGTGAGGGCTTGTAGCCCTCACTTCGTATCAGGCGCGTTAGTAGGTGTTTTGGAAGAAAAATGCAAATGCAGAGCAGCATCAACGCATTTCCGACAATACACCTTCCCATCTACAATATTCGCATCTGGAGCGCGGTGCGGATTCCGCCGACGGCGGTATTTATCCCACAAGTCCCTGCCGCATGTCGCACAGTAGTAATGCGGGTTGGGAGCAGATGAGACGAACGATCCTATTCCTGCCATCGTTCACCACTCCTAGTACACTGGCGGGCGGAACGGGCGGAACAGGATGACCCGGCGGTCAATCATTCCCAAGTGCTTGACCAGGAGAGGATAAATATCCTCCCACTTCGCGCCGCCCAAGCCGCAGCCAGGTGCGGGGACGGCGAGCGGGACGCCCCTCCAGCGGGGGTGTGCGTGAGCGAGGATGTCGGTCATGAGTTCCAACCCAGCCTCGACGACACTGGCGGGTGTCGAATCCATCCAGTGCGTCTTGGTGGGCAGACTCACCCAGAATCTGCGCTCGCACTCCGCTATGTAGTGCAAGCACACCATCTCTCCTGCAACGGCTCCGCCGGGCCGGAACGCCTTCCGGTAGCGCTGCGCCCATTCAGGGTAGCGCGTGGCGACTTCCTTCGCCAGTCCCGCGCGTGGCACACCCATCGTGTTCACGGGAACAACGATAGCGAACTCCGGCGGTGTGTCGAAGACGCTCCCGTCGGCAAGCGACATGGTGTTGGTGATGGCTTCGATGATTTTCATGCCGCCACCTCCGGCGCTTTCTTTGCTGACGCGACGTTATAATCCCTTGCGGCGTCCAACGCGGCGTTGCGGTCGTTGCCAGCGTACAACACCGCAAGGACTTTGACTTGCGGGCGGCGGCGCAACTGCTCCCAAACCCATGCGCTGGTTTCGCCAACCGCATAGGTGAGGTCGCCGCTCTGTATCAACAGGGCGCAAGCGTACACGCTCACGCCGGGGAAGGCAGGGTCGGGATAGCGGGCGATAAACTCCGCTTTCGTCTGCGGGGGGTTAGAGCGTTTCATCTCCCACCTCCCGCAAGACTTCCCGCGCCCTAATGTTTACTTGCATATTGCCTCCTTTGCCCCTGTCCGCAACCAGGGGCGAATCTTGTGGATACGCCCCGTTGCGGCGGGGAAAAGGGGGGGTGCGCCTGATATTCACTTGGTAAGGTGCTTGCGGGGGTTATCCGTCCCGCGCGGTGAAGTTTGCGTGAAGGTAGGGGGGGTACCCCTACCTGAAGAATTCATCCGCCCACATGAAGCGGACACCCGCCGCTTCTGCGGCGGTGCGGTCTTCGTCCCTGTCCCCTACGAAGACCGTTTCCTCCGGGGTGACCCGGAGGAACGCCATGATGTCCTGCAGCATCCCTGGCGCTGGCTTGCGGCACCCGCACTGGATGGCGTAATGCTCGCGGGCGTTTGGCTTGCCCGCCGCTCGCGCGTCGTGCGGACAAAAGCGGATTATGTCAGCGCCGCCGATTTTGCGGGCGCAATCCGCCATGAGCGCGGCGGCTTGGTCGTAGGTGATAAAGCCCCACGCCACGCCGCCCTGGTTGGAAGCCAGGGCAATTCGCATTCCCTGCTTTCGCAGGGCTTTGATTTTTTCCAAGCGACCAGGGAGCAGAACTTGCTCCTCCGGGCGGTTGGCGGGGCGGTTCGCCGCCGGGTCCGGGACGCCCACGAGCGTCCCGTCCTTGTCGAAAATAATTAACTTCATAGTTCCTCCTTTGCCCCGGTCTGCACCTCAGGGCGAATCTTGTGGATGCGCCCCGGTGCAGCGGGGAAGATGGAGGGGAGAGCGGATGAATTGTAAAAGTGCGATTGCCCGCACGACTTTACCGGTGGTGCAAAGCACTCGCGGAAGTCCCGGCGCTGTTGTCGGAGCCGCGCCGCCCAGCGTAGCGGGCGTACTGGTCTGTCTGCGTCCCGGTCTTTTCTATTGCGCTCCTGGCGCGCGCAAAATCGCCTTGCCGGAGTTGCACCGGCGAAACTACAAGGCGGAATTTTCAGAGGCGCAGGACGGATAGTCCTGCGCGAATCGCTCGCCTAGAATTCGACTGACACGGATGACACGGACAAGGCGGTCTTCTGCTTTTTGGGACGCATGACCCGCCGACAATCTTTACAGACCGTCACTGTCTTGATGTCGTCCCATACCTCCCCGGCAGAGTAGTGAACTCCGCCGGTGGTGAAAGTCTCCGTGTTGCGATGCGGGCATTGCCGCTTCGAGACCTGCTTACGCTTCATCGCCTTCCTCCTCGTCGAGGTACAGTTCGGCGAAATAGCGTATCTCTTCGCTGACATCCATGACGAGAGCGGGGAGCAGGCGCTTCTCCAGGAACTTAATAAAGCCGTTCAAGTTCCTGGGCTTTACCCCCATCCCTGCAAGTACGTTGGCAACGTCGAAGTCATAGACTTCGAGCGTCGCAATGATTCTTTCAGACATATTTCACATCCTTTCTCCCCGGCTCCGCACCCGCCGGGGAAAGGGTATTCCCCGGGCGCGGCGGGTTGAAAGGCGAGGCGAGCGATATTCACTTGGTAAGGTTCGGACTTTAGGTCGCTCCTGCGGGACTTGCACCCGCATACGCTCTATGCGGAGCGAGGTAAGCAGGGCGGGGTAAGCCCTGCTTGAACGTGGTTGGTGCGTGATGGTCTCCCATTTCCTTTCGCGGTCACGCGCCGCGCCGCTTTTCTCTCCGCCACCGAGATAACAGCGGTAAACTTTCGTGGCGGTGTGGGACTGGCTCTTCGCCTTTCGCCTACCCACAGTCGGCGCTGGTTTATCGTACTCCCAACGCAGAGACAACCAGAAAAACTTGCGCCAGGGGGGAGAAGGTCGCTCCTGCGGGATTTGCACCCGCATACGCGCTATGCGGAGCGAAGATTGAGACAGGCGAGTACCTGCCTCAACGTGGTTCATTTGCCGCGCCAGCGCCCGCCGCCCATCAGAGCGGTCAGCGTCTCTTTGTCCCCCTGGCTCAGTGCCAGGGATGTGATGAGACGCGCCAGGTACGCTGCCATCACCGCCATCACTGGCAGTGACAGCGCCACCGGACCTGCCAAGCAGACGAAGATGATAGGTACTAGCATGTTCATAGCATTTCTCCTTGTTTTGGATTTCGGCAGTCCCCGCTGCCGTCCCCACCTGCACGGCAGGGAGGACTGCCGAAACCAGCGAAAAGAGAGAACGCTACGGCGCTACGCTGGCAAATTGGTAATGTCCACGCTCTTCACAGGGATTGTGTCCACCGTTCAGAATTGACCCGTGCGGACTTGCACCGCATTCCCGGCACTATGCCAGGTCAAAACAAAAAAGCCAGAACCATACCGCTTTCGCGGTTTGGCGCTGGCGGGTAGCCATTGCACAAGGGGAGGATGGTGTCCGTCCTTGTTTTTTTGCAGATTATAGCCAGTTTTTTGCGTACTGCAAGTGTTTACCATTCCTCCGCCCATAACGCATCTCCCTCGTTGACCTCAACCAGCCTGCCCGCGATGAGTGTCTCGATGTCTGTGGCGCAACCATGCTCCGCCACATGCTTGCAGTCTGATACAAGCGTCCCGCGCTCTTCCACGTTGCGCGCCACCAGCGCCACCCGTCCGCCGTTCAAATCGGCGTTCATCCGCCACTTGGCATTCGAGTCGTGCAGGCGCGTGCCGGTCTCGACCTCAACGTACAGCCGTTGTTCAGCGCGTCTAATCGCCAGGTCAGGGCGCGCGTTGCCCTGCGCTTCGGGCAGTATCTCCACCGTCCACCCGCGCAGGCGCGCAGCCGCGGCAAACAGCAGCACTGCCAGCGTATGCCCTTCCTGCTTCTCGCCCTCGTGCAGGCGGATCAGCCGCTCCCATTCGCTTTCTACAACCTGCCAGCCCAGCGCGGCGCAAAACTGCTTGCCTTCGGCGCTCAACCGCGCCACCGCCAAACGGGTGGGCATGTTGCCGGTCACTTGCAGGGAGAGCGTTTGCCGCACAATCAGCCCGCTTTCCTCCAGCGCGTCAAAGACGCGGCGTATCGAGCCGCTGCGGTACTGTGCGCCGCTTGCATCGCCTACATACCGCCCGATTTCCACTTGCACATTCTGCCCGTCCGCCAAACATCTCATCGCCATTCCGCGCCGCTTCAAATGCAGTTCCGCATCCGCTTTGCTCATCTCCGCGCGCACCCGCCAACGGTGTTCAAAGGCTTTCGGGATTTTGGGCATCACAAAGGCGGACAAGCGTCCGCTGGGCTGCGCCATCGGCAGGCTGTCCGCTTCGTCTTTCGGCGGGACTGTCCGCGCCTGCGTTTGCGCCTGCCTTGCCTGTGCAAGTTCCCGTTCCAGCGCGGCAATTTTGACTTGGAGCGTGGTTACTTCGGCGTGATGTTTGCCGTTGCCGTTGCCGTTTGTTGGCGGCTTCCCGCCCCATCCTTCCCCTTGCGGAGCAAGCGAGACGGACAGGAAGAAGTTGCGCCAGTCTTCCGGCTTCCAGCCGCCCGGCGCGGACGGGTCGAGTTGCCGCATCTGCTCCAGTCGTTCACCCGCCAGGCGGTACGCCAGTTCGGTCAGCACACCGGTCAGCGCCCTCGCGCGCTTTTCCGCCAAGTCGCGGAAATTGCGCTCGGCGTTCAGCAGGTCATCCAGCATCCTGTGACGCAGGTCATCCACCATCGTCCAATGCCTCTAACGCCTGGTTTACAGCATCCACAGCGAAGTTATAGTCAACCATCCCGCTCGCCCATCCCAGCACGGCTTCAGCGGCGTCCGCCACCTTTTGGCGTTCATCGGTCAGGGTTTCCACCTTCCCGTTTGCCAAATCACGGCGCACAGCCTGCACAACAACCTGCGCGCGGGCAGGGTCAGGATTGTTGCCCTCCAGCAGTTCCGCCAGGCGGTTTGTGTTCTCCAGCAGCGCGGCGCGTTCCGCACGATAGGCTTTCTGGAGTTTGCGTATCTGCCATTCCTGCCATGACAGCACCCGCCCGCCTTCCGGCGTGAACGCGCGACCGATGAGCATAAATGCCAGCAGGACAATCAGCCCGATTCCCGCAAGCATCCAGTTGCCTTTTTTGAAACCGCTCAAATTCAAATTGAAACCGCTCAAATCAATCTCCAATTTGCACCTCCGTCGAGTGTTGGACGGTCGTGGTCGAGGGGAGCGCCCCTAGTGAGCGCTTACCCTCACTTGCCGACTACCACATCAGACGGGTGAGTTCCCGCGCGATTCTCGCGTAGTAATGCACCAACGCCTGGGTGATTTGTCGTCCCACAATGACCGTGAACACCATGCGAATCAACAGCGCCCACATTGCGCCTGCCAGTGATTTCGTCATTGCTCACCTCCACAGGGAATGTGAGCGTCTGACGCCCCAGTGACATCAGACTGCCCCGGGGACCAGTCTGATGTTCAGGGTTGTGCGAAGCGCATCTTTGAGTACGCTGTGACGCGAATGGTCACCTCTTGGGGCATTGTCATCAGCGGAACACGAGCCTGCGCCTGGCATTCAGCCCGCGCGTTCTCGATGTCCAAGGACAGCGTTATGGACGGCGTGTACTTGACCGCGCCAGTCTCCGCCAGCATTTGGCTGAAGGTGGTTTGCGCCTGCTTCACCAGTTTCCAGTTGGAATCGTAGCGGTCATCCTTCATCCATTGCCAAGCCGTGCGGCTGGAAACGCTCCACGAGACATCTTCACAGGCGGCATCGGCGGCTTGGAAAATGCGGGAACGCACATAGTACAGCCGCACCCCATCACCGATTAGCGTCATGAGCGGCAGGATGACCACCGCCAGGAATATGGCTGTCCACGCCAGGCTCGACCCGCGTTCCGGTTCCCGAAACAGCATTACCAACCCTCCTGACGGAAGTACGCCCGCGCTGTGCCTTGAAACTGCGGCGGCGTACCTACGCCAAAAAGTCCTGCCAAGCCGCTGAAAAAGTTTGGCACACGGTAGGTCACGGCGACCTCGATGCGCGAACCGGGCGAACCGCCGCCTCTCACGCTGACCGTATAATCGCCAACCTGCACGGCGCTCACCTTGCTCATCGCGGCGGAGCGCGCGACTCCTGTTTGGTCACTCAACGCCACGCTGCCCATCCGCGCGGCGTACTCGGCGGCGTTGGAAGCGTTTACGGCGGCGAACCCTAAAATTGCCAGGTTGATTAGCGCAATGCTGACCAATAGCAGGACGGGCAGGGCGAAGGCTGCTTCGTCCAGTTCAGCGCGGCGAGAGAACAGTCGTCTTATCATCCCTGCCCTCCTTTCCGCTATCCGCCGCTACCGAGGGTGGCAGCCAACTGTAAGAATTTGTTGGCGATTGCCTGCCCCAGCGGAGACAGTCCGACAATTGCCGCAAGCACGAACAGGGCGATGAGCATCGCTTTCTCGTCCAGTTCGGCGCGGCGGGACATGAGTTTGACGTACAGTTTGGTGAGCATACAGAACCTCCTTGAAAGAAAGAATTAAACAAAAAACGCCACCTCCCCAGGGCAGGGGTTTTAGGTGACGTCTGCTTTTTAGGATACCAAAATCGGGGCAAGAGCGCAAGCCTGTCAGTTGTATTGCGTGTTTTTGGGCGCTTACGGCGGCAAAAACGCCCTGTTTTCGTGCGTTTTCAGGCGATTTACGCAATACAACGCATCTTGTATTGAGCGTTTTTATACCGCCAACCATGCCACCGCTCCCACCAAAAAACCCACATAACCAGGCATCCAGCGCTCGCGGCACACCAGACGCCAGCCCAGATAAACAGCACACGCCCCCAGCCATGCAAACAGGTACAGGCGCGGATCGAGCAATGCCATCGCCGCCAATCCCTTCATGTCCCCGCCGGGCAGGATGCCCATAAGGGTCAAGGCTACCGTGACAACCGCCAGCGCCCATGGCAGAAAGCCGTCAGGGTGAACCAGCCGCCAAGCCAGCGCCAGCGCAACGGCGGGAAGCGTCAGCCAGTCTGGGACTTCCCGCGTGCGAAGGTCGTACATGGCGCATACCCCCAGCCAAATCAGGGCAATTGCTTCAGCGATTCCCACTCGCACGCCTCCGCTCCCGGCAAGTTTTGGGGAGGCACGGTTTGCCAGTACCAGGGGTCATTCCATACTTGGATTTCCATGTGAACATGCGGGCCGGACGAGTTCCCCGTGCTGCCGCAAATGCCTACCACGTCACCCGGTTTCACGTCCTGCCCCTCTGACACTCCCCAGAAGGCGAGATGTCCCAGGATCACCCGCCAGCCGCCATTTTCGATGATGATTGCGTTTCCGAGGTCTCCCAAATCGCCGACAAACGACACATGACCGTTCATCGGGGAGAGAACCCGCACGTCCTTTAGGTCTCTGGGACAAGCATAGTCAATGCCGCGATGCACAACATTGTCGCCGCGCGGTTCTCCGTATTTGCTGGTTACAACGCCAAATTCTGCTGGCACTCTACACGCAAATATCTTGCCTCCAGCCGCAGGGATAAGCAGCGGCACAGGCGTGGGTGTCGCCGTTGGGAGGGGCGTCATCGTGGGCAAAGGGGCGATTGTAGGCGTTGCGTCTTGCTGTCCTGCGAAAGATGCGGCAGAAGCCCGCGCCGTACCGATCGCCCACCAACGGCTGATTGTGAGCGTTATCAGCGTTGTCAGAAAAAACGCCAATGCAACCAGCGCAAACTTGCGGGGCGCGACAATCTCGACTTGCATTTGGTCACTCCAAGAAAATTGTCAGGATGGGATTCAACGCCGCAAACAAGAGCAAGCCCACGAACGGCGCAAAGAAAAACATTGCAGCCACCAGCACCAAACGGCTGTCCAGTTTCTCGACCTCGCTCTGCAATTTGGCGCGATATTCCTGCCCCAGCGCGCGGGCAATTTCGCTCATCAGCGCCGCACCCGCCACGCCTTTGCTCGCCACCAAGTCCAACTGACTGCCAAAGGCGTGCAACGCTGGAATACCGCTCTGCGCCATCACCTCGACCAGCGCGCCGGTAATCGGCTTGCGGGAGAACAACGGCTTGCCCGTTCCCCGGCTTGCCTCCACCGCTTCACGCAAAAGCGCCGAGAGCGGACCGGGAATCGCCGCCGCCCGCGTCACCGCCACATCCGGGGCGGTTCCCGCCGCCAGTTCTGCGGCAATCAAAGCGGCTGTCTCCGGGAGCGTGCGGAAGACGCGCTTGCGTACTGTATTCGCCTTGCTGCGAAGGCGCACCAGCGGGTAGGCAAACGCGCCGAAAGGCAGCAGGAACGCTACCGGCGCGGGATTGACCAGAATCACCAGCGCCGCCAGCCCTGCGAACAGCAAGCCCTGAAACACCACGCCGCCGAGAGATTGCCCCTCGTACAGTCCGCCACGCTGCGCCCAGCGCAGATGATCTTCCCACGTCCTCACCGAGAGCAGTTTTCCCGCCACCGCCTCGCCGATTTCTTCCTGCCGTGTTTTTGGCGTTCCTGTGCGGTCGGCGTAGAAGTCGGTGAGCGCTTTGGCGGCTCTGCCTCCGCCAATCTTCACGTTCTGCGCCACGCCCCACACCAGGAGCGCCAGCGATAACGGAAACAGCCATGCTGTACTCTCCATTACTCACCTCCTAAATCCCAGCGATAAAAACCGAATTATCTCCGCCGTTTGAATTTCAATCATTGCCGCTACCCTCCAGAAGCGAATCAAGTGCCTGCTGGAATATCTCAAACGGCTGTGCGCCGATGATGAACTGACCGTTCACCAACAAAAACGTTGGCGTGCTGTTGACCCCGATGGACGAAGCCATACTGCTCTCGTTGCTGACCAATTGGGCATACCTTCCCGAATCGAGGCACTCGCTGAAAGCACTTGTGTCTAATCCAAGTTCATCCGCAAATCTTTTCAAATTGTCCCTGCTGAACGCCCCCTGATTTTCTCCTGATTGGCTGTTGTAGAGTTTGTCGTGATACTCCCAAAATTTATTTTGCTCGGCGGCGCACTCGGCGGCTTGCGCCGCCCAGTTTGATTCCTCTCCCAGAAAAGCGAAGTGAAAATATCCGAAACGAACCTTTCCACTCTGGATGTAGCGCTCGTAGATTTGCGGCTCTGTCCGGGAGAAGAACTGCCCGCAATACGGACACTGGAAATCGCCAAACTCGATGATCGTCACAGGGGCATTGGGGTCGCCCTTGAAATGACGGGTCCGGGCAACAACCGACTCAACCAACTGGGTATCCGCAGTCGGTGACGCCTGCGGCTTGGTATTGGATGCAATTCCATACAGGATGAAAGGAAGCCCATAGAGAACCAGCGCACCAACAAACAAGCCGATAAGCAAACCGACAAGCAGTGATTTTCGTTCTATTTCCATCATCGCTTACCTCCACATCACCGCATTCCAAATCGCCTGAAAAGCGCATCCGAGGACGAAGCCAATCCCCAGACCCGTCAGGAAAATTCCCATCATTTCCACTGTCATCATTCCATCACCTCCCGAATCATGTCGCCGATGACATTCCAGCCCAGTGCCGCCCACGACAAGGCAATCAACAAGCCTATCTGTATGGCAGGCGTGTTGAACAACCCGCCGCCTGCGCTGCTGGACATGGCTACCACCAGCGAACCGCCCAGCGCCAGCAGGATGACCCGAATCGTCCCCCAAGCGCCATCTGCCTTTGCCGCCGCCATTGCGCGCCCCTCCAGAATGGACGCCAGATTTTCGCTTGCCAGACGGAAGGCTTCGATATATCCGCTCCCGCCGGTCTCCCAAAGGCGCTCGACCTCCATCACCCCCAGCATCAAGGACGGGGAGATGGCAGCCGCTTCCTCGCGCATCTCATCCAATCCCTTGCGCCCGCCGGTCTGCATTGCAGTCAGCAGGCGTTTCATCCACGCCTGAAGCGGTCCGGTTGGGTCGAGCGAGGAAGTCACATCCGCCACCGCTTCCGGCACGTTGGGGGTGGCTTGAATCGTTGCGCTCATCCGCAGCAGGAACGTGGGCAGTTCCTTTTCCAGCGCCAGGCGCATCTTGCTCCATGCGCCACTCACCTGCCCGTTCACCACCACCCAGCCCAGCACCGGCGCAAGCAGGTACAACGTCACAGGCACGCCCAAGACCACGAGAACCAGCCACACCGCAGCGGCAAGCGCCGCCATCGCGCCGTAGTAGTACAGGTATTCTTTGCCCACCACGTTCAGGCGATATTGCATCGCCGCCAGGCGCATCTTGTGTTCAAACGACCCCGTGCGGATGGGACTGTCTTCCTGCGGCGTGAGCGGCTGGTAGTAGTCCGCCAGAGTCTTCGCGGCGCGTCCGCGATTGCGGCTCACGGCATCCAGCGCATAATACGCCAGCGCCGCAAGGGATACTGCCATGAGGAGTTGTGCGATGGTGTGCGTCATCCTGCACCTCCGCGTTTGCGCCCGATTTGTTCCATGCGCTCCGCGCCCACCTGGTACAGTTTGCGGAAGGTGACGTTGCCTGCTTTCAGTTCGGGATTCACCTCCCACACGCCCAAGACCTGCCGCCGTCCGTCCTTCCAGCCGACCTGAACCAGCAGGTCAACCGACATGGCAAACATTTCCTTCGCGGCTTCCGTGCGTACCTGCGCGTCCGCCCACATCAGCACGCCGAGGCGATGAATCGCCGCCTCCGGGCTTTCGGCGTGCAGGGTGGACAAGCCAGGATGGTCCGACATCTGCGCGCGGAACAGCGACAGCGCCGCCGTTCCCGTGCGTACCTCGCCGACAATCAGCCAATTGGGCGCCATTCTCATCGCGTCGTCCACACCGTCCGCAAGCGTGTACCCCGGTACGTCACTGCCAACCACATGCGGACGGGCTTCCAGCGTCACCACGTTGGAATGCGGCAGCCAGATTTCCTCGGGGTCTTCGATCTTCACGATGCGGGCGTCTTTGGGGATGCCGTGCGCCAGCGCCGAGAGGAAAGTCGTTTTGCCCGTTGCCGTACCCCCGACCACCAGCACGCGCAAGCCTCCCGCCACCGCTTCGAGCAGGGCGTCCATGACGGGCTGCGGACACATGCCCCAGGCTGTCAATTGTTCAGGCGGCACAGGGCGCGGTTCAAACAAACGGATGTTCACCGATGGATACCCAAGTCCGGGAACCAGGACGGGATGAATGATTTTGACGCGCGCGCCGCCCATGCCCTCCATGCGCGGCAATTTGGCGTCCACTGTGGGCTGCGCTTCCGAGATTGCCCGTCCAATCGGCGCGAGCAATGCCTCCACGCTGCGCCACACTTCATCGAGTCCGGGTTGGCGGTTGTGCTTCTCGAAGAACCGCTCCCCTTTACGCAGAATCCAGATTGTCCCATCCGGGTTGAGGGTGATTTCGCTTAAATCCGTGCGCGCGGGGGGAAGCAGTTCGTCAAACGCGCCCAGCCCGCCGAGACGGGCTGCCACCGTCTTGGCTAATGCCGCCTGTAATTGCGGCGTGAGCGGCGCTCCCAGACGGGTCGCCGCGCTTGCCACCGCCGCCCCCGCCCGCACCTGCACTTGCTGGCGGTCACGAAGCACCGAAAGCGGCAGGCTTTTCAATTCCCCGGCAGCCATCTCGACGATTTTGGCTTCCTGCTCCGGGGTGATTTGCGCCATCAGTTCCAGCCAACTCATACCTTCACCCTCACGCCGAAAATCTCAAAGGCTTTCTTTCCGCTGCCGTTTGCCTGCGCTTGCGCCGCGCCCTGCGGAGAAAACAGCACATCCGCCAGCGGCTTCAGACCCCGCGCAAAGGCGTCCGACACATTGAGCGGTATCTTGCGCTCGTCCTGCGCTTCTCCGACACGCGGCTCGTCCGGGATTTGCGCCACCACCGGCGGGAAGGGTCTGCCCAGCAAGGCAGACGCCGCCTTGTGCCACTCGTCCAGCGTCATGCGTCCGCCCATGCGGTTGAGGACGACGTACACCCCGCTGGCAGGAATGTGATGCTCGCCTGCCAGCCGCTCAACCACCGTCCTGTACGCCTCCACCGTCCGCATCACGCCTTCCAGCGAGGGACGCGCCACCAGCACAAGGGTATTTGCGGCGGCTAACGCCGCAGACGCCAGCGCCGTTGGCGGGGCGTCCAGCACAATCGCCGCATAGCCCATGTAGGCGGCTGTCAAAACCAATTTCGGGACGCTCTCCGCCGCGTCCAACGGCGTGGTAATCGCCCGCGCCTCCGAAAGCACATCCGGGAAGCCCGCCAACACGTCCAGCGTGTCCACTTTCTGGAGCGCCAGTTTCAAGCCTTCGGCGCTGGGGTTGGCGCGCCAATGGTTGAGGTTCGGTTCGGGCTTCAATCCGAGAATCAGCGGCAGGTCATCCGGCGCGCCCATGCCCACCAGCAAAGAGGGCAGTCCGCGCCGCGCGGCTTCATACGCGAGGTTGGTGGCGATGGTGGTCTTGCCTACTCCACCCGCCTGATTCCACACCGCTACCACCCGCAAACCGAGCGGCTGCCCGCCGCCCATGTTTTGCGGACGATTCCATAGCGCCTCCATTCCCACGTTCAGGCGGCTTTGACGCTGGGCGGTCGCGGCGGCGTACATATCACCCGCCAGCGCCACCAGATTCACTTCGCCTTTATAAACACCCTTCACGCAAGGGATTTGCGCGATGCTGTCCATTGCTTCGCGGCTGGCTTCCATCGGCAGCAGGACATACGCCGCGCCGTGATAGCGGGTCAGGTCGTCCAGCAACGGCTGGGGACCGGGATAAATCCCCGCGTCCAGCACCAGCACGTCGGGGTTGGTCACGAGTTTGCTCCGCAAGTCCTGCGGCTCGCTGGCTTGCATCGCAACCCGAAAGCGGGCATCAGACGCCAGCGCCGTGTACCAGGCTTGCAGGCGGGGAATAGACCCCGCCAGCAAGACCGTCACTGCATCGGCGGTTTGTGCAAGGTTGTTGTTCCACATCATCGTTCCACCTCCTACGGATTGGGAATCGGGGTCGGGGTCAAAGTCACCGCAGGCGTCACCGCCAGCCCTTGCAGGGCGATGCCGCTGGTGTATATCTCCTGCGCCTGCTCCGGTTCCAGCACCAGCCCAAACTGCGCCCCCTGCGCCGAGAGCGCGGGAATCACATCCACCAAGTACAGTGGTTTGGCTTCACTGCCTGCCCCCAGCAGGGTGAAGTCGTATATCAGCGTCTTCGCTTCCACCGGCACCGCCAGCACGATCAAGCCTTTGGATGTTCCGCCGGTGTCCACCGGCGGAACAGAATCCCCGCCAAACATGCCGCCGCCTGCGTTTTCCTGTTGTTGCGGCGCGGGCGCTGAATCGCGTTGAAAGGACGGGTCGAGCCACAACACCCGCAAGCCGCCCGCTAAATACTTGGCGTAGGTCTGCTGGTTGGCATTGACGATGACCGTCAGCCCTACGCGGTCTCCCGCTTTGAGCAGTCCCGCCAGCCCCTGGGAGGCGGTCACGGAAAGAGCCACCGCCCGCTCATTGGGCTGCAACACCAGGACATCGCCGCCCAGGTGAGCAGGCAGTATCGGGTCGCCCACGCTTCGCGCAACCCGCAAGCGCTGACCCACCAGGCTTTGCGCGTCCCCAACTGCACCCTCGGGAGCGAGGCTCTTGGGCAATTCTTTGACGGTGAGGTCTGCTTCAGACAGCACACGACCTTCAGGCAGGTCTGCCGCTGCCACCACCACCGTTACTTGCGGTTCGGGCTGGTTCAATACCAGCGCCACCGCAAACACGACAATCGCCAATACGACAGGCAAAAATTTTTTCATGGTTATGCTTGTTCTCCTTTTGTGTGTTTTTCGTTTTGCACGGCGAGCCATGCAGCCAAATCGCCGATGTCCTTTACGCCGTATTCCAGCACTTTGAAGCCGTCTTCCGTGCGCTCCAGCGTCAGCACGAACACTGAATCGCTGAAAAACATGCGCTGTTGTTTGAGCGCCGCCAGCGCACGCTCTAACTCATCACTGCTCATGGTTGTCCTCCTTGTCGGGTTGGTGTAGGTGTAAGCGCAGGCGTAGCCGTCGCCGTTGAGGTCGGAGTCCAAGTTGCGACCTGCTTCCACCAGCCCGGCGTGGGCGTCACTGTTGCCGTCTGGGTTGCCAGACGCACCACCTTCGCGCCCTCGCCGCCCTGACCGTCAGGCAACTCCAGAGCAATCAGCAAGACCAGCGCAATCGCCACTAAAACGACAAATATCTGCCAGCGTTTCATAGCGTAATCCTCCCCAACTTTGCGGCAATTTCGTCATCCGTAGGCTCCGGGGCAACCACCGCCAGCGGGCGGAACAGGAAGGGTTGCTGCATCTCCCGCTGGAAGGCATACGGGAAGCGTCCCAGGAACATGCCGATTTGCAAGTCCGCCAGGAAGCGCCGCCAGGGTTCATCCACGAAGCCCTTTTCACTGCGGGCAATGCCCGAAAGCACGATGTCCTTATCTTTGGGGTTCTTCAGGAAACCCACTACCAAGTTATTGCAGGATGAGATGATGTCCTGCGGAATGAGCGAGGGGGCTTGGGTGATGACGTGCAGCCGCGCCTTGTACTTGCGGGCATCGCGGAACATATCCCCGAAGCGTTGAGAGAGACTCACGCCGCCGCTCTCGTCATCCCCGCCGCCGCTGTCCACACCTGCGAAAATCTTGTTGGCTTCCTCGAAAAAGATTTGCAGGATGGGTTCGTCCGTGTTGACCTCATGCACGCGGCGGGCGACCATATCCGTGTAGAGATGCCAGCCCGCCCAGCCGAGCAGGAAGGCTTTGCCGAAGTCATCGAGGAACATACCGCCTTCGATGATGGCAATGCCCCAGGGCTTCGCCAGGTCTTCCATCGGCACACAGTCGGGACCGGCGGAGAACTGCGCCGCCGCCGCGCCCTGCACGAGGGCGTTCATGCGGTACAGGATGCCCTCGAGGACGCCCGTCAGCATGGTGTCACGGGGGTTGACCCGCGAGAGTTTTTCCTCGATTTGACGGTACAGCGTCGCCAGGTCAACCTTGCTGGAGCGGTACACCGCCAAACGTTGGCGCTGCTGGATGGTCAGGTCTCCGAGCGGCGTCCCGGCGGGCGCTTCGGCAACCGCCTCCTCGTCCGCTCCCTGCACCCTGCCCCACATCGGATCGCCGCGCACTTCGCGGTCGTCCACCAGCACCCCGGCTTGCAGGTACACCGCCCGCAGCGCGTCCAGCAATTCCTGCTTCTGCCGCTTGACGCCCAGCCGCGCCACGCTGCCGAAGATGTCGGCGAACGCGCGCCACTGGGTTTCAGGGTTGATGTTCCGCCCAATCTGGAGCGGATTCCAGCGCAACGGACGCGCGGCAGTCGGCCACAATTGGCGAATGTCCACATGCCCTTCCAGCCCAGGCGCGTTGAGCAATGAGCGCCAGCCTGCGCCGAAGTCGAGAACAACCGTTCGTAAATGCCACTTGAAAGTGGTCTCATACGCCAGCCGCATCGCCGCCACCGATTTACCGTAGCCGGTATCGGCGGCGAACATGGTATGAAACAAACGGTCTGCATCCAGCCGCACCTGCGCCCGCGTCAGGTCGCGGGTCAGCGGGCTGTACTGATGTCCCAGCACCACGTCGCCTGGCATGTCGGGGTAGAAGGTCAGCCCTTTGGGGGTAGGCGCTATCGTCACCACCGCCGTACTTTCCTCCACCAGTCCCGGCGCGGTGTAGGCAGAGAGTTGCCCCGCCGTGAGCAGCGTCCCGTACTTTCGCCACAGCACCCCGCCAAACAGGTCGCCGTCATGCTCATTGCACGGCGTAAAGGACAGGGCGTATTCCTTGATGCGCGGGTCATCCACCCGCAGGGTGAGTACAGGCGTGGGGACATTCGTCCCGTGAAACGCCTGACTGACCAGCGTCTCGCCTGCCCGCGCGCCTTCGTCTGTGTCCACCAAAAGCAGGGCGTCCGTCATAAAGCCGCCCTCCGCCGCCGCCTGATTGACCAGTCCCTCGAACTGCCGCAGGATTTCCGTCAGGCGGTCTGCTACGTCATCTTCGGTTTGCCACGAGCGCCCCACATTCACGCCGGGGACAAGTCCGGTGGAGAACCCGCCGGTAAAGGCTTGCCCCGTCATCTTTGATGTTCCTTGTCCCACGCTCTCCCCCTCGGCGTAACTGCGTCCGAACTGTTCGCTCTTGGTGTCGGTCGTCCCCCACGACTCGCTCGTTCCGCTGGTATGCGCCCACATGCGGCTTGTCGCCCAGCCTTCACTACGTCCGCTGGAATCGGATACGCCATAAGTTTCGCTGTGTCCTTTGGTGGTTGTGTGAGACGAAAATGTCGAACCGCCACGCGATGAGGTGGTCGCAAATCCCATGTTCCAGCCAGAAGAATCCGCAGAGCCGCTGGAGGCGCTGTTTGTAACGTTGTGAGACTCAGACTGGCTGTTGCTATTCCCCCGTGTGTGAGACCCCGACACCCCAAAGCTGGCATTGCCGGATGCACCCACGCCTGCAACAATAGCCGATAAATCGCCGTTGACGCCAACCCCTGCTGATGCGCTAGCGCCCACAGTATCGCTGTGGTTGGTGGTAGTGCCGTTGGATACTCCGTTACTTACCGCTGTGCTGCTCCCTGTCGAGTCAGTATGTCCGCCAGAAAAGCCGAACATCGTTGACGTGCCGCTTGACCAGGACGTGCCGCTCCCCCGGCTGTTGCTGGTAGCGGTGGAATCGGTGGTAGCGTGGCTCTCGGTGCGGCTCGAAAACGTGCCTACGCTGTGCGTTTCGCTCCCGCCAACCGTCTGCGATTCGCTTTTGCCTACCGCATGGCTGTCCGAACGCGCCGCGCCCCAGCCGTGCGATGTCCCTTGCGCCGTGCTGTGCGCGGTTGCCTGCGTGCCGCCCTGTCCACCGGAGACGGCTTGCCCCAGGGCAGCCATGAGCGGGATGCCCAGCGAAAAGCCGATGTTCACGCTTCCGCGCCGACGGGAAGCGAAATTACTCGCCACCCGCGCCACATCCACCAGCGTCCGCGACAGCCGTTTGCGGTCTATGTGTTCAGCCGTGACCTGAAAGACGAAATCCTGACGTAGTTTCGCCAAGCCGCGAAAGAGAATCTCATTCTGCTCCTCCGCCAGGTCATCGGTGGCGTAGTCCGGCAGGTTGCCGTCCGCTCCAAGTCCGCGCTTGGACGCGCGCGGGTCAGGATGCCCAAGCAGCGCAAGGATGTTACGCGCCCGCTTGGTGACAAATTCCAAATACCACTCAATCCAGCGCAAATCGGGCGAGCGGGTTTGAGACTGCGGGAAGTTTGCCAGCGCCGCTTCGACCGCCGCCGCGCCTTCCAGCGCCAGCGCAGCGGCGCTCTCTACGCTCTCCCCTTCCCCCGCCGCTCCGTATAACTGCACAATGCCAACATGGTCCGGGTGGAAGATGCCCAACGCCGAATATAGGTAATCCACCCCGGCGTTATACACGCCGCGCAGCGCCGCCCACTGCCGCCCCAGCGTGTCCGCCTCACGAGACACGTCATACGGCACGCTGGCTAACTCCCGAAACGCCACACAGCGATATTTCTCGCCTTCGGGCGTCTCCAGCCGAAACCAGGCATAGCGGAGTACGCCCTCTTCGATGTGTAAACCGTTGTTCAAGACCCGTATCATGGCTTACCCCTTGAACGAAAACGATAGATGATTTCGTCCGCCTCCCCTTGCATAGGCGGATGGACAAACAACCCTTGCGCCACCAGCGCAAGGATGCCCAGCGGAAACAGGTACAGGGCAATGCTGGCAATCGCCGACAGGTACGCCTGCCCCTGCAACAGCGCCGGGTCGCTCATCGCCGGAATCATCCAGGCGCGATAGGCGGCGTAGCCCAGCCCAATCAGGCTATACAAGCCCAGCCCGCGCACCAGCGTCCAGTGAATGTTTTGCGGGTTGAGTTTTTCCAGGCGTTTGGCTGCCAGCCCCGCCAGAGTCATCACCAAAAGCAGCATTGCCACCGGGAAGGGCGCAGCCACGCCCGCCGCCAGGGAGAGGACAGCCACGCCCAGCGTCCACGCTTGCTGATTCGCGGGCGCTTGCAGAACGGCAGCGCCCAGCGCAGGCGCGAGAAGCACAAGCCACAGGTTATCGAGCGTCAGCCAGAGCAAGGCAAGCACGCCGTTTGCCAGCCAGATAAAAGGCAAAGTCCACTGACTCATAAGCGCCCTATGGGAGAGTCAAGGTTGATTCCAGCAGCCACACTTTGACCGGCTGCGGCAGGGTCTTCGTGGTGCATTTGCCATCCGACTGGCAGGCGGTAACGTTGATGGCATACTCGCCGGGGTCGAGCGGGCGGAAGAACTGACAATCCAGTTCGGCGTTGGGGGTCGAAGCGCCAGTCAAGGGAGAGAAAGAGCAGGAATAACTGGGATGGGTCGGGTCCGGGCGCTCCGGCTGTTTGGGATAAGTGTCCTTGATGGTGACGTTGATGTACCGCTGGGCTAATTCGTTCAAAATCCAGTCAATGGATTTTTGGGTCAGGGTCAGGGTGATGGTCACGCTGGTAATGTTTGCCTGCCCTCCCGTGCCGCAGGAGGTATCTGTCCCGCCGTGCGCCTTGATGTCGTTGATGGTCAGCCCAAGCGCCTCACCATACGGAGGCTGTTCCTGCGTCCAAACGACGGGGTTCGGCGGGAACACCATGTAGGTGTCGTCTATCGTGGGCGGGGCGTATTGGGGGGTGCATGTTCTGTTGTTTTCAATGGAAGCCCCGCCGCAACAGGTAGCACGCTCTTTATTTGTGTCAGTCTTGGGAACTCCACATGACCCCCTCACAGGGTAATAGCTGGGACAACTACCAACATACCAATAACCACCCGAAAGGCGGTTTTTATACTTTGAATTTAGTACCCGCGTCACGTTGCAATCAGAAGCATTCGAACAACTGACGGCTACTGTGATTGTGTTTTCTTTGCAAACATTTCCTACCTTTTGGCAAGATGTAACAACCTCAAACCCATTTGTCCCCAAACAACACTTACCAGGCTTCCCATTGTTACACCACAAATCGCGCGGCTGGTTGCAAGTGCCTGCTACGACACATTGCGCCTGCGGAAAGAAGGCAATCCCAACAGCAATGAGCGCCCCAAAAAGTAATGCCCACCATGACCTTGATAAAACGAAACGCCAGTTGATTTTCATGCTCAACTCTCCTTATGGCAAAGTGATTTTTTCTTCCCCTGGGAGTGTATTTGTCGCAGTTGCGGCATCCCACAAGAACGCAAGTACCCAACCTTCGGGAATAGGAGAAACTCCAACGATTCCAAGTTGCATCTGATGATCCAACGCATAGGTTTCCTGCATATGCCGCCCAAGACGGCAAACGACATCTTCGCCGCATTCCTGCCAGTCTATCCCCGCACGGCTCACATAGTCTCCCTCAACAAATGGAAAAATTTTGCGTCCCCGTGCCAAAATGTCGTTGTTCTGGAGAAACTCCAGATATTCTTGCCGCCCTGCCGTGCCTGCGTATCCCATGTAGTAAGGGGTATAGGTGTCTCCTTCCTGCACCCCTACTACCAGCGGATAATAAGCAACGGTACGATTGCGCTCGTAAACCCAAAGAACATCCAGCACAAAATCACCGGCGGACATCGTGGCAGTCTCGCCGCTGGAAATCACCATCAAGGTAAATGCCTTGAATACTTTTTGACTGCCAGGCGGCGATAATTCGACATAGTAATCGCTTGGCTCTGGCAATGAGCGTAACAATTGTGCAGTCTGCGGGTCTGCGGTGGGGTAATACCGCGCCGCTGGTGTTGGCGTTGCCGTTGGTATGGGTGTAGGTGTCGGGGTTGCCGATAGACTACACCCGGCAAGCAGGAAAGCGAGAAACAGCAGAATCAACTTACGCATTTTTTTCTTTACCTCCAGTGTTTTTTTGGCAATAAAAAAACCCACACCCCGCAGGCATGAAGCCTTCGGGTATGGGTTTACGTCTGCCCTGAAAGATACCAAAAAAAACAGCCCCGCGCAAGTCGGGGCTGTTTTGAACGCTTTTTGAACGCTTACGGGGTTGTTTGGGCGGTGAGGGGCTCCGGTATCACCGCCCAAACGTGGATGAAACCGTCCATGCCAAAAGTAAACAGAAAACGATTATCTTGGGAAAATTTCATGACAGCGTTTGAGTAAGGCGCAATGGTTTTGATTTGCGCGATGAGTTCTGTTTTATCCAAGTCAATCGCGTAAACAACCCCGCCAGTGCTTACCAAAAACAGGTTTTCCGTCTTCTCTGCCGACTCTGCTACTGCAAAACCGGACCCCTGCCATGTAGAACCCATTCGCCAACCAGGAACAGGAATGTACTCCGATTTTCCACTCATGACATCCAACACTTGGATGGCATCATCGTCTGCAATATAGGCTTTATCTCCCGAAAAATACAGTAATTCTTCGCCTGCAAAGCGCTTTACCGACCATTGTTCGACATCCAGCACTTTTATTCCCTCACCAAAAACAGAAAAAGCGATTTTGTTCCCAGCGGGCAATATCTTCATGACAAAATCGCTGGCAATTTCTGCCCGCCGCCCGTCTGCACGATACGCTACGGCGTTTGCGTTTACCCCCCGACTGGTTTCTACAAAAACCACATCTCCCGCACTACTCGGAAAGACCTGAAACCGTATAAAGACATCTTGGGGCGCAGAAGAAGAGAGCAGAACATCTCCGGTATCTTTTTCGACAATGTTGAATCTATTTGTATCGCGTTGCAATTCGTACTTCCCATCTGAGTCAGAAAGAGTGCGAACACAATCTTGATTTACACAGATTGCGTACTCACCATCAAAGAGCAACTCCCTCACAATCATTTGCCCATCATCATTGATGCTCACCTCGGGACGCCAAAAGTACGGCATCTCGGCTTCCGCTTTCCACACGAAGCCTCGTACCTGCCCATCGGTCAGGTACGCAAAGCCGTCCTGCACTTCGCTCTCGTTCAGCCACTCGCCGCTGGCGATGTCCACCACAATCGCCCGCGGCTTGACCTTTATGCCACTGGCATCGTAAATCGGCGAGGTGACAATCAGCAGTTGCCCGCCCGCAAATTGCACACGCGGCAGAGCAGAGTACCTATCCGTTTCCCACCCGCTCACCTGCCGCACCATTTCGCGGTCTGCCACTTGGTACACATCCACCCGTGAGGGGCGGATCACCGCCGCCTGCGTCCCGTCGGGAGAAAACGCCAGCCCGCAGGTGACGCCTTCAGACGCGCCGCACCAGGGCAGGGTTTGTTTGGGCAGGCGCGTTTCCCAGCCCTGCCCCAACTCCGCCACAGGATACAGGCGCACCGAACCGTCAAAAACGGTTGCCAGGTATTGAGCGGAAAAAACCACGCCATTCCCGCGCACGGTATCCACCAGACTGCCATCCGCCACGCGGTACACGTCCACCTTGTCGGCTTCCTGCCAGTCCGTATTTACGCGCTGCACTGCCAGCAGCGTACCGTCTGGAGAGATAGCCACAGGATTCAACTCCCAAGCGTCGCCGATTTCCAACTCGTCGAACTCGCGCACCTTCTCGCCGTCCCGCGTCCAAACGGTCAAGGTCTCACCCGCAAAGGTGAGGATGTATTGCCCGTCAGGGGTCATGTCAAAGGATTCCAAGAACTCCACATCGAACCCGCCGGTCTTTTCCTGCGTTTGGGCGTCGTATAACTCCAGCCCCAGCGTTGTTCCCACCACGAGGGTCTTGCCGTCCGCCGTCAGACGGTAAGGAATGACCGTATAGAACGAGTTTTCTCCCAGCAAGCGCGGGTAGCCGTAGCGGGCAACCTGCTGCAAGCGGGTGATGTTCTCCGCCGTGATGACCTCGTAGGACAGGTCGGGGACAGGCGTGCCGTTGGTCACAGGCAGGACAAGCGGCGTGGGTGTCGCCGTTGGCGTGCTGGTGGGTGTCGCCGTTGAGGTCGGCAGCGGGGTTGCGGTCGCCGTTTCGGTCGGCGTCCAAGTTGCGGTGTTTTGGGTTGTCGTTTCCTGCGGCGCAGCAGTACACGCCGCGAGCGCAAGAACGAAAAGGATTAGGGGAAATACAAAGCGTTTCATTACCACTTCTCCAACCAAAAAGAGTTTAGATTGCCTGCCTTCGCCTGCTGTGCCAGCGTCCGCAGGTCTGTGGCGCGTCCGGGGATACCCATGTTTTGGATGCGCCGCGCCACCCACAGACGGGCGTTAGGCGTCGGCATGATGAGATTTACCTGGCGCATTCTTGCCCACTTGCGCGGCTTCACCCGTGAACGGGTCTCCACCTCGCAGTAGTAGAACCAGCCTTCGGGGTCGGTCAGTTTCAGGTCGGGTTGAAACCAGGGGGTTTCTTGCGGATTGAACGGCACGACTTCCGCTGTCCATCCGCGCAGCCGCGCCTGATACGCAGCCATCAGCACCAGCGCGGCGTGCTTCTCCTGCATTCCTCCCTGATGCAGGCGGATGAGTTTCTCCCAGTCGCTCTCGACAGGCTCTACGCCCAGCGCGCGCGCAAGGGCTTTGCCGTAGTCGGTAAGGCTCACAATCCGCATTCGTCCCAGCGAGCCGATGGACACTACACGGGAGACAATCAGCGGGTCGAGCAGGTCAAGCATGGAATCGAGTGCAATGTGGACGCTCTTCCTGTCAAGGGCGAGCAGCCGCTGTATTTCGGCGGCTGTCGAGACGCCATCGCCTGCCAGCAAAAGCACAATCATCACCATGCGCTGCCAGCGCGGGCGGCGGAACGCCCATTCGATGCGGCGAAAGCCTTCCGGCAAAGTTATTATGTTCATGCTTTTATTGTACTAAAAATACCAACCAAAAGCGTAAAATTACCACCTACAAAAACGTAAGTTAAACGACCATTCAAAATCCGTGTGCGTAGTACCACATTCGTCCAGCCCCCCTTACACCTTTTTCCGTTTCCCCCGCTCTTCCCCTTCTGCGCTGAAAATCGCCTGCAATACTGCCTCTGCCAGTGGTACCGGGACGGCATTCCCCAGAAGCCGCCACGCGGCTCCGGGGTGCTTCTCGTTCAGCGCATGGATGGGATGCTCATCGGGGAAGCCCTGCGCCCGCGCAGCCTCTAAAAACGTTGGGAAGCGCAGATACCCATCATTCGGCATCACAAAAGCCGTCCATCGCTCGCTATACGGGCGCGTGGAGACAGTCGGGAGAAGGCTATCAGGTGTCACGACTGGCACACCCCAAGATTTTTTCATCGCGTATTTCAGATGTTGGGCTTTCACGGGCTTGGCGTCCTGCCCGTCCATGATAGACGCGAAAGTCCCGCCGCCTGGCGGCGCAGGCGCAGCCACAGGCGCGGGACCGCCGATAACAAAAACATGCCCCCGGCTTTGAGGCAACCACCCCGAAGCGTCCAGACGCAAGAGCGTCACAGTGGGAAAAAATTCAGCCAGACGCGCCGTGAGCAGCGCTATCGCATCATCGGGCAATCCGTCCACATTTTCGATGACTGCCCATTGCGGCTTTAGCGCCTCCACCCAGCGGACGGGTTCGAGAAGCATTTGCCCGTCCCACAGGGCAAAGCCCCACGCCCGCCCCTGATTGCGCCGCCCCTCACTCCACGGCTGGCACGGCGGCGACGCCCAGATAAGGGCGGGCGCAGCGCAAACCGTCGCAGGATCAATTTGCGCCACGTCGCCCAGCACGGCTTCACCCGCCGCCTGGCGGTAAACCTCCAGCGCCACCGGGTCCATGTCCACCCCGACAGGCGCAAGCCCAACACGCGCCATTGCCAGCCCTGCGCCGCCCCCGCCGCAAAACAGGTCAATCGCCGCCTTGTTCATGGTTCCACCTTTCGGATTTCCTCGTCGAACAGCAGATACAGCAGAGTTCCCAGCGACAGGTGGAGCATTACAGACGGATACTCGTCCGCCTCGTCTTGCATCATTTCCCGCGTCTCCGGCGGGCGGATTTTTGCGAGCATCGCTTCCTGTCCGCTGTTTTTCGCGCGAACAAACCACAGGTCGGACACCCGCCAGCCGTCGAAACGCAAATCCACCTCCACTTCTCCAACTTGTCCCATAAACAGGGCAAGTTCCGGCTTTTCATGCCTCTTGGCGTCGTATGCTCCCGAAATCGGGAGCATGAAGCCGTTATTGAGTATCAGGGCAGGCTGTTCCTCCTCTCGCATCACATCCTGCACGGTTCGGTTCCCCGCTTTCTCTGCCAGCCACTCTATCAGGCAGACCGGTTCCTGAACCTGAATCATGACGCAGCCGTGCCTTTCGCAGCGCGGCAGGTTCTCGATGTCAAACAAATCTTCCATCAGCCCTCCAGCGCCCTCATCGCGCGTTCCAGGTCGCGCTCGCCGGGTGTGACGTACACCCGTGTCGTGTTCAAATTGCTGTGTCCCAGCACTGCCGCCACTTCATGCAGCCCTACCCCGGCATCCACCAGGTTCTTCGCCAGCGTGTGGCGCAGCGCGTGCGGATGGACCTCGACGCCCGCGCGCCTCCCCAACTCCGCCAGGCGGCGATACGCACCGGAAGGCGTGAGATCAAACAAACTGTCCGCATCCCCGCGCTCATCCAGCCACACCCGAAGCGCCTTTCGCGCTTCGGCGTTCAGCGGCACTTTGCGGCTCTTGCTCCCCTTCCCGCCGCGCACACTCACCCACCCTGACCGCTCGCCCATCTGCACATCCTCTGCCGTCAGTGTGCAGACTTCGGCAATACGCAGTCCCGTGTTCAGCATGAACACCAGCAGCGCCCAGTCCCGCACTGCCAGCGTCTTCCGCTTCGGAGTGTCCGCCGCGCTCATTGCCCGCTCTGCTTCCCGCACCAGGCGGTACTGTTCCTGTTTCGTCAGCCAGCCAGGGGCGATTTTCTCGTCACGCGGCAACTTGACCTGTGCCGTCGGGTCGCGCTCAATCCGCCCCGCCGCCATTCCCCAGCGGCAGAACTGCCGCAGCGCCATCAGGTGGCGGCGCACGGTAGCAGTCCCCGCCTTTCTCACCGTTTGGAGAAAGGCGCGATACTCCCGCACATCTGCCGGGGTCACATCCTCCACACGCAGCGCCTTGCCGTTGGTCTGCTCAAACCAACGCGCAAAGGCGCGTAAGTCGGTCAGATACCCCCGCACCGTCAGCGGCGAACGGTCTTGCTCGCACAGAAAGGTTTCAAAGATTTTCATGTCGGTCATCGTCAGTCTCCCTGTTTAGTTTGCGCGTAATTGCGCCGACCTGCAAGAGACAACACAACGAAGTCAAAGAATTTCATTTCGCCTCCTTGCGCGCTTTAGACCTTCCAGCGGCGAGGGGTCAAAAGCCGCCGCAAGATAGCCAACAACACACCAAGAACATCGAAGATGTTCAAGGCAACCCATTCGCCTGAAAGGTCATCAATTCGTCTGAACATCGTTTCTCCCGTAAGAAAGTCAGGGCGGACTTCCCGTCCCGCCCCCTAAATCTCTGGCGCAACGCGCCGAGATGCGGGGGGCGCGGACGGCAGGACGCCCCACAGCGCCGTCAGGCGCTCTCTGTCCCAAAGCCGTCAGGCTGAGGGGCGCGGCGGCGCGCCTCCCGTATCTCCCGCACCAACTTGTGCATGTGCGCCCGATCCGCTTCCCGCACATGCTCCCAGTGATACACAATCTCCCGCAGGCGGTGGTCTGTCAGCAATCGCAACAGCCCCGCTTCGGGAATGGACAACAGGGTGATGTATTTCACCTGTACCACCCCGTCCAAGAGTCGTCCCTCCAGCGCCACGAACGGCTTGCCGTCCAAGTGAGCCACTTCAAAACGGCTGCCGTTGAGACTCAGCAAGGCGCTCCCGCCCTCTGGATTGAACTTACGCAGCATCTCCAAAAACCCCAAGGCTGGCTTATCCGCCAGCACCACGCGATGCCGCTCCAGCCCGGCAGCGTCCGTCCACAGCCAGCCGTGCAGCACCGGTGCGGAAAGTTGTCTGGATTGGTCGAGCGTAATCTGCTCGACACGCTCAATCTCAAGGTAGCCTTGCAACAAAACGCGGTTGGCAAACATGGGGCGCTCACTTCATGAGGTTTTCAAACCGGGTCAGTTTACGGTTGAAGAACAAGTCAATTTTGCCTACCGGACCGTTGCGGTGCTTTGCCACCTTGACACTGGTAGTAAGCGCGTCTGGGGCGGGCAGGAACACAAAAGCGACTACATCCGCGTCATTTTCCAGCGACCCGGATTCGCGCAGGTCGGACAGTTGCGGTTCGCGGTCTGCCCGCTGTTCTACCGCGCGGTTGAGCTGTGCGGCAGCGAGGACGGGGACATCCAACTCCCGCGCCAAGAGTTTGAGTTCGCGCGAGATGTACGCGACCTCCTGCTCGCGGTTCTGGGTACGGATGCCGCTACGCATCAGTTGGATATAGTCCAGGATAAGCAGGTCCATGCCATAGACCGATTTGATTCGGTGCGCCTTCGAGCGCAGCGAGACCGGCGTCAGCGCGGGGGTGTCATTCAGGACGATAAGCCCATTGGCGGGATTGCCCAGCGCCTCTGTGAATGGCTGCCAGGCGTCCGCCGGTAATGTGTCCTCCAGCAACATATTGGCGTCCAGCCCCGTTTGCATTGCCAGCAGCCGCCCGGCGACTTCCTCGTTTCCCATCTCCAGCGAGAAAATTGCCACGCGCTTTTGCTGGCGCAAGGCGGCGTTATTGGCAATCGTCAGCATGAGCGAGGTCTTCCCCTGCCCCGGACGCCCGGCGGGGATGTAGAGCCTGCCGGGGCGAAAGCCGCCTTTCAGGAGACGGTCGAAGTCAGCAAGACCTGACGAAATAAGGCGGGTTGGAGGCTGCTCACCATTGGCAGCACGATTATTGCGCTCAGCGGCGCGGTCGTAGAGGGAGAGTATCACTTCGCCCAGGTTGGGGGCATCGTTCTCGACGGCGTGCTGGGATGCACGGCGCACCGCTTGCTCTGCCTCTGACAGCACCGTCTCTAGGTCTTTGCTTTGGTCGTAAGCCAGCCGCGCGAGTTCATTCGCAGCAGTGAGCAATTTGCGCCGCACGGAATCTTCGCGCACGATGCGGGCGTACCCTTCGGCGTTGAGAGAGGACGGGACTTGCGTCAGCAGCGCAGTCAGGAATGCCGCGCCGCCCGCTTCTTCGAGCCGCCCAAGAGCATTCAAGGCATCTGCCACCGTTACGATGTCCAGAGGCATCTTGCTTTCGTGCAGGCGCGTGAACGCCTCCCAGACCCAGCGCAGGCGATGGATGTAAAAATCATCCGGCGCAAGGTCAATCTGGGTGAAAATGTCGGGGTTGATGAGGACTGCGCCGACGACGGCTTCCTCGGCTTCGCGGTTGTGAGGCAGGTTGTTAGTCATCGTCAGTCTCTGGACGGAAGTTTGCGACGGGCGGCGATTGCGTCGAAAACGTACTGCGGGGGCGGAGCGACGGCGGGCGTTCGAGCGATCTGGGTGGGAGTGGCAAGCGCAGGAGCGGCAGGGTCGGCAGGAATGGCGGAGTTGGCTTGGCGGGTTGTGCGCTTTTTGCCGCGACCTGCCGGGATGCGGCGATTTGCCCACCACGATAACCAACCCGGCGAAGTGTATCCACGCTCGTGCCACGCACGCCAATACAAGCCGCCTTCGGCACGGAGCGCCTCTTCGTCCATCTCTGGACGCTCGCGGCGGATAAGTGTCATACGGTCTATGATTTCCCGCCAATCGGAGCGATTGTCGGGGAGGTTCCCAGAAATTGTCCTGACCAGCGCGATGTCTGGGTGTTTCGCAGCCTCGACAATCGTTTGCGGAATTTCCGCGTTTTCCGCGTCAGCGGAATGAGGAGGAGGAGGAGTAATGTAGTCTATGTTAATGGTTTTAGGGAAATTTCCCAATTCGTTTTGGGAAATTTCCCAATTCGGGGGATTTTCAGGGGGGGGTGTCCCAATTCGTTTTGGGAAATTTCCCAATTCGGGTTTTTGAGGCAAGTATGGATTGACGGGCGGATTGGCGGACAGGCGGCTGAACGCTTGCAAGAAAGCATCCTCAATCAGCCGAATGTGGACGGTTGGCTCGCCATCGAACTTGAACACTTTTTTTTCGATGAGTCCGCGCTCGATGAGTTTACGCAGGGCATAGTCCGCCTGTTCGGGTGAAAAGCGGCATCTGTCCCACCACTCGTAGCGGCGGACTGCAATCCACTGATAGACCGGACCGCCCTTTTCCTTCGGCTTCTCGATGCGGAGTTTACTGACTCCGCCGTTTTTGTCTGGCAAGTACCAGTAGAGCAATTCGCTCAACGCGATGCCAGCCATCGGGTCGCCCGCGATGTCCATGTAGATTTTTTTGACATCTAGTGTGTCGCGTGTGGTGCTTTCCCAGAGCAAAAATTGCTGGAATGCCTCGTTTGTAGTGTTTGCCATGATGTAGTACCTCTTTTTACCAGTTTTTACCAGGAAGCCCTAGAAGCGGGCTTTTTTGCAAACCCATACCAGAAGTCGGGTACGGCTTTTCCAGCGCCTTCTTGGGCTTCTGTGTGGTTCAACGGTTGCGGCGACGGTTGCGGAACGGTTGCGGCAACGGTGGCAGAACGGTTGCGGAGCGGTTGCGGAACGGTTGCGTCTTTGCAACCGTTACCGAAAAATCGCTTGCATTTTCCTCGACCGCTCATTGCTGTCCTCCCGCCCAGCCCAGGTTTGCAGGGGTTTTGGGCTGGGGCATGAGAACCAACGCACCGCGCCGGTAACCCTCAATCCCGTTCTTCAACAGGGTTGCCGCCACCTCCCCTATCGGATACACATCATCCGCCGCCTGCTTGACTTGCTCGTGCAGTGTGTCCGGGATGCGGTAATAGACCGCCTCCCGCCACAACGCTGCATCGTCTTTCTTCCGTCCGCTCCGCTTCTGCGGCGGTTCCGGTTTCCAGCCGTTTTCCGCCCACCCCGCGCCGGAGGCGTACAGCGTCATCCGCACCCGCCGCTGACTGGGCGTTCCCGATAACACCAGCGTCCCGCGCTTCAAGCAGGTGAGCGAATATTCAAAGAACGCCCGTGCTACCTCATCGGCAGGCACGTTCAACGTCTCGGCAATCTCTTTCACCTGCTGGCGGATGTCCGCAGGCACGCCGCGATAGTGCTTGGGCTTATGTGCCTTTTCCCACTCCCGCTTGCGCTCTTTTGCGGCGGGGGTCTTCGCCTGCTCGATGCGCTCCGGGTCGCCAATCTGCGAAAGCACCTGCCGCCACATGGATGACTGCTCGTCACTTGGCGGGGCTGCTAGAGGATTGCGGCGCTGGGTATCTTTCTTCGTCATTCCATCACTCCCGCCCCAGGCGCATGATGATTTCCGCCAGGCGGCGGTACTCCGCCGCTGGCTGGCTGTCCGCTTCGTACTCGTAAATCGTCTGCCCCCGGCTGCGGGCATCACGCAACGCCGTGCGGTCGCTGATTGGATCAAGTACCAGCGAACCGAACGCCTGCCGCAAGTCATCCATCGAAGAACGAGACTCGCGGGTGCGTTCTTCGTAATGGGTCGGAAGAATGCCTGCCACAAAACCGGTCCAACCCTTGCTCTTCAATTCCTGAACCATGCCCGCCATGTACTTTACCCCCTCCAGGCTGGACGAATCGGGCAGGGTCGGAATGATGAGCATGTCCGCCGCCCAGACTGCACGTTCCTGAATACCGCCCACGCTTGGAGCGGTGTCCAGCAGGATATAGTCGGGCTTGCCGTTGCTCACCATCGGCAGAAGCATCCGCCGAATGACCGACACCGGCGCATTGGACGCATTCAGCATCGTTTGCGCCATGTTGGTCAGCGGATTGCCGGGGATGAGATACATTTTGTCCCGTCCGCTGAAACGTGTCTGCTGACGCAGTACCATCAGCGAATTCGCACCAGGGTCAACCGCTGTGGAGAGCAGGTAGAACGCTCCCGCACCCTGTTCCATTCCAAGAAAGGTAGCAACCTGCCCCTGCGGGTCAAGGTCAATCACCAGCACTTCCTTGCCTGCAAGGGCGAGGGCATGGGCAAGATTGACAACAGTGGTGGTCTTGCCCACCCCGCCTTTTTGGTTCGCTACTGTGATTACTTTTGCCATTGTTCCTCCAGAAACATCACGCCTTTGTGTTCAGAGAGCCAGGCTTCCGCTTCGCTTTCTGTGACTCTCACCAGATACAGCCCGTCTTCCAGCAATTCCATACCGTCGAACGGCGGGCGTTCCCGTGTAATCAGAAGCGCCATCCGCTCGCTCATGCAAAACTCAATTGCACCTGTTTGACTTTGGTCTCGTGCGTCAGCCATACGTCATGCGGCTGGAGCCACTTCGACACGAGAACCTCCAGCCCGGTCTGCTCGACCCACTTCAACAGGTCTTCCGGCGCTCTTTCGCTTATCTGGACGACGAGGGGCTTCTCGTCAGTGACCCGCTCGTAACTCGCCAGCGCCTTCTCCAATTCGTCTTTGGATTGAATCCAATAGGCTCTCCAAGTTGTTTCGGTCATGCCCGTTACCTCCGTCAATCCACTGTATCCTTGTCCTTCCTTCATGTCCGTGAACGGCAATGAGCGCATTCACAGACGTGTAGATGTTCAAGCCGAACGGCGCTCGCAGCCAGCGCATGACCGCTGTGCCGTCCGAAAACTCCACTCCTTCCGCTACAAATCCAGTACCCGACACTCCCGACACATCGTCATTTCTTATCAGCAGGAATCTCCGCATACGCACTCCCGTTTGAGAGGTTTGATGAAGGCTTTGATGGGTTTGATGCGGTTTGAGGGGCTTGAGGGTTTGAGGCGATTTCCCGCAGTTTCGGGGAAATTCGGCGGTTCGTCCCCTCGCGCACCAGCCAGCCGCGCTGCTCCCATTCGTCCAACAGACGCCGGGCTTTCCATTCACTCCACCCCCACCCCACCAACTTCGGGATGGAGACCTGCCCGCTTTCCCCTGCCTTCCGCACGACTTCGATTTCCTCGTCGCTCAACACCGGGCGCGCTTCGCCCAGCAGGGACTTGCCCACAAAGTAGGTTTGCACCATGCCCCAGCGGTCAGTCACTGCCAAGCCGGGACGTTGGGGGGAGATGCTTTCTGCACCGTCGCAGTGGACACGCTTTGCCATCTCCGCGCTCCGCACGCGGAAGCAGACCGCCGTGTTCACCTGCTCACGCAGAGGTCCCACAATGTCTTTGGTGAACTCTTGGGCGGCAAACACCACCTGCACGCCGAACTTGCGCCCGCGCCAGCCGAGTTGTGCAATCTGCTGGCGAATCTCCGGTGCGCTCACCGCCAGGGCGGAAAACTCGTCCAGCACTACCAGCACGCGCGGCAGGCGCTCCCGCCCTTCCTGTACGGCGAGGCGGTTGTATTCTTCGAGCGTATCGGGGAAACCGTTGACCTTGCGGAACAACTCCGCCCGCCGGTCACATTCGGCAAGCGCCTGCTGTACCAGCAGTACGCCGCTCTCCGGCGTGCTGGCGATGTCCGCAAGCAATTGCTGATGCCCTGCCAGCATGGGGAAGGTGGCTTGGTCCAAGTCGGACAGCAGCAGGCTCATCCCGTCCCGCAGCGCTTGATAGACCAGCAGGCGCAGGAAGACGGACTTGCCCGAACCCGTCTGCCCTGCCACGAGGACATGACCTAAATCCTGCCAGCGCAGGCTGATTGCCCCGCTGCTTCCCTCCCCCACGCTCACAAGATTCATCGGGGCATCCAATGGAAACTCCACCCGCTTGGGCAAGCGGGGAAGGTGTCCCAGTACGAATACATAGCCCATGCCCTTCGAGGAAAGGAATACCGGATAGCCCATCTCGGCGGTGATTTGCCGCAGCAGTTCGTCGCTGGCGTACTGCTCCAACCGCTCGACCCGTTGAGTATCCAGCGGCGCGACCAGGAGCGGCAAGCCCCTGACCTCTACCAGGGCGTAGCGCGCAATGGCTGGAGCAAGTTTGCGCTTGGCAAGCACCAGAGGGAGGCGGTACGCAATCCCTTCAGCAACGTGTTGAATCCGTCTGGTAATCATCATTCCTCCAGTGATTTCCGGTAAATGGCAGGCAGAGTATCTTCCAGCAAAGGACGTACACTTTTTTCGTCCACAATCTCCACTTGGGGCGGAGGCAACTGCGGAGCGCTCATGCTCTGCATCAACTGCTTTGCCTTGTCCTTCTGCCCACCTGCTGCCAGCGCACGAATGGCGCTCACCTTCTGGTCGTTCTCCGTGATCCGCAATTGCCCGGCGTCCACTTCAGGCGGGTTGTTGGGGTCAACCACCGGACCTTTTGAACGGTCTGGCACGATAACCTTGCCGTCCTGCAACAGGATAAGTTTGCCGTCCGCCAACTGCGTCAGTACGCGGTTGCGCTGAAAGAGCCAAGAACCATAAAGAGCCAGTACGATGATTGCAGCAATCAGGAAGAAAGGCAGCACAGCCCAGGCGTACTTGGTGTAATCCTGGCGGATGGTACGGATTTGTTCCTGCTTCAGCGCCTCCTGTGCAATGCCCACGTTGGCGGCGTCAATCGCCGCCTGATGGGTAACGGCTAACTGGGTCGCAGTGGAGACGGCGTACACAGCAGTCTGCGTTATCTGCCAAGATTCCACAGTCTGCTGGACGCGCAGAGCGTCCTGCGTCTGCTGGGCAATCCAGGCGCGTTCGGTGGCAGTCGCCTGTGCCTGCATGGTAGCCGCCTCAACGGTGGCAGTGCGAAGCATACGGTAATACTCCGCTGTGGCTTCGGCTTGCCGGGCGGCGGATTCGGCTTTGACCTGTTCGGCTTCCAAGTATTGCGCCGTCTGCACGGCGGATTCCGCCCGCTGGGTTGCCATCACCGCTTGGGCGGCGGGGTCCAGCGGCTCGCTGCTGCAAGCCACAAACAGTATGGCGGCGAAAAGAAGCACAAAAAGAACCAGCGCCTTACCAAAGCGGTTCATCGTCATCCTCCTGGTACGGCAGGTTGGTGTGCGGCGGCAAAAGCGGCGCTGCGTTCATCTGCCGCAGGTAGCGCAATACCTCCAACTGCACCAATTGCTGGAGCGGGTCTCCTTGCGGTTGCGGCAGGGAGGCGAGGCGGGAGGCATCTCCCACCCGCCCCCACTTGGCATTTGGACCCGCCAGCCACTTCCCCTGTGGCTGCGGCTTGCTCCGCTGGTACAGCATGTATCCCAGCAGAATCAGGGCGACCAACAGAGTCAAGCCAAACGCCACAACCAGGAACGTCAGCATGGCGGAATTGATTGCCTGCCCGCTGGCGGCAATCTGCGCCGCGCGCGCCGCTTCGATGGCGGCTTGCGCTTGCAGGGCGTCAGCGCGCGCCTGCATGGACACGCTGACGGCTATCGCCAGCAGCGCGAGAAACGCCAGGATGATTAGAAATACCACCATGCCTTACCTCCAATCTCTTCGCCCGACCTCGCCGAATCACCACCCGCTCGCCGGTCTTGATGTTCTCGAATACCGTCCCGTTGGGAAACGGGCAGGGGATGATTTCATTGCACGCTAAAGGCAGTTCGATGTCGCACCAGCGGAAATGACCGCCATAGAACATGCCTGGCTCATACCCGATGCGGGTCGGGTCACGGACTACCTTCCAAACATAGCCCGCGCGGATGCTAGAAGGGGATTTCATCTTCCGGTTCAGGAGCGGCGGGGGCGGTGTCGGCTTCCTTACCCTTGCCGCCCACGAATTGCACCATCTGCGCGGTGACCTTCAACGCCGCGCCCGCTTCGCCGTTCTTGCGCGTGAAGGCTTCGACAGTCGGAACACCGCGCACGAACACCTGACGACCCTTCGCCAAATACTGGTGACAGCGTTCGCCCAGTTCGCGCCAGGCGGTGACTTCGACCCAGACGGTTTCGTCCTTTTTGACAGTCACCGCCACAGGGAAGTTGACCACCAGCACGCCGTCCTGGGTGTAGCGGGCTTCCGGGTCCTTGCCCAGATTGCCGATGAATTGAAGTTCAAACATGATGTTCAGTTCCTTTCTTGTGGTGGGATATTGTCCAGCCCGCAGAGGGCGAAAAAATCACTCTCTTCGGGCGTGGGGACGATTTTGTTCGTAACGGCGCTGTGTACCGCGCCGTCTTCGACGACATATTGTGGCGGCAACAATCCGCCATGCAAGCGGCTGGTGACCAGCCGCCTTGAAAACTCTGCCCCGCCCGTGCGGATGGCAAATATCACGCCCCACTGCGCGGGGGGCAGGACGATGAACAGGTCAAGTTGTACGTTTTCAGGAAGTAGGATTTTGCGGTAGCGGTCGCCGCTGACCTCGTGCCGCCCAAGTCCTTCAGTGGGGACGGGCAGGGGGTAGGGCTGCCCGAACAGGTCTGCGCCCATCTTTGGCTGGCAGACGATTTCGATGTCGCCCACCTGCGGAGATTGACGGCGGATACTGCCCGCCACTTCGATGCGGGCGCAGTACGTCGCAAGCGCGTCAATGACGCGGGCGGCAATCTTCTGGGCTTCGGGAAGGGGGAGTTTCGTTTTCATTCGTCCACCTCCCCGTCCGCGCGTGATGGACGCCAGGTTTCGCAGTACATGCAGACATAACCATCGCCGTCTTGCAGCCAAAGGTGAATGCACACGCGCGAACCTTCGGCGAAATAGCCGTAACCTTCCAAGACCTGCCCACAATCCAGACAGGTCTTGCCATAGTTATCGCCAATTACTCGGTTATGGGGGCAAGACATAGTTGCTCCGCTTCGTACATAATGACAGGTGAAAATCGTCCCCCCTTCACACCACCGCAGGGGGATTGGTCCCTATTTGGAGACCCTCGTTTGGCTTTTGCCAGCGTCGTGGTCACGCTTCCCCGTCCCACCGTCAAGCATGCCCGCTCGTCAGCGGTTCGCTTGTCTGCATCCTTACAAGGGCGAACTTGTAACTCGCCCTTGTTCGCTCGGACTTCTGGGTCTCCCGTCGCGAGTGGGAAAGGATTGCCCGTCTCTCCGGGCTGTCACCCTGCCTGTTTCCCAGCACTTTCGGGTGTGTGGGCTTCACCGCTTCGCAGAGGGGGCTGCTACTCCCCAGCGGTTCGGCAGTCCAACCGGGTGGGACTTGCACCCATCGCGGAAGCGGGGACAGCGCTCCCGTCACTGTGCCGGTTGGTTTTGGAGGAGGCACCATGTCAAGGTTCAAGATTGCCGGTCTCTCCCGGCTGTCACGTCCCCCGGACGGCTTCCCTTGGTCTCGCCGTCCGCCCGTCAAGCATGGGGCTGTCCCTCCCACATGCTCCGCCAAGTGCAGATGACTCTGCCTCGCACCACGCCTCCCTACTCAGCCGACGTTAGCATGGAAATTGCAAGCGCCGTGCGGGAGTTGAACCCGCAGACGGGTGAGACTTGCACCCACCGCAGAGGCAACCCATCTGCAAACCTAATCGTCATCCCCGGATCGGCGAAAACAAAAACACCCTGCCGGGTTTGGCAGGGTGTCTGTGTCTGATATACTTTCATGGGGTGAGCAGACCGAACCTGCTTGCCTCACCGTGAGCGTGTTCCCGCACGGCTCACGGAACGCCCCGGCTGGGCGCACAACGCCCTCGCTGGGGCGTTGTGTTTGAGGCTGTTATTTGGAAAGGTGCTAGAGCAGTAATATAGCACGCTGTCTAAAGTATGTCAATACTTTAGACAGTCTGGGGTAAAAAAAAAACGGCTTGCAAGCCGTTTATAAAGCAAGTGGACCCGTTTTTGGTTTGTAGGGTAATCCATTCTCGTCAAATACCCTCCTCCCTTGTTTACCACTCTGCCTGTAAATAAAACAGGCATAGGCTACATCCTGCTCATTTAGCAAGGTTTTATTAGGCTCTACACTGATAATTTGTATAACACCTTTTTTCGCCCAAACAGACAATGTCGCTGGGTGAATACCATACTTTCTACTCGCTTCCCTCACCCCGATGCCTTTCTGCAAGTGAGAAAATTGTTTCCACTCCGGTAAATCTTCTTTGCGGAGCGGTTTTGCTTGCGCTTGGGCATCGTCTTCGGAAATTACAACTTGGTTGTTCATCATAGCCGCCCTGATTGTACCTTTCGCAATCAAGGCGCGCAAGCGGGCTTCATCCAGCCCGTACTTGCGGGCGGCTTCGGGGAGAGGAAGAAGGATCGGGAGGGTAGCCATAGGTCGCTGCGCCCAGGGACCCAAGACGCATTACAGGATTCAGGGAGGTCCCTGACTTCAAGAGGCTCCTCGCCGAGGACTTGAACCTCGAACCTAGCGGTTAACAGCCGCCCGCTCTGCCGATTGAGCTAGCGAGGAAGGCGACGGCGATTATACCTTAAGGAGAAAACATGTCAAGCAGAGATCAATGCCGATTGGGCGAATCAGGCTTCGGGTCCAGCAAAGATGCGCCCTTCCTGCAGAGGGTTATCCCTGTATAATTGTCGCCATGATAGAAATCGAAATCCCCGGGCATGGCACACTTCGTTTACAGCACCTCGTCAGCGATGTCAACGGCACGCTGGCAGTGGACGGCGTATTAATTGAAGGTGTTGCCGAACAGATTGAGTCTCTGAAAAATCATCTGACCATTCATCTGCTGACCGCCGACACCCACGGAAAACAAGCCGCCATTGACCGCCAACTCGGACTCACCGCCGTCCGCATACAGCCCGGTCATGAAGCCGAGCAAAAAGCGGAGTATGTCCGCCGGCTGGGAGCCGAGAATGTCGCTGCGCTGGGACAGGGCGCGAACGATGCCCTCATGCTCAGCGAAGCCGCGCTGGGATTATGCGTGCTGTCGCGCGAAGGCACAGCCGTGGAGACGCTTCTCTCCGCCGACCTGCTCCTGCCCGACATTCACTCCGCGCTGGCGCTGCTCGCCAACCCGCAGCGCATCCGCGCCAGCCTGAGAAAATAAACCCAATGGAACAGCCGACAACCCCGCCGCCCGAACCGGGACAGGAATTCGTCTCCTCCCGCGCCCGCAGACGCCGCGCCCTGCGCCGCGCCTACTTCCCTGCCAACGAGGAGGAACGCGCCGCACTCTTCGACCATCTCGCGCGCCGCGCCTTTCCCTCCTTTGAACTCTTCATCTTTGCGCTGGTGGCTGGCGCAATCATGGGGCTGGGCTACTTCCTCGACTCGCAAAGCCTGCTCATCTTTGGCGTGCTCGTCGCCCCGCTCCTCACCCCCTGGATCGGCATGTCGCTGGGCATCATCGCCGGCGCCGGGCGGTTGTTCCTCCAAACCCTGCTCGCCTTGTTCCTCAGCGCCCTGCTCACTGCCCTGGGCGGTATCGTCGCCGGTTACGCCACACGCATCTTCCCACAGCCGCGCACCTTCAACGAAGCCTTCCTGCACAGCCGCCTGTGGACGCCCGACTTCTTCGTACTCGCCATCGGCGCCATCCTCATCACCCTTTCCTTCGTCCGCTCCGAACAACGCCCCTACCTGCCAAGCGCCCTCGTCGCCTACGAACTCTTCCTGCCCCTCTGTGCGGCAGGCTTCGGCTTGGGAAGCGGCGTCGAAGGACTTGCCCTGCCCGGTCTTCTCGTCTTCCTCATCCACTTTGCCTGGGCAACCCTCTTCTGCCTCCTGACCCTCTTCTTCCTGCGCTTCTATCCCCTCACCTTCGGAGGGATTTCACTCACCGGCGCCATCCTCATCGCCCTGCTCGCCTGGCTGATGATTTCCACCGGCGCCCTGCAATGGATACGAATACAGGCGGGTCTTGCCACGCCGGAACCTGCTCCTGCCTCCCAAGCCACCGCCACCCTGCCGCTGGTTCCCACCCTCACCCCCACCGTCACCCCTCAACCCGTGACCGCTGTAATCGG